>OCMG01000003.1:0-600000 GCA_900215285.1 Ensifer adhaerens
CTTGTGCCGATAGGCTGGAGGCGGTCATTTGCCCTTGAACTCCGGCTTGCGCTTGGTGAGAAACGCGGCAACGCCTTCGGCATAGTCGGCGCTGCGGCCGGCCTCCCGCTGCAAATCGCGCTCCAGATCAAGGTGTTCATCGAGCGAATTAGTCGAAGCCGCCTGGATGGCGCGCTTCGTCATCCCAAGGCCCCTGGTGGGTCCCTCGGCGAGGCGTCGCGCAAGGCTAGTGGCTTCGTCCATGAGCTTGTCGTCGTCAACCGCCCGCCAGATCATTCCCCAATCGGCTGCCGTTTCGGCGCCAAGCGGCTCGGCTGTCAGCGCCAGGGCCTTGGCGCGCTGTTCGCCGATCAGACGCGGCAGGCTCCAGGTGCCGCCGGAATCCGGCACCAGGCCGATCTTCGAGAAGGCCTGGATGAATCGGGCCGAGCGCGAAGCAAGCGTGATATCGCAGGCAAAGGCGATATTGGCGCCTGCGCCGGCGGCGACGCCGTTGACGGCGCAGATGATCGGCTTTTCGAGGCTGCGCATCAGCCGTAGAAGCGGATTGTAAAACGTCTCGATCGTATGGCCGAGATCGGGAACGCCCAGGCTTGGATCGCGATCGCCAAGATCCTGGCCTGCGCAGAAGCCACGCCCCGCGCCGGTCAGCAGAACTGCACGAATATCATCTTCCGCATGCGCACGCTCGAGGGCGGCGCGCAGGGCGATATGCATTTCGTCGTTGAAAGAGTTGAGCTTTTCCGGCCGATTGAGGGTCAGCGTCAGAACGCCGCCGTGAAGCGACACAAGAATGGTTTCAGAACTGGACATTGGGCCTCCCTGTCGCTTTCCTCACCTCGACTAAAAAAATCTCTTGCATAAACCGACCGGTCAGTCAATTATAAAAACATTGCTGGAGGAGCGGTGATGAGCAGACTTTTTGCACGACACGATCAAGTGCTTCAACAGGCGCTGGAGGCAGCGTCGAGGCGCGACTACTGGTCAGCCTATTCCGAAGTGCCCAGCGGCAAGATTTATGGTGAAACTGCGCGCAATGACGGCCTTGCCGCCTTCGAAGCCCGGCTCGCCAAACATTTCATCATTTCCGGTCATCCATCTGAGCGCGTTGTGGGAGACGAGGTTTCTCCCTACGGATTGTCCCTCGGCGTCACCTATCCAGCCGCCTCCGTCGAAACGCTGATTTCCGCCTCGCAAGCAGCCGCTGCACAATGGGCGGCAGCCGATCCGCAGGTTCGCGTCGGCATCTGCCTCGAAATCATCGCCCGTCTGAATGCGCGCAGTTTCGAAATGGCCAACAGCGTCATGCACACGACCGGACAGGCCTTTGCCATGGCGTTTCAGGCTGGCGGTCCCCATGCGCAGGACCGGGCGCTCGAAGCCGTTGCCTATGCCTATGCCGAAATGACGCGAACACCGTCCGAGGCTGTCTGGACGAAGCCACAGGGCAAGGGCGAGCCGATCGTGATGGAGAAGCACTGGCGGATCGTTCCGCGCGGCATTGCTCTCGTCATCGGCTGCAACACGTTTCCGACCTGGAACAGCTATCCGGGACTTTTCGCAAGTCTCGCCACCGGTAACACCGTCATCGTCAAGCCGCATCCGGCCGCCATTCTGCCGCTCGCCATCACGGTCGAGATCGCCCGTCAGGTCCTCACGGAAGAAGGATTTTCACCCAACATACTGCTGCTGGCCGCAGATGCCGCGGGTCATGAAATCACCACCGATCTGGTCCGCCATCCCTCGGTTTCCATCATCGACTATACCGGATCGAGCAGCTTCGGGAATTGGGTGCGGGCAAATGCCGGCAAGGCCGACGTCTACACCGAGGAGGCGGGCGTCAATTCCATCGTCGTCGGTGCGACCGACAATTTTGCCGGCATGTGCGATAACATCGCGTTTTCGCTCTCGCTCTATTCCGGGCAGATGTGCACCGCACCGCAGAACGTCTTTGTACCGCGCAACGGCATCGAGACGAATGAAGGTTTCAAGAGCTTCGATGACGTGGCGTCCGGTCTTGCCGCAGCGATAGACCGGCTGCTCTCCGATGCCGGCCGTGCAGCGGGCATCTGCGGCGCGATTGCCAATCCCGCGACACTCGCGCGCCTTCAGGACGCAAGGGAGCTTGGCCGTATCATCCGTGATTCTGCGCCTGTGCCCGGTCTCGAAGATGCCCGTACGGCGACGCCGCTCGTCATCGCTGTCGATGCCGCGGATCGCGCAGCCTATGCCGAGGAGCGTTTCGGCCCCATCGTCTTCATCGTCGCCGTCGATGACGCCGACGAAGGCGTGCGTCTGGCGGCCGAACTTGCCTCAACAAAGGGCGCGATTACCGCTGCGCTCTATGAGACGGACGAAGCGCGCATCCTTGCGGCCGCTGACCGTTTTGCGGCAGCCGGCGTCAATCTTTCGGTCAATCTGACCGGCGGCATCTATGTCAATCAGAGCGCCGCTTTCAGTGATTTCCACGTAACGGGTGCCAATCCGGCAGGCAATGCCAGCCTGACGGATGCGGCTTATGTCGCGAACCGGTTTCGCGTGGTGATGTGGCGCCGCCCTCTGGCGGCGTGAGAGGACCTGAAATCCATTTGTCTTAAGGGGAGGAAAAAGACATGAAACGATCCATCAACACCGCGCTGGCAGGCACGCTCGCGCTTCTGATCGGTGCGACCGCGCCGGCACTCGCGGATATCAAGATCGGCGCGACCGTTTCGGAGACCGGCCCCGCCTCGTTTCTGGGCGATCCGGAAGCCAAGACGCTGAAAATGCTGGTCGACGAGATCAACGCCGCCGGCGGCGTGAAGGGCGAGAAGCTCAACCTCGTCCTCTATGACGACGGTGGGGACCCGAACAAGGCGCGCACATTCGCAACCCGCCTCGTGGAAGACGACGAAGTCGTTGCCGTAATTGGCGGCACCACCACCGGCACGTCCATGGCCGTCATCCCCGTTTTCGAGGATGCGCATATTCCCTTCATCTCGCTTGCCGGCGCCATCGAGATCATCGATCCGGTGAAGCCCTACACGTTCAAGACGCCGCATACCGATCGCATGGCCTGCGCCAAGATCTTCGAGGACATGAAGAAGAACAAGATCGAGAAGATCGCGTTGATTTCCGGCTCCGACGGGTTCGGCGCGTCCATGCGCAAGCAGTGCCTTTCGATTGTGGACCAGTACGGGATCAAGGTTCTCGCCGACGAGACCTATGGCCCGAACGACGCCGACATGACGCCGCAGTTGACCAACATCAAGGGCAAGGAAGGCCTGCAGGCGGTCCTCAATCCAGGCTTCGGCCAGGGCCCGGCGATCGTTACCCGCAATTATGCCCAGCTCGCCATTGGCTTGCCGCTCTATCAGTCGCACGGCGTGGCCTCGGATGGCTTCATCCAGCTAGCCGGCGCAAATGCCGCTGAAGGCGTCCGCCTGCCGGGCACTGCCCTTCTGGTCGCGGGTCTGCTGCCGGAAAGCGATCCGCAGCGCAATGTCGTCATCGCCTACAAGACGGCTTACGAGAAGGCGACCGGCAAGCCGGTCTCGACGTTCGGGGGCTACGCACATGATGCGCTGCGCATTCTCGTTGATGCGATCGGGCGCGCCGGAAGCGCCAAGCCGGACGCAATCCGCGACGCGATCGAACAGACGAAGGGCCTGGTTGGCACCACCGGCACCGTCACCATGAGCGCGAAGGATCATCTCGGCCTCGATCTTGCGGCCTTCCGCATGCTGCAGATCGAAAAAGGCGGCTGGAAGATCGTCGACTAACGAGACCGCGCCAGCCCCGGGACCCTGCCCGGGGCTGCTGGTCACACGATCACGTCAGCGGAGCCGCCCATGACAGACTTTCTTCAGTTCCTGCTTTCCGGCCTCACCGTCGGCGCGGTCTATGCACTTGTCGCGCTGGGGTTTGCCATCATCTACAACGCCTCGGACGTGGTGAACTTCGCCCAGGGCGAATTCGTGATGCTGGGCGGAATGATCACCTATTTCGCTCATGCGGCCGGCGTGCCGCTGCCGCTCTCGGCTCTTCTGGCGATCCTTGCCACGGCCATGATGGGCGTGGCGCTCAACCGGCTGGCGATCGAGCCGGCGCGGGGCGCACCGGTCGTTTCCCTCATCATCATCACGATCGGCGCTTCAATTTTCATTCGAGGTGCTGCCCAGCTTGTGTTCGACAAGCAACTTCACCGTTTTCCGGCGTTTTCGGGCGATGAGCCTTTCCACATAGGCGGCGCAACCATTCTGCCCCAGAGCCTGTGGGTCATGGCCGGTGCACTCGCGGTCTTCTTCGGCCTCTGGCTCTTCTTCACCCGGACGCTGACGGGTCGCGCCGTTCTTGCCACGGCGAACAACCGCATCGCCGCTCAGCTCGTCGGGATCAACACGCGATACATCATGACGCTCTCCTTCGCCATGTCAGCGGCCATCGGCGCGCTTGCCGGCGTGCTCATCACGCCGATCATGCTGACAAGCTACAATGTCGGCCTCGCGCTTGCCCTCAAGGGCTTCGCGGCCGCCATGCTGGGGGGTATGGGCAACCCCAAGGGTGCGTTGGTTGGCGGTCTTTTGCTCGGCATTTTCGAGGCCATGACGGCGGGCTACATCAGCTCGCAATATAAGGACGCGGCGGCCTTCGTGGTGATCCTTGCTGTCCTGTTCGCCATGCCGCACGGCATTTTCGGCCGCAAGTCGTCGGATCGGGTGTAACCATGCGGCTCTCGAACACGACAAAGACGCTTCTCGTTCTCGGGGCGATCATCGCCATTTCGCCGGTTTTCTTTCCGTCCTCCTATTATCTGCGCATAGGCTCGCTGATCTTCGTCAACGGGCTCGCTGTGACGGGTCTGGTCATCCTGCTCGGCTATGCCGGCCAGATCAGTCTCGGCCATGCGGGGTTTGCCGGCATTGGCGCTTATGCCTGCGCACTTGCGCCGGTGCACCTCGGGCTGCACCCGGCGCTGGCGCTGGTGCTGGGGGCCCTGCTGTCGGCGGTCATTGCCTTTCTGATCGGCCGCCCGATCTTGCGGCTGAAGGGATATTATCTTGCGGTCGCGACCCTCGGCTTCGGCATTCTCGTGACCATGGTTCTGTCGAACGAGACCAAGCTGACGGGCGGTCCGGACGGGATCGCCGTGCCGGAACTGGGCTTGCGGGCAGTCCTCAAGGGTGCCGGGCTCGACATGTCAAACGCGGCGTTCTGGTATGCCTTTTCAGGCGTCGTGCTCATGGCCGGTGTGTGGCTGGCGCTCAATCTCTATCACAGCCCGACGGGAAGGGCGCTGCGTGCGCTGCATGGGTCCGAGGTTGCCGCCGGCACCGTGGGCGTCGATGTCGCCCATTACAAGCTTGTCGCCTTCGTTCTGTCGGCTGTCTACGCCTCGGTTTCGGGTTCGCTTCTGGCGCTGCAGAACAAGTTCGTGACGCCGGATGTGGCGGGTTTCATGCATTCCGTAGAACTGGTCACAATGACGGTCCTGGGCGGCGTGGGCTCGGTACTCGGCGCATTGCTGGGTGCTGCGATCCTGACGACACTCCCGCAGGCGCTGACCATCTTCCAGGAATACGAACAGGTCATGCTCGGTCTTGTCATGATGCTTGTGATGATTTTCATGCGTGAAGGCCTCCTGCCTTCGATCATGCGCCGTATCGGGGGGAGGGGAGCATGACGCTGCTTCAGATTGAAGATCTCGGCATCAGTTTCGGCGGCCTGCGCGCCGTCGATAACGTCGGCTTCTCGCTGGCCGCCGGCGAAATCGTGTCCATCATCGGCCCGAACGGGGCAGGCAAGACCACCCTGTTCAACATGATCTCGGGCCAGTATGCGCCGACCCGCGGCCGGGTCGTGCTGAATGGTGAGGACGTGACGAGAATGCCGCCGCACTTGCTGGCGCGGCGCGGACTGTCGCGCACCTTCCAGAACCTGCAGATATTTCAGTCCATGACCGTTCTCGAAAATGTGGTGGTGGGGCATCACCTCGAGGAGCGTGGCGCGCTGGTCGCCGATCTGCTGGCACTGCCGGGCTCGCGCCGCCGCAGCAAACGATCGGAAGAGACTGCCCGCCAGCTTCTGGATCGGGTCGGCCTCGGACGCGCCGCCGCCCAGGAGGCCGGTTCGCTCTCCTACGGTGCGCTCAAGCGGCTCGAAATCGCCAGAGCGCTCGCGCTGAAACCCCGCATCCTCCTGCTGGACGAGCCGGCGGCGGGTTGCAACGCGGTGGAGACCGAGGAGATCGACCATCTCATTGCAGCCGTCGCCGCCGAGGGTATCTCGATCCTTCTCGTTGAGCACGACATGAAGATGGTGATGCGCATCTCCAACCACATCGTGGTCCTCGATCATGGCGTCAAGATCGCAGAGGGCGTGCCGTCCAACATCGCGCGCGATCCACGCGTTGTCGAAGCCTATCTCGGGGCGCAGGTCGTGGAGGCTGGTCATGCTGAGCGTTGAGGGATTGCGGTCGCGCTACGGTCGGATCGAGGTGCTGCATGGCATCGATCTGGAGGTCTCGTCCAGCGAGATCGTGACGGTCGTCGGCGCAAATGGTGCCGGCAAGACGACCTTGCTCAAATGCCTCTCGGGCATCCAGCCGGTGTCGGCGGGTTCGGTTGTCTTCCGCGGCGAGGCGCTCACGACAGTGCCTGCCTATCGCCGCGTCCAGCGTGGTCTGGCACAATCGCCCGAGGGGCGGCAGATCTTCACCAATCTGACGGTGGAGGAGAACCTTCGGCTCGGGGCCTACAATTTCTCCGACGACAAGGTGGACAGCGACCGGGAAGACGCCTTCGCCCTGTTTCCGATCCTGCGCGAGAAACGGAATTTGGCAGCCGGTACGCTTTCCGGCGGCCAGCAGCAGATGTTGGCCATCGCGCGTGCACTCATGAGCCGGCCATCCTGCCTTCTGCTCGACGAGCCCAGCATGGGGCTCGCGCCTATCCTCGTGGCGCAGATATTCGACGTGGTGAAGAACCTGAAATCCCTTGGGGTCACGGTTCTTCTGGTCGAACAGAATGCGTTTGGAGCCCTATCCATCGCAGACCGTGGCTACGTCATGGAAACGGGGCGCATTACCATGTCCGGCCCCGCCGCCGAACTCATTGCGGATGAAAAAATCCGCGCAGCCTATCTGGGAATCTGACACATGACACTCACCATCGCCCACGAAGGTAACATTGCCGTCGTCACCGTTGACAACCCTCCCGTCAATGCCCTGTCGCAGTCGCTGCGCCAGGCGCTTGTCGAGACCGTCGCTCAACTCGACGCCGACCCCGGCACGGACGCAGTGGTCCTTCTCTGCGCCGGACGCACCTTCATCGCGGGCGCTGACGTCAGCGAGTTCGGCAAGGCTCCGGAGCCGCCGCATCTGCCCGATGTGGTCGCCGCCATCGAAGCAGCGAAGACACCGTGGATTGCCGCCATTCACGGCTCGGCCCTGGGTGGCGGGCTCGAAATCGCCCTTGGTTGCGCGTGGCGTGTCGCCGTCCCATCCGCCAGCCTTGGCCTGCCTGAGGTCAAGCTGGGGCTGGTTCCCGGTGCCGGTGGCACCGTGCGCCTGCCGCGCCTGATTGGGGTCGAGGCCGCTGTCGACCTGATCACAAGCGGCAATCCGGTCAAGGCGGCCAAGGCAGAAGGTCTCGGTCTTGTCGATGCTGTCGTGGAAGGCGATCTGCCTTCGCAGGCCATCGCATTTGCAAGGGAGGCCCTGGCAAAGGAGAGACCCATGCCGATCTCGGCGCGCCCCGTTCCGGCGGTCGCAGCCGATTTCTGGTCCGGCGCCGAGAAGGGTGTTGCATCGAAAGCGAAGGGGGAGGCTGCCCCGTTCCGAGCGCTTTCCTGCATCCGGAAGGCTACGGAAGCGGATTTTGCCGGCGCCATGGCCCATGAGCGGGAAACGTTCCTGGCCCTGCGGCAGTCGGGTGAGGCCGCGGCCCTGCGCCACGTTTTCTTCAGCGAGCGGGCCGCCGCACGACCGCCGGAACTTGCAGGCGTTACGCCGCGGTCCATAGCGTCTGCAGCAGTGATCGGCGGCGGCACGATGGGCGCCGGTATCGTGGCGGCGCTGCGCGATGCTGGCCTGCCTGTGGTTCTGATCGAGAGGGACCAGGCAGCCGTTGAGCGCGGCCTCACGAATGTGCGCGCGATCTTTGATGGCTCGGTCAAGCGCGGACGCATGGCGGCGGACGTCGCCAAGGCGCGGATGGCGGGTGTGACGGGAAGCGACGACTATGCCCGAGTGGCCGACACCGATCTGGTGATCGAGGCAGTGTTCGAGGACCTGTCGGTCAAGCGCGCGGTTTTTGCCCGACTTTCCGAGGTCTGCCGTCCCGATGCGATCCTGGCGACCAACACGTCCTATCTCGATCCGGAGGCGATCAGCGAGGGGCTGACCCATCCGGAACGTTTTCTCGGGCTGCACTTCTTCAGTCCCGCCCACGTCATGAAGCTGCTCGAAATCGTCCCGACGAAGGACACGGCGCCCGATGTCCTGTCGACCGGCTTTTCGCTTGCTGCGAAGCTCGCGAAGATACCGGTGCGCGCCGGAATTTGTGACGGGTTCATCGGAAATCGCATCCTCAAGGTAACCCGTGCGCAGGCGGAGCGGCTGCTCCTGTCAGGCGCGACGCCATCTGCGGTGGATGCTGCCATGCGGGCCTTCGGGATGCCCATGGGGCCCTTCGAAGCGCAGGATCTCGGCGGCCTCGACATTGCCGCCTTCCAGCGCAAGGCGGCTCGCGAACGCGGCGAAACGCCCTTCGCGCCCGTCGCCGATCGTCTCTGTGGCCTGGAACGCTTCGGCCAGAAGTCGGGTGGCGGCTGGTATGATTACCAGGCCGGCGACAGAACGCCCCGTCCATCTGAAACGGTCGCCGCCGTCATTGCGCAGGCTGCCGGCGGCATAAGCCAGCGTGCATTCACGGAAGACGAAATTGCCGACGCCATCGTTCTGCCGATGGTGAACGAGGCAGCCCGCATTCTGGAAGAGCGTGTGGCGCTCAGGTCGGCGGACATCGATCTGGTCAAGATACACGGCTACGGTTTCCCACGCTGGCGCGGCGGTCCCATGCACTATGCCGAGGCACGTGGACTTCGCGACGTGGTGCAAGTTCTGGAACGGCTTGTCTCGGAAGGGCTTGCCGATCTACCTTGCGATGGCCTGCGCAGAGCTGCAGCGGCCGGAGGATTTGCAGCGCTGTTTGAGGATATGGCCGCATGAGAGGTCGCGGCCGGCCTGATCCGGATTAAAAGGAACGCGGGAGGCGGAGATGCAGTCGCTGGTCACACCGGTCTTCAAGCCGGTGCAGGGGGAAATACTCGAAGCCGAAATCCGCAAGGTCTGCGGCGCCTTCGATCTCGAACCCATGCACCGCAGCGGCTTGGTCAACGGCCATGTGAGCGCCAGACGGTTCGGTCCTTTCGATAGCGCGGTGGTCTCGCTCGAAGCGTCGAAAATCGCCCGCCACGCGCGCAGCATCCGGCAGGATCCCGGCGAATACATGTTCCTTCTGGTACAGGACGTTGGACACTGCCAGGTGACGCAAGGTGATGAAGCCGTCTGGCTTTCACCCGGCGACATGTTCCTTGTCGATTCCGTGAAGCCCTCGACATTTGTCTACGAGAGCGACAACTCGACCCAGATCTCCCTGCATATTCCACGCAGCGAGGCGGTTCACCGCTTCGGCAAGGCCTGTACGGGCGGTCTTGCCGTTTCGCGGCGCGATCCGCTCTGGCTTGCGATCCGGGCGGTCATCGCCAAGATGCTCGAAGATGGGGCCGCGCAGATGCAGCTTGGCGAAGCACTGCTTTCCCTCATAGGTTCCTATATCCTGTCGGCTCGCGGACATGGCGGGACGAATGCGGCCGAGACGCTTCTGTCGCGCGCATTGGCGGTGATAGACCGCCACCGCGCCGATCCCGCATTCGGGCCGCAGAGTCTGGCGTCTCAACTGAACGTTTCGGAAAGAATGCTGCAGCGCCATTTCCGGCAACTCGGCGAAACCCCGAGCCACCGCATTCTCCACCGCCGTCTTGCACTCGCCCATGACCGTCTGACCGCAGGTTATGTGCGGACGCCGGAGAGCGTGACAGCGATTGCATTCGATTGCGGCTTCAACGATCTATCCTATTTCTATCGGGAGTTTCGAAAGAAATACGGAACCACGCCGGGTGCCGCCGCACGGCTGTCCTGACGCTGCCGTCCAATACATGCGTCGCCTCAGTCCAAGTCCATCGATCAGTCCGGCATGATCATTCGCCTCTGATGACCGTCTGCAAGGCGGTCTGTTTGAGGAGGAAAACATGGATTACAAAGCAACGATCGGCGGAAAGCCGGTGCAGGCGCAGGCGCATTTTTCAGTCATCAACCCGGCCACGGGTGCGGAAGCCAGGCGCGCGCCCGATCTCGGCCTTGCCGATCTGGACGCTGCCGTTGCGGCGGCCAACGAGGCGTTCGTTTCATGGTCGGCCCAGAGTGACGAGGCGCTTCAGGCAGCCTGCGCGGCGGTGACGGCCAAGATTGAAGAACATCAGGCAGAACTCGCGGAAATCATCACGCTCGAGCAGGGCAAGCCGCTTAACGGGCTGGGCTCGCGTTGGGAAATGGGCGGCGCGCACGCCTGGGCCGGCTACACGACCGGTCTGTCGATCCCCGTGAAGGTGCTGCAGGACAATGAACAGGGCCGCGTTGAACTCCACCGCAAGCCGCTCGGTGTCGTCGGCTCCATCACGCCGTGGAACTTCCCGGTGATGATCGCCATCTGGCACATCATGCCGGCGCTGCGAACAGGCAACACGGTGGTCATCAAGCCGTCGCCCTTCACGCCGCTCTCGACGCTCAGACTGGTCGAGATCATGAACGAAGTTCTGCCGGCAGGTGTGGTCAATGTCGTCACGGGCAGCGACAAGGGCGTCAATCTCGGCGCGGCCATGTCCGAGCATCCCGGCATCCGCAAGATCGTCTTCACCGGGTCCTGCGCCACCGGCGAAAAGATCATGCGCTCCGCGGCAAACACGATGAAGCGCCTGACCCTGGAAATGGGCGGCAACGACGCAGGCATCGTGCTGCCGGATGCCGATCCGAAGGCCATCGCGGAAGGCCTCTTCTGGGGTGCCTTCATCAATAACGGCCAGACCTGCGCCGCGCTGAAGCGTCTTTATGTACATGATTCCATCCATGATGCCGTCTGCGACGAGCTTGTCGCCTATGCAAGGAACATCCCGGTCGGCAATGGCATGGAGGAAACGAGCATCCTCGGCCCCATTCAGAACCGCGCGCAGTTCGACAAGGTTTCGCGGCTCGTCGCCGATGCCAAGCGTAACGGCAAGGTGCTGCTGGGTGGCGAGCCGGGCGAAGGGCTGTTCTTCCCGCCGACGATTATTGCCGGCCTGAAGAACGGCGATCCGCTGGTCGACGAAGAGCAGTTCGGCCCGGCGCTGCCGATCATCCGCTATTCGGATGTGGAAGAAGCCATTCGCTTCGCCAATGATAGCCCGAACGGTCTCGGCGGCTCGGTCTGGTCGTCGGATATCGAGGCGGCAAAGAAGGTGGCGAGCCGCATCACGACCGGGTCCGTCTGGATCAACAAGCACGGCGCGATTCAGCCCAATGCACCCTTTGGTGGCGTGAAGTCCTCAGGTCTCGGCGTGGAATTTGCCGAGGAAGGTCTGGTTGAATACACTGATATTCAGGTGATCTTCAGCTGATGGACGGATAAAAATCATCCGAACCACGGCGGAAATCAAATGGTTCGCCATCGTTTGCGCCGTGGTTAGACCACCCGTTCAGAAATTTCGTCTTCGGGTCACTCCCGCAGATCGGTGCTTTTCTTTGCCGCACGATTAACGGAGCTTACTCATATCTGCCCTGACCTCAATGAGGTCATACTTCTTCTGAAGTGTTTCAGGCGAAACGGGAACGCCTGAAACACATTCTCGGCCGCTCAGCCAGCCTCGGCCTTGATCCGCACGTTACGGGCTTCTGTTACGATGTCATCGAGCGATTTTTTCGCAGTCTCGCATAGATGCGAGAGGGTGATGAAGTTGTGGCACATCCCTTTATAAACCACCACCTTGGCGTTCACGCCAGCAGCATTGAGCGCCTGTGCATAATGAACGGAGTCATCACGCAAGGGGTCGCATTCCGCGGCGGCGATGAAGGTGTCGGGAAGCCGTGCCGGCAAGGTTTGGCGGCTGGGGCTTGAGCGCTGCATGGACTCACGGTCGGGAAAATACGCCTTGTTAAAGCCCGCCATGACATCCTTCGAAAGGATCGGCCCATTGTTGAACTGCCGATGGGAAAGGGTTGCTCCCTCCTCGACTCCGATGAAATCGAGAACCGGGTTGATCAAGAGCTGCCAGACGATCTTGTCGCCCATCGCCTCGTACTTTCTCAAAGCCAGCAGCGCTGTCAGGTTTCCGCCGGCACTGTCGCCGCCAATGGCGAACCGGTCCCCCAGAGGCTGTTCGCGTGCGTGATCGCCCAATCGAGGCCATCCTCACACTGTTCGTAGGCGATCGGGTACAGGTGTTCCGGCGCGAGCTTGTAGTCAAGCGACAGGATGGCCCAGCCAGATTGTCGGGCGATATAGGTCAGAGGTACATTCAGCGTGTCGAGGTCCCCGACGACGAAACCGCCACCATGCATATAGACGAGAAGTGGTTGCGGCGAGGTGCTGTCTGGCTTGTAGAGACGCGCGGCCATATCGCCGTGGCGTGTCGGGATCGTCAAATCCCGCGTTGGCACAGGCGCGCAGAGCGGGACCTGGTCCGACATAATGGTTGCGTATTGGCTTCGCATTCCGGCAATATCCAGCGCTGGATTGCTCATTTCACGGTCAAAACGCTCGATATGCGAAAGGATCTGGGGGTCGAGTTCGGGCTTGGTTATCATGATCAAAGTACCTCGAAAATGTGCATCGTGAGTTCAGGCCCAAATTCTCGGCCAACGCCGATAAAGATCTTTTCGCTGAGCCAGTTCAGTTCTTTGGCTTGCGTGAAAAAAAGCGCGGTCGTGCGGAAATAAACGGTGTCCAGTGTCGCTTTTCCCGTCTTGCCGATTTCTTCGAAGAGTGCGGGGTCGCTGTGCCCGATGCCCCGGTTCTGGATCTCGAAAATGTCACCGCTGTCGGTTTCCATCACATAGCGCGCATCGAGACGAAAGACGCCGTCAACGGCGGTGGACCAATCTCCGCCTCCTTCCAGGATCCTGGCGCTGATCCTTGGGCCGTTGAAACTCCCGCCGGTCACCGGGGTGAAGTCGCGAGACAGTCCACCGTGGGTTTCGATGTTTCTTCGCCCGCCGACACCAGCACGTATTTCGCCGCAGAAGATCATGCCAGGAGGATCTCTCGGTTCGATTAGATAGGACATGCTTCTTGCTCCTCAGTTTGATTTTGACAATGCGTTGCTATGACCGGCTTGAACGCGAGCCCGCCAAATCCGTCCTTGTGGAGCTTTCAAACTGGCGGTTTGGCCCGGGAGCGGACCGCACTTGCTCGCGCACGCCTGCGCCCGACCGCAAACGTCCGACATGCGGAGACGTGCCGATGCGCATTGGAAGGCTCTTGAGGACTATTTTCCTGACATTTCGAGTTCCCCGGTAACGTGAGCGCCTTTGGCAATTCTTATGTTACCAGTGGTAACATAATGTCCTGTCATTGAATTTGTGTCAAGGGTGGGGTCATACCTGTGGTTTCTAATTGGCCTGCCGAACAGGCACGCGCATCGTCTCGGAGACAATGCAGATCGGGAGTTCACACATGTCCACGAAGGCCGACAGTCCGAAGACCGCAAAGCGGACCTCCTATCACCACAACAGCTTGCCTGAAGCGGTGATCGAGAAAGCTGTCGAATACATTGTCGAAAGGGACGGGCCAACATTTTCCATGCGGGAATTGGCGACCGCTCTCGGTGTCACCCATGCGGCTGTCTATCGCCACTTTGCGGATAAGGATGCGCTTTTGGACGCATTGGCGCGCAAGGGATTTGAAGAGCTGGCAAGCCGTCAAAAGAAGTTCCAGTCCGAAGCGGAAGACACGCCGATGGAGCAACTTTATGCGCTTCTGTTCGCTTATCTGAATTTCGCGAGCGAGTTTCCGGGCTACTACGTCGTTATGTTCAGGGCGCGCGCGATAAGCGAGACGGCCTTTTTCGCGCGGGAAATCTACAACACGGAAGCTCTGGGAACATTGTTGAGTGCTATCAAGGCATGCCAGGAGAGCGGGGACTTCATTGAAGGGGATGTCTATCGGATGGCATCCTACACGGCGCTGGCGCCGCATGGACTGGTCAGTCACTACGTCCAGGGCTTGTTTCCACGCATACTCACGCTCGCGTCAGTGGAGGCAGAGTCGGCGCGCTGGCTTGCGGACCTGATCTTTCAACCGCTCCTGAAAAAACCCAAGTCACCGGAAGAAATGGCAAAGCTGTTCGCGTAAAACCGAGCAGTGAAACGCGTATCCCGACCTATTGTCTGCGTGAGCCTTAACGTGGAATGCCGCCACGTTTGGCTCGGCCTTGCACTCAGTGCGTTCGTGCGCACCAGCCGTTCGACACGATGCAGACCGCCGGAAAAGCCTTCAGCAAGAAGAGCGTGCCAGACACGCCGGGCACCCATCGGTGCGGTCGCTACCTTGTTCAATCGTTCTCCGAGCCATCATGCCCGGTATGACGAGGTTCTCTTGGATAATATCAAGGGCAGCTTCAATGCCCGCGGCTGGAAAAGGCCTGCGTCGGGTCGGAGCCATACTCCCTAACCCATTTGCGTAAGACATTCTCGTGAACATCCAGATCGCGGCGGCCTGCGCAACACTGATGCTGCGCTCCCGCACCAATCTCACCGCTTCAAGCTTCTATTCGCGGTGGACCTTTCTTCGCTCCAGTTTCATTGGAAACACGTTAAATCGGTGTCCTCGAAACCGGCAGCAGGCTGAGAGCCTGCCGATCACGTCCGGGCTGGATTGCGCTGTCAACTACGATCCCGCAGCGAAAGGGACCGTGTAAATCCACGGACAAGTTCGCCCTGCTGAACGGATGCATTGCGCCACTGTTTGCGATGTCCTCAAATAAATCGGTTTAGTCCATGGTATTTCATTCAAAAATAGGAGGTATCAATTATAGCAATTTTACAAATATCAATTGTTTACCTAGCTCTCTCTTATGCGCACTTCACGACACGGTTTGCGGGTGTGCTGGCGGCGGGATGGACGCCTTTTGGGGGAAGTAAGTCAAATCGGATAACGACGATCTCGTCGAGCGCAGCGCATTTTGGGCGCAGCGCCATAATCCCTTGTTCTCCAGAAGGTTACAGACGCTTTTACGTTTGAGGAGGACGATAATGCATTTCAACAAACTTACCCTGGCACTTTGCCTGTCAACCGTGATGTTGTGTCCGGCGATGGCAGCCGAGAACGGGAATTCGCAATTCAGTCCCGGTGCCGCACAGTTTTTCGCCGGTGCCTTTCCGCCCTATCCGGGCCTCTACTTCCTCTCGCAGACCAATATCTATTCCTCCAACCGGCTGAACGACGGTAACGGAAACAAGATCCCGATCAATTTCAACGTCACGAGCGTGGCCGAGGCAATGCGGTTCCTGTACGTCACGCCGGTTGAACTTGGCGGTGGCAAAGTCTTCACGCAGCTCGTCGTTCCGCTTGTCAGCGTGAACTTGACGACGCCTGCGGGTAAGTCGAACAGCTTCGCGCTTGCGGACATGGTCGGCACGATCGGCGTGTCCTGGAACCTGGACCGCAAGAATGCCGTCGTTCTGGGTATGGACATAGCTGCACCCACAGGAGCCTATGACACAAGAAACACTGCAAGCCCCGGTATGAACCACTGGTCGTTTCAGCCGGTGGTCGGCTACCATTATTCCGACCCCGAAGGCCTTGAAGCCGGGATCACATCCCGCCTCGTTTTCAATACGCGTAACAATGCCACAGGCTATACCAACGGGAATGAATGGGCCGTCGACTACGCTATAGGCTGGAACTTCGACAAGCTGCGTGTCGGTGCCGTGGGTTACTATTACCAGCAGTTCACCAACGATACCGGTCCTGGAGCGCCGGCTGACGGTCATCGCGGTCGCGGCTTCGCTATCGGCCCGGCGGTCAGCTACGCCTTTAGCCAGAAGCTTCAGGTCAGCGCGTCATGGCAGCATGACTTCATCGCGGAAAACCGGGCCCAGGGAGACTCTGTCTGGATCAATTTCGCGACCAGCTTCTGACCATTGGCCGGAAGACCCCAGCCGGGTCTCCGGCGGGGCATCTACTCGGGCGTGCGTTCAGACCTGCGCAGCGGATGCGCAGGTCGTCTTGCGTTAAGCTCGGTAATTGGTGTCGCGCCAGATACAGCCGCTGAGCAGCGTCTGAATGTCCGCTTCTTGGTGCATATCGAATTGGTGAAGGGGCTCGGGCAAGTAGAAGGCCAGCGGCCAGGCGGGCGGATCGCCAGAAGACGGGTTCGCCTCGATCTGCTGATCCTCGGCAAGCCCGGAGACCTCGGTTTCGCTGCCCTCTGCGAAGCTCTTCAATCTGGTGAAAAAGCTCTGTAAACGCACAAGATCATCATCACCAACAACCTCAGCATTCAGCTTCGGCGCTACTTTCTTCGGCGACCCCAAGGCTACGCAGCGCGGCGCTGGTCCGTCGGACGCTTGCCACCTGCTGTCGAAGAGGCGGGAGACGGCACGCTGGACGCGCCGCACCCATTGCTTTTCTTCAGTTCACTTCAACGCAGGCTCCAGCGCAACCTCGTTCCGGCGCGCCTGAGAAAAGAGTGCTATCGCGGCGACCGCGAAGAAGCAGATCGCATAGCCGATGGCGTGATAGCCGAAATACTTGATTAGCGTGCCGGCCAGGAGCGGACCGATGGCCGCACCCGTCATGAGCATGGCGGGAGTTGCTGCAACAGCCCGGCCCGACTTGTCGAGCTTCGACAGGAGACCGAACGCATAGGTATGCGTGAAGATCATCACGCCGACATAGACCGCACCGGCGGCTGCGTAAGGCGCGAAGGTGGAGCTGAAGATGATGATGAGCGCCAACGTGGCCTGAACCATGGGGCCGATCAGGACAACCTTTTCCGCCCTGACGCGGCTTTCCAGAAAGGCCGCCAACGGCGGCGGAAGCAGGTTGATGAAGCCGAGCACGATGAAGACGCCGGTGATGGCATCAAGCCCGAAGCCGCGGTCGGTGCCGATCTGCTGGAAGAAGCCGAACACCATGGACTGATTGACGGCCATCATGCTGACCCCGAGGATGCCGGCCCAGACCGGCAGCCCCAGTTTCTCCGGCACGCCGGCGGCCTGTTTTGCGCCATCGTTTGACGGCTTCGGAAACGCGACAAGGGCCACCAGGGCCGCGACGATCATCAGCACGGTGAAGATCTGGAACATGGATGCGCCACCATGGGCGGCGATGAACTTGGGCGCAGCACCGAGAAAGGCGATGGCGAACATGCCGAGCGCCGTGCCGACGATGGCAAAGAGCCGGTGCGGGTTGACGCTTCGTCCGATCGTCCCATGCGTCATCGAAAGCGCCGACCCGGCGCTGAGGCCGGCGAGCAGGTGACAGACGGCCATGATCGCATAGGCGGTCGAAAGGGAGGCAACGGCGAGCGCAACCGCAGCGCAGGCGAAGCCTCCCGTCGCCAGCAGGCGCCCGTTGATCCGGTTGAAGCGCGGCGCCAGGAACAGGCTGGCCGCGACCGCTCCGGCGAGGAAGAGAGTGACAAGGCTCCCTGCCTGCTGCGGATCGAAATGATAGGCCGCGATCAGAGTGCCGACCCACACGGGCAGGGCCAGCAGGTCGATCATTCCCGCCACATGTGCGACCGACAAGGCAATTCGGCCTGACCATTTTTCATTCGTTGACATTGTCTCTCCTCCAAGAAAGTCCGGTTGAATGTCGATTTCTTCGTATCGTCCCCGCCTGTGAAACCTGCGCGCCGAAAACGTGCGCGTCCGCTTACAAAGCTCTGGGTATCTGCCCCTCCTGCCAGCCTTCACATGATGAAGGTTGGCTCGCATTCCGGCGGGATGCGGCGCCTCCTCTCGCGCCGTCCCATCCGAAAACCTGCTATTGCGCGCGCGCCATCGTGCGCTCGAGAATGCGCGTCACGGTCTCTGCCTGTTCCAGCATGGGGATATGGGCGGCACCCTCGATGACCGTCAGCTCCGTCCCGATCGTCTCTGCCAGCACCTTTGCGGCAGCCGGGGGCGTTGCTTCATCGAATTCGCCGACGGCGATGGTTGTCGGCATGGTGAGGTTGGGTGCGGTTGCCCGGCAGTCGGCGATCGCCAGTGCGTCGCAGCCGGCGGCATAGCCCTCCGAAGAGGCGCGCGCGAGCATGGTGGCAAGGCCGCGGCCGCGCGCGGTATCGCGCTCGCCTGGCGTGATCCAGCGGGCGTAGACGCCCTCCGCAATGGATATGAGACCATCGGCCCGGATCTTTGCGGCGCGCTCCTGCCACATGCGCGGATTGAGCGAGACGATGCTGGAATCGAAGACGGTCAGTGTCTTCACCCGGTCGGGATGGGTGCCCGCCACGGACTGCGCGACCATGCCGCCGATGGAGACGCCGGCCAGATGGAAGGGGTTGAGAGCCAGTGCGGACGCTACCCCGACGACATCCTGCGCAAGGATCTCGACGGTCAGCGGCACGGCTGAGAGTTCGCTGATACCATGGCCCCGGAACTCTGGGCAGACGACGAAATAGTCGCGGGACAGCGCCTTGACCTGTTCCTGCCACAGATCGGCGCAGGCGCCGAGCGAGTGGAGAAGGATGAGGGCAGGCCTCGATTGGTCGCCATGGACGGCGACGTGAAGATTGCAGCTGTTGATGGTCAGGAACATGGGGCTTCAGAACTCCTCATTGAGCGTTGCGAGCGCCTTTTCGACCACCGCGGTCTGGGCGGCGGGCGGCGCCTGTTCGCGTTCGAGGCGGCTGATTTCGAGGGAGGAATCGACGACGAGTTTGCAGCGATCATAGCGGCGCGCCATGAAGGCGCTAAGGCCCGCGGCGATGTCGGCGTTCCGGCCGATTTCCTCGCCCAGCACAAGACCGTCCTCGATGCCCATCCCCGCGCCGGAGGCCAGCTGCGGTGTGGTGGCATGGGCGGCATCGCCGATCAGCACGGTTCGCTCCTTCGTCCAGTCTTCGCCCACGAAGACCGTTTCCAGCGGGCGACAGACGATCTGCGAGGAGGCCGTCAGGCCCTCGCGAACGTCTTTCAGAACTCCGCCATAGGGTGAGAGCAGGTCTGCGAGGAGGAGATGTTGCTTTGTTTCGTCGCGCCAGATGGGTTCCGGCTGCGCCTCCACGTAGAACATGTACATGCTCTCCGGCGAAACCGGGTTGAGGCCGACCTTTCCCTGTCCGCCCAGAAAGAAAGTGCGGCGCTTGATGTCGGGATGGCGCGGCATCATGAGGCGCCAGCAATACTGACCGGCATAGTGCGGACGGGGCGCGTCGGGAAAGATCTGCTGCCGGGTTTGCGAATAGATGCCATCCGCACCGACGACCAGATCGTAGCGCGCGCTTTTGCCCGTGCTGAAGACGATGTTCACATGATCGGCTTCATTTTCCAGCGTCTCCACCGTGACGCCGAGCATCATTGTCGGCTCCAGCGTCAGCAAACGGGCCGAAATGATGCTGTGGAGCGTCGGGCGCAGGATGCCGCCGGCGCTCGGGATGCCCCCAAGCGCAGCGCTGCGCGTATCGATGGTCGAAAGTTTGCGCCCGTCGACCGCGCAGACATCGATACCGTCCGCCGCATAGCCCTGGCGCAGAACCTCATCCAGAACGCCCAGCCGGCCCATGGCGCGAAGGGTCGGCCCGGTGATGGTGATCCCCGCGCCGTAAACCTTCCAGTGCGGATCGCGGTCGCAGACATCGACCGACAGACCCGCCTGCCGAAGCGCAATCGCTGCGGACATGCCAGCGATGCCGCCGCCAATGACGAGAGCCTTGCGTTCAGCCTGCATGGCGGCCCCCGGCGCTCGCTCCGGTGGACTGTTCGAAACGACCGATGCCGATGCCCGTGTACCAGTCGTTCACGGCGCGGTAGTAGGTGCGCTGGAAGGGTAGGCCGTCGGCAGCACCCATGGCCGCCATCCACATGCGGATTTCTTCCGCGCCGTTGCCGGCGGTGTGGACGAAATCGGTCGCGTATTGAATGACCGCATCGTGGTCACCGGCTTCCATCAGTTCCAGGAGCCTGGAGTCGAAGTCGCGGTTGACCATGCCCATGCGCGGAGTTGCGATGTCATGGCTGATGCCGCCGGTCGCGAGGATCGCGACCCGTTCCACGCCCTTGTAGTTGCGGATGGCGCGGCCGAGGAATTTGCCGAAATTGTAGCAGCGGCGCATGGTCGGCATGGGCGGCTGCACGCAATTGAACAGGATCGGCACGATCGGCAGATCAGGATCGAGCCCGGCAAGCTCCAGCGGCGTCAGTGCACCATGATCAAGCACCATTTCCATCGAGAAGGACGGGTCGAACTCCGCCTGCAAGGCCTCCTGCAGGAGATAGGCGCCAAACGCCTGGTCGCCGGCAAAAACACGACGCTTGGCCTTGAGCCAATGTTCGATCGGGCTTTCATACTGTTCGCCGACCCCGATGCAGAGGGCCGGGAAATTGTTGAGGAAGAAATTGTGAAGGTGGTCGTTCGAAAGAACCACCAGCGCGTCGGGCTTGCCGCTTTCGAAATCGCGTCCCATGGCCTCATACGCGCCGAAGATCTCGTTGCGCAGTTCGGCCGGAATGCGGTCCGGAAAGTTCAGCATGACGGGCGTGTGGCTCGCCGTGTAGATGCCGGTCAGTTCAGCCATTTGTCGTCTCCTTCTTTCATGAGGCTGCGGAGTGCGGCAAGCGACACGTCCTCGGGGATGCGCACGCCGATGCAATGGGCGCGCAGCAGATAGGGGTTGACGCCGGCTTCGTAGAGCGCTGCGACGTCGTTGCTGGCAATCTTGTGCGCCATCTCCGCCGTCAGCTTGTAGCGGGCGAGATAGGCGGCCTTGTCCTGGTTGTAGGCCGCGAGGTCATCGGGCTTGTGGTGGAGTTCGTAGAGGACCTTGTCGAGAAGATAGGCCTCTGTCGTTGGCATCATGTGCCGCCAGTTACTCATGGCTGTTTCCTTTCGTGACGTTCAGTTGATCCGCAACCCAGGCGACGATCGTCGGAACCGTATGCGGCCCGAAGCCCATGTGACCGCCGGGGAAAAGCCGCACGCTCTTCGGGCTGCCGTGTTCGAGCAGCAGATGGATGTCGGCGATGGGGCATTGCTTGTCCTCCTTGCCGTTGACGAGCAGGAGAGGCGCGCAGGGGCGCGACAGCAGACCCTGGTCGAGCAGCGACAGGACGCGGAAGCCTTCGATATATTCGGCATCGTTGGAGGCGCCGAGCATGCGGCTGCGGGTCTCCACCAGTTCCATGAGATAACTGTCCGGGTAGCGGGATTGCTCGACCCAGTCGCGCTGGAACATGTAATGCACCCCGCCGCCCCAGTTGACGGCGCAGCGCAGTTTTTCGGGCATCAGATGCGCGAGCTTGGTGGCCCAGTGGCCGCCGAAGGACCGACCGATCAGGCCGATCCGCTCGCCATCCAGTTCGCCATGCGCCCGCGCCCATTCGATCACGGGCAGGAACTGCGCTTCGCCATCCTGGCGCGCTTTCAGCGGCGACTGTCCGGTGCCGACATTGTCCATGGCAATCGTGGCAATGCCTGCGGCGACCAGCGTGTCGGACAGCTCCGTCATCTCCTCCTTCCACGCATCGACGCCACCCCACATGATGACGACCGGCGGGCGGGCGACGTTTTCGGGCTTGCGGAAATAGAAGCGGATCTCCGGCTGCAAGGCGTGGTCTGCCTGGAACGGGATCGTCACGGGGACGATCGGCGGAGATGCGAGCGCCCCGAACTTGGCATAAGCCTCGAGTTCGAGCCGGTAGCTCTCTTCCTTGGCCGGATGGTTGGGGCAGGGGAAGCGCCCGAGGAAATAGAACCCGTAGGCCTGGTAATAGGCATCGCGCGCGGCCGCGAGATCGCCTGTCGCTTCCAGGGTCTTGCCCTGTTCGAGATAGCCGTTGCCGGTGGCGATCCAGGCGGATGCCCAGTTTTCGCCGTCAAGGCCTTTCAGCCCGTCAATGGTGCGGAGCGTGGCTTCGGGGTTGGTCAGCCCGAGCGGATGGATCCGCTTTGTGAGCCTGTCCCGCATCCATGCCTTTGCGTTTTCCAGCGAGCGGGGGCCGGAAAGCTCCCCGGGTGTGGCCTGTTGTGTCACGATGAACTCCATAGTCTCTGGATCTTGGTCAGCCGGCATTCACCAGATGGCCGTCAGTCTTTCCCGAAGGGTGTCGGCGGTTGCGAGTTTGAGGCCCAGTGCCTGCAGGCTCTCGGCGACCGGCTCGATGAGTTCGGCATTGGAGCCGGCGACCGTCCCGTCCGGCAGGTGCATGTTGTTTTCAAAACCGATGCGGATATGACCGCCGAGAAGAGCTGAGGCCGTGACGCAAGCCGCTTCCTGCATGCCAAAGGCGCAGGTGCTCCAGCTCGAAAAGCGATGGCCGCCGGGCACGAGGAATGGCAGGAGATCCGCCGGTTCCGACTGCTGGGAGGCCGTGTAGCGGCCAAGAACATAGAGCACGTCGATATCGTCGGCGGGGATCACGCCACGCGCGAGAAGGTCCGCCAGCCTCTCCTGGTCTTCGCGATCGTAGAGGATGATCTGCGGGAGGACCCGCTCCTTGCGCATCCAAATCAGCAGGTTTTCAAGCGCCCGCTCATACTCTGGCGTTGGCGCCAGTTCGCGCAGTGCCAGCGACACCGCTTCGGGCCGGACGGCGCGGACCAGCGCGACCTGTTCCTCCGGGGTGTAGACGCCCAGAGCCTCGGTCGTGATCTGGATCACCATGCGGTCGCCGACCCGCGAACGGATGGCATCAATGGCGGCCCGGTAGAGACCGGCGTCAAGAACATGCCGGCCCTGATCGTCGCGGACATGCAGATGGATCATGCTGGCCGATGCCGAAAGGCAGGCCTCGGCGCAATCGGCCAGCTCGGCTGCGGTCATCGGCAGGGCAGGGTGATCAGCCTTGGTCTTGCGGCCGCCATTCGGCGCGACGGTGATCGCGATGGGTGTGGTTGCTGCGGAGCCGGAGATGGCCTCCGTCAACATGTCTTTCTGAGCGTTCATCGCGCAGCCATCCCCAGCTTGAGAGCGGGATGGCGGTCACGGCGCAGCAGCGTAACACAGACCTCGAATACACAGTGAGCACGTTCAATAAAGCGTCGAAGCCACGTCTGCCCGTCTTGAACACCAGCCAAGGAGAACGAAGCGGCGCTCGTGGTAGCCCCAGTCTGAGCTGCCCCCGGGGCGCAGAAAATCGCGGCCAGACGACCGGAAAACCGATGGAAAATCGACATTTCTTCCTCCCATGCTCGCCACGGCGCGACCCATTGGCTGGTTCGCCCGGGTGAGCGCTCTTTCAGATCACCACTCCAAAGGCGAACTAAAATTGAGCATGTTCAATAATTATCGCTCGGAAGTCAGTTGTCAATCCTGAGCATGATCATTTTTTTGGGATTACGTGGCGATGTACCGGGTTTCGATTCGCTATTGCAAGGCTTCCGGGCGAGGGGCCAGACCGCACATGATGACGCGAATTTGCCGGCCAAGGGCCTCGATACCCTCTTCCAGCGACGGATCATCAGCGGAAAGCCAGCGGCGGAGCTGCACCTGGTAAACCGCGAAAATCGCCTGCGCGACGCATTCGGGCGTCTCGGGCGAATAGATCAGCTTCTTGTCCATCGCGTCGGCGATGACGTCGCGGATGAGATTGTTGAGATCCGTACGGGTCCGGTTGAACCGTTCCGCCTGTTTGCCGGACTGGTAAAAATACATCTCGCGCAGGGCAGGGCGGGAGAGTGCGGGCCGCATGAGGAAGTACTCGAAATGCATTCGCAGCACGAAGAGAAGATTGGCGAAGACCGAAGCATCCTCACGAATCCCGGCGGCGGCCTTGTGAATGCAGGCCTCCAGCTCGTCATTGACGATCAGGAACAGCAGGTCCCGCTTCGTGTCCGCATAAACGAACACAGTGCCGAGGCCGACGCCCGCCTTGTGTGCGATCTCGCGGGTCGTCGTATCGTCATAGCCCTTCGACATGAACAGTTCGACGGCGGCTTCCTTGATGTTTCGAAGCTTCTCTTCCTTGTTTCTTTCCCGCAGTCCCTGTTTTTTCACCGGTCCAACCTTATCGTGGATATCTCTGCCTGAGACTTGGAAACGAAGCCATCGCCCGATCTGCCGAACCGGCATCTCCGCGGATACCGGCCGCCGAAACGACACGGATCCCCACAGTCTACAAGCCGACACACCTGTGAACAACACCGCGAATCCTGCGTGGCGACGCCGCGCGACTCGTGTGCCATTCATGCCCGTTTCGGAATTTTGGCGTCAAGGCTTGACCGAGCCCCGCAAACATGAATATTGATCATGCTCAATTTCCGTGTGAGGAGATGCGGGATTGAGCCTTCTGCCGCGTGGCCCATCCAGGCCCGGCGTGAAGCATCCATTGGGAGGAGTGACGCAGTCAGATGCGACGATCGGATCGATAGCGAAAAGCCCCCGGTCGCAGGCCGGGTACGTTCACCACATTTTGTCTTTCGTCGGATTCGGCAGGCGCGCGGCCCCGGTAGCCGCATGCGCATGACCAGAGACCGGAATTCGAGAGGCACCGCGGCGCGGCAGCGACAACCGTCAACCTGCAGCCGTCCATCACCCGTAAATTGACGACCCGTCGAGAAGACAGACTTGGGAGGAATCCAGATGAACGATCATAGCGTGGCGTCGCAGGCGCAAGAATCCCGCGAACTGTTGATCCGGGGCGGCCATGTCCTGCCCATTGATCCGGCGATGCCGGATATGGCGAGGGGCGACGTGCATGTCCGCGATGGCGTGATTGTCGCCGTGGCGGAGAACATCGACGCGCCAGGCGCTGAAATCATTGACGCGACGAATATGGTGGTGATGCCGGGCTTCGTCGAGACCCACTGGCACATGTGGAACGGCATCTGGCGCGGCATCGTCGACGACGCGGCGGCCTATTTCCGGGCACATATGCTCCTCCACCATTACACGGCGGATGATCACTACGCCGCCGTGCGCTTCGCAGCCCTCGACGCAATCAATGCCGGCATTACCACCTGCAACAACTGGGCCCATGGCGTGCGCCACAGCGAGGACGCGGTGGCGGAAATGCAGGCCCTGGCCGATAGCGGCATCCGGGCCAAATTCCTGTACCCTTGTGTCGTCGGTGGCCATGCGACAAATGTCGACGACCTGAAGAATGCGCGAGACTGGGCCGAGACGCATGGAAACGGTCTTTTGGGCGTAGGCGTGCTCCTCGATGAAACGGGTGCCCATATAGCTGAACATGTGGCCATGGCCCGCGACCTCGGGCTTCGCCCCATTACCAATCACGGCGGATTCCTTGCCGCGCCGGACCTGATCGGGCCGGAATTCATCTTCACGCATGGCCCCGGCATCCAGCCACAGGCGATCGAACTCATCAAGGCCAAGGGCGTGAAGGTGGCCTTCTGCCCCTGCACCGATCCGATGATCGGCAATGGCCTGCCGCCTGTCTATGCGATGACCTGCGCGGAGGTGCCGCTGGACAATCTCAGCTTCAGCGTGGACGTCACCGGCCAGACCTCCGCCGACCCGTTTGCGGCGCTCAGAATGCTGGTGGATTCCGGCAGAATGCAGCAGGTTGAAGCCGGAAACCTGACGGGCAGCCTGCTGGCGATCGCGCAAGGCGGCATTGAATGGAAATTCGGCTACAAGGATGCGCTTCGGGTTGGCACGCTCAGCGGTGCCAATGTTCTCGGACTTGCCGACCAGATCGGTTCACTGACTCCCGGCAAGCGCGCCGACATCATTCTGGTCCGCACGGACGAGATCAACATGATGCCGGCCCGGAACATAGATCCGACCTGTCTCATGCTCCAGAACGGCAAACCGAACAATGTCGACACGGTGATCATCGACGGTCATATTCGCAAGCGCCACGGCAAACTCGTCGGCGTCGATGTTGATGCCGTGATCAGCAGCGCCGCTTCCACCCTGCACGAGGTGCGCGTTCGTGCTGCCGGCGAGGCCGCTCCCAATGTGAGCCGCTGAATCCTTCAGAGATGCTTTAAAACAGGCGATGAAGATAAAAGCGGTTCAAGCACGCCTGCTTGCGCCGGCGGCGTAGCAACGTCATCGGCCCGCTTCGGCCAGAACAAGTTTTTGCCTTTCCCGAGAGCGGTGAAAGGTTATGGCACCCATACTGGTCCCAGTCAGATAAACTTCTGATGCACATTTAGGCGTGTCGCGAGCTTTAACGAAGTCCAAACAGACGGGCGCGAACCTGATCGATGTGCCGAAGCATTTCCTGCTCTGCCGCGCCTGGGTCGCCTGCCTTGATGGCGGAAACGATGGCGGCATGCTGCCTGTTGGTTTCCAGCGGAGCGCTGTCTTTGCCGAAGACTGCATTGAGCCGTTGATCGAGACCAGCCCGCCCCTGATTGCGCAGGGTGTCGTACAGCAAGAGCAGCAAGCCGTTATGCGTGGCCTCGGCGATCAGTCGATGAAGCCGCTCATCGAGCCGCTTCCATTGGAGATAGGACTGGGTTTCTGACATTTCGGCTACGCAGCGCTCCAGCGCGGCCACGTCAGCCGGGCGTGCCGAAATGGCGGCGCTTGCCGCCAGCTGCGGTTCAAGCAGCCGCCTTGCATCCATGATGTCGCCGAGACTGATCCCTTCGGACCATCCGGGTGAACTGGTATCGATTTGCCGCGGGCCGACAAACGTACCCTTGCCGACATGACGCCATATCACGCCTTCTTCCTCGAGCCGCTTGAGAAGTGTGCGCAGGCGGCCGCGAGAGACATTGATCAGTTCCGCGAGCCGGGGCTCCGGCGGAAGCTGCGGCTCGCCTTGCTGCATGGTCGTGTCGATGAAGGCGCGCAGACGCAGATCATCGCTCTCTGATGTCACGGTTTTCTCCCCTGTTTCGGAACTCGTAACCGCATCGCAACCTCAAATCAATATCAAATCAATTTTATGATTGACACGTTTCAATATCGGCAATTAAGTTGAATGAAAGTTGAATTGGTATTGGGAGTGGACATGAGCGACGTATCGACTGCTACGGGGCAGCCGACCCTCTTTCTGGGAACGGATGATCTGGCGCAGGTCTTTTCATGGCATCACGCCATTGAGGCTCTGAAAGCCGCTTATGCCGCCGACTGCACGGACGCCATGTTTCCCCCTCGCTCTATGGCGCGCGGCACCGGGCTCTGGCTCCGCACCCTGACGGGCGTCGCGCCGGTGGGCGGCGTCATGGGGGCAAAATTGATCGCCGCCAACACGCGTAACAAGCGTGCGAGCTATCTCATTCCGCTCTTCGATCAGGAAAGCGTCGAGCTGCTTTCGTTGATCGACGGCAACTCGATCACCGGCTATCGCACGGCCGCAACAACGGCTCTTGCGCTCGATAGACTGGCGCCGGCCGGTGCAGTTTCCGTCGGCATTCTTGGAACAGGCTTCGAGGCTCGCAATCACCTCAAGGCGCTGGCCGCGGTTCGCAGCATTTCTTCGGTTCGGGTGTTCAGCCCGAACCCGGAGAGCCGCGCCAAATTCAAGGCCGAGATGGCGCCTCTCGAACTTGAGATCGCCGGAGAAGCCACGGCTCGCGACGTCGTACAGTCGGCGCCTCAGATCCTGATCTGCGCTGCCCGCTCGCGAGATGAGCAGCCGCTCTTCGAAGGCAGCTGGCTTTCGCCGGGAATGACGGTTGCGTCCATTGGCTCGACACTGCCCGAGCAACGGGAAGTCGACCCTGACACGATCGCGCGGGCCAACCTCATCATCGCCGACATGGCGGAAGAAGTGGCTCACGACACCGGGGACATGAGAGCGGCGGCGCAGGCTGGCGTTTCCTTTGACCAGAAGCTCGTTCCGCTCGCCGAACTGATGAGCGGCCGGCATCCCGGGCGGACATCGCTCGACGACATCGTGCTGTTCAAGTCGGTCGGGTCGGCGCTTCAGGATCTGACCGTTGCAGCCATGTGTTTCAGCCGGGCCCGGGAACTCGGACTCGGCACGTCTCTCCCGCAAACAATTCGACCGGTGCTGAAATGACCTTCGCTGTTACTTCCGATCCTGCGGCCATTCTTTCGGATCCGACGCTGTTCAGGTCCTGCGCCTATGTGAATGGCGGCTGGGTCGATCAGGGGGAGAGCGGATCGTACGAACTGTTCAACCCCTCCACGGGTGCAATGCTGGCGGAATTGCCGAAATTGAGCCGGGCGCAGGTGGCGCGTGCGATTGACGCCGCGCATGAAGCTTACCTTTCCTGGCGGCAGGTGCCCGCCAAGAGCCGTGCCATTTTGCTGCGCCGCTGGTTCGACCTGATCACGGCACACGCCGACGATCTTGCCCGGCTGATCGTTCTTGAAGAAGGCAAGCCTTTCGCGGAAGCCAAGGGGGAGGTGGCCTATGCGGCCTCGTTCGTCGAGTGGTTTTCCGAGGAAGCCAAGCGC
The DNA here is from genome assembly GCA_900215285.1 of Ensifer adhaerens. NCBI lineage: Bacteria > Pseudomonadati > Pseudomonadota > Alphaproteobacteria > Hyphomicrobiales > Rhizobiaceae > Ensifer > Ensifer adhaerens. The sequence continues at coordinate 28,585 of OCMG01000003.1, forward strand.
GTGCGCGGCGATATCATGGCGGCCCCGGAAAAAGGCCGCCGGATCGTCGTCCTGAAAGAGCCGGTCGGGGTGTGCGCGGCCATCACACCCTGGAACTTTCCCGCAGCCATGATCACCCGCAAGGCGGCGCCCGCGCTTGCCGCCGGATGCACCATGGTGGTCAAACCCGCAGAGCAGACGCCCTTGACTGCCCTCGCTCTTGCAGAACTGGCCGAACGGGCAGGCATTCCCAAGGGCGTTTTCAATGTGGTCATGGGCAAGGCGCGTGAAATCGGGCCTGAACTGACCGGAAACGTGCTGGTGCTCAAGATCACCTTCACAGGCTCGACGGAAGTGGGCCGCCTTCTTCTGGAGCAGGCATCCGCCACGATCAAGAAGGCTTCGATGGAACTCGGCGGCAACGCGCCGCTGATCGTCTTCGACGACGCGGATATCGATCAGGCCGTCGAAGGCATGATTGCCACCAAGTATCGCAATACCGGGCAAGCCTGCATCAGTGCCAATCGCGCTTACGTTCAGGCCGGCATTTACGACCGTTTCACCCGGCAACTGGCAGAGCGCGTCGCAGCGCTGAAAGTGGGGGACGGCTTCGACACAGGGGTCCAGCAGGGACCGCTGATCGATACCGCCGCGCTCGAAAAGGTTGAGGAACACATTGCCGACGCCGTTTCCAAGGGCGCCGAGGTCCTCAGCGGCGGAAAACGCCATGCGCGTGGCGGCCTGTTTTACGAACCCACGGTTCTGGCCGGTGTGACATCCGATATGCGGGTGACGCAGGAGGAAACATTCGGCCCGGTCGCGCCTGTCGTTCGCTTCGAGACCGAGGCCGAGGTGATCGCCATGGCCAACGATACGGAGTTCGGCCTTGCCGCATATCTTTTCTCGAAGGATGCCGCCCGCATCTGGCGCGTCGCTGCCGCCATCGAAGCGGGAATGATTGGCATCAATACCGGGCTCATCTCCAACGAAGTCGCGCCATTCGGCGGCGTCAAGCAATCCGGCATCGGCCGGGAAGGCTCGATCTACGGCATCGAGGAGTTCCTGGAAATGAAATATCTCGCCTGGCAAGGCGCTGGCGAAACGCTGTGAAGGGAAGAAGCAATGGCGTCCTACAAGAAAAATGAGGCCCGCGAATGGGCGCGCGAGAAGCTGGTGGGTGTGATCAACTGCACCCTCCCGTCCTTTTCGAACGATCTGAGCCGCCTGAACGAGAAGGCGATCCGCCATGATACCCGTCTCGCCATCGAACACGGCTTTATCGGTTCGCTGGCGGTTTCGGAGGTCTCGATCACGCTGGACGAGTATATCGACTTCACGTCGATGATGAAGGACGAGGCGGGCGACCGGCTGGTCATCACGCATCATGCCAGCTGGAACACGCTCGAGCAGAATATCGAAGCCGTGAAGCGGGCCGAGGCCGCCGGAGCCGAATTCGTGCTTCTGTCCTATCCCCCGGCCTTCTATCCGGAGAGCGAGGATGACATCTATCGCTATACCAAGGCTCTGTGCGACTCGACCAATCTCGCGGTCATGCTGTTTCCGATGTTCCTCTGGGGATTTTCGCCGCGCATCCATCCCTCCGACATTCCGGTTTCCCTCATCCGGCGCCTGATCGACGATTGCCCGAACATTGCGGCGATCAAGGCTGAAGGCGGCTTCCCCTCGATCCAGAGTGTGATCGAGTGTGACCGCCTGTTCGGCAAGGAAGTGGTCATTTCCATGCCGATCGAGGGTGAATTGATCCCGCTCTCGCAGATCATGCCGATCCAGCTGTCTGCCACCAGCGACCATGAATATTGGGGCCCGCTGATCCCGCAGGTCTTCAACCTGTTGCGCCAGGGCGAGTTCGACAAGGCCAGCGAAATCTATTGGCGCATGCATCCCGCCCGCAAGGCGAAGGGGCTGGTCGCCCAGCAGATGCACGGCGGCCATTTCATCAATCGCTATGTCTGGAAGTTCCAGGGCTGGCTGCAGGGCTATAACGGCGGCCCGCTGCGCATGCCGACCCAGCGCATTCACGATCCGCAGATGCTGACGCTGCGCAAGGGGCTGATCGATGCGGGGCTCAACCCGTCGATGGAGCCGTTCCGGGAATTCTTCATCGGCCGAAACCCGATGTAAGCGGCGAAAACCGCGGCGCATCCTTCTGGAGGAGAGGTTCCAGGAGGGTGCCGGAGCAGTTCCCGCAAATTGTGACGCGGTTTGCAGGGATTGTGAAGAAGCAAAAGAGTTAGCGCGTTGCAGCGGTGCGTTCATCGCCGAAACGCTTCAGTTGGTTCTGAAACGTCCCAGGGAGGGGTGATCATGAAGAAATGGCTTACGGGAATTGTTGCGTCGGCGTTGTTGCTCGCTGCAGCTCAGCCGGTATGGGCGCTGGACAAGGTCCGCTTCGGCAGTATCCGGGTTCCGGTGCAGGTGTTCGTCGGAATGAAGATGGGCTTCTTCAAGGACGAGGGTATCGAGATCGAGTCCGTTTTCTACAAATCCGGGTCGGAAATTGCGCCTGCGCTGGCGACCGGCCAGGTGGATGCAGCGATCACGACGTCGGGTGCGGCGCTTTTCAATGCGCTGGCGCGGGGCGCGAAGATCACCCTCGTGGCAGAGGTTCTGGCCCTGGAACCCTCCGCGCCCGGCGGCGACCCAACGGGAATTGTCGTCCGTTCGGGCCTCATCAAGGATCCGGCCGCGCCGGCCAAGGATCTGGCTGGCAAGACCTTTGCAACGACGGCGCCGGGCCAAATTCTCGATATCATGCTCAAGACCTATCTGCACAAGATCGGTCTTAAGGCGGGGGACGTGAAGATCGTCGGGATGCCGATGCCCGATGTCATACCCGCATTGTCCAACGGAGCGATCGACGGTGCAATCGTGATCGACCCGTTCATGTCTGCTCTTGCCTCTTCCGGAAAGGCGACCATTGTGGCCCGCTCGGCGGATATCCTGCCCAACGCATCGCAGGCCTTCATCGCGCTGTCCGACAAGATGATGCAGCAGCCCGATCTGTCGAAGCGGTTCGTCCGCGGTTATCTGAAGACAAACGAGTGGATGCGCCAGGAATTGCCGAAGCCTGAAGGGCGCAAGAAGATCGCGGAGATTTACCAGGAATTCGTTCCCGCCGAAAGTGCTGCGGCCTATGAACGGATGTCGCTTGGCACCGCCTCGGCCTCCGCCGCGATCAATGTCGATGGCGAATACGGGCTGAAATGGCAGCTGAACGTCCTTCGCGAGGAAGGGTTGATCAAGGGCGATCCGCAGCTTGAAAGCCATTTGAACAGCGAGATCCTGAAGGAGGCGGCCAAGAAATGAGCGCGGCAGATGCAGTGGGCGAACATGTTCCCGGCAAGTTGGAAGTCAAGGATGTCAGCCGGATTTTCGGCCCCGCCTCCAAGGGCTTCATGGCGCTCGGTCCCATCGAACTGACCGTGGCTAGCGGGGAGTTTCTCTGCATCGTCGGGCCGAGCGGGTGCGGCAAGTCCACCCTTCTGCGCATGTTTGCCGGTCTCGATTCTCCATCGACCGGCAGCATTGCCATCCGCCATGAAGACAGGGCCCGGCCTATGACGGCCATGATCTTCCAGCAGGAATCCGTCTTTCCCTGGCTGACGGTCGAGGAAAACGCCGCCTACGGGCTGAAGGCGACGCGAAACTGGAAAGGGGCGGAAAGCCAGGAGCGTGTCGATTACTTTCTGGAGAAGACGGGACTTTATTCCTTCCGCAAGTTTCGTCCCGATCAGTTGTCGGGAGGGATGAAGCAGCGGCTTTCGATTGCCCGCGCCTTTGCCACCAATCCCGAGATCCTGCTGATGGACGAGCCTTTCGCGGCCCTTGATGAGCAGAACAAACTGCTCATGCAGCAGGAACTCGCCAGCCTCTGGGAAGAGTTCAGGTCGACCGTGATCTTCATCACCCACGGGCTGGACGAGGCGGTGCTGCTGGGCGACCGCGTGGTGGTCATGAGTTCGGCACCCGGCCGCCTCATCCACAGCATGCAAATCGACCTACCCAGGCCACGTCATTCGGCGGACATCAGGCGCATGCCGGAATTTGCGCGCTACACGAGCGAGCTCTGGGACATCCTCGGTCAGGAAGTGCTGGAAGCACGCCGACAGGAAACCAGGCGCATTGAGCGGCAGGGACAATAGAGCATTTCCGGTGAAAACCGGATCATCGGCAATGTTCCATCCATTTGTTTTTTTCAGCAGTCCGGACGCAAAACTGATTACGCACTTTTGCCGGACGTGCTCTAGGAGGCCATCATGGCGGCAGTAGAATTAACGACGCCCACCCGGTCTGGAAAAGGCTCGGGCCTGCTCGGCACCCTTCCGCTCGGCATCATCTTTCCGGTGCTTCTCCTTTGCCTGTGGGAACTGGCAGCGCGGAGCGGGCTGATCAATGTTGCCTTTTTCCCGGCTCCGACGACGGTTCTCGCCACCGCGGCCGCGCAGATGCAGACGGCGCAATTCTGGGGCGACCTGGCGATCAGCCTGCAGCGCATCGCCATCGGCCTTGTCATGGGAGCCATACCCGGCATTCTGGTCGGCCTTGCCATGGGCCTCTTTCGTCCCGTCCACGAGGCGCTCAACCCGCTTTTCGCAGCCGTCTTTCCTATTCCGAAAATCGCGCTGCTGCCGCTGCTCCTGCTGATCTTCGGTATCGGCGAGACATCGAAATATGTCGTCATCGCCATCAATGTCTTCTTCCTGATGACGCTGAACACCTATGCGGGCGTGGTCGGCATCCCGAAAATCTATTTCGATGTTGCGAAAAACCTGAAGGCCTCCCGCCTGACGACCTATCTGACGGTCGCGCTTCCGGGGGCCTTGCCCGGCATTTTCACCGGTCTGCGCATATGCATGGGGACGGCGCTCATCCTGCTGGTGGCCGTGGAGTTTTCCACCGCCGATTCCGGCGTCGGCTATCGGATCTGGTGGGCCTGGACGGTCTTCTGGGTCGATACCATGTATGTCGGCTTTCTGATCATCGCCGTGCTGGGTCTGGCCTTCTCCTATCTCCTGGATATCCTCGAGAGACTGATCGTGCCTTGGCGGCAGCAGCGCCACTGAGCCATGGGACCGCAACGAATGCGGTTCCCGTATCTCGACCCCATTGGCTGATCTGGAACAGACATCGAAAGGCGATGAGTGGAGGATCTGCCCGGTTTACTGAGAAAGCCTTGTGACCCTGGCGGAAAGTTCAGCGCGATTGGAACAGCCAAAGCCGGCATGGGGATGAGGGCGTCAGCCCGCTTCAAACTGTGCCGCACGACCCGCAAAAACACCACCTCAACCCGAACTCAACAAACAATAAAACCCGCCGAGAAAATCGACGATTTGTCAGCAGTTTGATGGCCGCCGGCTTCCCGGCGGCCCTTTCTGTTTCGGGATACGGAAATCCTCAGGTGTTCATCTTCGGAACGGCGCGGAAGCCTGCCTTTTCGATGCCGGCAATGGCGCAGACCTCATCATTGTCGCCGGTGTCGCCGGAAATGCCCACGGCGCCGATGATGTCGCCATCAGCGTCCACGATCAGCACGCCGCCCGGTGAGGGCACGATCCGGCCCTGGCTGACGACGCCAAGTGCTGAGAAAAAGGCGGGGTTCTTGGCCGAGCGCTCCGTCAGTTCGCGAGAGCCGAAGCCCATGCCAAGCGAACCCCAGGCTTTGCCAAAGGCGATATCGAAGCGGATGATGCCGGACTTGTCCTCGCGCTTGTAGGCGACGAGATGACCGCCGGCGTCGAGCACGGCGACGACGATGGGTGCAAGGCTTCGGCTGCGGGCTTCGGCAATGGCCGTGTCAATGATGGTGGAGGCTGCAGAAAGTGAGAGCATGATGTTCTTCCGGTCTGTTGGCGGTCGGGATGAAATGGGTCTAGCGCCTGCGGCCTGTCTTCCATGTGAGGAGGCGGCTTTCAAGCCATGAAAGCAAGCGGCTGGAGACAAGGCCGATGAGGCCGAGAAGCACGATGCCGGCAAAGAGTTCCTGGGCGCGGAAGGTGCGGCTTGCCAAGAGGATGCTCTGGCCCAGCCCGTCGCGGCTCGCCAGCATTTCGCCGACGACGGACAGGATCAGCGAGATGGTCAGGCCAAGGCGCATGCTCGAGAGGATCATGGGCATGGCGCTCGGCAACGCCAGTTTCCAGATCACCTGCGTGCGGCTGAGGCCGAGCATGCGGCTGACCTCGTAGAGCCGCGGTTCCATCGAGGCAAAGCCGTGGATGGTCGCCAGAAGCATGGGCCAAAGTGCACCGAAGGCGACGACGACGAGCACCATATGTTCGGTAAAGCCGAAAAAGGCGATGGCGATGGGGATCATGGCCGATGCGGGCAACGGCCGAAGGAGTTCCAGCGTTGGGGCGATATAGACCCGCGCCTGGCGTGAGACGCCCACCAGTGCGCCGAGGAAGACGCCGACGATGGACGCCAGAAGCCAGCCGAGCAGCATGCGCTGGATCGTCTGCAGCGTCTGCCAGAGAAGGTCGCCGCCGGCGACCCCTCCCACCAGCGCGGTGAGGGTGCGCTTCGGACCCGGAAAGAAGATCGGCGAGATCAGCTTGGCGTCCGTCACCAGCTTCCAGATCAGAATGAAGACAAGCAGGCAGAGGGTGCCCAGAACGAGCTTACGGGGAGAGAATCGCATCGTCTGCTCCCTTGCTCATGGCCGGGAAGGCGAGTTTCTGAACCGAGGTGAGGGCGATGCCAATCAGCCAGCCGATCGCGCCGATCCAGATCAGGTAAGCGAACATTTCGGCCGGCCGCAAGGACTGCTGCGCCATCATGATGCCGTAGCCGAGGCCGAGCGGATTGGCCGTGATCTCCACCGTGACGGCGACGACCAGCGAGTAGCCGGCTGCAAGCCGCAGCGAGACGAAGAGATGCGGCAGGATCGCCGGCAGGACGATCTTGGAAAGCCGCGCACCGAAGCCGAGTTGTAGCAGTCTCGAGACTTCGAGAAGCTGCGGTTCAATCTCCTTCACCGCGGCGCGGGCCAGCACCACGGCCGGCCAGAGCATGCCGAGCACAATGATGACGATTTCCATTTCGATGCCGAAGCCGAGGATCATCATGACGATGGGAATGAGGGCGACGACGGGAATGGGGCGCAAAAGCTCGATCGTCATATCGAGCGCGTCGTCAGCGATTGAAAAGATCCCTAGAAAGATGCCGAGCGCCGAACCGGCGGCGACGCCGATGAGGCAGCCGGCCGCTGCAGCTTTCAGTGTTTCCAGCGTGGCTGCCAGCAGCGTTCCATCGAAGAGGACGGTAAAGAGGGCGGAGACGATGGCTGCCGGGCTCGCCAGCGTATCGCTGTCGAGATGCGTAGCGGTCGCGGCAACCTGCGCCACGACGATGATCGCCACCGGCAGGATCGCGCCACGCCAGGCGCCGGCAAATTTTCGCCCCGCTGTCATTGGTGGTCGTCCTTGATGAGATCGTAGAGATCACGGCGTAGCCGCAGGAATTCGGGGGCCTCGCGGGAGGCGAGTTGGTCGCGGGGGCGGGCGAGCTTCACGTCGACGATACGCCCGATGCGCCCCGGATTGGGTTGGAGGCAGATGATGCGGTCGCCGATATAGATCGCTTCCTCGAGATCGTGGGTGACGAAGACCATGGTGGCCCCGGTGGCGGACACAAGCCCCAGAACCTCGTCTTGCAGCGCTTGCCGGGTCATGGCGTCGAGCGCGCCAAAGGGTTCGTCCATCAGGAGGACCGAAGGCTCCTGCGCGAGGCAGCGGGCGATCTGCAGCCGCTGCTGCATGCCGCCGGACATTTCGCGCGGATATTTGTCGGCATGGGCCGCAAGGCCGATCTTTTGCAGAAGGTCGCGCACGATGGCCGGACGTTCGGCGCGGGGGCAGCCGCGCGCTTCCAGCGCCAGCGCGACATTGGCAGCCGCCGTGCGCCAAGGGAGGAGCGCCTTGCCGTAATCCTGAAACACCAGGGCCGCCGAACGGCGCGGCCCCGTCATCGGCGTGCCGTCAAGCTCGACGGTGCCGGACGTGGCAGGCACGAGCCCTGAAATCATGCGCAGGAGCGTAGTTTTGCCGCAACCCGAAGGTCCGATGATGGAAACGGTTTCGCCGGCGCGGATATCGAGACTGATGCCGCCGATAATCTGCAGGCGGCCATAGGAGAGCGTGACGTTGTCGATGCGGATGCGCGGTCTTCCCGCAGCCTGTCCCGCCTGTTGAATGATAGGGTTGGCACTCATCTCACGTCTCCGCCGCCGCCTTGGCATGCGGGCCGCCCCTGCCTTTGGGGAAGCCATAGGCGTTCATCTTGCCGAAATAGGGCATGGCCGGATGCGGTTCAAAGCGGACGCGGCAGTCGATCACCGAGGGGAGGCTGGAGGCGAGCGCGCGTTCCAGCGCCGGTGCAAGCTCCTCGACCCTCGTCACCACCTCGCCATAGCAGCCGAAGCCGCGGGCGATGGCGGCATAGTCGGTGCCGTCGAGGTCGACGCCGAAGGCGAAGTCGTAGGCCCGCTTCTGGCCGAGCTTGATCACGCCCCAGGAGGCATTGTTGTGCACGACGTTGATGATCGGCAGATTGTAGCGGCGCGCGGTGTCGAGTTCGTTGAGGGTGAAGCCGAAAGCGCCGTCGCCGCAGATGTTGACGACCGTCTTTTCGGGATGCAGCAGCTTGAGAGCCACCGCATAGGGTGTTCCAAAGCCGAGCTGGCACATGCCGGGTTCATGAAAGCGGGTACGCTCCTTCGAAACCGGGGTAAGGTCGTTGCTCCAGAAGGTGGTATGGCCGCCGTCATAGACGGCCAGCGAATTCTCGGGCAGCCATTTGCCGAGGGCATCGGCAAGACGCGCCGGATGCAGCACGGGTTCGCGGTCGGCGATCATGGCGTCCAGCTTGCCGCGATAGCCTGCATGGGCCTCGCGGGTTTGGGCAAGCCAGCCCAAGCGGTCCGGCATCTGGCGGTTGCCCAACGCGTCGACGATATCGTCCAGCGTCGCCGCCGCATCCGCCCATATACCCAGCGCATGCGGCGTGTTCGCGCCCAGGCTCATCGGGTCGATATTGACGTTGATCACCGCGGCGCCGTGATTGGTCAGCGCCCCCTGTTCGTCCCAGAGCCAGGAGGAAAAGCGGCAGCCGACGGCCAGCACGACGTCAGCCTGTTTCAGCGCCAGCGGAATGGCGTCGCCGCCAATGATGCCGCCCTGGCCGATGAAATATTCGCAATCGGAGGGCACCACGCCGATGCCCATCTGCGTGGCGATGGCAGGTGCCTTCATCAGTTCCATCAGCTCGCGGAACCGCTCGCCGCCGCCGGAAGAGACGACCCCGCCGCCTGCAATCAGCACCGGCCTTTTCGCCGTTGCCAGCATTTCGGCGGCTTTGCCGATGGCGGTCTTGGCCGCCCGCGGCGGGTCCGTGGGCCGGTAGGCCTCCGGCGTGATGTCGAAATCCTTCTCGTCGAAATCGAAGACGGTGGTGAAGATTTCCTGGGGCACGTCGAGGTGTACGGGGCCGGGCCTGCCGGTCAGCGCCTGCCGAAAGGCTTCGCGCATCAGTTCGGGTATGCGGCGTCCGTCATGCACGACGGCGCTCCATTTCGTCAGCGTCGAAAGCAGGCCGTGGGTGTCGAGGTCCATAAACATGCCGCGGTTGGGGTAGGCGGCGGCATGATGGTTGTTCGATGTGATAAGCAGCAGCGGAAGGCTGTTGTTGAACGCAGAGCCGAGGCCGCTGACGAGATTGGACGATCCCGGGCCCATTTCACCGAGCGCGACGCAGATCCTGCCAGATGCGGCGGCAATTGCCGCGCCCATCATAGGGCCTGCTGCCTCATGGCGCACGCCGACATAGCGAATGGTCGGCTGCTGCGAAATCGCGTGGAGAAGGGCGTTGAGCTTGCCGCCGGCGATGCCAAAGACATAGGGCACGCTTTCGGTCACGAAGAGTCGGGCAAGCGCCTGCGCGCCAGTCATGGTAAGCATGTTTCACCTGCTGGAAATGGAATAGGCAGGCTCATGGGAGCCTGCCGGACTTTCATCACTGGGCGATAAGGCCGGCGATATCGATCGGGTTCTTCAAAAGGCCCTCTTCGCGCATCGCCTTATCGAGATACTCCAGCGCATCTTTGTTTACTGGGGTCTTGCAATCCGGCAATTCGATCTTGCTCAGGACTTCCATCGGCAGATGGGTGTACTTGGAGACGATCTCGCGGGTCTTGTCTGTGTCTTGCTTGCTGAAAGCTGCGGCCTGGTCCATGGCTGTGCGGAACGCCTTCAGTGCGTCGGGGTTCTTGGCCGCCCATTCGCGGGTGGTCACGAAGGTCGAGTAGGGGATACCTTCCGGCAAATCCTTCATGTAATAGAAGGCGACACTGCCCTTGGACAGCGCGACCGAGCGGCCGAGAAAGGGCTCGCCTGCAATGATGCCGTCGATGGTACCGCCCTTCAGCACGTCGGCGGTGTTGGGGATCGGAACCTCGATGAATGTCACCGACTTCTCCGCGATATTCTTCTGCTTCAGCCACTGGCGGAAGAGGATGTCGAGCGTGCCGCCGACGCTCGGCGTTCCGATCTTCTTGCCCTTGATGTCTTCCGGCGTGGGAATGCTGACGCCGTCATGAACAGCAAGGCCGACATTCTTTGCAGTGCGGAGGGACGAGACGCCGCAATTGGACACTGCCACGAGGTCGATGCCGCTATCGACGGCCTGTAGAAGCACGGTTGGCGAGACGGAGACGATCTGGTGGGTGCCGGCGACGAGCGAGGCGATCAGTGTCTGGTTTGAGCCGGTCGGCAGGAACTGCACGTCTAGGCCATTCCTTTCGAACATGCCCTGGTCCTTGGCGATGAAGGCGGCTTCGACTTCGGCGATCGGCGGTGTGCCGACCGCGATCTTGGTTTCCGCCCAGGAATGGCTTGCGTAGCATGTGACGGCGGCCAGTGCGCAAGCTGCCAATAATGTCTTCTTAGACATGAACGTCCTCCCGTTTCTTGAAGCAGGGGCTCCTCAACCCGGTGCCGAGTATTGGGAGCAAACTGATAATCATCAATAGACATGGGAGCAGTTCAGATATAACCAAAAGATTATAGCTTGGGCCGTCGCGGAGGGCGCTGTGAATCTCAGGAAGTGGGAGTATTTTCTCAAGGTTGCGGAATTCGGCAACCTCTCGCGCGTAGCTGAAAAGCTCGATATCTCCCAGCCGGCGCTGAGCCGCCAGATCAGCGCGCTGGAGGAGGAGATCGGCGTGCCGCTTTTCATCCGCACCGGCCGCGGTCTGACGCTGACGCCGGCCGGGGAAACGTTCCGCGCCCGCGCCGAAACGGTGATGGAAGAGATCCTGCGCATGCCGGAGGAGGTGGCTCTGGCCGCCAGCACGCCCTCGGGTAGCCTTGCCTTCGGCGCACCGCCCTTCATGGCGCGCATCCTGACCGGCGAACTCTGCGCCGGTTTCGCCCGCGAATATCCCAAGGTTCGCATGCGCGTGCGCGGCGCGCACTCGGTGCATCTGCGCGAGGCCATCTTCTTCCGCGACATCGATGTCGGCATTCTGGCCGCGCCGGTGACGGAGCCGGATATCCGCACCGAGCCGCTCCTGCGCGAGCAGCTTTTCATCGTCGGGCCGCCGGGCGCGGGCTACGAGGTCAACAAACCGGTGTCGCTTGCAAGCATCGCCGACCGCCCGCTAATCCTGACGCCACGCCCAGATGGGTTGCGGGCGCTTGTCGAGAACGGTTTTGCGGGCATCGGGCGCAGGACCAATGTCGCAATGGAAACCGAACATGCGCCGATGGACGAACTCATCCGCCGCGGCGTCGGCTTCACCATCCTGCCTGGCTGCGGCATGATCAATTCGCCCCTACAGAACTTCAGCCGCGCGCCGATCGAGGGCATGACCGTCACCTGGCTTGTCGGCAGCCTCGGCACGCTGCGCGAGACGCTTTCAATCGGCCGCTTCAAGGCCAAGCTGCGCGCCTCGGTCCAGCTTTCCACCAGCGACGGCCGTTGGCAGGCGACCTATCTGCCCGAGACGAGCGTGTTCTAGGGATCGGCGCGCTCAATACCTGTCATCCGGACGAGGTGGTGATCACCATCGGCGGCCGGAAGCACCGGCTTTGGCGAGCGGTCGATCGGGACCGATGCCTCCGGCGAAATCGTCGGGGCTGTCGGCATATCGGGGGATATCGGCGGCAACGACGAGATCTGCGCCGTTGCAGGCTTCGAGGCCGCTGGATACCGGGCAGTTCCTGCAATGCCGTAATGTTTGGCGTCAGGGCATTGTGCTGGAATGCTCAGTAAAGCACGGATGGCAGCCAGAGCGCGATCTTCGGGAACAGCATCAGCAGCAAGATCAGGCCGAACGGAGCCAGAAGGAACGGAAGGATCGCGACATAGAGCTGCTTGATCTTGATCTCGGGTGACTGGGCCTGAATGATAAAGAGGTTCATCCCGACGGGTGGATGGATCAGCCCGAGTTCGACGACGATCACCACGATGATGGAGAACCACACGGGATCGTAGCCAAGGCTCATGATGACCGGCAGGAAGACCGGAACGGTGATCAGCACCATGCCGATCCCTTCCAGGAAGCAACCCATGATGATGTAGATGGCGATGATCAGCAGCATCACTGCCCAGGGTGCCAGATGCATGGCCTGCGCGCCCGACAACAGGAGGTCGGGAAGGCGTGTCTGCACGATGAAATTAGCGAAGATCGTCGCGCCGATGATGATCGTGAAGAGAACGCCGCTGGTGAAGACGCTGGCCTTGAAGGCATCGTAGAGCCGCGCCCAGGTTAGTCTGCGGGCCAGGGCACCCAGGAGGATGGCGCCGAACGCACCGACGGCGGCGGCCTCATTCGGGCTGAACACGCCAGCGTAGATGCCGCCGATGGAGACCGTGAAGAGGATGAGGAACTGCCACGATTCCTTCAGCGCGAAGAGGCGTTCCTTCCACGGCGCGGGTGGATCACAGGGCGCCTTGTCTGCTTGGCGTGCCGACACGATCAGCGCGACCACGATATAGAGCAGCATCAGGAGAATGCCGGGGACGAGTGCCGCTGCAAAGAGCTGCGGCAGGGGCTGTTCCGCAATCGCCGAATAGATCACCAGGATGATCGATGGTGGAATGAGGATGCCGAGACTGCCGCCTGCAGCAACGGACGCGCCGGAAAGACCGTCGTCATAGCCCGCGTTGCGCATTTCGGGCAGTGAAATGCGGGTCATGGTGGCGGCGGTTGCCACGGACGAACCGCAGACAGCCCCGAAAGCGCCGGATGCGCCGATGGTCGCCACGGCCAGGCCGCCCGGTATGCCGGACAGGATCACGCGTGCCGCCTGGAAGAGCTCAGCCGAGAGGCGGCTGTTGGTTGCCACTTCACCCATGAGGATAAAGAGCGGGATGACAGAAAGACCGTAGTTCGAGACGGTGTCGAAGGCGCCGGTTCCGGTAATCGATGCCGCAGCGTCAAAGTTGGAGAGGATGGTATTGCCGGCAACTCCGCAGATGAGCAGCGCGATCCAGACCGGGATGCGCACGAACAGGATTGCAAACAGAAACAGGACAGCCAGAAGGCCGATGAGGGAAGCGCTCATAATACACTATCCTGACCGGCCTGCGAGGACGCCGTTGCGTCGGGCCAGATGACTGCGGCCGCGGCCGAGAGAATGCTGTTGAGGACACCGAAGAGCGCGAAGCTCCAGACGATCCAGACGGGGAAGCCGAATTCCGGTTTGACATCACCATAGATATAGGCGTCATGGGCCGGCTTCAGCATCGCCCAGAAGATGAAGCAAAGGATGACAATGCCTGCAGTATTGGCGATCATTTTCATGACCTTGACGGCCCTGGGGCTGACAAGACCGTCGATGAGGTCGATCACCACCGGCTGCCCTTCGAAAATGACGGCAGGCAAGGCCAGGTAGACACTGATCGTCAGGCAAATCTCCACCAGGTCATAGGCACCCACGATGGGCGCGTTGAACATATAGCGCATGAAGACATTTGCAACCGTAATCCCCATCATGACGACGAGCGACAGGATGGCAATGATCAGGAGCAATAGGAAATAGCGCTCCAGCAGGCGCACAATCGCCGGTGACTTTTGCATGATTTAATTCCCGTGGAAGACATCGACTGGGCCGTGTCGGTGTCCGACACGGCCCACACCAAGTCATTTCGTGTAAGCTGCGAGGAACGCGCTTCCGGGCTTGCCAGCGGCATCGACCGCCGACACCGCCTTGGTGACGATGGGCTCGACCGCCTTCTTGAACGGTGCCAGCTGATCGTCGGTCAGGGTCGTGATCTCGACCTTGTTGTCGATCATATATTGACGGCCTTCCGCTTCGCTGGCATCCCAGAGCTTGCCGAAGGTGGCGGCACGATCCGGGCCCGTCGTCTCTTCGATCAGCTTCTGGTCCTCCTTGCTCAGTCCGTCGAACGTTGCCTTGTTCATCACCAGGGCAAAGGTGGCAGACGCCAGACCCGGTTCAAGCGAATGCTTGGCGACAGAGCCGATATTGAACGACTTGGTTGCCTCATAGGGGAACATGGCGCCGTCGGCGATGCCTTTGGAAAGCGAATCCACGGTTTCCGCCGGCGGGATCGGCAGTGGCGCCGCGCCGAAGGCTGTCAGCATGTCCTTGAAGACAGTGCCGGCGTAACGCACGCGAAGGCCCTTGATATCGTCGACGCTCTTGATCTCCTTTTTTGTCGTGTGGAGCTTCAAGGGCGGCGTCACGGCCATCCAGAGGATCTTGGTGTTGGGATGCTCCGCGGCGAGATATTCGGGCGCCAGTTCCGTCAGCCGCTTCGACATGATCTCGCTGGTCTTGCCGGCCGACGGGAAGGTCAGCGGCAGACCGGCGATTTCGGTCACCGGAAAACGGCCGGGGGTGGCGCTGTGCAGGACGATCGCGATGTCAACGATCTTGTTGGCGGCCATTTCGAACTGACGGTTCGGCGGGCCAAGCTGACCGGCCGGGAAGATTTCAAGGTTGAGCTCCCCCTTGGATTTCTCCTTCAGTTCGGCGCCCCAGGCCTCCAGTTCTTTCTGCCATGCATTGTTCGGTGGCAGGAAGCTCGAGACCTTCAGGGTCGTCTGCGCGACGGCCGGCGAAATTCCGACTGCCAAGACCGCAGCCGTCAGCATGCTTCGAAGAATTCTAGTGTTCATTGGTTCCTCCTCTATTCATGAACGAAACGTTCGTTGTCGCTCGCGGGACCCGTGCCAGTGTATTTTCGACGCAAATCCCGCAGCTTCCTCACCACCCCTCAAAGGTCCGGCAGCTCAAGGATCAACGCTCCTCGCTGATCGGGTTACGCAAAATACCGAGCTTTTCGATTTCGACTTCGACGGTATCGCCAGGACGCATCCAAAGTGGCGGATTGCGCTTGGCGCCGACGCCTCCCGGCGTGCCGGTGGCGATCACGTCGCCCGGCTCAAGGCGCGTGAATTGCGAGCAATATTCAATGATGCGGGCAACGTCGAAGATCATCATATCAAAGGTTGCATCCTGCACGACTTGGCCATTCAGGCGGGTCTGGATGCGCAGCTGCTCAAGCGGGCCGAGCTCATCCGGTGTCATCATCCAGGGACCAAAGGCACCGGTGTCGGGGAAGTTCTTGCCGGGGGTGAACTGATGCGTATGGCGCTGGTAGTCGCGAATGCTGCCGTCGTTGTAGATCGAGTAGGCAGCGACATACGACAGGGCGTCTTCGCGTGAGATATAGCGACCCGGCTTGCCGATGATGATGGCGAGCTCGCCTTCGTAATCGAGATCGCCAGAAACCTTTGGCTTCACGATCGGGGCGAGGTGGCCCGTCTGGCTGTTGAAAAAGCGGGCAAAGATCGTCGGGTTTTCGACGACACTGCGGCCGGTTTCCCGCCGGTGCTCTTCGTAATTCAGGCCGACGCAAAGGATCTTGTCTGGGTTCGGAATGACAGGTAGCCATGTCAGGGCCGAAACGGGAAGGCTGGCGGCCGCGCCTTTGGCCTCCGCGACGCCTGCGAGGTTTGCAGCGACAGCCGCCTTCAGATCGGCATAGCGCGAGGTGAGCGCCGCACCGACGTCAAAGAAGGTGTCGTTTTCGACGACGCCCCAGGTTGTGCGTCCGTCCACCGCAACGGTTGCAAGCTTCATGTCTTATGTCTCCTTCTTCAGAGGCTGTTGGCCAGTTCGGCCAGCCGAAGTTTCAGGTCTGCTGTGTTGCGCGCAGCGCCAAAGACGTAGTGGTCGGGACGCACGAGGACGGCGCTGACGCCGTGTCGGTCGAACCAGTCGGCCATGACGCTGTCCTTCTCTTCAAGCCCGTCACCGGAACCGTTTCCTGCAGGGTGAATTTTCGTCACCGTTAGGCCGATCTTGTCGTGCAGGGCAGCATCACCGCCGGCATCGATTTCCTTGCTGCGTCCGTCCAGGATCAGGCGCCACCCGGTTCCGGCAACCTTGTCGAGCAGCTTGCCCGAGCCATTGACTGCAATGGCCGGCTGCGGAAAGAGGGTGCCGCGGGCAGGGACGTCCTCTGCGGCCAAGACGCCCTCGCGCAGCGGCGGTACGATTTCCTGGCGCGTATAGGTCGGGGGCGTCCCACCGCCCTCGGCCAGGATGCGAGCGTCGCGGGCCGCAGCCGCTTCCGGATCGAGGATACAGATCGTCTCGCCGATCGCCTTGATGCGGCCTGTCAGTTCCTCGACATGGCGCTTCCGCTCCCGTCCATAGGTGTCGAGAAGGCTGCCCGGCGAGCGTCCACGCATGACCCTGTCGAGCTTCCAGATCAGGTTCGTCACGTCCCGCAGACCCTGGCACATGCCCTGGCCGATGAAGGGCGGTTGCTGGTGGGCCGCGTCGCCCGCAATGAAGATGCGACCGTTGCGCCACTTGTCGGCAACCAGCGCATGGAACCGATAGGACGCGGCACGCCAGAGATCGCCGTCCTGCGGCGTCAGCCAGGGTGACAGCAGTTTCCAGACGTTTTCCGGATTCTCCATTTCGCGTGGGTTTTCACCAGGCAACAGCATGATTTCCCATCGGCGATGGTTCTTGGGGCCGATGACGAAGCTCGTGGGACGCGCCGGGTTGCAAAATTGCGCCGAATTCTTCGGAAGCTTCTCCAGCCCGCTTTCATGGACCTGGACATCGACAACCAGCCAGGGTTCATCGAAGATCAGATCCTCAAGGCGGATGCCGGCGAAGTCGCGCACCCGGCTCGACGCACCGTCGCAGCCGATGGCATAGCGGGCGCTGACCTTGCGCGTCGACCCGTCCGCATTCTTCAGCTCCGCGATGATCTTGTCGTCCAACTGACGAATGTCCATCATCTCGACGCCGAGCTCGACCGTGACGTTGTCGAAGCTTTCCGCATGGCGGCGCATGATCGCTTCGACCGGCGGCTGCGTGAAGACCATGCTCGGCGTGTAGCCGAGGGGATAGGGCGCCGGTACCATGTCGATGCGTCTGATGAGCTGGCCATCGGCACCGAAATGTTCGGATGCCGTGAAAGGAGCGATATGAGGCATGACCGCCTCTGCAATGCCCATATTGTCGAAATGGCGCAGAATTTCGTGATCGAGGGCGATGGCACGTGGCTTGTCGTAGATACCGGTCAGCTTGTCGATGACGAGGGTGCGGTGCCCCAATCGGCCAAGCATGCCCGCGGCGATCGCGCCTGCCGGGCCGAAGCCGACGACAAGAACATCAAATTCGCTGGCTGAAATCGTTTGGTCTTGCATATCCAACTGCCTGCTGTTGCTCGCTGTCTTGAAGATCAGCCCGCAAAAAACGGAACTGAAACCTGGGCTTTCTTGCATTCTTCGCTCTTGGGCGGCGCAATGCCCCAATGATCGGTCCGGCCCGGCCGCCAGACCCAATCGGCGGGGCCGCCCACCCGGTAGGTGTCATCGACCTGGAGAACCTCGGCCGTGTACTCGACGACGACACCGCTCGGATCGACGAAATAGGCAAACACGTTGTCTCCGGGACCGTGCCGGCCCACCCCCCAGCCGATCGGATAGCCGGCGTCCTTGACGTCGCCGGAGCCGCGCATCACCGATTCGAGATCGGGAAGCAGAAAGGCGATGTGATTGAGTCCGTTCACCGGCGCTTCCGCCAGCACAACGGCGTGGTGGTCGTCGTTGCAGCGCAGGAAAGCCATCATCTTGGACCGGTCGGTCAGCTGGAAGCCAAGTGCCTTCTGATAAAAGCTCGACAGGTCCTCGATCGCCGCGCTGTTGATATTGACATGGGCGAGGCGCAACGGCCTGTTCGGGACGAGCCTAGATTCCTTGCGCGTGTCCCCATGGACGAATTCGATCGTCGATCCCTGCGGCTCGCGGATGACGATGCGCTGACCGCCCGACGGCGCATCCGCCAGCCCCATTGTCTTCAGCAGCGTTGCCCCGTTTGCCACCAGGTCCCGTTCGAGGCGGTCGAGATCGCTCTCGGAGCGAACCCGGAAGGTGATCTTGCGCAAAGCGGCCTCGGGGCCGGGCTTGAGTTCCAGCACATGGAAATCATCACCACTGGCGGAGAGGAAGACCTTGTCGTTCTGCCTTGCGGCGATCTCGAGGCCCCAGACCTTCGTGTAGAAGGCCACGGACGTTTCGATGTCCGGGGTCGAAATCTCGACGCTCCTCAGCGCAGTGATGGGAAAGTCAGACATTCGATACCTCGGCGAGATTGAGGAACGCCGCCGCGTTGCGGCTGGCGATCTTTTCCTGACGTTCAAGACTGTCGAAAGCAGCCTCGAGCCGCGCCAATGGCGCACGTTCATGGAAGTTGAAGGGATAATCCGTGCCAATCATCAGCCGGTCTTCACCGAAGACATCGGCCAGATGGCGCAACGTCGGCTCATTATAGACGAGCGCGTCATACCAGAAGCGGCGCGCCTGCTCGCCAGGGTCCTCTTCGACCGCGTCGCGAAGCGCCGGGAAGATCTTCCAGCCCTCGCGAAGGCGTGGCAGCAGGCTGGCAAGCGTTCCGCCACCGTGGCTGAAGGCGATGCGCAGCCTGGGCAATTTCAACAGCAGGTTGGAGGTGAGGCAGGACGCGGCCGCAAGGCCGATATCCGTCGGATAGGCCAGGACCTGCTGCAGGGGAGGCGGGCCCACGAGACGGTCCATCCCGGCAGGTCGCACAGCATGGACAAAGATTGCCGCTCCCAGCCGCTCGGCCTCCTCGAAAAAGGGAAGGAACTGCGGATGGCCAATGGCGAGCCCGTTGACATTGCTGCCGATCTCGACACCGCAAAAGCCGCAGTCGAGAACGAGGCGTCGCAGCTCTGCGATGGCGCGATCAATGTCCTGCAGGGGAACGGCGCCGAGTCCGACGAAGCGTCCTTTTCCCTTTTCGACCATCGCGGCAATCGTGTCGTTGATGTGGCGCAGGAGGTCGTTCGCCTGGGCTGCATCCATCCAGTAGCTGAACAGTTCCGGCATGGGTGAGAGCGCCTGGACGGCTACGCCCATCCGCTCCATGTCCTCGAGCCGCCGCTCGACCGACCAGCAGCCATCGTTCACCGTTCGATAGTTCTTCCCGTCAATGACGACAGTGCGATGGCATCCGTCGGCGGGGACCATCGAGGGCAATGACTTCGGTGGGGTCGCACCGGCATAGGCGGGAAAGTCAAAGGGAACGACATGGCAATGGGTGTCGATGGCCCCGCATGCGCAGCCGCGCAGACTCAACTTGGATACCCGTTCCTGCTTGCTCGCCAATTCATGCTCCCCCACCGTCGATCTCACCAATAAAATGCAAAATCGGTTTTGTAAATCTAAAATTTATAAATTACCTTGTTTGAGGTTTGCGTGTATAAAACAGCTGCAACATTTTCAGCGGTTACCATGGATCACGATCTCATCGAGCGCCCCGCGCCGGCGCCCCAGACGCAGGCGACAAACATTTACGAGCGTCTGAAGGCCGACATTCTGTCAGCAGATCTGGAGCCGGGTCGGAAACTGCAGCTCAAGTTCCTGATCGAGCGTTATGAAACCGGGCAGACGCCGCTTCGCGAAGCGCTGAACCGGCTGGCAAGCGAGGAGCTTGTCATCGGGCGAGAGCAGCGCGGCTTCTTCGTCAAGCCGATCAGCCTTGAGGAGTTGAGCGAATTGACGAAGACGCGCTGCTGGGTGGAGACCATCGCCCTGCAGCAGTCGATCGCCAACGCCACCGTGGAATGGGAAGAAGCTCTGCTGATTGCCCATCACAGGCTGGAGCGAACGCCACGTTCGCTCAATCCGGAGCAGTTCCAGGACAATCCGGAATGGGAGCGCCTGCATCGGCGCTTTCATGCAACTTTGATCGGAAACTGCGATTCGAGACCGCTGCTGGCCTTTTGCAGCCAGCTTGCCGATCGGCTTTATCGCTATCGGGCGCTGTCGATTCGCAAGGCCTTCCGCGTGCGCAAGGTGACAAGCGAGCACAAGGACATGCTGACGGCAACAATCGAGCACCGGACGGCCGACGCCGTTGCAATGCTTCAGCGTCATTACCAGCGAACCGCTGAAATCATCCAGTCCGATCTCGCCCAAAAGGATGGCTTGCAGGATTGAGGCTTTGGCGGATCGTTTGAGTTCTCTCTAATAGCGGCCCGCGAAAGCAGCGCAGCGGCAAGCCTGCATTCCCCCTCTCAGTCTCCGTTCCAAACGGCTGGGCGATCAAGACGAGAAACAAAGTCAACGGTGTGATGTTCACCTGAGGGAGACGTCAACACCGAAGCCAGTTGGTGAGGGCAAAAGTCAATTGTTATGAATTGGCCAAAGCGGGAATTGATTAGCCCGAGGGTTGCAGCGGCGTTCTGGTCGCGACTGCTGGGCTCGAAGACGATGTACTGCACAGCCTTCGAGCCGATCCATCCGAAAGAGATGCAAAGCCATTGCGGTCATTGGCAATCTTCAACGTTTGACCGTCCGGCAGGCTGTGCAGGTCGATATGGTCTTTCGAGACGTCCGCGCCGATGGTTATAGTCGTCATCTCTTCCGATCTCCGTCAAAGCATTTGCAGCAAAAGTTCCATAATTTAGATTATCGTACCTAAACGTTGTAGCGGGTACGCGCTATCATGAACTGCGACTTTTGAAGTGTGGCAGGATGTTGAAGTTAGCCACCTCACCCTTGCTGACCGGCGTCAGATCGAACGCTGGCGGCTGATGAAGATGAGCGCGACGGAGATTGCTGAGCGGCTGGTACGCCATCGATCGACGATTTTCCGACAGATGAAGCGTAACATGTTCCATGACGTGGAGCTGCCTCACCTCAACGGCTACTACTGCTCATACGCTACCGCCGAGCGCGATCGTCATGGAATTGTCGATATGTTTCGCAAGCGCACTTTTTGCGGTTTCGAGGTCGCCGTCGCGCAATGCGCGAAGAAAGACGAGATGTTCCGCGATGACACGGGTCGCATTGTCGGGGGTGACGCGGATACGCGACTGAACGGCCATGCGTATCTTGATAGCCGTCACGCGGTGGACATTGTCCATCAACTTGTTGCCAGTGGCCGCGACAATCGCGCCATGCATGATCCAGTCTAGCCTCTGCACCCGATTGGCGGCGTCAAGCCCTGCCCCTGCCCCCAGTTCGACCGCTGCTTCTTCGTGAAATGCAATCCACGCATCGATCTGGCCCTCGGGCAGGTACTTCGGCGATTGAGGCACCGCAGCAAGTTCGATGATCATGCGTAGCTGATAAGCATCGCGAACGAAGCCAACCTCCAGGCTGGGAACCATGAGCCCGCGCTTCGGCAGCGTCTGCAGCAGCCCCTCCGCTTCCAGCCGTGGTATGGCTTCACGCACCGCACCGAGGGTCATGCCCGTCTTTTCAACAAGCTCGCGCTGGGAGACCACGTGTCCAGGCTTCAGCACGCCTGCATTCAACAGGTCCTCGATCCGGTCGTAGGCCGCCTGGCGAAGGGATGCTGGTGGATCGCCCCTGCTTGCTTCTGGCGCATTCGAATTGAGCACGGCTTTCCTTCTCTTCCAGTGCCTCACGTCCGCTAACATATTACTGACATGTTACCCACTTGTCAGCATCGTTTTTCGCGTTATTCTGTCCTTGTTTTGCGGGGGAGGAGACGGGCCGGAGGTCCGCGCCTGCGAACGCGTCGAAATTGCCGAAGCCCAGGAGGCCGGCTCCGATCGGGAGGATCAGATGACACAGACTTTCACCCGCCGTAACGTTCTTGCGTTAACGGCCGCCGCGGTAACTCTGCCACTCGTTGGACGTTCGGGATATGCGGCGGACAAGCCGCTCCTTCGGCTATCGACGCCGGCCTCGGAGACTGACCAGCGTTCCGTTGCGCTGGCGCAGAAGTTTGCCCCGGCCGTGGCCGACTTCGCGACTTTCGAGCCGCACTGGAATGCCACCCTCTTCAAGCAGGGCACCGAGCTTGAGGCGATTTCCCGTGGCAATCTCGAAATGTCGATTACCTCGGCGCAGGAGCTTGCCGTCTTTTTCCCGGAATTCTCGATCTTCTCCGCCGGTTATGTCCACAAGGATGCAGCCCATCAGGTCAAGGTCTTCAACGATCCTCTGATGGACCCGCTGAAGAAGAAGGTCGAGGACGAACTCGGTGTGAAGCTGTTGACGGTCATGTATCTCGGCCGCCGCCAGCTCAATCTGCGCAAGCCGAAGTCAGACCTCAACGTGATGAAGCCGGAGGACCTGAAGGGTGTGACGCTGCGCATGCCGGGGACCGACGCATGGCAGTTTCTCGGCAAGTCGCTCGGCGCCAATCCGGTGCCGATGGCCTTCACCGAAATCTATACCGGCCTGCAGACCGGCGCCATCGACGCGCAGGACAACCCCTTGCCAACCGTGGTCGATGCCAAGTTCTACGAAGTCACCAAACAGATCTGCCTGACATCCCACCTCGTCGACCTGAACTACCTGGCAATATCCAAGAAGGTGTTTGACGGCTTCTCGGCGGACCAGCAGAAGGCAATCCAGAAGGCTGCCGACGACGCCGCCGAATTTGGCCGGCAGAACCAGTTGAAGAAGGAGGACGATCTGGTCGCCTTCCTCAAGGGCAAGGGCCTCGATGTCTACGAACCGGATCTCAAGGCCTTCCGCGAGCACGTCCAGAAAGCGTTCCTCGCGAGCAGCTTTGCCAAGTCGTGGCCAGCCGGCATGCTCGACAAGATCAACGCCCTCGCTGCGTGAGCGTCTGACAAGACCCTGCGTCCGGAAATTCCGGGCGCAGCCGTATATTCCAATTTGGAGACGACCATGAACCGCTTCGTCCTGAGACTGAGGCAGGTGGCGGAAGCTTTGAGCGCGCTGATGATGACGGCGCTTTTCGCGACCTTTCTACTGCAGATATTTTCCCGCTATGTGATGGACGAGCCCTTCGGCTGGACGCTTGAGCTCTGCCTGATCCTATGGGTCTGGATCGTCTTCTTCGGCGCTGCCTTCATTCTACGGTCTCAAGATCACATTACCTTTGATCTTCTCTATCTCGCGGTCCCGGCAGGTCCACGCCGGGTCATGGCTGCCGTTTCCGCCCTGGTGGTCGCGGGCGCCCTCCTCTGGTCGCTTCTGCCCACCTGGGACTGGGTAAGCTTCCTCAGAATCAAGAAGAGCGCGACGCTGCATATTCCGATGCGCGACATCTACATCGTCTATCCCCTTTTTGTGGTCGCTGTCGCCGCCACCTACCTCTGGCGGATTTGGACATTGCTGCGCCACGGGGTCGAAGAAGACCGGAAAAAGGAGGATGCGGCGTGACGCTTGCCTTTTCGCTCTGCCTCCTGACCATTTTCGTGCTCGCAGCCATCGGCACGCCGGTGGCCTATTCGATCATCGTTGGCTCGATCGTCTATCTCGGCGTCAAAGGTCAGGACGTCGCGATGGCCGGCGAACAGATGATCTCCGGCCTGTTTGACAGTTTCGTCCTGCTGGCGGTTCCGCTCTTCATTGTCGCGGCCAACATCATGAATGCCAGCGCCGTCTCCGACCGGCTGCTGAAATTCTGTGTTGCGACCGTCGGGCGTTTCCGCGGCGGTCTTGGGCACGTGAACGTCGTTTCGGCGATCATTTTTTCGGGCATGTCGGGCTCTGCGGTCGCGGACGCCGCAGGGATCGGCCGTGTCGTCATCGACATGATGCGCAAAAGCGGCCACTATTCCGGCGGCTATGCGGCGGCGCTCACTGCCGCTTCCGCTACGATCGGCCCGATTATCCCGCCGTCCATCCCCATGGTGCTCTATGCACTCGTCTCGAACACCTCGATCGGCTACCTCTTTCTCGGCGGGATCGTCCCCGGCCTTTTGATGGGCGTCGTGCTGATGTTCATGAACGCCTACTACGCCTGGAAGAACGACATCGGACGGGAGGAGCCCGTACCACTTCGCGAAATCCCGAAAGTGACGATGCAAGCCTTTCCAGCGCTTCTCATGCCCGTCATCCTGCTCTACGGCATCTATGGCGGGATCGCGACGCCGACCGAAGCCGCAGCGATTGCGGCGGCCTACGCTCTCTTCATTGCGGTGTTTCTCTATCGCTCTCTTTCGTTCAAATCCTTCTATGAGGTGATGGTCGAGAGCGCCCGTCCGTCCGCTTCCGTTGGCTTGGTCATCGGCGGTGCACTGATCCTCAACTACATCGTCGCGTCCGAAAATATCGGGACGACGATTGCCAAAGCGCTGGTCGACATCCACGTGGCGCCGCTGACCTTCATGTTCGGAGTCAATATTCTCCTGCTGATCCTCGGCTGCATTCTCGATGCCTCGACGATCATTCTGGTCATTCTTCCCCTCTTCATTCCCTCATGCCAACAACTCGGCATCGACCTCATCTATTTCGGGGTCGTGGCCGTGGTAAACACGATGATCGGGCTGATCACGCCACCCTACGGCATTCTCCTCTTCGTCATCAATGCCATCACGCGCATCCCGCTTGCCGAAATCATCCGGGAGATCTGGGTCTTCATCGCCGCGCTCGTCTTTGCGCTGGTCGTCATGATCCTGTTTCCCGAACTGACGCTTTGGCTGCCGAAACTCTTCGGCTATGCCGGCTAATCATTATGGAGTCTCCCTTGAAACACACGGCTTCCGGCATCATTCCGGTCATGATCACGCCCTTCGGACCGGACGGCAGGATTGATTGGCAAGGCTACGAGCGACTGATCGAATGGTATATCGACAATGGCTCGCAAGCGCTCTTTGCCGTCTGCCAATCGTCGGAAATGCGCTTCCTGTCGCTTGAGGAGCGGGTGGAACTCTCGCGATTCACGGTGAAGACCGTCGCCGGACGCGTACCCGTCGTCTCCTCGGGGCACGTCGCCGACAGCCTGGAGGGTCAGATATCCGAACTCAACGCGATTGCAGATACCGGCCCCGACGCGGTGATCCTTGTGACAAACCGGCTCGCCTCGCCGGACGGAACTGCAGCAGATGTGCGCCGGGTCTTTGATGCGCTTCTTGCCGCGCTGCCCAAGGATATGCCGCTCGGCCTTTACGAATGCCCGGCACCCTATCGACGGCTTCTCAGTGATAACGAAATCGAGTTCTGCGCACAGAGCGGCCGCTTTGTCCTCTTGAAAGACGTGTCCTGCGATATCGAAGTCGTGAAGCGCCGCGTTGCTCTTTCTGCCGGTTCACCCCTGTTGATCTGCAACGCCAATGCCGCGATCGCCTATCCGGCGATGCAAGCCAGCAATGCCGGCTTCTGCGGTGTGATGAACAATTTTCACCCGGACCTCTACCGGTGGCTCCAGGACCACGGGCATAGGCATCCCGAGCTTGCAGCGGAGCTGTGCATCTTCCTCGTCCTTTCCGCCCAAACCGAGCCGATGGGCTATCCGAAGCTTGCGAAGTTTTTCCACAAACGTCTCGGGACCTTTGAGGGAACATCAAGCCGCGCAGCCGATTATGACATCCACGAGAAGTTTTGGGCGCTGGAGGCGGTGATAGACCAGATCGAGGCGGGTGCCGTTCTCTACAGGCGGAAAATCGCCGCGCTCGAAGCAACCGATCGGAAGAACTCACGATAGGTTCCGAAGAAGCGTGCAAGGTTTGGCCAGATGGCTGCTGCCCGTACGGATGCCCGGATGGGCGGAAAGCTGCGCGCCGATCTTGGTCTCGCCGGTGACGACATTCACCACTCCAGCCGGAAGGACCTCGTTCATCACCTCGACGAGGCGGATCGTCGACAGCGGCGACGGCTTGATGACGACGGTGTTCCCGGCTCGGATGGCGGGAATGAGGTGCCAGCAGGCAATCCCCGAGCAGCTGGAAAAGGCGGTCACGCCCAAGGCCCACTGGGCTCCTGAACACTCCGTCCAACCAGTCAGGGGCCACCTATCGCGCCGACAACTACCGCCCGTTGAACGAGCTTCTGTTTCACCATCCGCATGTCTGGCTGATGGTGGACGATAAGTGACCTGATCCGCCGGAGCTGTGCGCTTGCACGCGCTTCAGTACTCACCGAGTTCGGCAGCCTGGAATTGGATGGGTTGCAAGGGAGCCGTTGCAATCTTTGTCGCTTCGGCTTTGTCTATGCCCAGAATCGTCAGGACAAGGGTCGCGGTTCGTTCGGGCAGCGCTTCCATCAGTTTCGCCTCCTTTTCATCACCCATGGCGTCCAGCTCGGCCACGATGGCGCCGAGCACAGTCGCCCCGACGGAGATGAAGGTGACGAAGCTGTCGCTTGCCTGGAACCGTCCAATCTTGAGCCCCTGTGCAATATCCCGGTTCAGGCGACCGGCCAAGCCTCCACCGCCTCGCATGCTGCGCGAAGACATGCCTTCCCGCACCAGAAAGCGCCCCCAGAGCGGGTCTTCCTTGGCGCGGTTCATGGTGTGGCGAATACTGGCCGAAATAATCTCGGCGCTGTCCGACACGCTGTCCAGGCTCCGCTCGAGCGCGTCGGCGAAGGCCTCGAAAACCCAGTTGACGATGCAGGTGTAGATTTCCTCCTTGGAGGAAAAGTGATTGTAGAACGTGCCAAAACCGACATCGGCGGCTTCCGTGATTTCGTTGATGGCAACCGCCTCAAGACCCCGCTCGGCCATGAGGCTCATGGCTGCCCTGAGCAGCTTCGTGCGCGTCTCGCGCTTGCGCCTCTCGCCGCGCGGCGCCCGTTCCGAAGGCGGGCGTGCAGAGGCATCCGCATCTTCGCTGTCCGTGTCTCGCTCACGCATTTTCATTGTGTGCTCTATCTTGCGGTCCGGAACTCGGACAGTTGATTCTGACATATCCATCCCGCCCGCCGAAACCCGGCAAGTCAATGGTCAAGTTGCGCTTCCGCGCGCAAAGCGATGATACCGCTGACATTTCCGGTCACTTTATCGTCAGGTGGGGCAGCCGTTATTCTCTCGATTTTTGGATCTTTTCGGGCGCTTCCCCATCCCTGTTGACAAAAGGCGATTTCTGAACTGATATTATCATCAGTTTCGATAAATACATCCATTGTCGTTACGAGCTCGTGGGAGGAGCTTTCCAGATGAATATTCAAGTCGCGTCGCCTGTGGCGGCGGATGCGCTTTTGCGCGACCCTTCGCAGGTTGATGTTCTGGTGATCGGGCTGGGGCCGGTGGGAGCGGTCATGGCCATTCTGCTGGGACGACAGGGCATCAAGACGCTCGTTATCGACAAGGCTGCCGAGATTTTCCAAGCGCCCCGCGCTATCGCGCTGGACAATGAAGCACTGCGCATCCTTCAGCTGGCGGGTCTTGCGGAAGACGCCTTTGACACGATCGCGATCCCCTTCGTGCAGATGCGCTGCCCGATCGTGGGGGATTTTGCCCGTATCAACACGCTCGGCACCATCGACGGCTTCCCCAAGCAGGTGACTTTTTATCAGCCGCAGCTCGAAACCGTCCTGCGCAGCATTCTGCCCACCCTTCCCTCCGTGACCGTGGCTCTCGAAACGGAGCTTGTCGGCTTCACGGAGGATGCCAGCGGCCTGACCGGACATCTGCGCAGCGGCGACCGGAACTTCGATGTTCGGGCGCGTTTTCTCGTCGGCGCCGATGGCGCGGCATCGGTTGTCCGCCAGCTGATCGGCGAGCAGTTCGAAGGCAAGACCTATGCCGAGGACTGGCTGGTGGTTGACGCGCAGCGCGAGCCTCCCGGCATCGAGCACATCGAATTCCTCTGCGACCACAGGCGTCCGGTCCCTCACATGATCGCCCCCGGAAACCGCGAGCGGTGGGAGTTCATGCTGCGCAAGGGCGAGCGGCGCGAAGACGTCGAGCGCGAGGACAACGTGCGCAGGCTGCTCGGCCGTTGGGACAGCTCGGGCCAGATGGTGTTGGAGCGAAAGGCGGTCTACCGCTTTCACGCCCGCGTCGCTCGGCAGTTTTCCAAGGGCTCGGCTTTCCTGATCGGCGATGCCGCGCACATCACGCCGCCCTTCGTCGGCCAGGGTCTCGTTGCGGGCCTGCGCGATGCCGCCAACCTCAGCTGGAAACTCGCCTGGGCGGTCAAGGGTCTCGCCGGCCCGTCGATCCTGGACACCTACGACAAGGAACGCCGCCCGCATGCGATTTCGATGATCAATCTCGCGAAGCTGATGGGCAAGCTGATCATGCCGAGCAATGCCGCAATCGCCTTCCTCAACCACGGCCTCATGCGGGTCGTCCACTACATCCCTGTCATTCGCAATCTCCTCGAAGAGCTGGAGATCAAACCGCAGAACCGTTTCAAATCCGGCCTCTTTCAAAGATCCAAGTCCAGAACGAAGCTCATCTGCGGCGCACTGCTTCCGCAGGGATGGGTCCGCGCCCGCGACGGGCGCATTGCCCTCAGCGACGAAGGGCTCGGCTCCGGCTTCGCGCTGATCGGCTTCGGATGCGACCCCTGCGCAAAGCTCGACCCGGAGATGGCGCGACGCTTTGCGGCCATTGGCGGCAAGCCGATCCAGATCGCCTATCGCGGCCAGCGGCTCGGCCTGAGCTCCGATGACACCTACGAAGACCTCGAAGGCGCGTTTCTGCCGCGCGTTGCCAAGGCCGGCGCGGTCGCGATTGTCCGTCCCGACAGGATCGTGATGCATGCCGGCGCTGCCAGCGAAGTCACCCGGCTTGTGGCGGAATGCCTTGACCTGATGCTGGCGCCCGTTCGCGCCACTCCCGAATTCGCCTGATCCAAACCCTTTTCAAGAGACCGGAGACGCACGATGAAGCTCTCGACGCCCCAACCCACCCGTCACGCCACCCCCACGACCAGGGCCAGCGAACTGGCCTACCTGATCTTCGAGCGGCCCGATATTGCCAAGGCGGAAGCCTTTCTCATGGATTTCGGTCTTCTGCCTGCCAAGCGCGAGGAGAATGTCTCCTTCCTGCGCGGCACGGGTACGGCGGCCTGCTGCTATGTCATCCGCAAGTCGCAGACGCCACGCTTCGCCGGCTTTGGCCTGACGGTCGAGACAGAGGCTGAGCTGAACGCGCTGGCCGCCCTGCCAGAGGCAAACGGGCCCATCGTGCAATCCACCTATCCCGGCGGAGGCAGGCTTGTACGGCTCACCTGCCCTTCCGGCTTCGAGGTCCATGCGGTTTATGGCCGAACGCCCGTCGAGCCGCTGCCGCACCGGTCACCCTTGCAGTTCAACTCGGTGGACGGCATCACCCGGATCAACGAGACACAGAGGCTCCCGGTTTCGGCGCCCGAGATCATCAAGCTCGGCCATGTCGTGCTGGAGGTGCCGGACTATCAACGAACGGCCGCGTGGTACACGCGGCATTTCGGCTTCATCCCAACAGATATCCAGGTGTTCAAGGATGGCTCCCCGGCGGTCGCCTTCATGCGCGTTGATCGCGGCGAAACGCCGGTCGATCACCACACGCTGGTCCTGGCGCAGGGTGTCGTGCCGAAATACAGCCACAGTGCTTTCGAACTGATCGACCCGGACGCCGTGGCCATGGGGCAGCGGGTCCTGCGCGAGCGCCAATGGCATCACGCCTGGGGCATGGGGCGGCATCTGCTCGGCAGCCAGATCTTCGACTACTGGAGCGATCCCTGGGGTTGCCATCACGAACACTATTGCGATGGCGATCTCTTCACCGCCGACAATCCGACCGGCATCCACCCCGTGTCGCGGCAGGCCATGTCGCAATGGGGGCCGGAACTCCCGCGCAGCTTCACCAAGCCAAAGGTCACCATCGCCTTCCTGCGCAGCGTCATTCACAGCCTCCGCACCAGCCCCGACCTCACCTTCGGCAAGCTTCGGACGCTGATGAAGCTGTTCGGCTGATCCTTTGCACCCTCAAGACAGATTGGACCCGCCCCTATGGCTCTCAATGTCATTCGCTTCCAAATTCAGGGCGTCCCGCAATGGGGCGTCATCCGAAACGGGCAGATCACGCCCGTTCCGGGAGATTTTCCGACGACCGGAGCGTTCCTCGCCGCGCATACGGTTGAAACGCTGACGTCCCTTCAGGGCAATCCGATTTCCGAAGACAGCGTCGAACTCCTGTCACCCGTGACGGAGAACCAGCAGTTTCTCTGCCAGGGCGCCAACTACCGCCAGCACATGATCGAGTCGGGAATGAACCCCGACGACAAGCATTTCAACATGATCTTCACGAAGGCCCAATCCTGCATTTCTCCGGCCAATTGCGATGTCATCCGCCCAAGGCGCGTGGAGTTTCTCGACTACGAAATCGAGCTGGGTCTGGTGCTGAAGAAGAACATCACCGCTGCCTGCACCGTCCGCGACGACAATCTGCATGAGTGCGTCGCCGGTCTCGTCATCGTGAACGATTATTCCGCCCGCGATATCCAGATCCCGGAAATGCAGTTCTACAAGGGTAAGAGCTTCCGCACCTTTGGCCCAGTCGGTCCCTATCTCTGCCTGCTGGCGCGGGAGGAGATGAGCAAGCTTTACGACATGAACCTCACGCTCAGCGTCAATGGCGAGGTGCGCCAGCGCGACACGACCCGAAACCTCGTGAACCGACCGCCGGAAACCATTACGGAGCTTTCCGGCGTTCAGGACATGTTCATCGGTGACCTGATCGCGACGGGCACGCCAAGCGGCTGTGCGCTCAGCGTGCCCTCGCCCACCAGACAGAAGATCGCCGCGCTTCTGCCGCAGGCTGCGAAATGGAAGATGTTCATGAAAATCCAGGCACAACGGCCGCACTATCTGAAACCAGGCGACCGCGTGGAAGCGCGCATCGTGAGTGCAGATGGCTCGATCGACCTTGGCGTCCAGCGCAATCGTATCGTGGGAGGCGCATGATGACCGGGATCACAGGACTGCATGACATCGAAACGGTCGAACAGGATGGACTCCTCGCAACCGCGCCCGCCAGCACCTACGAGCTGATCCGCAGAAGCGCTGAAAAGCATGCCGATTTGCCGGCACTCAGCTTCTTCCTAAGCGTTGAGGCCCATCGGGCACCAGAGCGCTGGACCTATGCGGAACTGCTGCGTGACATCAATAGGACGGCCAACATGTTTGCGCGTATGGGCGCGGACAAGGATACAGTGATCGCCTATATCCTGCCGAACCTGCCGGAAACGCATTTCGTCATCTGGGGCGGCGAAGCAACCGGCATCGTGATGGCCATCAATCCGTTGCTGGAAGGACCTTCCATCGCGGAGCTTCTGAGTGAAGCGGGCGCGACCGTCCTCGTCACGCTCGCGCCCTTTCCCGGAGCCGATCTCTGGCAGAAGGTACAGCCGATCCTCGCAGACGTTCCGAGCCTGAAAGATCTCGTCCTTGTCGATCTCGCAAACCATGTACCAGGCATGAAGGGCATGTCCGTCGAAGGCGTTCCGGACCATATCCGCCTGCACGACTTCCAGACCGCAATGCAGGCGGAAAGCGGCGATGGCTTCATGGCCCCGCGCGCGATCGGCAGCGCGGACAAATCCTCGTTCTTCTGCACCGGCGGAACAACGGGCGCGCCGAAGATTGCGATGCGCCGGCATGGCAACGAGGTCGCCAATGCCCTGATGAACGCCATCGTCTTCGGCGCCTCGATGGGGCCGGGCAAGGTGATCTTCTGCGGCCTACCGCTTTTCCACGTCAACGGTGCGATGGTGACGGGCCTCGTGCCCTTTTCGCAAGGCGCGCATGTCATCCTTGGAACGCCGCAAGGCTATCGCGGCGCAGATGTCGTGAAGCGCTTCTGGGAACTGGTGAGCGTCCACCGGATCAACTTCTTCAGTGGGGTGCCGACGCTCTATTCGTCGCTTCTGGATGTGCCGACCGGCGAGCACGACATCAGTTCGCTGGAATTCGGGATCTGCGGCGCAGCCCCCATGCCCGTCGAAGTATTTCGCACGTTCGAGGCGCGCACGGGCCTGCGCATTCTCGAAGGTTACGGACTGACAGAAGGCACCTGCGTCAGCAGCGTCAATCCGCCCGGCGGCGAACGCCGGCTCGGCTCGATCGGCATCCGCCTGCCGGGGCAGAAGATGAAGGCCGTCGTTCTGGACGAAGCGGGGCGTTATCTGCGCGATTGCGCGCCGGATGAAGCGGGTCTCATCGTCATTTCCGGCCCCAATGTCTTCGACGGCTATCTTCAGCCGGAACACAACAGGGGGCTCTGGATCGATCTCGGCGATCGCGAAAAATGGCTGAACACAGGCGATCTCGGACGCGCGGATGCGGATGGCTATTTCTGGCTGACGGGACGCAAGAAGGACATCATCATTCGCGGTGGCCATAACATCGATCCCTCCGTCATCGAGGAAGCGCTGCACCGCCATCCCGACGTTCACCTTGCCGCGGCTGTCGGCCGGCCGGACGCCTATGCAGGAGAGGTTCCCGTCGCCTATGTCCAGTTGAAGAATGGGGCTAGGCATGACGAAAGCAGCCTTCTCGCCTTCACCCACACCGCGATTAGCGAAAGGGCCGCAGTGCCAAAGCACATCGCCATCATCGGCGCGATGCCGTTGACGGGCGTCGGCAAGATCTTCAAGCCGGAGCTGCGACGACGCGAGATTGGCTCCGCCATCCATGACGAACTCGCAAAGGCGGGCATTGAAGCGTCCGTTCAGGTGGAAGATAGCCAGGCTCGGGGCATTGCCTTGTCGGTGCAGATTGGCGATTCGTCCAAACATGCCGACGCAAGTGGGATTATCGGGCGCTTCCCGTTCATCTTTTCCATCACCTGAACTCCGGTGCATCGGGTGGAGCCGCTAGCGCGCTTTTGGACAGCGCGGAAGTAGATCAATCGAAAGGGCAATCCCGCAAGCCAGCCTCCTCGGGGTTGCCACATGAGCTGGCTCGATTGATGTTTCGGATCCGTTGAAGCGCAAACACCCACCCGGCCCCGCAATGTCCGCTGCGGGACCGTTAAGCATGCGCCCGGCTCTTATCCATTGATCGCCTTCACCGCGGTCGGGAGGACTGGAGCCCGATCTGCCTTTAGTGGCCACCATAAAACGCTGCCTGCTGTGCCTGGGCGTTTCGATCTGATCGACCAACGTAAGGTGGAGTCCGTGGTCCTGCCGCCATGAAGATGGCCGCCCTGCACGACTTCGCGATGCGTGCCGACCGTCACCAGCATTTGCGGCACGCCGAAGCCCGCAAACGACTGCATCTGACAGATTCTCGTACCGATCCGGGCATTGGCCCGCAGTCGACCTACATGCAAATCACGGCTTGACTGCATTATGAACTAACTGGTACAAACATTCCAGCAGCGGCGAATGGGAGATATTCGCCGATGTGGGAGGATGCCGGGGCGCGGAGCGTAGACGAGACAGTCGGAGCTTCGATCCTGATGCAGCCACGGCACTGGGAGAGAAGCATGTCCTATAGTTTGGATTTTTCGGCGGTTTTCGCGCATTTGCCCGAGCTGCTGATCGCATGCCTCGCGACAATCGGGTTGGCGATTGCCGGGATGTCGCTCGCCACCGTGATCGGCGTTCTGGGTGTGATCGCCCGGCGATCGCGCTTCGCCTGGTTGCGTGCACTGGTTATCGGCTTCGTCGAAATTATCCGCAACACGCCCTTCCTCGTCCAGATCTTCTTCATCTTCTTCGCGCTCCCGCAGCTCGGCGTTCGACTCAACCCGACGGCCACGGCGATCATTGCTCTGGCACTCAACGGCGGGGCCTATGCCATCGAGATCATTCGCGGCGGGGTGGACGCCATCCCCAAGGGGCAGATCGAGGCCGGGCTGGCGCTGGGCCTGCATAAGGCGCAGATTTTCCGCTTCATCGTGCTGAAGCCGGCGCTGCGCACCGTCTATCCGTCGCTTACCAGCCAATTCATCATGCTGACGCTGACGACTTCGGTCTGTACGTCAATTGCCGCTTACGAGCTGACGTCGGTCGCGCAGAAGATCGAGGCGGACACGTTCCGCTCCTTCGAGGTCTATTTCTCGATCACGATCCTTTATCTGATCATTTCGTCGCTGATGATGGGCGTTTTTGCCCTCATTTCCCGCCTTTCCTTCAGCTATCCGGTCAAGTGAGGCGCGCAGCATGGCAACCATCGGCTTCAACGAAATCTACTTCCTGCTGCAGGGTCTCAAATGGACCCTTGCCCTCACCGTCATCGGCTTTGTTGGCGGCGGCATCGTCGGCCTTCTCGTGGCACTCGCCCGCACGGCAGACAGCAAGGTCCTGCAAAGGGCGACGACCGGCTATATCGCGATCTTCCAGGGCACGCCGCTGCTCATGCAGCTCTTCGTCGTCTATTATGGCGTGGCGTTGGTCGGCCTCAATATCGATGCATGGCTTGCCGTTGCGATTGCCTTCACGCTCCATGCCAGCGCCTATCTCGGCGAGATCTGGCGCGGCGGCATCCAGGCCGTGCCAAAGGGGCAGACGGAAGCGGCCAAGGCGCTGGGCCTGCACTATGTCTCGCGCATCAAGGACGTCATCCTGCCGCAGGCACTGAAGATCTCGCTACCCGCCACGATCGGCTTCCTCGTCCAGCTGATCAAGGGCACGTCGCTCGCCGCCATTGTCGGATTTGTCGAATTGTCGCGCGCCGGCCAGATCGTCTCCAACCAGACGTTCCGCCCACTTACCGTCTTCGCCATCGTCGGCCTGATCTATTTTCTCATCTGCTGGCCGCTATCTCTCTGGGGCGCCCGCACAGAACGCCGGCTTCAGACCGCAGCCCGCTAGTATCCAAATCATGAGCTTTTTAAGGAGGAGCAAGTCTATGAAACACCTGAACACCATCAAGCGCCGGAGCCTTCTGGCCCTTGCCGCTGCAGCGATTGCCGCGTTTCCGGCCCTGCATGCCAGCGATGCCTTCGCCGGCACGTTGGCCGATGCAAAGAAGGCCGGCAAGGTCGTGATCGGCATTCAGGGCGACAATTCGCCTTGGGGCTTTGTCAATTCCAGCGGCGTGCAGGACGGTCTCGACGCCGATATCGGCAAGGCCTTTGCCGAATCCCTCGGTCTGAAGGCCGAATTCGTGCCGCTGGCAGTGGCCAACCGCATTCCCGCACTCATGACCGGCAAAGTCGATGTGCTCTTCGCTACGATGGGCATGACCCCCGAGCGCGCCAAGACAATCCAGTATTCGAAGCCCTATGCCGGCAACGTTCTGTCGGTCTATGGCCCGAAGGACAAGAAGATCGCAGGCTACGACGATCTGAAGGGCATGAATGTCGGCGTTCCGAAGTCGAGCGCCATGGATACGTCGCTGACAGCCGGCGCCAAGACGGCCAACATCCTGCGTTTCGACGATGATGCCGCCAACATCCAGGCGCTGCTTGCCGGCCAGGTCGAAGCCATCGGCGGCAACCAGTTCTATGGCGACCGCCTGAACGCCGCGGCTCCGGGCAAGTATGAATCGAAGTTCGACCTCACGACGCTTTATAACGGCGCCGGCACCCGTCCGGGCGAGAAGGACTGGAACGAGGCCATCAACACCTTCATCGACAAGATCAAGGCTGACGGAACGCTCGCAAAAATCTACGCCAAGTGGATGAAGCGCGACGTTCCGTCATTCCCGGACTCGATGCCCGACGTCCCGTTCAGCGTGAAGTAAGGGGGTAGCCATGCCGCAGACCAACGCAAGCCAGACGCCACTCATCGCCATGGAAGGCGTTGGCAAGTGGTATGGCGCCTACCACGCACTCCGGAACGTGAACATTCAGGTTGCAAAGGGCGAGAAGATCGTCCTTTGCGGCCCCTCCGGCTCGGGCAAGTCCACGCTCATCCGCTGCATCAACCATCTGGAGGAAATCCAGGAGGGCAAGATCACGGTCGAGGGAACGACTTTGACCGGTTCGGCAAGCGCAATCGACGCCGTGCGCCGCGAGGTGGGGATGGTGTTCCAGAGCTTCAATCTCTTTCCACACATGACCATTCTGGAAAACTGCACGCTCGCGCCGATGCGGGTGAAGAAGGTCTCCAAGGCGGACGCCGAAGCCACCGCCCGCAAATATCTGGAACGCGTGCGCATCGTCGACCAGGCCCACAAATATCCGGCCCAGCTTTCGGGCGGCCAGCAGCAGCGCGCCGCGATTGCCCGCGCACTCTGCATGGAGCCGAAGGCGATGCTCTTCGACGAGCCGACCTCGGCGCTCGATCCGGAAATGGTCAAGGAAGTGCTGGATACGATGATTGGCCTTGCCCGTGACGGCATGACGATGATCTGCGTGACGCACGAAATGGGTTTTGCCCGCCAGGTCGCAGACCGCGTCATCTTCATGGCTTCGGGCGAGATCATCGAGGAAGCGCCACCGGAAGAGTTCTTCAGCAACCCCCAGCACCAGCGCACGCGCGCATTCCTGGGCGAAATTCTCGCCCATCACTAAGTCGCAGCGTTCGCCGCTTTTTTTTAAAATTCCAAACCGCGAAACGGGTTCGGACCATGACATCGCAAACGACTTATCGCGTCGGCCTGATCGGCGCAGGGATACAGCTTTCCAAATCGCCGGCGCTTCACATGCATGAAGGTGCGGCACACGGGCTCGACTATGTCTACGAGCTGGTCGACATCACCGCCCGCGGGCTCACGGAAAGCGCGTTGCCTGAGCTAGTTGCGGAGCTTCAGGCGCGCGGCTTTGCCGGCACCAACATCACGCATCCGTTCAAGCAGGCGGTGATCCCGCTGCTCGATGAACTCTCGGAAGATGCGCGCATGCTGGGCGCGGTCAACACCGTCGTCTTCAGGGACGGCAAGCGTATCGGCCACAATACCGATTGGTACGGCTTCTATGAAAACTTCGCGCAGGGCCTGCCGGATGTGCGGCGTTCAAGTGTCCTTCTGGCCGGTGCCGGTGGCGCGGGCGTCGCGGTTGCGCACGCGCTGCTGAAGCTGAATGTCCAGCATCTCGACATTCTCGACCAGGATCAGGCTCGTGCGCGACGCCTTGCCGACGATCTCAATCGCCGCTTCGGCGCCGAACGCGCCTTCGCGGTGGCCGAAGCAAACGCCTCGCTACCACACGCCGACGGTTTCGTGAACGCGACTCCCGTCGGCATGCTTGCGCATCCCGGTATCCCAATTGACCCCGCGCTTCTGGAAGCGCGGCATTGGGTCGCCGACATCGTCTATGTGCCGCTTGAGACAAAGCTGCTTGCAACCGCAAAGGCCAAGGGGTGCCGCGTTCTGCCGGGTGGCGGCATGACGGTCTTTCAGGCCGTCGGTGCGTTCCGGCTCTTCTGCGGCCGCGAGCCCGATGCGGCGCGCATGAGCGCCGACTTCCTCAAGCTCTGTGCCGCCGACAAGGCGGCCTGACAGGAGAGTGGGCGATGAGCCTTACGAATGGTCAGCAGGGATAGCGTCGAGATGATCCGGACGAAGGACATAGCGCAGCACCATATCCGCGACGTGGCGGGACAGTCTGTGCTGGCCTTCGTCGGTAAACAGATCGCCGCCGAAGATCAGCGAGAAGGTCGCGCTGTTCGATACGTTGAAGAAGGAGAGCGCGCTGATCTGCCAGTGGAGTTCCAGCGGCGTGAGACCCTCGCGGAAAAGCCTCTCCGCCTGACCGCGCCGCAGCACCTTTTCCAGCTCCTCGATCGCCGGCTGGTTCAGGTCGCGGATCGTCTTCGACATCTGCATGTGCCGGCCGTGGTGAATGTTTTCGACCATGACCATGCGGATGAAGTCCGGGTTGGCGCGATGGTGGTCGAAGGTGAATCGGCAGAGCTTGTCGAGGGCCGCGATCGGATCGAGCCCTTCCAGTTCCAGATCGTGTTCGCCGCCGCGTACCTTGCCATAGGCCTCTTCCAGCACGCGCTGGTAAAGCCCTTCCTTGTCGCCGAAATAGTAATAGATCATGCGCTTGGAGGTTTTCGTCCGCGCCGCGATCTCGTCGATGCGCGCGCCAGAAAGCCCGTTCTGCGAAAACTCCTCCATCGCCACCGTCAGGATGTCGCGGCGTACACCTTCGGGGTCCCGGACAGAAGGCTTGGCCTCCTTCGATTTGGTCGCCTCGGTTGCTTCTCTCATCAACTCTCCCCCCGAAGCCGCACAAATGTCGGCTTCGTCTCCTAATTAACCAAACAGTACATAACGCAGGAAAGGATGGCAATATGGCATATCGCGATACCCGCCGGGCGCCGGCCGCAATGCAGACCTCCATTGCCACCGTCTCGATCAGCGGCGAGTTTCCGGAAAAGCTGGCCGCCATCGCCAAGGCCGGCTTTACAGGGGTCGAGATTTTCGAAAATGACTTCCTGACCTATGATGCCTCCCCGCGCGAGGTGGCGCAGATGGTCAAGGATCACGGCCTTTCGATCACGCTGTTCCAACCTTTCCGCGATTTCGAAGGCATGCCCGAACCGCAACGCAAGCGCACGTTCGAACGGGCCGAGCGCAAGTTCGAAATCATGGGCGAACTGGGCACCGACCTGATGCTGATCTGCTCGAATGTCTCGCCCGTTTCGCTTGGGGGCATCGACCGCGCAGCAGGCGATTTCCACGAGCTGGGCGAGCTTGCCGCCCGGCACGGCGTGCGCGTCGGCTATGAGGCGCTCGCCTGGGGGCGGCATATCAACGATCACCGCGACGCCTGGGAAATCGTGCGCCGCGCCGACCACCCGAATATCGGCCTGATCCTCGACAGTTTTCACACGCTGTCGCGCAAGATCGACCCGAACTCGATCCGCTCCATCCCCGGCGACAAGATCTTCATCGTGCAGCTCGCCGATGCACCGCTCTTCGACATGGACCTGCTCTACTGGAGCCGCCATTTCCGCAACATGCCGGGCGAAGGCGATCTTCCGGTTGTCGATTTCATGCGCGCGGTTGCCGCGACCGGCTATGACGGTCCGCTGTCACTGGAAATCTTCAACGACCAGTTTCGTGGCGGTTCCGCCAAGGCGTTGGCGGAAGACGGGCACCGCTCGCTGGTCAACCTGATGGATCGCGTGCGCCGGCTGGAGCCGGATATCGCCATCGATGTTCCGGTCATGCCCGATCGCGTGACAGCGCGTGGTGTTGAATTCGTGGAATTCGCCACCTCGGAAGAGGAGAAGGACAATCTGGCCGCCCTGCTCTCGACCCTCGGCTTCGTGAAATCCGCGCAGCATCGCAACCGGGCTGTCGAACTCTATACACAGGGCGATATCCGTATCGTTATCAACACCGACAAGACGGGTGACACCTTCGCCGACGCCTCCTATGCGGTCCATGGCACCAATGCCTATGCCTTCGGGCTCAAGGTGGACGACGCCCATGACGCGCTTGCCCGCGCCATCGCGCTCGGCGCGCCTGTCTTCTCGGAGGAGCGTAAGTCGGACGAGGTTTCCGTTCCGGCCGTCCAGGGCGTCGGCAACGGCGTGATCTATTTCCTCGACGATACGCCGGAGCTTGCCGGGATATGGGACCGCGAATTCGCCACCCTTCCCTTTGAGCCCAGAGGCGCAAACCTCATGCGCATCGACCATCTCGCACAGACGACGCAGTACCAGGAAATGCTCACCTGGCTGCTCTTCTACCACGCGATCTTCGCGGTGCGCCGCACGCCGATGGTCGATGTCGTCGATCCCGGCGGCCTGGTGCGAAGCCAGGCGATCGAGGGCAATCCGGAACCGGCCTTCCGCGTCACCATGAACGGTGCCGACAACCGCAAGACTTTTGCCGGCAAGTTCCTCGCCGAAGGCTTTGGCACCAGCATCCAGCATATTGCCTTCGCGACCGACGATATCTTCGCCACCGCAGCCCGGCTCGATGAACTCGGCTTCCAGGCGCTGCCGATCTCGCGCAACTATTACGACGATCTTGAAGCCCGCTTCGGGTTGGAGCCCGAATTCTCCGATGCCCTGCGCGCTGCCAGCATTCTCTACGATCGCGATGACAAGGGCGAGTATTTCCAGATCTACAGCCGAACCTTCGGCGAAGGCTTTTTCTTCGAAATCATCGAGCGACGCGGCGGCTATGCCGGCTATGGCGCGATGAACGCCCCCTTCCGCATTGCCGCACAACGGCGTCTGGCGCGGCCACCGGGAATGCCGAAGCGCTAATGCTCTGATCCACAAACTCGACCGATATACAGCGCTTCATTCCCTCAACTGTCGCCAATTCAACGCTACCGTTCTCTGTTGGCTGAGAAATGCGCGGGAGGCGTGAGGTCCCGGCAATGCCGGAACCTCTTGTTCGTCTTGCCATAGGGGCCAATCAAAAAAGCGCGGCGGTCTTCTGAAGCGTGATCCACACACCCCAGAGGATCGGAATCCCCACCACCGCCCAGGCGACAAGCGCCTTGCCGTCAAAGCCACCCTTGCCGATGCCGAACGAGCCGGTTGGGCCTGCATTGGCCGCTGCGGTTTTCGCCTGCATCGCGGCGACTTCTTCCTGCGACATGTACCATTTTTCCGATAGCGGCCGCACGAGCGCATTCGCTACAAGCCCGAGCGCCAGCATGCCCGCCAGGATATACATCGTGAAGTCATAGACCTGATCACGCGGGATGCCTGCAGATATCTGGAATTCGCGGATATAGTTCACCACGACCGGCCCGATGATGCCGGCCGTTGCCCATGCCGTCAGCAGCCGGCCATGGATTGCACCGACGAACTGCGTTCCGAAAATATCGGCAAGATAGGCCGGCACGGTGGCGAAGCCGCCGCCATACATGGACAGGATGATGCAGAAGATGCCGACGAAGAGCAGCTGGTTGCCCATATGCGCCGCCGTCGGGGCGAGGGTATAGAGAACGATGCCGAGGATGAAGAACGTATAATAAGTGTTCTTCCGGCCAATTCTATCGGACAACGAAGCCCAGAAGAAGCGCCCGCCAATGTTGAACAGCGATAACAGGCCGGCAAAGCCTGCCGCAATGGCAGCAATCGCGGTCTTCTGTTCCGGGCTCAGCGCCGTGAAGCTGATCTCCGGATGGCCGATCAGACGTCCGCCGAAGATTTCCTGAAGCATGGGCGAGGCCATGCCGATCACGCCGATGCCGGCAGACACGTTCAGGCAGAGAACCGCCCAGATCAGCCAGAATTGGGACGTCTTGTGGGCGTCGCGCAGGTGGACGTGATGCGCGGTGATCATGGTGGGCTTGGCGCTGGCGGCCGGCGGCGTCCAGCCTTCCGGTCTCCAGCCGAGCGGCGGGATGCGATAACCGAATGCCCCACCCATCATGAAGACGAAATAGATGGCGGCCATGATCAGGAATGTCTGCCAGACTCCGACGGAGTCGGGCCCCTTGAAGGTCTTCATCAGCATGTCGGCCAGCGGTGCGCCGATCATTGCGCCGCCGCCAAAGCCCATGATGGCCATGCCCGTCGCCATGCCGCGCCGATCAGGAAACCACTTGATCAGCGTGGAGACTGGCGAGATATAGCCGAGCCCGAGGCCCACACCGCCAATAACGCCAGCGCCGATCCACATCATCCAGAGTTGATGCGTCATGACGCCGAAGGCTGCAATCGCGATGCCACCGCACCAGCAGATCGCAGAGACGACACCCGCCTTGCGGGGGCCGGCACGCTCCAGCCATCCGCCCCAGATGGCAGCGGACGAGCCCAGCAGGACGAAGAAGAGCGTGTAGATCCAACCGAGATCAGCGACACGCCAGTTGCACTGGGTGGTAAAAAGCGCGCTCGCGAGCGACATGGTCTTGCAAGTCTCGGGCGTGTTGGCACCCAGCGCGTTTGACAATGGGAGCCAGAACACGCTGAAGCCATAGGCCATGCCAATGCAGAGATGGATCGCGAGTGCCGCCGGCGGAACCAGCCAGCGGTTAAAGCCGGGCTGCGCAACAATGCGCTCCCGGTCGAGAATTCCGGCGGAATAGACCCCGGACCCGTTGTCGGTGGTAACTGTCATGATTTCTCCTCCGCAGCGCATCCCATCCCGGAATGCGATGTCTGTTGCCTGTGGGACGGGCCCGGCCGTCTTGCAGCAAAGCCAGCCAACTCCTCCTGATGGCTGTTCGCCGGAACGTCCCCTTTTTTTGCTAGCAAAGGGCGTGCCAGTAGAATGTGGGATGTATTTCAATAGGTTGGCTGAAAATTCCACAAAATTCGGACAGATTGTCTTTTGT
Organism: Ensifer adhaerens; assembly: GCA_900215285.1. Classification (NCBI taxonomy): domain Bacteria; kingdom Pseudomonadati; phylum Pseudomonadota; class Alphaproteobacteria; order Hyphomicrobiales; family Rhizobiaceae; genus Ensifer; species Ensifer adhaerens. The sequence goes on from OCMG01000003.1 coordinate 70,914, forward strand.
TAAGGGACAAATTGTCCGTTCAATCCGCTTCGGGCAGCCAAATTGTAAATCTAGCGCCTTCGCCAGGCACACTCTCCACAGCGATGGTCCCGCCCTGCCGCGTCACCAGTGTCTGGCTGATGGAAAGCCCGAGGCCGGTTCCAGCCTGCTGCTTGGTGGTGAAAAAGGGATCGAAAACCCGCGCCTGCATGTCCGGGTCGATACCGATGCCGCTATCGGTGACGACGATCGCCACACCCGGTCGCTCGCGCCATTCCCGGTCAACGGTTTCGATGGTGAGCCTGCCGCCGTCAGGCATGGCATGGATGGCATTGACGATCAGGTTGACGATGACCTGCTGAAGCTCCGTGCGGTTCATCAGGATCAGCCGCTCGGCCGTATTTTCAAGCCGCACCTCAATGGCGGCCTTGCTGAGCAAATGCTGCACGAGCGGCATGCAATCTGCGACCGCCTGGCCCGGCGCATAGCGATCCACGAACCCGGCAAACTCTTCCGGCTTGGCAAACTGCAGGAGCTTGGTGACGATCTGGTTGATGCGCTGGATCTGTTCATCCAGCAATCGAAACTCGACTTTCGCCAGGTCCGCCTTCTCGCCGACGACAGTGCGGATGACATCCAGATTGCCCTGCATGACGGCGATTGGGTTGTTGATTTCATGTGCCACGCCCGCCGTGATCTCGCCAATGGCGGCAAGCTTTTCCGACATGACCAGCTGTTTCGTGGTGGCTTCCAGTTGCCTGTTAGCCAACTGCAACGCCTGCGTCCGTTCATCGACGCGCAGGTTCAACTCGTCGTTCCATTGCCGCAGTTCCCGGTCCCGCTGTTGCAGTTGGTCCAGGAGATCATCGAGATGCACGGCCACGCGTCCGATTTCATCCCGGTTCTCGACAGCGCCCGTGCGTGCGCCGAGATCGCCGCTTTCCACCTTTGCGATCGTGGCGTCCACCCGTTCCAGAGGCTCGAATATGCCTCGCGCCAGACGCAGGAAAATCGGAATGCTCAAGGCGGCGATCACGAAAAAGGCGGCCATGATGAAAAAGGCGGTCTGGTATTTTGCAGCCGTGAAGGGCGCCTGCAGAAAGCCGACATAGAGCATCCCCACCCGTTTTCCAAAACTGTCGGTGATCGGCTCATACGCGGACATGTACCAGTCGTTGACAACGAAAGCGCTGTCGAGCCAGGTTCTCCCCTTGTCCAGGACGGCCGAGCGCACGGCTGCAGATACCCGCGTTCCGAGGGCACGCTGTCCTTCGAAGAGTCGGACATTGGTGCTGATACGTACATCATCGAGAAAAAGCGTGGCGGTGCCCTGGCTGCCTTCGGGCAGGCTCGCCGACCGGTAGACCAGATCGTTGATCGTATCGATGAAGACGAGATTCTGGTTCAGCAAGATTCCGCCGACCAGCGCGCCCTTGCCGGCAGGCCCCAGGTCAACTGGACTGGCGCTCTGGATCACCATGCCGCGTGTCTCATCCGTTCGTGAGCTTGGCACGGCATTGGCGGTCGGTACGAGTGGCAGCCGCGCCCGCGCCGCGAGTCCTGGCGAAAGCGTCTGCAGATCGGCGCTGTCCAGAACATCGATGGCGGTGCGTGGCGTGCCGCGCATGGCAGCGGCGATCACCGGCCAGTCTGTCCTAAGGGACGTGACGGCAAGATCGTCAACCGAGGCGATGATCCGCCCTTTGCTGTCGATGACATAAAGGAAATCGAGTTCGAGGCGTGGCTTGGCCTGGGCAAGCAGAGCCTTCAGGGCCGCGGGGTCTGCGACGACCTCCTTGAACCGCGCCGAGGCTCCCAGCGCAGTAACATGTTCGCCGGAATTCTCCAGGATATGGGTGAGGTACTGATGCGCGATTGTCAGGTCGCCGTGAACCTTCGACGTCAGGGCCGCATCGAATTTGGCATTCAGCCGATAGACGGCGATACCAAGAAGCAGCGGCAGGATCACGAGCGTCGGCAGCAGCGCGATCGCGAGCAGCCTGTAGCGAACGGAACGCGCAGGCCGAACAGGATCGGCGGCCGCGTCAGCCATCCCAGGCCGCCAGCTTGCGATCGATGGTCTTGCGCGAAATGCCGAGCCTCTGCGCCGCCTCGTCCCTTTGCCCCTTGCAGGCGGCCAGAACTGCCAGGATATGCCGACGCTCGACATCGGCAAGAGAGCCGGGCGCTGGTGAGGCAGTGGTGAACTCACCCGGACCGAAGCCGTCGGGGAAATATCCGAGGATCAAGGTGCGCTCGACGAGATTGCGCAACTCACGCACATTGCCTGGCCAGGAATAGCTGCTCAGCGCACGGCGCGCGTCATCGTCGATCGCGACTTGCGACATGCCGAGCTGTGCAGACAGCTTCTTCATGAAGAGAGCCGCAAGCTCGATGACATCGTCTTCACGCGCGCTCAACGGCGGGAGATGGATCTGCATGACGTTGATCCGGAAAAACAGATCGGCTCGGAAGCGGCCCGCCTGCACCTCCTTGTCCAGTTCCGCATTGGTCGCGAAGATGAAGCGAATGTCGACCGGGACTTCTCTCTCGGCGCCCACAGGGCGCACCTTGCGGTCCTCCAGTGCGCGCAGGAGCTTGCTTTGCGTGGCAGGTGGCATTTCACTGATTTCATCGAGGAAGAGCGTGCCGCCCTGCGCATGGAGGAACAAGCCCTCGCGGGCGCGATCCGCGCCGGTGAAAGCGCCTTTCAGATGGCCGAAAAGCTCGCTTTCGATCATTTCGGGCGGGATCGCACCGCAATTCACCGGCACGAAAGGTTTGGAGGCGCGATCCGACAGGGCATGCAACGAACGGGCGGCCACTTCCTTGCCGGTGCCCGACTGGCCAGTCAGCAGAACGGATGTCGGAAGCGGCGCAACACGTGCAATCGTCTCGCGTACGCGGTCTATGGCGCGGGAATGCCCTATCAGGCGATCCCTCAGCAACATATGATCGGATGCAGCCGTGAGCTCATAGCGCAGCACGTAGTTTTCACGTTGCAGGCGGATGCGGTCAAGACACTGCGCGACAGCGTTGAGGATCTGGTTGGAGCGAAAGGGCTTGAGGATGAAATCGACGGCCCCGGCTCGGAGCGCCTGAATTGCAGTTTCCAGATCAGCATAGGCGGTCATCAGGATGGCCTCGCCGAAAAAGCCGATCGCTCTCTGTTCGGAAAGCCACTCCAGCCCGCTTTTTCTGGGCATGATGTTGTCCAGTATGATGAGATCGTAATGCTGCTCGTCGAGACGCGCCGTGGCCTCGTCCGTGTCGGAGGCCACCTGAACGTGCTTGCACCGCGGCGCAAGCGTCCTCAAAAGGAAATTGCGCATCCCCGGTTCGTCGTCGACCACGAGAATGGAGGCATTTGCCAGCGACGGGCCGAATTCCGCATCTGGCTGAAGGTGACGCGCCTCCCGTTGGGCTTCAATTCCCACCTCGCCCCTCCCCATGGGCGTTTTAATCTTGCTCGCAGCTTAGGAAGCTGCGCGAGATAATGCAAGGCAGAGACGCGCGCCTTGCGGGCTCCAGCGGCCAGACATCCCCGTCGCGCACCTGCCGCGTGAGCGTCGCTCGGGTCTTGACGGTTCTTGAGACCCACAAGTGCGATCAGGTCGCGCTCACGGCAGAACTGACCCGGACGCCCGAGGGAAAGCTCGAGGGCATTCTTCTGATCCCGCTCGGCCTGTCATTGCCTGAAGGTGCCCAGCTGAAGTTGGACGATACGGCCCTTGGCAGCGCACTGCATTTTTCCATCTGCATTCCGCAGGTTTGCCTCGCGCCCCTATCCATTGAATCAGAGACCATCGCAAAGTCTGGCGGCAGCAACGGGCCGGGTGGTGGAAGTTAGCGTTGGAGACGATGGCTGCCCCTGGCCGGCTTCGCCAAAAAGCGTTTGGTCCGCACCTCGATCCTGTATGTCTGTCACCCGTTCGTCAGGTGGTGGCGTGTTGCAACAGCGCCACCCCGTCGGAAGGCAGGATTTGCACCATCAGATTGACCGGCAACCTCGCTAGCAAAATTGTAGGTCGTCAGACGGCGTCTGACGGTCTCAAGCACAGCGGCGGGAGTTCCAGCCGGGGGGTCGATGGCTACAAGCAGGCCATGTCGGGGATCATGCCGGGCGGTTATCATTGCGGTGTCGCCCAGCAAATCGTGCGCCCATGAACGCACCTCCTCCAAGGCCGCCTGTTCCCTGAGCGCTGGCTTGAAAATCTTGCCGACCGCCGTGAGCGGCATGGAGGAAACGATCCTGACTGCGACCGGAACCGCCGCGCGCTCGGCCATCAGCTGGGCGCAGAACAAGCGCAATGACTCCGCCTCGACTGCTTGGCCGGCGCGCAACTGCACGAAAGCGACGGGCAACTCGCCGGCATAAGCATCCGGTTGGCCGACAGCGGCGGCAAGCTCGACCGCCGGATGGCGATAAAGTGCTTCCTCGATGACCTGTGGATCGATATTGTGGCCGCCGCGAATGATGATGTCCTTCGACCGGCCGGTGAGCCAGAGATAGCCTTCCGCATCCTTGCGCCCCAGATCACCCGTGTCGAACCAGCGGCCACCCTTGCTCCAGTCCGGACGCGCCTCGCCTGGCAGGGGATCATGCCAAGCCCCTTCGTTATGGTCGGCGTCGAGATAACCACCGAAAACCTGTTCCCCGCGCACCAGAACGTGACCGATCTCATCCGCTTCGCAGACCTTCGCGATGCCGCCCGCCTCCACCTCCGCGACGATGATTTCCATGAACGGGAGGGGGAGGCCGACGGAGCCGATGCGGCATTCGCCCTTCGCCGGGTTCATCGCGCCGAAGCCGTGAAGCTCCGTCATGCCCCAACCCTCGACAATCTGCCGTCCAAGTCGCTCTTTGACCTGTCCTGCGCTTTCCAGCGGCATTGCCGCGCCGCCGGCATGGCACAGGCGCACCGAGGAAATGTCCGCCTTATCGATGGGGACATTCATCACGGCGCTCCAGCTCGTCGGAACCATGGCCAGGACAGTCGGGCGGAACCGTTCGATATGCCGCCAGAAATGGCCGATCACGTCACGGTTACGGAAGCCCGCCGGCGTCATCAGCACGACTTCTGCTCCCAGCGTCAAAGGCATCAGCCCGGCCGCGTAGCCGCCGCCGACATGGAATGGCGGCAAGCCGTTGAAAAAGACCTCGTCTTCGCCCTCAGACCAGGCGGAGCCGAGAGCCCAGCAATGATGCGTGATCCCGCCATGGGAATGGACAGCGAGTTTCGGCGTATTCGTCGTTCCGCCGGTATGGAAAAGGGCGGCGACATCATCCCGTGCCGGCGCGCGCCAAAAATCCGGCCGGGTCTGCGGGATGCCTGACAGAGCTTCGTCGATGGATCGGATACCCCCATCAATCCCGGAGACCGGTCCGCCGATGCGGAACACATGTAGCGGCGCATCGAGTGCGGCCAGGATGGCCGGCACCTTGTCGATCACGCCCGGAAGTATGCCGGCGTCAGGTACAAGAAGCACCTTGGCATTGGCAGTCCGGAGCAAAGCCGCGATATGCGCCGGTTCCAGCAGGAAATTCACGGGATTTGCGCGGCCCGCCAGATGCGCACCAACCATGGCCGCAAAGGCATCCGGAATGCCAGGCAGCAGCATGGAAACCGCATCCCCCGCCCCGATACCGCATCCTCGGAAGAGATGCGCCATGGCGTGAATGCGCCTGAGAAGCGCATGGTAGGTGACGGTTTCCACCGGCGTATCCGGCGCTCCGCTCTGCAGCGCGCGGATCGCGACCCTGTCCGGGCTGCCTTCCGCGACGCGGGCGATCTGCTCATAGACCGAGCCTCTGGCCCAGACGGCCTCGGCCGTCGTTTCTTCAAGCCTCTCGATATCGCGCAGCGATGCAATCGGCATGTCACGTCCTCCTCGTGATAACCGGCGTTTCTGTCTTTCCTTGTCGTCGCGACGAGATGCGACGCCTGTCAGGCACGTCCATCGAACAGCATCGCCCGCGCCTCCTCTGGCGTCGCGATGTCGCGGCCTTCCCTGCAGGCAGCCGAGACGAGAGCCTCGATGAGATCGCCGTTACCCCGCGCCCTCGACCCGTCGGGCAGGTAGAACGTATCTTCAAGACCGGTGCGCAGCATACCGCCCAATCGGGCCGCGGCGGCATGGACCGGCCAGATCTCCTCCCGGCCGATCAGCGTCGCCTGCCAGCGCGACCCTTCCTGCAGATAGTCCTTCAGGATCGGCAGCAGACGCGCATCGACCGGCATGCCGGACGCAACGCCCATGACAAGATTGTATTGCGCCCGCTCGAGCATGCCGTTGGCGATATACATGGCGACCGAGCGGACGATGCCGGTGTCGAAACATTCCATTTCCGGCAGCGTGCCCGTCTCGCCCATCACGTCGAGAAAGTCCTGCACCTTCGAGGGCGGATTGTCGAAGACCATGGGCGGCCAGGCCCATTCGCCGTTGGAGCGGATCTTGAGATAGTTCAGCGTACCAGCATTGCAGGCGGCGATCTCCGGTTTCAGCGCGCGCACGACATCGAGCGGACCCTGATAATCCGGGCCGACCACGCCGGTCGTGGCATTGATGATGATACCCGGACAGGCGGCGCGGATCGCCTCGACGATCTCTCCCGCCACGGCCGGCTCCCAGGAGGGCAGATGGCCCTTGCCCGGCTCCTGGCGGCGAAAGTGGATATGGATGATCGCCGCGCCGGCATCATAGGCCTCGCGCGCCGAGGCCGCGCATTGCGCCGGCGTCACCGCGATATTGTGCAGGCTCGGGTCGGTCAGAACGCCATTCAGCGCGCAGGTGACGATGGCTTTTTCGGGTGCAGTCATTTGCTATCCAATCTCAATTCGCAACGGCGCGGTGGCGCGAACCGGCAACGGGCGGCTTTTCCGGCGGACCGGCAAAGCATTGCGCATGGTCCATCCATGTCCGCGCCACATCGCCTTCGATGACCAGCGCCGTATCTGCGACCGCGCGCGTCTGCGTGACCACTGCGGCAAAATCGACCGCCGGGCCGGATATGCGCCCCGCGCCTGCCTCGCCGAAGGTCCAGACTTCGCCGGACGGCGCTGTCAGCGTCAGTTCCGGCATGGTTTCAGGCACTGCCAGGCGATGGACCTGATGCGACCAGCCGAAGGTGTTGATGCCGAGCACGACGAGATTGCGGATGCGGTCGCTTTCCGGCCGCACCCGGCCGAGCGCATCGAACACCTCGAAGCCATGCGCCCAGGTCTCCATCTGCCGCGCCGTGATGGCCGAGCGCGCCGACATGCTGGGGCCGACCCAGGGAATGCGCTGCTTGGGATCGATCCCGGCAAAGCGCACGGCGATGTCCTCCGCCGTTTCCTTCCAGAGCGTGAAGAGCGCGCGGCCGCGCTCCGGGATCGACCCGTTTTCGTAAGAGCGAAGCCCGCCTCTGGTCAGGGCCGCCATCAACGGGTCGAGCATCGCCTTGAAGGCGGCCTCGTCGGTGGCGGCGAGATCGACGGCCTTGTTCCAGAAATGCAGGTGGACGAGCACGTCGTTGATCGTCCAGCCCTTGAACTGGGTGGGCTTGGAGAAAGTGGCCTCGCTCTCCCCTTCGAGAAGGGCGGCCAGCGTGCGGCTTTCCTCCAGGAAATCTGCGGCTTCCTTCAGGCTCATGCGGCGTCCTCCTCGATTGCAACCATCAGCGTACCGGCCGCGAGCTGCTGGCCCTTGGCAATGCGGACGTCCGCGATCGTGCCGCGCGCCGTGGCTTTGAGCGTATGTTGCATTTTCATCGCCTCCAGCACGGCCAGCGGCTGACCGGCCTCGACCGTCTGGCCCGGCTCGACAAGAACCGAAACCACCAGACCCGGCATAGGGGCAACGACGCGGCCGGAGCCTGCCACTGCGGCTGCATCCTCCCACGGCCGATGCGGCTTCAGCGAAAAGCGCCGCGGGCCGATCGCCAGCAGCAGTTCGCCATCGTGGCGCTCGCTGAAGAGCACGGTCTGGCGCTTGCCACCGGCCAGAAGCACCGCCTCATGCCCCTCAATGCGAACAATCTCGATCGCATGCTGCCAATCGCCCCCCTCGGCCATCGTCCAGACCTTTCCGGCGCAGAGACCGGTGAGGCGGCGAAGCTGCCCGCCAAGCGTCACGTCGAGACGCGAGGCCAAGGGAGCTGCGGACTGAAAGCCGATCAGGCTCTCATCCGGCAGGGTCGAGGCGGCGAGCGCCTTGCGGCTTTCGAGCGCGAGCTTCAGCGCCGCGCCCATGGCGAGGCTGAGACTGTCGATTTCGGCCTCTTTCACGCCATCCGGATAGTTCTCGCCGATGAAGGCGGTCGTGGCACGGCCTTCGGCAAAGTCGGGGCGCTCCAGAATGTCGATCAGGAATTCGGCATTGGTGGAAAGCCCCAGCACCGCCGTGTCTTTCAGCGCGCCGATGAGCCGCCGCCGCGCGACATCGCGCGTCGGGCCATGCGCAATGACCTTGGCGAGCATCGGATCGTAGAAGGGCGATACGGTCTGGCCCGTGACAATGCCCGCATCAATCCGCACGCCGGGACCGGTCGCCGGCTGCCAGAGCGCGATATCGCCCGTCGCCGGCAGGAAGCCAGCAGCCGGGTCTTCGGCATAAAGCCGCACCTCGATGGCGTGGCCGTCGAGCCGCAAATCATCCTGACCCAGCGGCAGCGGTTCGCCCTGTGCCACGGCGATCTGCATGGCGACGAGATCGAGCCCCGTCACCATTTCCGTCACCGGATGCTCGACCTGAAGCCGGGTGTTCATTTCGAGGAAATAGAATTCGCCGCGGTCATCCAGCAGGAATTCCACCGTCCCCGCGCCGCGATAGTCGACCGCGCGCGCTGCCTCCACCGCCGCCTTGCCCATGCGGGCGCGAAGTTCGGGCGAAACGACCGGAGACGGGGCCTCCTCGACCACCTTCTGATGCCGGCGCTGCACCGAGCAGTCGCGTTCGCCGAGATGGATCACATGGCCATGCGCATCGGCAAAGACCTGGATTTCGACATGGCGCGGCCGGCGCACGGCCTTCTCAAGAATGAGATCGCCGGAGCCGAAAGCGCTCAGCGCCTCCGCCCGCGCCCGTGTCAGCGCATCCGCCAGCTCGGTGGGCTCTTCGACCAGCCGCATGCCGCGCCCGCCACCACCGGCCGAGGCCTTGACCATGACCGGGAAGCCGATCCGCTCCGCCTCAGCGATGAAGGTCGCGTCGCTCTGGTCGAGCCCTTCATAGCCCGGAACGCAGGGTACGCCAGCGGCGATCATGGCGCGCTTGGCGCCCGCCTTGTCGCCCATGACGCGGATCGCCTCGACCGGCGGGCCGATGAAGACGAGCCCGGCAGCCGCGACGGCTTGAGCAAAACCGGCATTTTCCGAGAGGAAGCCATAGCCCGGATGGATCGCCTCCGCCCCGCTCAACCGCGCGGCCTCGATGATCTTTTCGGGCCGGAGATAGCTTTCGCCCACCGGACCGGGGCCGATCAGTACGGCCTCGTCGGCCAGCGCCACATGCGGCGCGCCCTTGTCGGCTTCGGAATAGACGGCGACCGTGCGCAAGCCCAGTGCCCGCGCCGAGCGGATGACACGGCAGGCGATTTCGCCGCGATTGGCAATCAGGATTGAAGAGAAACGAGACATGGTCATGGGCATACTCATGGGCGGGCAACTCCGAAGCTGTTGGGACGGAGGGCGCGCTGCCGCGCCTCGAGGCAGGTCAGCAGGCAGAAGGCAATGACGCTGCGGCTGTCGCGCGGGTCGATGAGCCCATGATCGAGCACCCGGCCGGATGTGTAGAAGGGCGAGGACTGCCGGTCGAAGAGCGACTTGATCGCCGCTTCCTGCGCGGCGAGCTTCTCCTCGTCCAGAGAATCGCCACGGCGGGCTGCCCCGGCACGCGCCACGGTGGACATGGTCCGCGCCGCCTGCTCGCCGCCCATCACGCCGCTCTGGCTGCTCGGCCAGGCGAAGAGGAAATCGGGCTCGAACGCAATGCCGGCCATACCGTAATTGCCGGCCCCGAAGCTCGCGCCGACATAGAGCGTGATCTTCGGCACCTTGGCATTGGCGACCGCCTGGATCATCTTCGATCCATGCTTGATCATGCCGGCCTGCTCATAGGCCGTGCCGACCATGTAGCCGGTCGTGTTGTTGAGGAAGACGAGCGCCGTGCCCGCCTGTTCGCAGGCCTGGATGAAATGCGTTGCCTTGGTCGCCCCGGCCGGATCGATCGGCCCGTTATTGCCGAGAATGCCGACGGCAACGCCGTGAATGGTCGCCTGAAGGCAGACCGTCTGCGGGCCATAGCCGGGCTTGAACTCGGTGAATTCCGAGCCGTCCACCAGCCGCGCAGCCAGTTCCCGCACGTCATAGGGCACCTTCATGTCGAGCGGCACCAAGCCTGCGATCTCGTCGCTGGAGAGACGCGGCGGGGCATAAGCACGGGGACCCGGCTGCATGTCGCGGTTCCAGTCGAGCCGGGCCATGACGTCGCGGGCCATGGCGATGGCGTGAATGTCATCCTCGGCGAGATATTCGACGAGACCGGAGACGGTGGCATGCATTTCGACCCCGCCCAGATCCTCCTCCTTCGCCTTCTCGCCGGTGGCGGCATAGACGAGGGCGGCGCCGGCCAGCGCCGCCATGCCGTTCTTGCGCACGCCGATCACATAGTCGGACATGCCGGGCATATAGGCCCCGCCGGCGGTTGAGGGGCCATGCAGCACGGCAATGGTCGGCAAGCCTGCAGCCGAGAGCCGGGCGAGATTGCGGAACACCGCCCCGCCGCGCGCCCAGTCGTCCACGACATAATTCATCAGGTTGGCGCCGGCACTTTCCACCAGATGGATGAAGGGCAGCTTCTGGCGCAGCGCGATCTCCTGCATGGAAAGCATGGCCTGCAATGCAAACGGGCTGAGCGCACCGGCGTTGATGCCGCTGTCATCCACGACGATCATCGCCCGCACGCCGGAAACAAAGCCGATGCCGCCGATGAAGGTCGAGCCAGGAACGGAAGCCGCCTCATCCTTGGCATCCGCCATATAGCCGGCAAGGCTGTGCAGCCTGAGATACGGCAGACCAGGATCGAGAAGGCGCGCCAGCCGCTCGCGCGGCGTGATCTGGCCACGCTCCTCGAAACGGGCGCGGCGCTTTTCCGAAGCCGTTTCGGCCCGTGCCTCAAGGGCGCGAAGCTGCTTCACGGTCTCCAGCATGCCGTCCCTGTTTGCGATGAATTCCGGCGCCCCGGCATCGACCCGCGTTTGAAATGCCACGTCGTTCCTCCCTGTCCGGCCTGCACAACTTGCGCGGCCCGCGAACTGTCCGGCTTTTAGCGAAGCACTCCTCAGGCTTCGCCAGCCCGGCTCAGCACCGGCCTCAACCGAACTCTTTTTCATTCGCTCTGTCGAGCACTTGAAAACAAACCGTTCGTACGGTATGTCTGCCACAACATGATCGAAGCCGTCAAGCGGGATCGCGAAAATCAAGCAGCAGACGAGGAACAAGAGGGGGAGCCATGACGACAGTCGATGAAACAGAGAAGGGCCCGCGCAAGCAGGCGGACCGGGTGCGCGACATGCAGGACCGGCTGATTGCCGCGACCGTCATCTGCCTCGACCGCTACGGCTATTCCGGCACCTCGATTTCGGCGATCCAGGATGCGGCGGGCGTCTCGCGCGGCGCGATCCTGCATCATTATCCGTCCCGGCAGGAGTTGATCGCCGCGACCGCCGCGCGCCTTCTCGACGCGGCGCTGCGGCCGACGCAGGAGGGACGGCCGGGGCGCGGCGATGGTGCAAAGACGATCGAGGAACTGCTGCTCTTCTATTGGCGGCAGGTCATGAACGTGCCGGAAGGCCGCGCCTTCATAGAAATTCTTGTCGCCTGCCGCACCGACGAGGCGCTGGAATCGGCGCTTTCCGATCTCTTCACCACCTGGGATGCGAAGGTGGCCGAAACTGCACGCCACCGCTTTGCTGCCTTCACCGAAGACCCGGACGATGCCGCCCTTCTCTGGTCGATCGCCCGCACCTTCCTGCGCGGCCTGATCATCCATTCCCGCTTCGTCGACGATCCGGCGCATCTGGAAAACATGGTCCGCCGCTTCGCCGCGCTGATCTCGCCGCAACTTTCCCTCAAGACCCGGGCGCATTGACCATGACGGAAACACTCACGGGCAAGACCCTCTTCATCACCGGCGGTAGCCGGGGCATTGGCCGCGAGGTTGCGCTGCGCGCCGCGCGCGAGGGCGCCCATGTCGTCATCGCCGCCAAGACCTCCGAGCCGCATCCGAAACTTCCCGGCACGATCCATTCCACGGTCGCCGAGATCGAGGCGGCGGGCGGTCGCGGTCTGGCGCTGATGCTGGATGTGCGCGACGCCGACGCAGTCGAGGCAGCGGTCGCCCAGGCGGCCGGCCACTTCGGCGGCATCGACGCGGTGATCAACAATGCGGGCGCGATCGGGCTCACGCCGCTTGCCGAGACCGGCGTTAAACGCTTCGACCTGATGATGCAAATCAACGCCCGCGCGGTCTTCGTCACGGCAAAAGCCGCCCTGCCCTTTCTGAAGCAATCGGCCAATCCGCATATCCTCAGTCTCTCGCCGCCGCTCAATTTCGAGCCCCACTGGCTGAAGCCCTATATCCCCTACACGGTGACGAAATATGCCATGACGATCCTGTCGCTCGGCCTTGCGGAGGAGCTGCGCGCCGATGGCATTGCCGTCAACACGCTGTGGCCGAAGACGACGATTGCCACGGCCGCCGTCGAGCACGAGGTGGATGCGAGCCTGCTCGCCCGCTCGCGCCATCCCGCCATCATGGCGGATGCGGCACATGCCATCCTGACATCGCCGGCCAACACATTCACCGGCCAGACGACCATCGACGAGGACGTTTTGCGCGCCCGCGGCGTCACCGACTTTTCCGCCTATAGCGTCGACGCCCAAGTGGAGGACCTTGCGCTCGACCTTTACGTGGACCCCTGACCACCATCGACATGTGAGCACATCACCATGGGAGGAGAGACATGCTCAATTACAGCGTCATTCTGGAGGACGCAGCGCGCACGCTGCCCGGCAAGACCGCTTTCATCTTCGGCGAAAAGCGCTGGAGCTTTGAAGAACTCAATCAGGCAGCCGCCCGCATCGCGAGCGGACTGAAGGCGCTGGGTGTCGAACCCGGCGACCGTGTCGCGGTCAGTTGCCCCAACGTTCCCTATATCCCGATGATCATGTTCGGTGTCCTGAAGGCGGGCGCGGTCTATGTGCCGCTCAACATCCTCCTGAAGACAGAGGAGATCGCCTATCACCTGCGCGACTGCCAGGCGAAGGCCTTTCTCTGCTTCGAGGGAACAGAGGCATTGCCCATGGGCGCCTGGGGCCATGCGGCCTTCGAAATGGTGCCCGGCTGCGACATGCTGATTGCCATCACCGCCGATCCGGCCGCCCCCTCGCCCTTCGAGGACTGCCCGACGCTCGGCCAGATCATGGCCGCCTCTGCGCCGATCAACGAACCCGCGCCGACCAACCCGGACGACACCGCCATCATCATCTACACATCCGGCACGACCGGCGACCCGAAGGGCGCGGAGCTCACGCATTCCAACGTAATGATGAACACGTTCCTGCTGCGCGATCTGATGCAATACCAGCCGGGTGACGTGTCGCTGCTGGTGCTGCCGCTCTTCCATGTCTTCGGGCTGATCGTGCAGATGTCGTCCGGGATTCTGGCCGGCATCACCCATGTCATCCAGCCGCGTTTCGATCCAGAGGCCGTGTTGCAGGCCATGGCGCGGGAGAATGTCAGCGTCTTTTGCGGCACGCCGACCATGTATTGGGCGCTGCTGCATCACGACAGTGCGACGGCGCCGGACCCGGTCAGCATCGGCCGGCACCTGCGCTGCTGCATCTCCTCCGGACAGTCCATGCCGGGGCCGACGCTGAAGGCCTTCGAGGAAAAATTCTCCACCACGATCATCGAGGGCTACGGCATGTCGGAGGCCTCACCCGGCATCACCTTCAACCGGCTGGAAATGCCGCGCAAGATCGGCTCGGTCGGGACCCCCTTCTGGGGCATCAATGTGCGCATCGTCGATGCCGACGACCGCGATGTGGCGCAGGGAGAGACCGGCGAGATCATCTGCCGCGGACACAATGTCATGAAGGGCTATTTCAACGCGCCGGAAAAGACGGCGCACGCGCTGCGCGGCGGCTGGCTGCATACCGGCGATATCGGCCGTTTCGACGAGGACGGCTATCTCTATATCGTCGACCGGCTGAAGGAGATGATCATTCGCGGCGGCGAGAATGTCTATCCGACCGAGGTCGAGAAGATGCTGGCCGAACACCCCGCCATTTCGCTCGTCGCCGTCATCGGCACGCCGGACGAGAAATACGGCCAGGAGATCAAGGCCTGTGCAGTTTTGAAGGCCGGCGCAAGCCTGACGGAAGAAGAGTTCATCGCTTGGGCGAAAAACCGCATGGCGGCGACGAAATATCCGCGCAAGGTGGAATTCATGGCACAGTTGCCGATGACCGCGACCGGCAAGATCCTCAAGAAAGAACTGGCGCGGCGCGAACTTAGCCGATGCCAGCCGGAACCGGCGTAAGGGACATGCGAAAGGACAGACGATGCAAGACTACGAAACCCTGACGCTTGCGGTGGACGCCCGCGGCGTCGCCACCTGCACCCTCAACCGGCCCGAGAAGCGCAATGCGATGACCGATCGGATGCTCGCGGAGTTCATCGACATGGCCGGCCGCATGTCCGCCGATCCCGACGTGCGTGCCGTCATCCTGACGGGTGCTGGCGATTTCTTCTGCGCCGGCGGCGATCTCTCCTGGATGAAACAGCAGATCGAGGCTGATCGCGCCACCCGAATGAAACAGGCACGCGGGCTGGCTGATGCGCTCTTCGTCCTGAATACAATGGACAAGCCGCTGATCGGCCGCATAAACGGCAGCGCCTTCGGCGGCGGTCTCGGCCTCATCAGCGTCTGCGATGTGGCGATAGCGCCGGCGACCGCACAGTTCGGCTTCACCGAGACGCGGCTCGGGTTGATCCCCGCCACCATCAGCCCGTACGTGATCGCCCGCATGGGAGAGGGCAAGGCCCGTCGCGTCTTCATGTCGGCCCGGTTGTTCCCGGCTCATGAGGCGGTGGCGCTCGACCTTCTCGCGCGGGCCGTTCATGCCGAAGACCTCGATGCAGCCATCGAAGCGGAAGTTGCGCCTTATCTTTCCGTCGCCCCAAGCGCCGTCGCCGCCTCCAAGCGGCTGGCCCGCTCTCTGGGTCCTCGCATCGAGCCGGATGTGATTGACGCGACGATTGCCGCACTCGCCGATACTTGGGAAACAAACGAAGCCCGCCATGGTATTGAAGCTTTCCTTACCAAGACGTCCCCCCGCTGGACGCGTTAGAGTCTGTCAGGAATAACTGGAACCTGTGTTTCCCAAAGGGAAAGACTGTTACGGGGCGGCTTTCGCCTTGACTTGATCGGCACTTATCTTTGTCTGAGGCATCAATCTGGAAAAGAACGCGCTCAGATGCGCCGTCCGTCCTCTCCAAAGCGATGCACGTGCGTTGGTAAGGGTTTTAATGTTACCGGCTCGCGAGCGTGAAACTCCATTTCGCCCGCGACCCGAGCCGTGATCCGAGTTCCATCCTCCATTTCAGCATGCAGGAAAATATCGCTTCCCAGATATTCCGAGGAAACGATACGGGCAGCCCAGCCGTCGCCGCCGCGCGCCACGGAAAGATGCTCCGGCCGAACGCCGACAGACGCGCAGTCGAGCCGGCGAGCAATGTCGCCTCCCACGATATTCATCTGAGGCGACCCGATAAAGCTGGCCACAAAGAGGTTCACCGGCGTCTCGTAGACCTCCCGCGGTGTACCGACCTGCTCGACGCGGCCCTTGTTGAGGACGACGATCCGGTCAGCCATGGTCATTGCCTCCGTCTGGTCGTGGGTGACGTAAATCGTCGTCGTCTTCAAACGCTCGTGCAACTGCCTGATTTCGGCGCGCATCTGCACGCGCAGCTTCGCATCCAGATTGGAGAGGGGTTCGTCGAAGAGAAAGACCTTCGGTGCGCGAACAATGGCTCGGCCCATGGCGACGCGCTGGCGCTGCCCACCAGACAAGGCCACCGGCTTACGCTCCAGGTAGGGACCGAGGTCGAGAACGGCGGCCGCCCGCTTGACCCGCTCGGCGATTTCCGTCGCCGAGCGGCCCGCGAGTTTAAGGGCGAACCCCATGTTTTCGGCGACCGTCATGTGCGGATAGAGCGCGTAGTTCTGGAACACCATCGCAATGTCGCGTTCTTTTGGCATCAGGCCGTTGACCTCTTTGCCATCGATCAGGATGCGCCCGCCGGACACTGTTTCCAGACCCGCAATCATACGAAGCAAGGTTGACTTACCACACCCGGACGGACCGACGAGAACCATGAACTGGCCGTCCTCCAATTCGGCAGAGATACCGTGAATCACCTCTAAGGCACCGTAATTCTTTACTATTTTCTCGATTTCAACTTTTGCCATCGCTCATCCTCCCGAATGCCCTTGACACAAAACAAAAGTGATTTAACCTAAATATCAGGCGCTGGGAAGTCCGCTGCGGAGGCAAGTGGCACCGGATTCGCCAAGGGATGGAGGATTTTGATTATGCTGAAATTGATTGCTGGCGCGCTGGCCGCCGGAGTAGCCCTGCTTGTGCCGCTGGCAGCAAGTGCAGACGATCTCGTGACCAACAACAGAATCGGGCTTGCCAATGCGCCGAACAAGCTTGTTTTCCGCATGACCACGGATGGCCCGGCGAACAACATGCCGGAAACGGCCGAAGGCTACAAAAAGCTCTTCGAAGATTTCATCAAGAAGCATCCCGATTGGCAGATCGAAACGCAGCTGATGACCGGCGATATCGGCCAGGAACAGGCACGCATGCTCGAGCAGGCCAAGTCCGGCGCCGCCCCCGACTGCGCAGCGGTGGACTCCTTTGTCCTGCCCCTCTTCAAGAGGGCCGGCGTCCTGAAATCCTTCTCACCTTATTTCAAGAAGGAAGAAATTGAACAACTCTTCCCCTTCATCCGAGAGGGCGTGACGGGTTCCGATGGCCAGATCTATGCCTGGTGGTGGAGCACGGACCTTCGCGTTCTCTATCGCAACAAGGACATCGTGCCGGATGCACCGCAGACCTGGGATGACCTGAAGAAGGCCGGCCTTGCCTCGGTGAAGAAGGGTATGGAAGGCATTCTCTTCAACGGCAGCCGATACGAAGGCACGACCTTCGACTGGGTTTCGAACTTCTGGGCGCAGGGTGGAGACCTGGTCGACAAGGACGGTAAGCCGGTCTTCGGCGAAGGCGACAACAAGGCCAAGTTCGTCAAGGCGGTCAATTTCTATCGCGATCTGGTCGAATCCGGAGCAGCCCCCAAGCGTGTGGCAACGATCGGCAACTATGATGACTTCAACGCCGCCGCAGCAGCCGGCACGACCGCCCTCTTCGTTGGCGGCAACTGGCAGCTCGGCCAGCTGAAATCCACGCTCGACGCTTCGGAATTCGCCAAGTGGACCTTCTCGCCGCTTCCAGGCCCGACGCAGGGCGAACGCTCGACCGGCACGGGCGGCTGGACGATAGCTTCCTTCTCCTCAGATCCGAAAAAGGTCGCCTTCTGCGCGGACATCGCCCGCGAGATCTACATGGGTCCTGCCAATGAGGTGCAGGGCCAGTTGCCGACGCGCGCCGATCTTTACGGAAAGTACAAGATGTTCTCTTCGCCGGAGAACAAGGCGTTTGCCGAAGCGCTGCAAAAAGGTCGCGCCCGTCCCGGCGCGCCCGTCTATCCGGAAATCTCGAACCAGATCCAGATCATGATGGGCAAGGTTCTGACCGGCGCTGAAACAACTGACAAAGCGGTGGATGAGGCCTTTGCCGCATCGATGGCCGCCTATCAGCGCCTGAAGTAACGGCCTCCCAAGCCGGTGCGGACGGAGCTCTGCTTCGTCCGCACTCATTTGCCCTTCTCGGAACCTGTCATGACAGCAGTTGCAACATCCGCTGCGCCGGTTGCGGCGTCACCAGCCAGGGAGCCCCGGCACGCAAGGCCGGCGCTATGGCTTCTGCCGCTCATTCTGGTCCTGGGGATTTTTTATCTCTACCCGGTCTTCGATGTCTTTCGATACGCGTTCACGGACATCACGCTGCTCGGCAAGGGCGAGAACTACACGTTCGCCAGCATTGCCAAGACGTTGACGCGGCCCGAACTGCCAGAAGTCCTCTGGGTCACCTTCGTTTTCACGGCGGCAAGCGTATTCGGCCAGCAGGGCCTCGGGCTTGCAGTTGCACTGGTCGTCGTCCGGGGTGAAAAGCGGCGACTTTTCGGGACCACAATCCTGCGCACCACTGCACTGATTGCCTGGGTGGTTCCCGGCATTGCAGGCGGCATCGTCTGGAAAATGCTGTTCAACGGAGCGCCCTTCGGCGGTCTGAACAGCGTCATGCGCCTCCTCGGACTTGCCCCGGTTCAATGGCTCTCGGACCCGGATACTGTCATGTGGTCGGTCGTCGTCGCCAATGTCTGGCGCGGGACGGCATTTTCCATGGTGGTCATGTATGCTGCACTCAAGGCGATCGACCCGGTTCTCTACGAGGCGGCCGATGTCGATGGTGCCAATCCCTGGCAGCGCTTCTGGCACATAACGGTGCCGCAACTGCGCGCCGCCATCATGGTCAACCTGATCCTCATCACCATTCAGACGCTGAACATGTTCGATTCCGTCATTTCGCTGACCGGTGGGGGCCCGGGCCGGGCGACGGAGGTTCTCTCCCTCTACACGTTCAATACCGTGTTCCGGAACTACGATCTTGCGGCGGGGTCGGTCCTGTCGCTGCTGATGCTGGCGATCTCCATGGGCCTGGCGCTGATCTACGCAAAATTCCTGCCGAAGGAGAGCCGCTCGTGAAATCCGTCACGCAGGCCCGCATCGGGGACGCCTTCAGCTATCTTTTCATGGCCGTGATGATGCTGTTCTTTGCCTGGCCGCTGATCTGGCTGCTGTCGCTTGCCTTACGCGGACGCAAGGAAATCTATCTCGGCGTCGCACGCCTCATCCCGCATGAGCCGACGCTTGCCAACTTCAAGGCAATCCTGTCGTCGAGCCAGTTCGCCGCCTATCTGATCAACGCACTGAAACTCTCGACCTTGAGCGCCGTCGGCTGCTTGATCGTCGCGCTGCCGGCAGCCTACGCCTTCTCGCGTTTCCCCATGAAGGGGAAAGGCGGGTGGATGATGGGCCTGCTCAGCTTCCAGATGATCTCGCCTCTCGTCATCATGATCCCGCTCTACCGCTACATGGCTTCAATCCATATGACGGAAAGTCATTTCGGCGTGACGATGGTCTATATCGCGCTTGCAGTGCCGACGGCGACATGGATCCTGAAGGGATTCATTGACGGCATTCCGGCCAGCCTGGACGAGGCCGCTCTGATCGACGGCTGCAGCCGGTTCGGCGTCTTCTGGCGCATCATCTTGCCGCTTTCGACGCCCGGCATCGCATCCGCGTTCATCATCACCGTGATTGCCGGCTGGTCGCAATTCCTTGTGCCATTCCTGCTCATCACCAAGGACCAACTCATGCCGATCGGTGTCGGCATCTTCCAATATGCCGGAACGCAGAACGACAGCTCGCTGCAGGTGCTCGCCGCCGCCTGCCTCGTTTCCGTCGTGCCGGCCATCGTCGCCTTTCTTTCCCTACAACGCCTCATCCTCGGCGCCATGACCGCCGGCGCGGTGAAAGGCTGAACACAGTCTCACAGGAATATATCGAAAATGGCTCTCTCACTTGCCCAACGTCTCGACCTCTTGAACGTCCGTGCCGAGGAACTGTCTTTCTGGCGCGTGCGTGAAAGTCAGCCTGTCGAGGGCTGGATTGTCGACGGTCAATCCATCGCTCTCGGGGCAGCATGGCCCGAAGTCGACGGCACGCACCGGTTCAGCGTCGATGCCTCGTTACCCTCGACCTGGCCGCTTGCTGAAACCCGCCTGCGCCTCGATCTCGGCGGGGAAAGTCTCATCACGATCCGCGACGACAAGGGCGCCGAGACCTCCTACGGCCTCGACCCGAACCATCGCGAATTCCCGCTGAGCTCTCACCGCTTCTCCGTGTCCTCGACAACGGTCGCCCGCCTGCCGTTCGGTGAGCCTGTGCGCCAGCCGAAGCTTACCATGGCGGAGGCAATCTGGGTCGATCCACAGGTGGAGCGCCTGGCGCTGCTGTTGAAGCAGATTTGCGAGACCATCGTTGTTCTCGGCGAACACGAAGTCATTCCGCATCTTCTGAACGCCGGCGAAAAGGCGCTGCGCCGCCTCGACTGGCCGACAGAAACCCAGGCCTATATCAGCCGCACCGCATCGGCACCGATGCAGCAGAAGATCTGGCGCCTGCCGGAGGTGGTCGCAAGCCCGGCCGCCCTGACGGACACCGAGCGCGACAGCGTGCGCAGCGCATATGAGGCGCTGATCGCCACACTGGACGATCTGCAGAAGCGCTACCCGCCGCAGGGCGACGTCGTCCTGACCGGCCATGCCCATATCGACCTTGCCTGGCTTTGGCCCTACCGGGAAACGCGTAGCAAGCTGCGCCGCACATTCCACACCGCGCTCTCGCTGATGGAGCGCTTTGAAGGCTTCCGGTTCAACCAATCCACCGCGCATTATTATGCGCAGATCGCCGAGGACGATCCGAAGCTCTTCGAGACCGTGCTGGATAAGGTCAAGACCGGCCAGTGGGAAACGGTCGGCGGCATGTGGATCGAGCCCGACACGATGATGCCCTCGGGCGAGAGCCTGGCGCGCCAGATCCTCTACGGCCAGCGCTATTTCGAAAAGACCTTCGGCGCGCGCCACACGGTCTGCTGGCTGCCGGACTGCTTCGGCTTTTCGGGCGCCCTGCCTCAGCTTCTCAAGCAGGGCGGTCTTGAAAACTTCTTCACGATCAAGGTCAACTGGTCGGAGACGAACCGCTTTCCCGCCGACCTGTTCTGGTGGGAAGGCCTCGACGGCAGCCGGGTTCTGACCCACACGTTCGACAATACGCCACATGGCTATAACGGCGAATTGCAGCCGCACGATATCCACCAGACATGGCGAAACTATCGCGCCAAGGACAAGCACGACAAGACGCTGCTCGCCATCGGCCACGGCGACGGCGGCGGCGGCGTCACGCCGGAAATGCTGGTTCGTCACGAGCAGCTTTCGCATTTCCCGGCCCTGCCGAAGACGACATGGGGCCATGTCAAGGACTTCTTCGACGGCGCACAGGCGAGCGCAAAGAGTGCCACCCTGCCCGTCTGGCGCGGCGAGATCTATCTCGAGCTTCACCGCGCGACGCTGACGAGCCAGAGCGCCGTCAAGCGCCTGCACCGTAAGGCTGAGCGCGGCATGATCACGGCTGAAACGGCTATGGGACTTGCCCATCTTCTGGGCGGCGAGAAGCCGGTCTCGGAAGAAGCCGCATGGCGCGTCGTTCTCAAGAACGAGTTCCACGACATCCTGCCCGGTTCCTCGATCCGCGAAGTCTACGAGGATGCAGAGGAAGAGCTGAAGGAAACCATCCGCCATGCGGAGGCCGTTGGGAGGGCCGCACTCGCCGAGATCGCCCAGCGTCTGCCCGCTGGCAACACGAGCGACGCCCTTCTGATCGTTAATCCGTCGCTCGACGCCCGACGCTGCGAAATCGTCACACCGGAAGGCGCAAGGCTCGTCGGCGCATCAGATATCCCCGCGCTTGGCGTTGCAGTCATCTCGCGCTCCGCCATCAAGACGCCAAAGCCGGTCGAGGCAACGGCAAGAGCGCTCGAAAACGAGATCCTGAAGGTCACGCTGGCGGACGACGGCACGATCGAAAGCCTGTATCACAAGCCGAGCGGTCGCGAATCCATCGAGGGTCGAGGCAACCGCCTGATGGCCTATCTGATGGAAAAGCCGCGCAACTGGGACGCCTGGGACATCGAAGGCGACTACATGCAGAAGGGTGAGGAAATCACCCATGTCGAAAGCCTTGAGGTGATCGAACAGGGAACGGCGCGCGGCGCGATCCGCATCGTCCGTCGCTGGCGCAATTCCACCGTCACGCAGGTCCTCTCGCTGGCCTCCGGCTCGCCGCGCCTCGATATAGAGACGGAGATCGACTGGCACGACCGCCGCGTTTTCCTGCGCAGCATCACCGAGACCTCGGTCAGAGCGATGACGGCGACCTACGAATGTGCATACGGCATTGTCGAGCGGCCAACGCATGTCAATCGCAGCTGGGATGCAGCGATGTTCGAAGCCGCCGGACATCGTTTCGTCGATCTGTCGGAGACCGGCTTCGGCGTGGCGATCCTCAACAACGCAAAATATGGCCACAGCACGTTCGGCAACGTGCTTGGCATTTCGTTGTTGCGTGCGGCTGTCTACCCCGACCCGCTTGTGGATGAAGGGTATCAGCACTTCACCTATTCGCTGATGCCGCATGAGGGTGCCTGGCATGAGGGCCGCGTTCGCGAAGAGGCCGAAGCGCTCAATCAGCCCTTGCTGGTTGCGCCCGTCAGCGGCCGCGCCGAGGGCGTCTGGCAGCCGCTGTCGGTGGCAGGCGTGCAGTCCGGTCTTTCGGCGCTGAAGCCGGCCGAAGATGGCAAGGGCCTGATCCTGCGCGTCTACGAACCGGCGGGACGGCGAGGACAGATCCGGATCGAAACCCCGGCCGGCTGGCTAGTGTCGGAAGCGCTCAACATTCTCGAAGAGCCATCGGGCGCGAAAGCGGACGAATTGAAGCCGTTCGAGGTGAAGAGCTGGCGCCTCATCCCTGCCTGATCAGGATGGCAGCTCCCGAGATATGCGTCTTGCCCGGCCCCGATTGCGATGAAATAGTCGAATCGAGGCCGCGCAGCATCGTCTGCTTTCAGCCATGGGGGACAACGAACTGAAATTCCTGGGCTCTAATCTGGAGCACGCTGCTTCAAAGAATCGGGGCGTGATCCTGAGCGCGATTCATCGCTCCGCGCCGATTTCGCGTGCCGAACTGGCACGTCAGTCGGGCCTGACCAAGCAGGCGGTAGCCCGTATCGTGGATCGCCTGCTCGATGAGGGCCTCGTGATGGAGGCGCGGCGTCGGCATGGTCTTCGCGGCCAGCCGGCCATCGAACTGGAAATCAATCCGGATGGGCTCTACTCCATCGGTGCCAATGTCGACCGCGATCATCTGACCATCGTCGTCATCGATGCGACGGGCGCGCTGCGCGGCCGCATTCATCACGAGAGGCGCTTCATCCTGCCCGGCGAATTCATAGAATTGATGCAGGAGGCGCTGTCGACCTTTCGCCGGCGCAGGCTATTCGATGATGGCCGGCTTGCCGGGATAGGACTTGCCATTCCGGACTGGCTGGGCGACGTGCCGGTCATCGGCTTTCCGGAAGCCTATCGCGCGTGGAGCACTTTTGACGTTCGTGGCGCGCTCGAGGCTCTCACCCATCATCCCATCCTGATCGACAACGATGCCAATGCGGCAGCAACCGGCGAGATTGATTACGGGCTCGGAACTGAGATCAAGAGTTTCTTCTACGTGCTCGTCAATGCCTGCCTCGGCGGTGCGACCGTGATCGACGGCGTTCGCCACAAGGGCCGCGACGGTCTCAGCGGCGAAATCGGCTGGCTGCCCGTTCTGTTTGAGGAAGGCCCCATGGCTGGACAGGTACAGCCGTTGGGCGACATGTTCTCGATGTTCATCTTGATGGATTATCTTCAGCGCCAGGGCGTGGACGTCTCTACCCCCGATGACCTCGTCCACCTCGACGTCCGCGGCCGCACGCTCGTCACCGCATGGCTCAAGCGTGCAAGCGGCAGGATCGCCGAAGCCATCGACAATATCGGCATGTTGGTTGATCCGGAAGCCATTCTGGTGGGCGGACGCCTGCCAGTCCGAATCATCGATGAACTACTCGTTTACGTTCACGAGCATCTGACGCAAATGGGGCTCGAAGCGCCCTCGCTGCATCGCGCTGCATGCTCGGAAGACGCTGCTGCACTAGGTGCCGCGGCCATGCCCCTCGCAAACCGTCTGGGCCTGCCGTCTGCCGACAAAAGCCAGTTGACGCGCGTTCCACTCACGACTGCAAAGCTTCAGGACCTCGCCGCCAATGCGGCGCATTAGCATTACAGTTGCGATCTTCTGATGGCTCCAAAACGTGGCATGGATGGCATCGCCTAGTCATGCTGGAGACGATCGCATCAAGTTACCGCCCGGAGCGCTCCGTGAAAATCGAATTCGCAACTGTAATTCCGGACCAATGCCGGCGAAAGTGGAAACCGGTTTCTCGGCTGGAACTGCTTGAAACCATGCGCGGAACTTCCCTCACTCTTCACGCGCATCCATCAAGGCTAGATCTGGCAGAAGGTCGCCGAGGAACACGCTTGCTGCGGCTCCTTCGGCACACCCGCCACTGGCGAAATGTGTCCGCACCAATTCCGGCACGGAAAAAGAAGCAATAAACTCACGCGTCTGCCGGTTAACCTGCGCAATCATCGCATCCAGCGCCCAGGCGGGCATATCCCCCCCTATGAGAATGAGCCCCGGGGACAGAAATCCGCCGATGGCAATGACTACATCCTTTAGATGCCCAGCCGCCATGCCGGCCCAGGCATCTAGAAGCGCCGGGTCGTCAGGTTCCTGGCTGCGCAGAAAATCGGGGCGTGACCCCGGGCCGAGAATATCATCGAGCGGAATCCGGTCATGGCCCGTCCGCATGGCTCCGATATTGCCGGCGCGCCCATGCTCACCTTTGAAGAACTTGCCGCCGATCAGCAGACCAGCCCGGACATTGGTGCCGATGAGGATAACGACGATGCCGCCATCGCGCTCACCGACACCCATGATCCGCTCGGCAAGGACGGCAGCTTCCGTCTCTTCTATGACCCGGACGGGCAAGTTTTGCGGCAAGGCCATCGCACCGACCGGATCCGCAAGCATTTGCGGCGACAATGACACGGCAACACCGCGACAGCGCGCTCGGTGTTCTTCCGATGCCAACAGCGCTTCGACCGCTGCCCCGGCCCCCTGGATATCCGGGAACGTCTTGGCCGCAACGACGGCACCGGCAAGATCGATCAAACACGCCCGGCCGCCTGCTGTTCCACTCCAGCTAATCCCGGCGGCGTATGCACTGTCGGGCAGAAGATAGTACTCGGTCGAGACATAACGGCCAGTTCCGGCGCGCTTGCGCTGTCCGACATGGCCAGCATCCAGCAGGCGGGTCATGATCCCCGCGATTGCGGGCTCCGTGAGCAGCAAACGGGCGGAGAGTTCAAGCCGCGTCTGCGGACCCGCACGGCGCAGAATTTCAAGTGCCGCCCTTGAATTATGCGATGCAATGTCTGTGGGACTGATGCCCGGCGTCTCGTTGCGGGGAACATCAACGCCTCGCTTTCGGCGTGCCAGTCTGAGCTTGTTGTTGGGGGCCACGGCAAGACAATCTTTTTGGAGACGATCCAACCTCTGTAACAACAGATCGTCACGGGCGTCTACCACCCGACGGTGTTTCAGCTTTTTGGAGATCGGGATCGGTCGAAATGCGACGTGACCAACCCACTGAACTATCGCAATCCCAAGGTCATCTCAAGTTTTCGGCGAGAGGCCACAGATGTTGTAGCTCGCGCTTGATGGGAACCGAACCGTCTCCCCTAAGACTTTGACGCACTTTTCTTCTAATGTAGATATCTCTAATTCATCTACAAATAATTGAAAATGGGGGTAATTTTGGATTTCTGCGGCCCCTGCTCAAGGGAAGCTCCGCGGAAAAAATCGCGAAATAGAGGCGGCTCTTTTAAAAGACGTGACGGATCTGCGTGCAACTGCTTCGCTAGCGTTCCATTTTCCTTACACGGCTTGACGAGTGTCCATTTCTTTTACTAAGTAAGGAAACTAAGAGGAGAAGGGTTTGAGGAACGGAAGCGGAGAGATATTGACGAAGTTGCGGGACCAAGGCGCCATGTCGCGCGCCGAGTTGTCCCGACTGACCGGTATTTCGTCAGCCGGCGTCACCAAGATCACGGCGCAATTAATTCGCGATCGTGTGCTATGGGAGCTGGATGGCTCGGAAACGGCAAGTATCGGGCGTCCGCCTGTCACGGTCGCAATCCGGCCGGATGCACGGCATGTTCTCGGTATTCATCTCGGCGCAGGTCAGGTCCATTTCGGGCTTTCGGACCTTGGTCTCGCTCTCACCCACGCGCGCAGCGTCGCCTACGACCTCAGCGAGCCCGTCTTCGATCTCATCGCACGCGTTTCGGATCTTGCGCGAGACGTTCTGCGTGATTGTGATCTCCCTCCCGGCAAGCTTCTGGGCATCGGGGTCGGGGTTCCCGGCAGCGTCGATCCCACGCGCCGGGCGAATACGCATTCGGTGCTGACCGGTTGGCGCGACATTCCCTTTGCGGCCGCCTTCGAACAGGCGCTCGGCCATCCGGTGGTGCTGGAACACAATGCCACCGCTATGGCCATGGCGGAAGCCTGTTACGGAGAAGGCCGGGCGGCGGGCAGCATTCTCTACTTGCTTCTCGGCAAGGGCATCGGCGCCGGCTTTGTGCAGACGGACGGGATCGAGCGGCGCAACGCCGTCGAGATCGGCCACGTCGTGGTGGAGCCCGGCGGCAGACCCTGCCGGTGCGGGGGGCGCGGCTGCCTCGAGCGCTTTTTCTCCGAGGAACCTCTACGCGAAATTGTCGGCAATCCGGCCCTGCCGCGGACCGAGCTTCTTGATGCGGTCATGAAGACGTCGCAATGGCCGACACTTTACGAATATTTCCTCCAGGCGCTTTCAACCGCTGTCACTCTCTTGGGTCCGGAGCGGATCGTACTCGGTGGCGACCTGAATTACGCGCCGGATCGCTTTCTGGAGGATTTGCGCCGCGATCTTCCGCTCCGGGTGATGCCGGAGCAGCGCCGGAAATTGCGGATCGAACGCACAAGTCTTATCGAGCCGGTGGGCGTTCACGGCGCAGCATGCGTCGCTCTGGAGCGCTTTTTGTATTCAAACGGTCTTCTCACATCGTCGTCAAACTTTGCCCGCCACGCCGAGCGAAAGTCGGGAAGGAATTCATGAGCATTGCCAATGATCCCGAGCCTGCGGGCTCGAACAACGAAAATGCCTATGCGGCGGGACGCCTGCTCTGGGGCCTCTTGTCATTCGCCGTCGGCATAGGGCTCTGGTGGATCTTCACCGCTTCTGGGCTTTCGGTCCTTCCGAGCCCATGGACGGTATTGTTGCGCATGGTCGATCTGGCCATGTCCGGCCAGCTTTGGACCGATATGTTCGCCTCTCTGCGCCGTGTGCTGCTCGGTTTCCTGCTTGGTTCCCTGATTGCCGTGCCGGTGGGGTTCCTCATGGGCTGGTACCGGATCGCGAGAGCCATTGTCGATCCGTGGATCCAGTTCTTTCGAGTTATCCCGCCGCTCGCGATCATTCCACTGGCCATCGTCACGCTCGGCATCGATGAAAAGCCAAAAATATTCGTGATCTTTCTCGCCGCCTTTCTGTCCTCGGTCGTCTCGACCTATCAAGGCGTCATCAGTGTCGATCGCACCTACATCAACGCCGCGCGGGTGCTCGGCGCCGGCGATGGGGTGATTTTTGCGAAGGTCATCATTCCGGCGTCCACCCCCTTCATTCTGGTCGGGTTCCGCATCGGCCTCGGCTCCGCCTGGGCAACCGTCGTCGCCGCCGAACTGATTGCCGCGCAATCCGGCCTCGGATTTCGCATGCAGCAGGCCCAACTTTATTATGACCTGCCCACCATCTTCGTCAGCCTCATCGCTATCGGCATTCTGGGCCTCATCATGGACCGGATCGTTGTCCGCGCGGAGGAACGGCTGACCCATTGGCAGGAGAGGATCCATCATGACTGAGTTCCAGCCGAAGATCGCCTTCCGCCATGTATCGAAGACGTTCGGGGACGGGGCAAAGTCATTCGTCGCCCTGCGCGATCTGACGCTGGACATCGGAGACGGCGAAATCGTCACAGTCGTCGGGCCATCGGGCTGCGGCAAATCCACGGCGATGAACATCGTGGCCGGTCTGGTGGATGTCTCATCGGGAGATTGCCTGGTGGATGGAAAGCCGGTGAAGGGACCGGGGCCGGACCGTGGCGTGATCTTTCAGCAATATGCGCTTTTCCCGTGGCTGACGGTGCTGAAGAACGTTGAATTCGGCCTCAAGCTGCAGGGCATGCGGCAAGACGAACGCCGCAAGCGCGCGTTACATTACCTGGACCTCGTGGGACTGAAGGATTTTGCCGACGCCTATCCGAAGACGCTGTCCGGCGGCATGAAACAGCGTTGCGCGATCGCGCGGGCCTATGCCGTGAACCCCAGCGTCCTCTTGATGGACGAACCGTTCGGCGCGCTCGACGCGCTGACGAGGGTCAAGCTGCAGGATCAGCTGCTCGACACCTGGTCGAAGGACAAACGGACAGTGATGTTCATCACCCACGATGTCGACGAGGCGGTCTATATCGCACACAGAGTCATTGTCCTTGCAGCACGCCCGGGGCGTCTGCAGGAAATCATCGAGGTCGATCTGCCGTTTCCGCGCAATGAAGAGGTGCGGCTGTCGCCTGAATTCACCACAATTCGCAACAAGGTCTGGCGCGCGGTCTACGACCGGGCGTCCGAAACTGCATGAAACCCGGGAGGAGAGAAGTCATGTTCAAGAAGCTAATGGTATTGGCGGCGGCAGCCGTGGTGGCACTATCCGGCGCTGCCAGCGCCGCTGAGGTCGATACGATCCGCATGGGCTATATCGCGGATTATTTTGGAACCAGCGTGGCAGCTATCGCCACCAAGGAGGGCCTGTGGGCGAAACACGGGCTGAATGCAGATCTGAAGGTCTTCACGAACGGTCCCATCCAGGTCCAGGCGCTCAACGCCGGATCGCTTGATTTTGCCTATATCGGCCCCGGCGCTCTTTGGCTGCCGGCGAGCGGCCAAGCCAAGGTGATCGCGGTCAATGCCCTTGGTTATACCGATCGTGTCATTGCACAGCCGGGCATCAACAGCATTGCCGATCTAAAGGGCAAGAAGGTTGGCGTTCCCGAGGGAACCTCGGGCGACATGCTGCTGCGTCTGGCCCTGAAAAAGGCCGGAATGAAACGGGAAGACCTCAACATCATACCTATGGATCCTTCAACCGTCGTCACGGCTTTCGCCTCCGGGCAGATCGACGCCGCGGGCATCTGGTATCCGTTCGTTGATGTCATCAAGAAGCGGATTCCCAATCTCAAGGAGTTGAGCTCGAACGAGGATTTCTTCCCCGATATCGCGTTCCCATCGAGCTTCATCGTCAGCGATGCGAAGGCAAAGGATGTCGAGGTGATCAAGAAGGTCAACGCGGTCATCAAGGAGGCGGTCGATTTCCGCCGTGAAAACCCCGAAAAGGCCGTGGCAATCACAGCCGCATTTCTGAACGTGCCGGAGGGGCCGCTGATGACCGAGTCAAAGCTCGCCCGCTTGCCGTCCAGCGCTGAGCTGGAAAAGCTGACCCGCGACGGCAAGGTGGCGAACTGGTTCGACACGCTCGCCGGCCTCTACGCCGATTTCGGCAAGATCAAGACGCCGTTGCCCGCATCGGACTTCTATCTCGGCAAGCTTTACGCCGAATAAGAGCGCATGGGGCTGCGGTCAAAGCGCGGCCCCTCCACGTCATGCAACAGGAGCAGAAATGACGCGCCCCAATATCATTTTCATCATGTCCGATGACCACGCCTCGCGAGCGATCTCGGCCTATGGCGCGGGGATCAACCACACGCCCAATCTGGACCGGCTGGCGAGGGAAGGCATGCGGCATGACGCGACCTATGTCACCAATTCGATCTGCACGCCTTCGCGCGCTGCGATCCTGTGCGGCACCCATAATCACGTCAACTGCGTCACGACGCTGGAAACGCATATCGACAACCGTCTGCCCAATGTTGCCAAGTCCCTGAAGGCGAGTGGATACGCGACGGCAATCTTCGGGAAATGGCATCTGGGCGAGGGCAAGGCGCACCAGCCGACCGGATTTGATGAGTGGGCGGTTGTGCCGGGACAGGGCGATTACTGGGACCCTGCTTTTCATTTCCCCGACGGGCTCCGACGGGTGAGCGGCTATGCCACGGACATTATCACCGACATGTCGATCGAATTTATCGACCGCCACAAGGACGAGCCGTTCTTCCTGATGTGCCACCACAAGGCGCCGCATCGCAATTGGCAGTATCACCCCCGCTATCGCGGCATCCATGCCCCCGGCACCATTCCGCTGCCGCCGACCTTTGACGACGACTATTCCAACCGTGCGGCCGCTGCAGCCGCCGCTAAAATGCGTGTGCGCTCGGACATGCTCTACGACGATCTGGGTCTGGTCCAGCCGGAAGGCGGGCGAGAGATCGCCGGCGAGTTGCTGACCGAATACTGGCAAATGCGCAAAATCCCAGATCTCCAGGCTGGTGAAACGATCACCGTGACCTGTGCCGAGACGGGTGAAAAGTTCACCTTTGACGACCCGAAGGCCTTCGCCGAGTTTAAGTATCAGCGCTATATGTCGCGCTATTTGCGGACGGTCCAGGCCATTGACGACAATGTCGGACGGATGCTCGACAAGCTGGACGAACTCGGTCTGGCAGAAAATACCGTCGTCATCTACACATCCGACCAGGGCTTTTTCCTGGGAGAGCACGGCTGGTTCGACAAGCGCTTCATGTATGAAGAGAGCTATCAGATGCCGTTCCTCTGCCGTTACCCGGCTGAAATTCCAGCAGGCAGCGTCTCGGGTGACATCGCTTGCAATGTCGATTTCGCCCCCACGTTCCTCGACTGGGCGGGCGTGACCAAGCCGAGCTATATGCAGGGTGTTTCCATGCGCTCTGTTTTGAAGGGTCAGACGCCTGGGGATTGGGATCAGGTCGCCTATCATCGCTACTGGATGCACAACGATGAAATTCACGAGGCCTGGGCGCATTACGGTGTGCGTGACCCGCGTTACAAGCTGATCTATTGGTACAATAAGGATCTCGGCCAAGCCGGCGCCCGTCCTAACGGCGCGCCTCCGGAGTGGGAATTGTTCGATTGCGAACAAGATCCGATGGAACTGACCAATGTCGCGAACGATCCGGCCTATGCGCAGGTGTTTGCCGACATGCTTGTCAAACTCGACACCAAGCAGGCGCAGATCGGCGATGCGCCCGAACACGATAGCCAGGCCGTACTCGCAAGTCTGTTAAAGGCGAGCTGACATGTCCTGCTGCGCGTCCAGAAACGCCTCCTCTGGAGCAGGTCACCCGAGCGATGACCTGCAGGGGGACCGCGGGCCGGGCCCGGAGGTTCTGGCCCGGGCCAACAAGACGCCTCCGCCGAAAGTCCTCTTTCACGGAGGCCCCACCCATACGGGAACGAGAACGCCGGTTATCCCTCAGGACGGCGAAGGGGTGATCGGTGAACATCGGCTGGAGCCATTCCGTGCCGAGGCGCATGCCGTCACCAATTCCCGCTTTGCAGCATTCGTGACCGAAACCGGATACCGCACGGTTTCGGAACGTCTCGGTCAGGGATTGGTGTTCAGATACCTGATGGACAGCCCCCGACGTGCAACATCGACGGAAGGCCCGACGCCCTGGTGGGCCGCGGTTCCGGGCGCCTGCTGGTATGCGCCTGAGGGCCCGGGGTCATCGATCCTCGAACGCATGGATCACCCCGTGACGCATATTTCCTGGGGCGACGCAGCGGCATTTGCGGCATGGGCAGGTGGCCGGCTTCCAACCGAGGCGGAATGGGAACACGCCGCGCGCGGCGGTCTGGACGATCCTCGTTTCCCATGGGGCGATGAGGAGCCGAACGATCATGACTTCATGCCGGCAAATATCTGGCAGGGGACCTTTCCGGACGGGAACAGTCAGGCTGACGGCTATGCGGGAACCGCACCAGTTGATGCCTTCTCGCCCAATGGCGCAGGTCTTTTCAATATGGCCGGCAATGTTTGGGAGTGGACGTCAGATCCTTTCCGCATCCGCTCCGCCGCACGCTATGCCTCGCTGAGGAATAGTGAAGCAGTGGCGCAAAAGCAGATGGTGATGAAGGGCGGCAGTTTTCTCTGCCACATCAGCTATTGTTACCGATACCGGATCGCCGCCCGATCAGCGACCAGCGCAGACAGCGGAGCTGCACATTGCGGCGTGAGAGTGTTTTTCAGTGCATGATGACCGCCTGCTGATCCGTGGATAATCGTCTCTTCGTGTCCAGGGTTGGGATTGGACGGGGCCCCGTTGTCGAGGTGGCGATCCGGAAAAACGACTTGAAGCTCCGATGACTGAGCACCCGTCCAGAAAGATCGAATGTATTCAACCAATTGCCCCGAGAGAAAACGACGGCCTTGTCGTTCTGAACGCTCTTGACGCCCGCAACCACCGGAAGGTCGCCCTGCCCTTTTTCTGAGGAAACCTGGAAGGATTGCTCGTTCGCCTCCGCGACTTGGACTTGGCAGTCCGCAAGCTGCTTCCCAGCTTCGTCACGATTGTTGCAGACCGGATGCCTTGACCGACCGTATGGTTCGCGCCATCTAGGCGCTATGGCGAAACGAGAGAAGAACGGCATCGAACTGATCAGAACCTGGACCTTGTCGGCTCCGATCACCATGGGATCGTCCGTGCGGGCAAAGGGTCTTCTACAGGAAATACAGGCGCGCCTTCCTGCCACCTCCAAGAAAGCAATCTCGCTCGAAGGCCTGGATCTCGTGTTGGCAATGCCAGTCGATGAGAGAAGCCCGCTTTCAACGCAGCGGTCTCGGTGGTTTCCAAGGCTTTGGATGAAGCTCCTTCCCTTCCTGTCATCCCACGCGAAATCGAGGACATCCTTGGCATGAAGACGAGCGAGCGGCATCGCTGGCTTGCGGATGGACGTCTTCCAAGTGCTGGCACACGAACCGTGAGACTCGCAGGACGTGCCCGCAAGATCACCTTCCATATCTTCGACCCGCAGGTGGTCGAGGATCTTCTGGACCGTGGTGCCATTGATGAGTGGCGTATCGAGGATGTGGAGGCGAAGGCAGAGAAGAGAGCGAAGGCTGCCTATCAGGCGAAGCTGACGCGGCAGTCGAAGAAGAGGAAGCTGTCGAAAAAGCCCGAGGACAGCGAAGATCCGGGCGTGGCGCTGCGGGGCTGGGAAGATTTCGATCTTGACGGGCTGCTGCGTTGATCACGAGCTGCATGATCATGCCCTGCATTTCGTCCTGTGGCTCTGACGCCGATCAATCCTGCGCCCCCGCCCCGCGCGGCGCGGCGACTGCGGCGGCACAGCTCTCGTTTCCATGACGGGGCCGTCGGGAAACGGTTCGTTTTCCGCATCCGCTAGCTGCGTGCCGCCTTTCAGTGGATTGACCCACAGCCAATCTGCTCAGGCAATTAGTTAGTACCGAGCTGACTGGTCGCCAGTTCAATCATCTCCGTTGTCATCTGTTCCTGCCGCGCCTGTCTCAGGGACCATTCAACGTCCGTACGACGTCGGCGCAGATTGGTTTGTGCCCGTGCCATGGTTTCGATACGGGCCTGGGCTTCAGCCCGGATTCCCTTCATCAGCATGAGGGCGATGCTGGCGAAGAGGGCTTCCCGTTGCAGCCCGTCCAGCAGGAGCTTTGGTGCCATGGTCATCACCGGAGAGGGCGTCGGTGCAACTGCCTTGCCGCTGGGGCGTGGCAAGAGGGTTTGCACCACAGGTGGCGCCGCCGGGTCAGAGGCTCCGACAATTGCACGGATCGTGCCCGGGTGTTCAGCGCTGTTTTCGACCAAAATATCGGTGATCCGGCTTGCAAGGTCCGGGGTGGCGTCCGGATGACCGGGCAAGTCGGCGCTCCACAGAAGCGATTGGTCGTCATCTTCCAGCATCTGCACGGTGCGCTGGCCGGCGACAATCACGCCCAAATCCGGCTCGAACAACTGGCGGGCCGCAGCCGCGATGCGCGATGGATAGGCACCCGAGAAGCCTTGTGATGCGCCGATGACGATCAGCATTCCGGGACCTTCCACTCTGCCGGCACAGGGCGTACCCGCTGCCGCTTCAGCGGCTTCAACTGCCCTGCCGATGGTTTCGGCATAGGTTGAAATGGCCGTCATGGCGGCGTTTGCCGCCGCCAGATGGCTTGCGGCCATGGCACGAAGGGCACCTGTGACTTGGCCAATATCATCAAGTCCCGCCAGGCGTTTTTCGATCTCTTCAGAGCGGTCGGTCATGTCCTGCTGATCGCCTCCCGGACGTTGTTGAGCAGAGTTGTCCGCACTTCATCAGACAGTTTGTTGAGATCGGCACGCAGGCCCTCCAATGCGGGCTCGGCTGCCAGCCTTTCGGGAAGACTTTCCTTCAGCGCTGCGAGGTCTTCCGCTGCGACTTCATCAAGCATTCCCTTATTAAGGGCTGCGAGCAGTGCGATCTGAGTGAGGATCGAATAAGGGGAAAAGCGGGGCTGCGCCAGCAGTGCGGCAATCCTCTCTCCGCGCTTCAGCCTCGATGCCAATGCCTGTTCGCCGAAGCCGCCAAACCGGGAGAACATCTTCATTTCGAGATATTGCGCATAGTCGAGCCGCAGCCGACCGGCGACAGCCTTCATCGAACCCCATTGCGCCTTGCCGCCTACCCTGCTGACCGACAGGCCGACATCGACGGCGGGACGCTGGTTGGCCGCGAAAAGGGCCTGCGATGTCACGATCTGCCCATCGGAGATCGAAATGAGATTAGTCGGAATATAGGCCGACAAATTGCCAGCCTCGATTTCGGCAATGGGCAGCGCCGTCAAAGATCCGCCGCCATGGTCACTCGACATCATCGCCGACCGCTCC
This sequence comes from Ensifer adhaerens, assembly GCA_900215285.1. NCBI lineage: Bacteria > Pseudomonadati > Pseudomonadota > Alphaproteobacteria > Hyphomicrobiales > Rhizobiaceae > Ensifer > Ensifer adhaerens. Next base: position 105,759 of record OCMG01000003.1, read on the forward strand.
AGAAGGCGTGCGTGAAGATAGAATATGTCGCCCGGATAGGCTTCCCGGCCCGGCGGTTGGCGCGAGAGGAGCGCCAGTTCGCGGTGGGTGGCCGCGTGCTTGGTCAGGTCATCATAGACGATCAACACGTGCTCGCCGCGGTCGCGAAACCACTCGGCGATGGAGGTAGCTGAAAACGGCGCCATCCACTGCAACCCCGGTTCGGCTGTCGCTTCGGCTACGATGAAGATCGTTCGGACAAAATTGCCGCGTTCACGCACGGCCTCGATAACCCGCCGCACTCCGGACATGCGCTGGCCGATCGCCACATAGATGCAGATCATCTCGCTCTCGGCCTGGTTGATGATCGTGTCCACCGCGATTGCCGTCTTGCCGGTCTGCCGTTCGCCGATGATCAGTTCACGCTGGCCGCGCCCGATGGCAAAGAGCGCGTCAATCACGAGAATCCCCGTCTCGACTGGCCGGGTGACGAAATCGCGCTCAATGATCGTTGGCGCCGGCCGCTCGATTGGCAGCCTGTCATGGCACTCCGGCAAAGGCGCCTCGTCCAGTGGTCGCCCGAGCGGGTCGAGGATGCGACCGAGCAGCGCTTCGCCAACAGGGACGGAGGCGATCTCACCTGTGCGGCTAACCTTCGAACCGGCTTTGATCCCGTCTGCCGGATCAAGAAAGGCTGCATGCAGCAGATCTTCGTCAAGGGTGAGCACGAAGCCGCGCGCGCCGCCTTCGAACACCAAGAGTTCATTGAGGGCAGCGCCTGGCAGGCCCTTCATGGTCGCCAGACCATCGGCGACCGCAACGATGGTGCCAATTTCCTCGGTCCGGGCTCCGACGGGAGCTTCATCGATTCGCCGCTTCATTCGCTCGAAGGCGCTGAGGTCCTCAGTACTCATCATGCATTGCCTCGGTTATGCGTTCCAGATCATGCAGCAGCGAATTGCGCAACACGCCGCTCTGCGATCGCAATTCGAGCCCCGAAATCAACGCCGGGTCTTCGGTCGTCTCCACCTGCACGTGAAACGGCTCCAGCGTCGCCAGCACCGTCTGGCGCTCTTCTGGCGACAGAACGGTAGCGGAAACGATGGTGAGGCCCCCGCCCCGCAGCAGCGCATTTCGCTCCGCGACCGGCAGAGCCGAGAGGGTATCGGCCAATCTATCGACATAGCCCTTGAACGTTGCCGGCTGGGTTTCAAGCGCGCGCTTGGCGATGGCGGACGCCAGGTCCCGTGCACGCTCAACCAGTTTTTCCTCGGCTCTCCTGTCGTCACGTGAGCGGGCGGCCTGACCTTCCGCAACGATCTTTGCCGCTTCGGCATGGGCTTGCTGGATCAGCGCATTGCGCTGCGCCTCCGCGTCTTCACGCGCCTTTGACAAGATCTCCTGGCGGCCAGTCCGGCTGGCTTCGGCTTGCGCGTCAGCTCTTGAAGCGGCCGCTTCGGCCTCCGTCTTCGCCGCCTGCGCCGCCTTCAATGCAGCATCTGTTTCGTCGCGCCGTCGGGCAATCATGGCAGCGACGGGCTTGAATAGGAAACGCTGCAGAATTGCCAGCAGGACGATCACGTTGACCAGCTGGAAGCCGAATGAAACCCAGTCGAAGGTCATTTGACGAACGGATTTGCAAACAGCAGGAGCAAGGCGATGACGAGGCAGTAGATCGCCATGGTCTCGATCATGGCAAGGCCGACGAACAGCGTGCGCGAGATCGTGCCAGCCGCTTCGGGCTGGCGGGCGATCGCGTCCAATGCGGCAGCAACGGCACGCCCTTCAGCCAGTGACGGACCGATAGCCCCGACACCCACCGCGAAGGCGGCGGAGACAATACTGATAACCTGAACCAAATTTTCCACGCAGATTCTCCTGCTTTTCTCATTCTTCGTTGACGGCGGAGCCGATGAAGACCAGCGCCAGGGTGGCAAAAATATAGGCCTGAACCGCGCCCGTGAGCATGTCGAGTGCAATCAGGGGGATTGGAACCAGAAGGCCGGCAAGCGCACTGATGATGCCGATGACGAAAACGCCGCTCATGACGTTGCCGAAGAGACGGATCATTAGCGAGAAGTGCCGGGTGATCTGTTCGACCACATTGAGCGGAATCATGACCCAGCTTGGCTTTGCGAAAGAGGCCAGCCAGCCTCCGAAACCCTTGCTTCTGACTCCCCAGTAGAGTCCGGCGCCGAAAACGACCAGCGCCAGTGCCGCATCGGTTTCCAGATGTGCCGTTGGTGGTTCGACGCCAGGGATGAGCGAAGACCAGTTGGCGGTCAGCACAAAGATCAGAAGCATGCCGACGAGCGGGCGAAAGCGCGCCGGATTTCCGGCGATGGTGGCCTGGATCTCGGAATCGAGTGTGGTAACGATGAGTTCTAGAACTGCCTGGACCTTTCCCGGTCGCAGGGAAAGGCGTCGCGTCGCCAGAATGCTGGCCAAGCCAAGCACCAGCATGATGCACCAGGTGATTACGACCGGCCAAGTCACGGCAATGGGACCGAGATGGAAGGCGACGGCGGCTGTCAGGGGACTGTCGATCATGGTACCTTGAACCGTTTCAGGATGATTTTTCGGCCGGCGAGAACCCCAGCTGCGCATGCGAGCAACGGAAGCGCGCCGGTGCGCGCCCAAACGTAGAAAAGTCCTGCGAGGACGACAAACCGCGCCACCTGCAACCCAACTGCCGCGATCTTGCCATCCACCAGCATCTTCGACAGATGGGAAAGCGTGACAAAGTGCAGCCAGCCGGCCAGCACCCCGGTGCCCAGAGCAACAAGTGAGAGGACGGCGGTTATCGGATCAGGCCAGTTCATTGTTCATGCATCCATCTTAGCGCCAGCCACAGGCCCGTCGCGGCGCCGACCATCAGCAACGCCGCGGCAATCGTGATGCCGCTATCAAAGAAGCGATCAAGCCAGTGACCGATCAGGAGGCCGCCAAGTGTCGGCAGCACGATGATCCAGCCGAGAACCCCGATCTGGCCAAATCGCCTTGCAAGTGACGGCTCAGGATCATTGCTGCCGACCAGTTCCCGTGCCTGCGCCCGTTCGGCCGCTTGCTGCACACGATCCTGCTCTCGTTCGATCATGCCTCTTCCTCCATCCCGAGGCCGAGCGTGTCACCGGAGGCCTTGAATTCGCGCATCAGATGGCGGATGGCACGGGCATGCAGCTTGGTGCCCTCGCTACGGAAGCTGCGGGCCTGATCCAATCGCTGCGACTGCATGGCAGCCACGCGAGCCTGGAGCGAAGGCAGGTCATCGCTCAGCGTTGCTTCCCGGCAGGCCACATGAACGACACCTCCACCGGTGACGGCAAAGACGCCGCCTCGCAGGGCACAGTAGTGCCAGTTTCGTTCATCCTCTCGCCAGCGCAACACCCCGGCATCGATCACCGTGAGGAAGTCGGCATGGCCGGGCAGAATCCCGAAGGCTCCACTATCGTCTTCGGCCCTCAGCGATACGACGGGCGCGTCTTTCAGGATAACGGCCAAGGGAGTTACGATCGTCAGAGAAAGGCGCTTGCTCATGCGGCAGCCTTTCTGCGATCTTCTTCCCGCCCTCGGGCCTCCTCCAGATCGCCGATCATGTAGAGCGAGCCCTCGTCCCAATCGTCGCATTCTCCGGACAGAATGGCCCGGCAGCCGGCAACGGTTTTTTCGATCGGGACAGTGCGCCCTTCCATGCCCGTGAAAGCCGCGGCAACGAAGAAGGGCTGGGTGAGGAACCGCTGGATGCGCCGTGCCCGCCCGACCAGCAACTGTTCATTCCTGCTCAGTTCTTCGACACCCAGGAGCGCTATGACGTCGCGGATTTCGCTGTAGTGCTCGATCAGTTCGCGGACCTCGGCGGCCGTGCGGGCATGCTCCTTGCCGACAATGGCGGCGTCGAGCAGCGAAGAGGTAGTCCGCAGAGGATCGATGGCCGGGTAAATGCCTTCGGATGCCAATTCGCGGGAGAGCACGACAGTACTGTCCATATGCGTGCTGATGGCGGCGACGGCGGGATCGGTAAAATCGTCTGCCGGCACATAGACGGCCTCGATCGCTGTGACGGCGGCCTGTCCCGAGGAGGTGATGCGCTCCTGGAGTTGCGCGACCTCGGTTGCCAGTGTCGGCTGATATCCAACCCGCGACGGCATGCGCCCAAGGAGACCGGAGACTTCCGCTCCCGCCTGTACGAAGCGAAAGACGTTGTCCATCAGCAGCAACACGTTGCGCTGTTCCACGTCGCGTACATATTCCGCCATGGTCAATGCCGTGAGGGGCACGCGCCAGCGTGCGCCCGGTGGCTCATTCATCTGTCCATAAACCAGGACAGTTCGATCGAGCACGCCATAGCCCTTCATCTCGTGGAGCATCTCATGGCCTTCGCGGGAGCGCTCGCCGATCCCGGCAAAGACCGAAACACCGTCATAGCCGCTGACCATGGCGTGGATCAGTTCGGTGACAAGAACCGTCTTGCCGACACCCGCGCCGCCGAACATCGCAGCCTTGCCGCCCTGGGCGAGTGGTGAGAGCAGATCGAGCACCTTTATGCCGGTGGAGAAGAGATTGATGTCAGCACGGCGCCCGGCTAACGGAGGCGGCTGTCTATGAATGGCCACGCGTGGTGTGTCGTCCGGCAGCCCCGCGCCGCCATCGCGCACGTCTCCCAACACGTCGAGCAACCTGCCAAGCACGGCCTTGCCGACCGGTACCGAAATCGGCCGGCCGGTCAATCGCGCCGTCATGAGGCGTGACAGTCCCTGGGTCGATTGCAGCGCGATGGCCCGGAAACGCCGGCCGTCGAGATGGGATTGAACCTCGCAGACGATCGCGGCGCCATCGGGATCAACGATGACGGCATCGTTGACTGCCGGCAGCTCTCCGCCGCAGGTGAATTCGATGACGGGACCGCGCACTGCCGTCACCCGAGCCATGGTTGCGGACAGGTCCGCGCTGGTTTTCATGCCCGTTCCTCCAGCAGTGACAAGGCTTCCATCGCCATCATCCGCTCCTCATTGGCCGGAATGACCAGATGCCGGAATGTTCCGAGCGGCTTCAGGAGTTCAAGGATCTTGCGTCTGATCAGCTCGGCGTTCTCGCCGATGCCCCCGGTAAAGACAAAGGCATCGATACCGCCAAGCGCGACAGCAAGCGCGGCGGCGGCCTGCGCACATTTCAAGGAGAAATAGTCGAGGGCAAACTGCGCCTCCGGTGCGGGATCCGCCAGAAGTGCGGCAACATCGTTGGATTTGCCGGAGAGCCCGACCAGTCCAGCGTGATTGTAGATCAGGTCCTCGATCTCCTCAAGGGTCATTCCGAAACTGCGTTTCATCAGCAGGATTGCGCCTGGATCGACGGCTCCCGAACGCGTGCCCATCGGCACGCCGTCGACGGCAGTCATGCCCATGGTGGTATCGATGCTCCGGCCATCCCGCATGGCGCAGAGACTGGCCCCATTGCCGAGGTGAGCCGCAATGACCCGACCGCGATGGACTTCAGGATGCTCTCGGGAGAGTACATTTGCGATCCATTGATAGGAGAGCCCATGAAAGCCATATCGTCGAACACCCTTGTCGAACAGCGACTGCGGCAAGGCGAAATGTGTGAACAGCGGATCATGCTGCGCATGAAAAGCCGTATCGAAACAGGCGATATCCGGTACATCCCCGAGCAGCGACCTGGAAGCCGTGATCGCCTCGAGATTATGCGGTTGATGCAAGGCGGCAAATGGCGAGAGGGTCTGAAGATCCGCCAGCACCGCGGGCGTAACCAGGGTCGATCGGGTGTAGCGGGTACCGCCATGAACGATGCGGTGGGCGACGGCCTCGATCTGCCAGCCATCGTCATGCCGGCCTATGAAAGCCATGACCGCTTGAAGCGCGGCCGCGTGATCGGCGCCGGGTGTGAGCTGCTCACGGAATTCTGTTCCGTCCTCGAGACTGGCTTTGAGTTCCGCCGCGGCTCCGATCCGGCTTACAGCCCCTTTGCCGAGTAGCTTCAGCCCCCGTCGCTCAAAGACCCGAAATTTCAGGCTGGAGGATCCGGCATTCAGGGTCAGGATGGTCGCGATCACTTGATCATCCCCCTCTTCCGGCCTTCGGCCATCAACACGGCAATGGCGCAGGACAGCATACGCGCCCGCACGCTATCTGCCCGGCTTGTCAGCATCACTGGAACGCGCGCGCCCAACACAATGCCGGCAGCGTCGGCACCGCCCAGGAAAATAAGCTGTTTTGCCAGCATGTTGCCGGATTCGATATCAGGCACGATGAGAATGTCGGCCTGACCGGCGACCGACGAGACGATGCCTTTTTCCTTTGCCGCCGTCATCGAGACGGCATTGTCGAAGGCCAGCGGCCCATCCACCAGCGCGCCCGTTATCTGCCCCCGCTCGGCCATCTTGCAAAGCGCCGCTGCATCAAGTGTGGCCTGCATGCGCGGATTGATCGTCTCGACTGCTGCAAGCACCGCGACCTTTGGCGTTTGGCTCTCCCAAAGGACACGCCAGAGACCAATGGCATTGCGGACAATGTCCGCCTTGTCTTCAAGATCCGGCGCGATGTTCACCGCTGCATCGGTAATGATGAAGGGATGCGGATACTCCTGGGTGATGATGACGAATGCATGGCTGAGGCGCCGCTCCGTGCGCAGGCCTGCCGTCGGTGACAGGATCGCAGACAGGAGCTCATCCGAATGAAGCGAACCTTTCATGATCGCGTCAACCACGCCACGGCCGGCAAGTTCCGCCGCCTTCGCCGCCGCAGCGTGGCTGTGTTCGGTGTCGACGATCTCATAAGTATCGGGTTTGTGGCCTGCCTCGACCAGTGCCTGGGCGATACGCCCTGCCGGCCCGATCAGAACCGGAGCGATAAGACCGGCTTCGACAGCCTCATCGACAGCTTCGAACACGGTGTGCTGCACGGGATGGACAATCGCAGTCCGCATCGGTGCCAAGCCCGTACAACGCTCGATGATGGCCTGATAATGGGGAGAATTCGGCATCACACATCCTCAATTCTTTGACAGGATCCATTTGCCGATGGCTGGCCAGGTCTCCGCCAGGGTCCTGCGCCCCATGAAGAGGCCGATATGCCCGCCTGGAACAAGAGCGCTCTGCACCTCATTATCTGGCGTACCGACCAATGTGCGGGCGGCAAAGACCTGTTCGAAGGTCGTGATGTCATCAGCCTCGCCAGCCAGAAGGTAAAGGGGACACGTGACGCGCTTGAGGTTGAGCTCTCGCCCGAGCCCGACGAACTTGCCCTTGGCGAAAAGGTTGTCCTTGAAAAGCTGGCTGATGGCCTGGAGGTAGTAGGTGCCAGGCAGATCGAGCGGGTTTTCATACCAGCTTTCGAATTTCTTCGTCCGCCGTATGTAGTCGCGGTCTTCCAGATTTTTGTAAAGGGTGACGTACTTGTCGAGATACTGCGTATCCGGATGCATGTTCTTCCAGCCTGCAAGCATGAACTTGCCGGGCATTCTGCCATGGCCCATGGTGACCATCCTGCTGTAACTGGCCAGCGGCATGGTATGCGCCAGATGCCGTATCGGGCCGTCGCCCGCATTGGTGTCGATCGGCGAGCCGGCTAGAACCAGCGAGGCGACCTTTCCCGGGAAACGCGCAGCCAGCATAGCCGATAGCCAGCCGCCCTGGCACAAGCCGACCAGGTGAACCCGCCCGCCAAGATCGTCGATCGCGGCGTTCAATTCGGCGAGATACGTGTCGATCGAAAAATAGCGCATTTCGGACGTTGCCGATTTCCAGTCGGTCACCCATACCGCTGGAATTCCGACATCCAGCAATGTACCGACGAGACTTTGATCCTTATCGAAATCAGCGATCGTCGCGCCGTGGCCCGCGTAAGGCGCATCGATCAGAACCGGTATGCCCTCGTTCGGCTTCCCGAATTCGCGCAACCGCATCGTCGGAAGATCCAGGCGCACGACATTCGTGGTGAACCATTCCGGTTCCGGGGGGTGGTCTATCTCCTCGGCTGCCTCGAGAAAATGCAGATAACGACTGGTCGTCTCCACTGCCGCTTCCTGTGCAGCAATTGCGGCCGATAGCGGCCAGAAGAACGGCACGCTGTGTTCCGCCGTCCCGGGAGACGCCAAAGAAGGCTGACCTGGATTACTCATGCCACATCCTCGTTAAACCGGTTGAACTTGAATGGACCAGCGTCCAAGTGCGGGGACAGTCAAATTTCCGTCCGGAACGATGCGCGAATGATCGATATGGCGATGGGGCAAAATGACAGCCTCGACCTGGCGGGCATCGTTGGCGGAAGGCCCTGTCTCCAACCGCCTTTTGTTCGCGATGCATTGAAACACCCGGTAGCCGATGCGGAACCATCGGTTGTTTGCCTCAAGACTGAAGCACGGACGGAGCCCTAGGTTGGGGGCGGCGTGGAAGCTCGATTCCGGGCTGGATTGCATAACTAGATCCTTCCTTCCGAGGACCATAGCCTGCAGACAGCCTCTGTCGTTTGACGAGCATCAATTGAAACGCGACCCGTCTCACTATTTTGGGCAGGAAGCGCGCGAGAGAGGACATGCGAAAACAGGATCGTGTCGATCGCGCTTGATTCACCTCGGCTCAGCCGACGGGCGACGTTCATGCACCCAATGCAGTCCTTGAACGACTGAGGCGAACATTGGTGACGACGCGCGTCGCTCATTCCGGAAGCCATCCGACCTCCAATCGATCAACCGAAATTCGATGATGCGAGCCGCTGATCCGGACAGAGATGGGCCTTATTGCAACTCTCCAAACCATTGCGCTGGATGCGCTGAAAACGGTCTTATCGGAGACGCGCTCAGGCCAGACGCAGGTATTTGCACACGAATTCGAAGGGCACTTCCGCTTGCGCCTTGGTCAGGACAAGCGCGTAGCCGCTGTCCTTGAGCTGCGCACCGACATCGATGACCTTTTCCACCTCGAACACGTTGTCCTTGTGGGGAAGCGCCCAGTGGCGGATTTCGCCAAGCGCCCGCTTGGTGGCCTCGCGCGCGTCGGGCGCGACCTTGAAAACATTCTTGTGCAGCTCCCCGAATTCGCCGAGGTCGTAGCCGCCAAGGTTTAGGAAAAACAGCGTGTTCCCGCTGCTGGCCGCCGGAGCCTTCGCAAGCGTTATGTCGTAACCGTCCGCCTGGCGCAGCTCGCCCCAGCTGTCGAGATGGAGGCTCTTTGGATCACCCCACCATTGCCGCCGCAGGTTGTCATGGCAGGCCTCGGCGGTCTCGCCGATGGAAAACCTGATGTCGTGCAGCTCGATGTTGGAGTTGCCGCAGTCGCCGCCAATGTAAAAGACAAAGAGTTTCATCGCTCACCTTCCACTGTCTTGTCCGCAATGCCCGTTCTTCAACTCAATCGTTCAAACGGCCAACTGTCTTGGAACCGGCGAACGTCAGGATCGTTTCTGAGTGGCACAGCATCTGCTGTGCGAGTGGAGCCCCAAATGCGTCAACGCGTCGCCATCGTCGGATCCGGTCCGACAGCCATATATGCCCTGCAGGAACTGATCAATTGCTCTTCCCCCTTGACGGTCGTCATGCTCGAATCCTCTGACATCGCCGGGAAAGGGACGCCCTATCAACGCGGCATCAATGATCCGGCAATGTTGTCGAACATTCCAAGCATCGAGATCCCTGCCTTGCCCGAGAGCCTCGTTGACTGGCTTCGGCGGCAGCCTGCCCGCTACTGCGATGCGTTCGATATAGATCGGTCCGACATATCTGACCGGGCGTTTTACCCGCGTGTCGTGCTCGGCGATTATTTCCGGGCCCAACTGCAGGCGATCATCGCCAAGGACGAGGCCGCGCGGCACGAGATTGTCATCCGCGAAGGCGTCAAAGTACTGGACATTGTGCCTATTGGCGACCGGTTCGCCGTCAGAGCGGCAGAGCCGGCCGGCGAAGACGCGTTCGATCACGTCATCATTGCGACGGGCCACGGGTTTCCTTCGGCACCCGAAACAGCGCCCGGCTATTTCGAGGCGCCCTGGCCCGCGACCGCGCTGCGTTCGATCCCGCCCGGCCGAATCGGCGTTCTGGGCACCTCGCTCAGCGCCATCGACGCGGTGATGACCATCGCGACCTCTTTCGGCCGGTTCGTGCGGACCCCGGGGATCGGTCTCGAATACCTGTCGGACGGCAACGATTTCCAGGTGACGATGATGTCCCGCAAGGGGCTCCTTCCGGAAGCGGATTTCTTTTTCCCGATTCCCTACGAAGAGCCGAGTATCTGCACGGCGCAAGCCGTGTCCGAGCGGATTGCGCTGGGCAGCAGCGGCCTTCTGGACGACATCTTCGACCTGTTTCGGCGGGAGCTTGCGCATGCGGATCCGGACTACGCCGAGCGGATCGGGCTCGACGGGCTGACGGCCGATACATTCGCCGAGGCCTATTTTGGTGTGCGCGACCAGTTCGATCCGTTCGAATGGGCCGAGGCCAATCTTGCAGAAGCCAAACGCAACTATGCGCGCCGCCACAAGGTGGCGTGGCGTTATGCCATCCTGATTTGCCACGAAATCATCGAGACCGCTGTCACCTCATTCACCTCCGATGATCTGGCCCGCTTCAACCGGTCGTTCAAGAGCATTTTTGCCGACGATTATGCGACGGTTCCACACCTTTCGATCGAGCGTCTTTTGGCGTTGCACCGCGCGGATAAGCTGCACATCGTTGCGCTAGGCGACCAATCCAAGGTCTCGGGTGACGGCCGCGAACGCGGTGCGACTGTCTCGGGGGCTATGGGCGATCTCGAATTTGACACGTTCATAGACGCCACAGGGCAGAAGAGCCTGTCTGCCGATGAAATTCCCTTCCCGTCGCTAAGACAGCACGGGCTTGTCGCGCCGGCACTGACAGTCACCCAGCGAGGCAGCCATCGCCGCACGGGGGGCATCGATGTCGACGCCTCGTACAGACCTTTGATCGCCGGGGTACGCCCTGTGCGCAGGCTCTACATTCCCGCAGTCTCCTACCTCCTGCACAAGCAGCCCTTTGTCCAGGGCATCACGAGTGTCGCAGCCCTCGGCCAGGTCGTCGCCCGCGCAATCGTCGCCGATGTGATGCGCCCGGTCCGAAGCCGGAAATCGCGTGCGTTCAAGCGATCGAGACCGCAGCAAAAGTCGACCTCGACGCGGCATGACCGTGCTTCCCGGACGGAGGACACATCCTTCCTGCAGATCGCCTCGCCTGACCCCGCCCCGCCAGTCGCAAAGGGCGAAGGCGGACGCTGAAGAATGGCGGGAAATCGGGCTGTGACCGAAATCAACTGCGCAGCGCCGGCAGACCGATGCCAGAACTTTCGAAACCGCCGTCGACGGCGATGACCTGGCCTGTCACGTAGCTAGCCTTCTCCGAGCAGAGGAAAGTGATGACCTCCGCAAGTTCCCGTTCGGTGCCGTAGCGATTGAGCGGGATTGCGTCATGATAGGCGTCGATGATTGCCTGCGAATGGACGGCCATGGCCAGCTTCGTCCGGACCGGACCCGGGCATACGCAATTGGCGCGGATGCCATATTCGCCCAGTTCGGCGGCCTGCTGCTTCGTCAGATGCATGACGGCAGCCTTCGATGTGCCATAGGCGACACGCAGCATCGAGGCCCGCAGCCCCGAGATCGAGGCGATGTTGACGAGCGCCCCCTTCGTCTTCTTGAGCGACGGCACAGTCGCTTGCGACCCCAGGAAGACTCCATCCAGATTGGTCTCCATGACGCGCCGCCAGCGGGAGAAGTCGGTGTCCTCGATCGGGCCGAAATCGGCCACGCCGGCATTGTTAATCACCGAGTCTATGCGGCCGAAGCGATCGAGAACCGCCACCACCATAGCCACCGGCGCCGCGGGCAGCGCCCGTCACCAAGGCCAATTTCTTCGTCATGTGTCGTCGTTCCTATTTCGCTGCATTTCCCATGATAAGCCCCATGCCGCCGTCGACCGGCAGTTCGGCGCCCTTAATGAAGCTGGCCGCGTCCGAGGCCAGAAAGAGTGCCGCCTCGGCCACATCGAAGGCAGCGCTCTTGAAGCGCTAGGCGGCCAAGGTCGAATCCAAATTGAAAAAAAGCTGAAGTCGAAGTTCGCCTGAGGGACCGGGACGCAGCATTCGGGAGGAAACATCATGCAACCTCCCCAGATCATCGGCTGGGCCCACAGCAAGTTCGGCAAGGCGCCGGAAGAGGATGTCGAGCAGCTCCTGGCCGGGGTGATCCCTGAGGCGCTGCAACACAGCGGCGTCGGGCCAGAGGAAATCGACGGCATTTTCGTCGGCGTCTACAACAACGGCTTTTCGCGCCAGAGCTTCGAAGGCGCGCTGGCGGGCATGGCCGTTCCAGCGCTTGCTGGCGTGCCGTGGATCAAGATGGTTACGTACTCGACGAAATTGTGCAGGCTCGCCGCAATATCAAAGCGGCGAAGCAGGTTCTGGTCCGGTTGATGAAGAGGCAAGGATGCCAGCCCAAGCGCATGGTCACTGACAAGCTCCGTTCATACGGCGCTGCAAGACGTCAGGTCATGCCTGACGTCGAGCATCGATCGCACAAGGGCTTGAAAAACCGTGCTGAAAACTCGCACCCGCAGCTGCGGAAACGGGAGCGGGTGATGCAGCGGTTCCGTTCGGCAGGCGCTTTGCAACGTTTCGTCAGCGTCTTCTCCGCGGTTCGCAATCTCTTTGTCCCAACCAGCCCGAAAAAGAGAGCCATCGATGTCCCCCTGTATCGCCCATGGGAGGAATGCGGCTGGCATCGCGGCGTGATTACTGGAAGCCTGCCCGTCGCGCACTCGTCCCAATTAACCTGACATCACCCAGGGCTTGACGGCTCGACCATGTTTCCCAGCGCGCGAAAGATCGCGATATCGCGTTTCGTCACCCCGAGCAGCGCACCCGTCAGATCGAAGACGCCGGCGCGGACGCTGCCCGTCCCGACATCCACGCCGATGACGAATCGACCGGCGTCGTTGTCGCGCATGTCGGCCTGCTGTGTCATGCCCAGCCCAGAAGCGCATCGATCTCCGCCCGCGACGGCATGGCCGGCGCAGTGCCTGGCCGGGTCACGGCGATGCCGGCCGTGCCCGCAGCGAAACGCACCGCATCGATCGGCGCGCGGCCTTCGGCCAGCGCTGCCGAGAAGCCGCCGAGAAAGGCATCGCCTGCCCCTGTCGTGTCGATGACCTTGCCCGCTGAAACCGCGGGCACGAATTCGCTGTGGCCAGCCGTGTGGTAGAGCGAGCCGCGCCCGCCAAGGGTGATGATGACCGTCTTCGCGCCGCGCTGGAGCAGTGTCTCGGCGGCCTTCACCGCCTGCTCGTCCGTATCGACCGGATGGCCGACAATGCCGGCGGCCTCCACCTCGTTCGGCACGATGAAATCGCAGAGGGGGTAAATGTCGTCCGGGATGACCTGCGCCGGGGCGGGATTGAAGATGGTCGTGACGCCCGCTTGTCTTGCGATCGAAAGGCCGTGCCTTGCAGCCTCCAGCGGTTGCTCCAGCTGCGTCATGAAAATGGCGGCGGCTTCAATCTCTGCGCGGTTCGCATCGACATCCTCGATGCCGATCAGGCCCGCAGCACCGGGTGCGACGATAATCGCGTTATCGCCATTATCCTCATTGACGAAGATGAAGGCAGCCCCCGTCGACACGCCATCCATGCGCATGACATTGGCCTTCACGCCGGCATCCTTGTATGCGGCGAGTGCCATGTCGCCGAACGGGTCCTTGCCGACGCGTGAGATGAAGGTGACCTGGCCGCCCGCCTTTGCAGCGGCAATCGCCTGGTTGGAGCCCTTGCCGCCCGGCCCCAGCGAAAAACCGGAGCCGATCAGCGTTTCGGCGATCTGCGGCATGCGCTTGGCCTTGTAGGCCGTGTCGGCGGCAAAGATGCCCAGGATGACGATGGCTTTTCTATCACTCATCGGGCCACGTCCTCAGCCGGAATGACGCCCTTCGTCAGGATGAAGCAACCGTAGAAGCGCATCTCGCCGGTCGCGATCACGCAATAGGCCTTGCGGGCGATGTCGTAGAAGGCCATGCGCTCGATCGGATACATGGGTGCCGACTTGCCTTCGGCGCGATCCACGATGGCCTGTGCTTCTTTCTGCACATCCGGGATTTCGTCCGGCTTGCCTATGACTTCCATGCGGCCAACCGAGGGCTGCAGAGGCGTATCAAGCGGCAAGACCGAGAGGATCGCTTCGATCGCCTTCGGCGCGGAGGTGTTTTCCATGGTCAGGAGACGGCCGATAAGTGAATGCCGCGCGACGGAATCCGAAGGGAAATTGGTGTCTGACACGACGAGATAGTCGCCATGACCCATGTTGCAGAGCGCCTGCAGAATGTCTCCGTTGAGTTCCGGTCTGATACCTTTGAGCATGGTCTTTCCTCCTGTTGGCGGCTCTTTCGGCTTGTCTGTCTTAATGTCCGCTCTTGTCTGCGTCGGGCGGAGCACCGGTCGACCCGCGCACGACCAGTGTCGCGCTCATGGCCTCGTCCTCCGGCGTCTCAACCCTGTCCAGCAGCAGCTCCACAGCGCGCCTCGCCAATTCGTCCGTCGGCTGGCGCACCGTTGTCAGGCGCGGCACGACGAGATTGGCGAGATGAATGTCATCGAAGCCGGCAATCGAAAGTTCGCCCGGCACGTCGATGCCGAGGTCGCGAGCGGTGCGCAGCACGCCAATCGCCTGCTGATCACTCGCCGCCGCGATGGCCGTCGGGCGCTTCCCGTAGGGCTGCGCCAGAAGCCGCCGGCCGATCACCTCGCCCGATCCGTAATCGAACCGGCCCGAGAAAATCTCCAGGTCAATCCGCCCGTCCAGCGCATGAATGCGGTCCACAAACCCTTCGCGCCTGGCACGGCCGGCTTCGGTATCCAGCGGGCCCGCGATATAGGCGATGCGACGGTGGCCCAGCTCATAGAGATGATCCGCGACGAGAGCCGCCGCTTCGGCATGGTTGATGGAGATCAGCGGGAAATCGGCAAAGCGGCGGTCGAGCGAGACGATCGGCACCTTGGATCTCACCCGCGACGGATGGCTGACATTCGCCGCAACCACGATGATGCCGCGCACGGAGCGATCCAGAAATGCCGCAATATGGCTCTGCTCGGCCCCGTGGTCGTTATGGGAGCTGGCCAGCATCAGCGAATGGCGATGCTCCAGCGCTGCGCGCTCGGCACTTGCCGCCATCTGTGCGAAGAACGGGTTGGTGATGTCAGGCACAATCAGTCCGATCACATCGGTCCTTGAGGTTCGCAGCGCCCGCGCCATCACATTCGGCCGGTAGCCGAGCACATGGATCGCGTCATTCACCTTGTCGCGCAGCACCGCCTTGACGGCGGCTTCACCGGCCAGCACGCGCGACACCGTCCCCACGGATACGCCGGCCCGAAGGGCGACATCCTTGACTGTGGGGATTTTTTCCATGGTTGCTCACTGCCGTTATTTTACCGCGCCGGCGGTCATGCCTGCGATGATATGTTTTTCGAGCAGGACGCCGACGAACACAAGGGGCAGGATTCCGGCTGTGGACAAGGCGGCCATGGACCACCAGTTGATGCCCTGGCTGCCGGTCTGGCTGGCGATCATCACCGGTAGCGTATTGGTATTGGTCGAGGTCAGCAGGGCCGCAAAGAAATACTCGTTCCAGCACAGGATCAGAGCCAGGATGAAGGCCGCCACCATTCCGGGCAGGACGAGCGGTACGATGATGCGGCTGAAGGCGCCCCAGATCGAAAGGCCATCGACAAGTGCCGCCTCCTCCAGTTCGACCGGAATGGTCGCGAACTGGTCGCGCATGATCCAGACGACGATCGGCAGCACCATCAGCGTATAGACCGCAATCAGTCCGCTATAGGTGTCGAGGAGTGCGAGCTGCTTGTAGAGTACCAGGAAGGGCAGCGCGAGCACGACCGGCGGCATGATGAGCTGCGACAGGAAGAAGAAGGATATGTCGGAATTCCGCATATGGCCGAACTTGTAGGAGAAGCGGCTGAGCCCATAGGCCGCGAGCGAGCCCAGGAAGACGGCAAGCGCAGAGGCCGTCACGGAAATGATGGCGCTGTTGAAGAGGCGGTGCATGAACTCCTCGCGCACGGTCGAGGTCTGCATCAGCGCATCGGGCGACAGGCCGAGCGAGCGCCAGCCAAGCCAGCTTGGTGCGAATTCGAGCCAGGGGATCATGTTGCCCTTCATAACGTCCGGCGCGGTTTTGAACGAGGTCGAGATCGTCCAGAATAGCGGGAAGAAGCTGACCACCGCCCAGGTGATCAGCAGACCGTAGACCACGATGCGCATGGCCCACCAGCGGGCGCGCTGGCGACGGGCGAATTTGTCCAGATCGATGGCCACCATCAGAGCCTCCCTGTCATGCGCTTGACGATGCGGTCCGTGAGGTTCATCAGACCGGTCATACCGACCACGATGATCACCAGATAGACGAGCGCCAGAAGTGTGCCGTAGCCGACATTCGAGCGGTCGCGATATTCACGGTAGATGAAGCTGGTGACTGAATCCGTAGCCCCGCCGGGGCCACCGGAGGTCACCGTAATGATGATATCGGCAAGCTTCAGCTTGAAGATGATGCGGATCATGACCGCCGTGACCGAGACCGGCAACATAAGCGGGAAGATGACCTGCCAGAAGCGCTGCCACTTGGTGGCGCCATCCACCTCGGCCGCCTCCAGCACTTCACGCGACAGCGACTGCAGACCGGCGAGCAGCATGATCATCATGAAGGGAATGAAGGTCCAGGCATCCATGATCATGATGGTGATCTTTGCCATGAGCGGATCGCCGAAGAAGGACGGATTTTCCCAGCCGAGCCAGCGGGCAAGCCGCGCTACCGGCCCAAAGCGGGTTTCCAGCATCGACTTGCCGACCATCCAGCCCACGGCGACCGGCGACAGCATGAGCGGCATCAGAAAGACCACGCGCCAGAACTTGCGGGCCACGATGTCCTGGTTGAGAAGCAACGCGAGACCAAATGCAATGGCATATTCGACCGCGATCGCCAGGGTATAATAGACCATGTTGAGGAGCGCGTTGAGATAGAACGGGTCGGAAATCATCTGACGCAGATTGTCCAGCCCGTTGAACTGCCGCCCTGTTGGAGAAGCAAGGTTCCAGTCGGAAAAGCCGACCCAGAGCGCAAAGAGCAGCGGAAATACCACCATGGAGACCACGAAAAGAGCGGCCGGCAGCACGAAGAGCGCCTTCTTGCCCTGTTCGCCATAGATCACCACGCGCGTCACGCAGAGCACCACAGCCCAGATGAAATAGGCATAGAGCACAGGCCGCCAGGTTGCGAAACCGAATTCGGTCCAGCGCAGATCGTGCGAGGCCTGAATCAGGAACGATGCAACCAGCCAGGCGGCGCTTAGCCACAAGGCGGCATAGCCCCAGAAACGCCGGCCTGGCGAAATGGAACCGGTTTCGACCGTGTGCAACAGGTCGCCTTGAAGTGTCGACATGGAAGTCCCCCGCGAGACCATTGAAATGACCGGCGGAGCCAAAGGCCCCGCCGGCATAGTTGTTTCCCGGGATCAGAGTCCGAGGCTCGATCGATACAGTTTCAGCTGCTTTTCGCGGCCGATCTGGTCGGTGATCTTCTCCCAGGCGGCGGCAATGGCGTCCGCCGTGTCCTGTGCCGACTTGTACTTGCCGGCATAGCCCTTGGCGAGTTCGTCTTCCGCCACCGAATAGTACTGGAAGATGCCGGGAATGCGCGGCTCGACAGCACGGTTCGGGTGGTTGTAGGAGCCGAACTGGGACTTCAGGTAGTTCGAGATGTAGTCCTGCTTGTAGCCGGCAGCGACCCATTCCTCGATCTTGGACTGGCTGTTGCGGTGAACCTGGAAGCCAGACGGATACATGGCGGTCCAGATGGCGATGTCCTTGCCGCCGAGATGGGCAGCGGCACTCCAGGCGGCACGCTGCTTCTTCTTGTCGCTGTCCACGCGGGCCATGACATAGATGCCCCAGCCGAGATAGGCGCAGTTCGGTGCTTGGTTGATGCCGTCCTTGGCCTTCACCCACTTGCCGGCCTTGCGGTCGTAGACATCTTCCGAACCCGGCAGGATATCGAAGGCGGCCACATCGCCGACCACCGACGTGTCGGAGGTATTGGCCTGCTGGCCGATATCGCCCCACCAGGTGACCATGGAGCCCGTGCCGGCCAGGAACTGCTGGAAGCCCGTCGTGCCTGGATCAGCATTGATCTGGTCGGTCGGTTCGTAAGCCATGAGATCCATGGCTTCCTGGATGGCGCGGACCCAGCCGGGGCTGTTGACTAGCGGCTTCATGGTTTCAGGATCGAACAGCCAGGCCGGATCGCCCGGCATCTTGACGTAGGCCGTGGCGCGGTCTTCCAGGAAGTAGAAGCCGAAGCCGCCCCAGCCCTTGTAGGGATCGAGATAGCCATAGGCCGGCGAACCGGACAGCGGATCCTTCTTGCCCTTGAGGAACTTCGAAATTTCCTGAACCTGCGCCCAGGTCTTCGGCGGAGCCCATTCGCCCTTGTGGCCTTCGTCCTTCCAGGCCTTGGCGAGCGTTGCGTCCTTGAAGTAGTCGGCGCGGTAGTTGAAGTTGTGGCAGTCACCATCGATGGTCACGCGGTAGGTCTTGCCGTCCCAGGTGCCGACCGGGGGCTTCAGGTAGTCCACGTAGTCTTCGATATCGATCTGCTTCTTCACCCAGTCCGGCATTTCGGAGAGTAGACCCTTGCCGGCCGTGTCACCCTCGAAGGGTGCACCCATTTCCAGGATGTCGAAATCCACCGTGCCGGTGGCGATCGATTGCTGCAGACGGGCATTATAGTCGGCCTGCGCCAGGTCGATCCAGTTGATCTTGGCGCCGGTATAGGCTTCCCATGGCTTCAGGAAGCCGCGGAACAGGAAGTTGTGGAGGTTCTGGTTGTTGAGCCCCATGAAGGTCAGCTCGACGCCGGCGAACTCGCCCTGCTTCACGTTGGACTTGGTCGGGCCGAGGCAAAGCTCGCCCACCTTCTGCCAGTCGGCATCCGTCGGCGAACCCTTGCCGACGCCCGGGATCTTCAGGATCTGGCTGCGGACGTCATCGGCCGCAAAGGCCTGCGTCGGCAGCCCGCCAAGGGCGCTCGAAACGCCCATGAGTGCGGCAGCGCTCGCCGTGCCGCGCAGAATGTCGCGACGGCTTGCCTGACGGCGCATCAATGCATCGTAAACTTCGACTTTCATGTGGTCTCCTCCCACGTTTTCCGAAGAACTTTCCCGCCGGCCCGGACACATCCTGGTGAGGATTTTTGCGCTGGCCTCGGGCAGAACTATCTGTTAAGCAAGAAAATGAAACGTTTCATATCCTGCATGAAACCGCTCCTCTCGGTCTCAGCGACGAGAATTAGACGGCGGCGGCGAAATGTCAACCAATAATGAAACGTTTCATGGAGGAGGTTTTCACGGCGATTCAAGACGCGGTGCAGGGTATTTTCGGCCCTTCGCGCGAGGCGGAAATCCGTGGAGAAAACAGGATAATGCCGGGCGCCGACCTTTGACGGAGGACGATTGCGTGACAGGCAGATGGGAGCGAGATGGCTGAGGTCAAGATCACCGGAGCGCAGAAAGCCTATGGCGCGCTGAAGGTCCTTCACGGCATTGATATCGACATCAGGGACGGCGAATTCGTCGTGCTCGTCGGGCCCTCGGGCTGCGGCAAGTCGACCCTTCTGCGCATGGTGGCCGGCCTTGAGAGCATCACCGGCGGGACGATCTCGATCGGCGAGCGCGTGGTCAACAACCTGCCGCCCAAGGATCGCGACATCGCCATGGTGTTCCAGAGCTACGCGCTATATCCGCACAAGACGGTGGCGGAAAACATGGTCTTTGCGCTGCGCCTGCAGAAACTTCCCAACGACGTCATCAAGCAGCGCCTGCAGGCAGCTGCCGAAACGCTGGACCTCGTGCCCTATCTCGATCGCTATCCGCGGCAATTGTCCGGCGGCCAGCGCCAGCGCGTCGCCATGGGCCGCGCTATCGTCCGCTCGCCTCAGGTCTTCCTCTTCGATGAGCCGCTGTCAAACCTCGACGCCAAGCTTCGTGTGCAGATGCGCAAGGAAATCAAGGAGCTGCACCAGCGGCTCGGCACCACGACGATCTACGTGACGCACGACCAGGTGGAAGCCATGACCATGGCCGACAAGATTGTCGTCATGCAGGGCGGCCATGTCGAGCAGATCGGCACGCCGCTCGACCTCTATGACTGGCCGAACAACACCTTCGTCGCCACCTTTATCGGTTCGCCCTCGATGAACCTGATGAAGGGTAAGTACAAGGCGGATGGCCAGATCTTCGTATCAGAAACGGGCGACGAGATCGCGCTGGGCTTCACGCCGGCCGCCAGCGACGGCCAGGCCGTGCTTCTCGGCGTTCGCCCGGAACATCTCGAACTCGGCGGCACGGGTCTCAAGGCAACGGTCAATGTGACGGAGCCAACCGGCCACGAGACGATGGTCTTCCTGCGCTACGGCGCGAGCGAACTCGTTACCGTCTTCGCCGAGCGTCACGATTTCAGGCCAGGCGAGGAGGTCACCATCGCGCCGCGCGCCGGTAAGCTGCACCTCTTAGATGCGCAGTCGGGCAAGACATTGCGGCCCTGAGTGGCGCACAGCCGCGCAAAGCTAAAAGCTCGGGTGGCGATATTGGACGCTCCATCTAACGGCTTGATGGCCTAACCCAGCCAAGCAAGCCGTGCGTGACGGCAAACCGGGAGCGCGTTTTAATCCCTCTGGTTTTCCGGTGTGCTCACCAGTTTGGCAGCTGCACGGTTGGCGAGGTCCAGAGCCACGGGGAAATCGAGACCCTTTGCCCGCGAAGCCGCAAGAACGCCAATGAACTCGTCACCGGCGCCATGCGTGCTCGCAACGGTGATGCGGATCGGATCGAGTGTCAGGGTTTCGCCTTGCGCATTCGCATAGGCCACGCCAGCGCCGCCGGCGGTGACGACGACATGCGGATAGCTTCCGGCGAGAAGTCTTGCGGCGGCCAATGCGCCTTCCAGTGTTTCCACCACATCCGTCCCGGACAGCATTTCCGCCTCGATCGCGTTCACGACAAGGACATCGACGAGAGCGGCAAGGTCGGAAGAGAGGGTGCGCGCTGGCGCCGCATTGAGGAGGACTTCGCCCCCCGCAGACCTTACGCGCTTCGCCGCCGCGACATTCGCGGCATCCGGTATCTCGTTCTGCAGGACAAGGACGGCGCTTGTTGCGAGCAAATGACCCGCGGCTTCGACGTCTGCGTCTCCGAGTGTTAGATTGCTACCCGACACGATGACTGCCCCGTAATCACCATCGGCATCGAAGATGGCGACGCTCATGCCGGTGGAACGCTCCGCGTCGCGGCGCACATGGGCATGTCCTACGCCCTTGCGAAAAAGATTGGCGATCAGCGTCCTGCCGAAATCGTCATCGGCCACGGCTCCGATGATTTCCGTCCTGGCACCCGCACGCGCCGCCGAAACCGCCTGATTACCACCCTTGCCGCCGCATTTCGGATACCAGGAGGTTCCGGTCACCGTTTCGCCCTTGCGTGGCCGTGCCGGGCCGTTGACGGCGATGTCGTAATGGAGGCTGCCGAAGACGGTGACGAGCGGTGCGGAGGTCATCAGAACTTATCTTTGCGTTTGGAAGCGACCGCCGACATCGTGCGATCAAGGTTGCGTTCGGCGGATGCGTAATCGCGTTGTGCGACCACAACGAAAAGCGCATCCAGGATATTGAGCTGGGCAATCCGGGCCGCTGCATTCTCGCCCATCAGCGGGGAGCCTTGCGCGGTGGAACAGAGCACGATGTCAGACGCCTTGGCGAGAGCCGAAGTGCCATAATTGGTAATGGCGATGATCCGCGCACCATTTCGCCGCGCGAGTTGGGCAGCCTCAATGACCGATGTACTGTTGCCGGAATGAGAGAAGGCGACGACCACATCTTCCGCACCGAGAAGTGCGGCCGACATCATCATCATGTGCGTATCGTCATAGACGGCGGCTCTCACGCCGATCCTCAGGAACTTGTGTGCCGCATCCCGCGCGATCTGCGCCGAACCGCCGAGGCCATAGAAATCGCGCTGGCGCCCCTTGACGAGAAGGTCTGCCGCACGGTCGAAAGCCTCGTAGTCCAGAATAGCCAGTGTCTCCTCTAGCGCATGCATGGAGGTGCGGAACACCTTCTCGACGATTTCCCGTGACGTGTCTTCTGGCGACAATTCCTGGTGCATTTCGGCAGTCGGCAGGCGATTGTAGTGCGCAACCGCCTGCCGGAAGTCGCGATAGCCGGCAAATCCGAGCTTCTTGGCGATTTTGACCACCATGGCTTCGGAAACGCCGGAGAGATCTGCAAGGTCCTTCAGCGCAGTTTCCTCGGAAAAGTCCCTGAGAGCGAAGACCGTCTCGACCACCTTGGTCTCCAGTGGCGTCAGCTGCGGCATCATCATCCGGATGCGCGGGCCAACCGCTCTCAGATCACTTTCGGAATTCATCCCCGTCCCCTTGTCACGCGATCGATCATCATTGCGACAAGGATAATAAGGCCCGTGGCCAGAAGTTGGTAGAAGGCCTGAACATTCATCAACGTCAAACCGTTGCGCATGCTGCCCAGGATGATGGCGCCGAGCAGCGTGCCGGCGACGGATCCCTTGCCGCCCATCAGCGAGGCCCCTCCGATGGCAGACGCGGCAATGGCATCCAGTTCCCAGAGGTTGCCCAGAATGGGCTCGGCGGCACCCAGGCGACCGATGAGGATCATGGAGGCCAGAGCGGCAAGCACGCCCGAAATCACATAGGCGGCAATCTTCGTCAGCGCGATCGGAACACCGGCCACATAGGCCGCCTCTTCATTGCCGCCGACCGCCATCAGATATTCACCGAGAGGCGTTTTGCGCAGCAGCAGCCAGGCGAGCACGGCTACGATCGCCACCATCACGACCGAGTTGGGTATGCCCGCCACAGAGCCATTGAAGAGGGCACGGAAGGATTGCGGCACGCCCAGAACCGGATTGCCGCCCGTGTAGATGAGAGCGACCGCCCGGTAGGTCGACAGCGTGCCGAGCGTCACGATGAACGGCTGAAGTCCCGCATAGGCAATGAGCAGTCCGTTGACGAGACCGCACAGGGCGCCAATCACGAGACCCCCGACCAGGGCGATCGGCACAGGCACGCCAGAGACCAGCAAGGTCGCGGTGACCACGGCCGAAACGGCCGCGGTCGGCCCGACGGACAAATCGATCCCGCCGGAAATGATCACCAGTGTCATGCCCAGCGCAAGGCAGGCGTTGATGCTCGACTGCTGGAGAATGTTGATGAGATTGCGGCTCGTCAGGAAGTCTGGAGCCAGCACGGCAAAAATTCCGAAGATGATCAGCAGCCCGATCAGCGTTCCGGCATCGCGGACCGAAAAGGCTATTGCCCGGGAGGACGCTGGGGACTTTGCGGCGGAATTGGTATCAGACATTGTATTGCTCCTCCCTGCCGGACTTCCCGGAGGCAGTGCCTACGGCATGGGCGACGATGGTTTCTTCATTGAGTTCGTGGCGCGTAAGCTCGGCAGCGACGGCACCGTCGCGCATGATCAGAACACGGTCCGAGAGACGAATAATCTCCGGCAGCTCGGAAGAGACGACGATCACTGAGTGCCCTTCCTTCGCAAGTTGCTCGATCAGCCGGTAGATCTCCGACTTTGCGCCGATGTCGATGCCGCGCGTAGGCTCGTCAAACAGCAGGAATTTCGAGCCAGCCGCGAGCCAGCGGGCGATGATCGCCTTCTGCTGATTGCCGCCGCTGAACAGCCGAATCGGGCGGTCGAGCAGGAACGGACGCAGATTGACCCGCTGCAGCAGCGTTTCGGCAGTCTTGCGGACACGGCTATGCTGAATGATGCCGCCGCGCGCGAAGGCGGGCAGCGAGGCCAGCGCAACGTTGGAGGTGACCGAGCGGCCCGGAATGATGCCCTCGCGCTTGCGCTCTTCCGGCAGGAAGCCGATGCCGGCGTTGATGGCGTCGCGCGGGCAGGAGATCGAGAGGGGCTTGCCCCTCAATGTCACCGTTCCGCTCGTGATGCGATCGACGCCGCCGATGGCGCGAAGCACTTCGCTGCGCCCTGCCCCGACGAGACCTGCAATGCCCAGCACCTCGCCACGATGCAGGTCGAACGAGACATTGCGGATGCGTTGGGTCGAAACGCCGGAGAGTGACATCGTCACTTCCTCGGTGCGGAAGCTCTGATGCTGTTCCTTCGCCAGTTCGCGGCCCACCATCATGGCAACGACCTGGTCGGGCCGCGTGGAGGCGAGATCGGCGATCCCAACCAGCTGGCCGTCGCGCATGACGCTTGCCCGCTGGCACACGCTGAACACCTCATCGAGCTTATGCGAGACGTAAATGACTGCAACGCCGCTCGCCGAAAGCCCCCGTATGATGTCCGCAAGCCGATCGAATTCAGCCGGGGTGAGGCTCGATGTCGGTTCGTCCATGGCGACAATGCGCGCCTTGTTGAGAAGTGCGCGGGCAATTTCGACAACCTGTCGCTGGGCGACCCGCAGGCTGGAGATCGGCTGCGACGGATCGATGCCGGGATCGATCATCGAGAGAACTTCAGCGGCACGGCGCTCCTGCTCCCGGCGCTTCACAACCAGGCCGCCCAATGTCGTCATCGAATTGCCCAGGAACATGTTCTGGGCCACGGTCAGGTTCGGAACCTGCTGCAATTCCTGGTGAATCATTGCAATGCCGGCGCGGCGGGCGTCATCGGGATTGCGAAAAGCCTGGGCGACGCCATCGACACGCACGTCACCGGCGGTCGGACGATAGACGCCCGAGAGGATCTTCAGAAGCGTCGATTTCCCGGCGCCATTTTCGCCGAGCAGCGCGTGGATTTCGCCGGGTGCGATCTCGAAGCTGACCGAGGAGAGCGCCTTGACCCCAGGAAATTCCTTGGTGATGCCTTCAAAGGAAAGCCGCGGTACGTTCATCGGGAAGCCTCTCTGTCGTGGTCATGGACGGCCACATGGATTGCGGCCGTCCTTGTCTTCTGAGGGGATCAGTTGGCGGCAGCCTTCAGAAGCACAGCGCGAACGTCTTCCGGCTTGCCCTGGTACTGCTTGTAGTTTTCAGCCGTGATCAGCGCCTGGGGTGTTGCAACGACGCGCGGCAGCTTCTGGCCCGCATTAAGGCGCAACGCGGTTTCCATCGCGACTTCGCCGGTCAGGACCGGGAAGCTGTCGACAGTGCCGGTGAGTTCGCCGGCGGCGATAGACTTGTAGGCATCCGAAATGCCATCGGTTCCAAACACGACGACCTTGCCCTGCAGGCCGGCAGCCTTGACAGCTTCCACGACGCCGAGCGCCATGCCGTCGTTATTGCAGTAGAAGCCGATGAGGTCCGGATTCTTCTGCAGGATCGTGGTGGCCGCATCATAGGAAAGCTGGCGATCCCAGTTGCCGGGAACGCTGGCGACGACCTTGAACTTGCCGTTTTCCTCGATGGTCTTCTTGAAGCCCGCGGTACGCTGAACAGCAGCATATACGCCGGCCTGACCTTCGATGATGGCAACCTTGCCGCCTTCAGGACGGTTCTTGACGAACCAGTTAGCGACACGCACGCCGTTGTCGCGCTGAACATTGCCGACATAGTGCTCGGCCTGCGGGATCACGGCGTCATTGACGTTGACCACGGTGATGCCGGCGGCCTTGGCCTGCTCCATGACCGGCTGCAGGTTGGCATCCGTCTGCGGCGACAGAAGCAGCGCCTTGTAGCCTTGCGTGACCATGCCTTCGGCGATTGTCAGCTGGCCGAGCTGATCGCCTTCGCTCTGCGCTGCCTGGTAGGCGACGCTGACGCCCAGCTTGCCGGCGAGGCTCTTGTAGCCTTCGCCCAGCGAGCGCCAGTATTCGTTGGTCAGCGTCTTGGAAACGCCGCCGATCTTGAGGCCTGCCGGAACGGCGGGCATGGGCCCGAACTTCTTGTCCAGCTGCGACCAGTCGATGCGGTCTGGCTCGGAGTCGGAGTTGAGCGGTGCGAGGTCGGCGGCATGCACGACGCCAGCAAAAAGGGTGGCAGCAAGAGCTGCGACGATAAGGTTTTTCATTGTTCCTCCCGGTAACAACGTGTGGGGTTGAAGTCTTTAGCCGAGCATCAGCTCCTGGAGGATGCCCTGAGACGCAACGGCATCCTGGCGGTCAATCGCATCAGTCAGGCGATTGTCCTGCTCGAGGCGATCGACAACCTTCAGCATGCGCTGCACGGTTGCGATGTTCACCTCGCATTCCTTGACGGGGTCGAGCCCCGTGAAATCCGGAAATGTGTCGAAATAGATCGCGCCCTCATATCCGTCGCGGCGGATCTGGCGCAGAAGCTCGATGGTCTGCTGGGCATGTACCGCGCCGACCATCAGGCCGTCGTCACGCTTGGCGTAACCATCGTTGAGATGCACGCCGAGCAGACGCGAACGGAGGGCAACAAGGGCAGCGGCGAAAGCCGGCTGCTCGTCGGCGTAGAGCACATGGGCGAAATCGAGCGTGACGCCGAGATTGGCGGCGCCAACTTCATCGATCGCCAGAAGCGTCGTCGCGCAATCAGGCAGAAGGCTGTAGGATCGCGGCTCGTTCGGCTTGTACTCGATCGAAATCAGGCAATCCGGATCATGCGCGCAAACTTCACGAATTCCCTCGATTTCGTGATCCCATACCTGTTTGTAATCCACCTGGAAGGCATAGTCGAAACCATCCTGCCCCAGCCAGATCGTCATGAGGCTGCTGCCGGCCGCGCGTGCGGCATCGATCCCCTTCTTGGTCAGATCGATTGCCTCGCGCCGGACAGAAGGATCAGGGTTGGTGAAGGCGCCGAGCTTGAACGCCGGGTTGGTATAGTAACGCATCGCGAAACCGTTGACGCTCAACCCAAGATCGCCCAACTGCCTAGCGATTTGGGCCGGGTCCTCAGAGACATGGTCGGGATAGTTCAGGTCCAGATCCGTCAATCCCTTCACCGAGGCAGCGCGCTCAGCCATCATCATCACGGAAGGCTTGCCCTTGTGATCGGGCCAGGCAAGATGGGCTCCGGAGGCGAAGGAATTGAGGCGAGTTGCGAAACGTTGATCTGTCACGGCGATATCCATTCTGTCGTTGACGCATTACTTCACAAATTAATATATTTTTGTAAAGTATAAAAATGCGTTGCGTCGCAGAAAATCCATGCTGCGCCGCAACATGCCCGTTCCGACACCTTGCCAAATCCTCTGACCTCGCTCAATCGGCTTCGGCTCAAATGACCGTGCTCCCTTACCGCGCGGATGGTCCGCAGGGAGCGAGCGCAAGTCCGGCGCATCAGTCCGACTAGATGGCACGATGTTGTCACGTTAACCCGCTTGCCGTTACCGACGTTGCGGGTTGGTCGTAGATTTCGGCGATGCAAACATTCGGCATCAGTTTCAAACGTCACCTTTTCCGCCACAGATCGTTGCTCACGCCGTTTGGCTTTACCTGCGGTTCAATCTGAGCCTGCGTGAAGTCGAGGAAATGCTACTTGAGCGTTTTATAGACGTTTCCTATGAGACCGTCCGCCGCTGGATCGCCAAAGAGGATGACCGGGAGCGGATTGCAGAAGAGCCTGAAGCTCAGGCCGCACATTGATCGAGTTCGCTGCATCACGGATTTCATCTAGGGGCGGTGATCGGAGGGCAGTGCAGGCTCCCCCCGAATCCAGGTTGCCTCTTGGACTTTTCAGCCCAGCGCAAGTTCAGCGACGGTGGAACCCGGTTTTCACCGTCGCTGGTTTTTCCTAAACTGCCGCTTGCGGAATGAGAGGAAGCTGGAGGAAGGAATCGTATTCACCGCCGGCATGGATGCGGTGGCGGCCACTATTGCGCGTTTCGAGCGTTAGTTCCGTTCCCGGCAGCAACAAGCCCTTTCTCGTGAGCGGCCCGGTGACATGTCCGGCGATCTCGACAACGAGGCTCTCCCCTGCATGGACCAGCATCGACGTGGGCCAAAGCGAGAGGTTGACTGGAACGATTGTACCGGGTGGAACGCGTTGCTCCTCACGGTGCGACAGGACAGGTTCATCCGGCGTCGACAGGTCGGGGTCCAGTGCACGATGAGAGACGCGTACACGGCCTACGGGCCCTGTATAGGAGAGCGTCGAAGGCAACGTGCCATCCACCTCGAGCGATTCCACCCATTGCCGCGCACCGGGGCTGCTCAAGGTGATGTGGTGCAATCTCTTTCCGTTCGCGTCTTCCTTATAGACTGCAGCAAACAGATCCAGATCATCGGCATCCGGAGCTTGTACCCAGAGATGCAGGTTGAGGTAGCCGGTAATTTCCATGTCACGGTCTGCTTCCATGACAAAACGCATGCTGGAGCAGACATCATCGGACACGTATTCGGCCACACCCTTCTCGGGAGCCTCTTTTGTGAGACGACCTGCAGCGGCATCGATATGCAGCTTCTGCCATTGCTGCCGGGCCAGCGGCCATTCCGCTTCGGGACGATTGACGATGTCCTCGTGCCCGGGATCGAGTACGGAGAGCCTGACCTTGGGTGTCTCTTCCCAGTTGTTCTGGATATCCTTGAGATAGTAGTCGAAGAATTTCTTGAGATCGGCGATATTGGCCGGGTCCGCCAGATCCAGCCACTCCTGGGTATTGTGAACCCTCAGCCACTTCTTTTTCGACGAAATCTTGCGATAGCCTTCGAGCGTTCCACGGGCGTGAATAGGACTGGTCCAGCTGGCGACGACGTAAGCCGGAATGTCGATCTGGTCCAGTGCAGGCCGCTTGTCTTCCCAATAGGCGTTCATCAGCGGATAGCGCAAGCTGTTCGCCAGGATGTCCTCATGATCGGTCTTGCCGAAAATGAAGGGCGCGATCGCCTGGTCATGGAAAGCCATATCGAGAATGCCGCCGCGCAACGTGACCTCCCGGTACTGGTCGGTCAGCCCCTCCCAAGGGGCAATCGCGGCAAGATGCGGCGGGCGCAAGGCGCCAACGGCCCACTGGATCATGCCAAGCTGCGAGTTGCCCGCCATCCCGATTCGGCCCGAGCACCAGTCCAGCCCTGCGACATGCTCGATGGCGTCGAAGACACGTTCCGCAGACGCAGTCCCCATGAAGGGTTGATCGCCCTCAGAGTGCGTCGTGCCGGCAGCGTCGACCACCACGATTGCATAGCCATGATCGCACCAGAAGCCTGGATCCGGAGCCTCGAACGCCTGGAGGCCGGACAAGGAGGACGGACTTACACCGAATTTCGTGGCGTTGAAATGCTCGTTCCACCATCCGCCCCGCTTGCAGTAGGGCGTGTAGACGAGGAGAGCTGGAACCTTTCCCGCGCCAGCCGGGCGGAAGATATCGGCATAGAGCCTGACGTCATCGCGCATGGGGATGGGTTGATCGTAATCCGCGATGATGTCGCATGGCAGCGGAAATGCCCCGTCCGCATGAACGCTTCCCTTGGCCAACACGACGGTTCGTCTGTTCAGTTCTGCGGGCGCGGGATCCGAATTCGATAGCGGGTTGGATGGGCTGTATTCGACTTCAAGCCCGTTCTTCATTTTCTTCAGCATCATCAGGGTTTCCTTCCTCAACCAGATCTTTTCAGGACGCATGGTTGGGGCAGAAAGCGTGACAGCACTGAGTTTAGGGTAAGGCTACCCGACGCTGGTGGCGACGTCAGCCACAAGCGTACTCAAGACACATCATGAAAGCAGATCGCATCCTCCCATGCTGGAAACATTTTCACCGCGTGCGGCGCCAAGATTTCCTGACTCAATAATTCATAACACAAAAATTGAGTCAATGGAAAATGTGTAACATAATGGAGACTCGGTTGGTCGCGCGGGATTTTGCGTGATAAACTCATGAGACTGGACGACACAGAGACAGAAAGAGGGCTGCAGATTCACCCGACCGATCATATTTCCCCTGAACGCAGCACTACCCAGGACCTGATTTTAAGTCTGTTCGGTCTTTTTGCCCTGGATCGGGAGGTAAACGCTGCGTTTGAAATGGCACTGATTGTCCGCCTTCTCGAGCAGCTTTCGATTTCCGAAGGTGCGGTGCGGGTCACCCTCCACCGAATGGTGAAACGGGGCGTATTGGACCGTCGACGCCAGGGCCGCTCCTCGGCATTCTTTCTGACGGAGGACGGTGTTGCCCTGTTGGCGCGGGGACGCAAGCGCGTCTTCTCGTCAGACCCTTTCGTGCAGCAAGGCGCCGGCTGGACGCTCCTTACGACGATGCCCCCCAGTGCATCGGATCGCGCACGCTATCACTTCCAGACGCGGCTCCAGTGGGCGGGGTTCGGTGCCGTCGATACCCGCGTCTGGCTCGCACCCGGACGCGTCGATGTCGCAGAACTGATGAAGGATGTCCTGCCGCAGGATGAGCTGCAGGAGATGTGCGTCCTGCACGGTGAGATCGTTGCTCCAAGCCAGTTGGAACGACTGATAGCGCGGGCTTGGAACACGGCCGACATCCAGGCCGCGCATTTGAGATTCCTGGCCGAGTGGGAGGAGAGGCCTGTCTCCAGCCCCGCCCTGCCGGACCTGCTGCTGCTTGTGCAGCAGTGGACCGGGCTGGTGCTGGACGACCCTGGCCTGCCCGGTTCGGTCCTTGATCCTCAATGGCCGGCACCGCGCTCGACGGCCACATTCTATCGGCTCTTCCCCCTTCTGCGGGAAAAGGCCGACGACGAATTCGCGCGCCTTCTCACCGAAGCCGTCTGAGCGGACCTTTGTCTTCAGGGCTTGGTCTCGTCGGAAGGTGCTGTCTCATCGGAGGGAGACGCCTCGTCTGAAGGCGCGGCCTCGTCAGTGGCCGGCGCGTCCGGTCCCTTGATCTGCTGGCCGTTGACGCTGACAGAACCGTCGCTGGCGACCGCTACGTCCCAGCGCTGCGCGCCATCGGGATCTACCTTGGCAAAGCCCTTGATCATCATCAGGCCGAAGGACACCTGGGTGAGATCCGGTTTGGTCTTTGCCAGTTCCTGCACGGCCGCGATCGTCTTGTCGTAGCCGCGGGCCACGATCGATGCGTTCAGCTTGTAGTCCTTCTTGTTGTAGGCGCTGCCTTCCAGCTCCCCGGATAACTCGACGTCGTAAACGTCAGATTTGGCGCTGACCTTCGGAAAATCAACCTTGAAGAGACCGCCCGGGAAGAGCTTTTCCGCAGCCTGTTGTCCCGCCTTCTCGCTATCGCTGGTCGACTTGCTGAAATCCAGCTTCAGGAACTCGTCGCCGAGAGCCGCGAAATCCAGGCCTGGAACGCCAATCTGGATGTCGAGCGCCTGCGGCATAAAGGCGGCATAACCGGCAGGAACCAGAGCGCTGTCGATAGAGACGCCGGCAGCATCCATCGCCACGCCGATGCGCGTCGCATTGCTCGGCCCATCGACCTTGACGTGATAGCCGAAGGACTTCGCGCCACCGCCACCGACCGAACTGTTGACGGCGAGGTTGTTGAGCCTGATGGTCTCATCGAGCGAGCTCAGCAGCGGCAAAGCATTGCTGACCATGGTCTTCAGCTTCGTCTCGCTCTCCTTGGCGAGATCCTTCTCATCCGCGTGGTCGAGCACGAACAGGACGATTTCCTTCAAGTCTTTGGCTGCAACGCCATTGATCTTGGCATCGAAATCCACGCTGTCTGCCGAGATCCGGATAGGAGGCATTTCCTTGCTGCTGACCTGCTCCGCGAAGGTGCTGAACTTGCCGTTGGCAGCAAAATCCAGGCGGCCAGCAAAGGCGCTTTCGGCGGAACTCAACTTGTAGATCATGTCGCCAAAGGTCGCATTGACCACCTCGGCATCGGTGGAAGAGGTGAATTTCAGGTCTCTGGCGGTGTATTCACCGGAGCGGAAATAGCTGATTGCCGGGTCGAATACCGCGTTGAATGCCATGTCGGCAGCCGAATAGGTGAAGTCCGAGCGCTTCTTGTCAGGCCCGTTGAAATGCCCGGTGACATTGAGGTTGTTGTTGCCTTCGAGAGTCCAGAGCCCGTTATCCTGCGGTGTCGCGAACATTTTGAAGGGCGTCAGGCCCTGGATGTCGAAATCCTCTTTCTTGATCTTCGCCAGCAGTTTGGCGAAATCATAGACGATCTCGTAACGCGATCCGGCCGGCGTGACCGTCACTGGCGCGCTCTTGGCGATGTCCTCGGGCAGCAGATGATTGAGGTTGTCACGTATGGCGTTGGCGCCATTCTGGTTGATATCGGCCGCGGACGCCCCAGAGGTCAAAACCACAAGGATCGCGCTTGTCGCCGTGATAAGCCTGTGACGCATCTCGATAAATCTCCCATGGTCGCATGAACGCGCGAATGTGAAATCGCCGCAGTCCCCATGTCAAGCATGGGAAGCGTTTGATATGATCAATACTGACGAATTTCGATCGGGCCGACGCATCTCAATGCCTCTGCGCCGGATCGGCATCGGGGAATATAGATGGTTTCAGTGTTTCATGGAAACGCTGAAACCATCTATCTCTTTGTTTTTACGCAATTCCTAACGCGAAACCGGTTTCCAGTTTCGCTGGAATTGCTCTGGCGCTGGCTCACGATTGTAGCCGTAGTGTACGAGCCACGATCTGCCGGTTGGCAGGCGCGCGAAGGTCCAAACATCACATGCGATCGATCACGTCTCTGACGCGCGTTGCCAATTGTTCGAATGTGAACGGCTTGGAGATCAGCTCCAGCCCTGCGTCCAGGCGGCCCTGGTGCACGATGGCATTTCGGGAATAGCCTGTCGTGAACAGGACCTTGAGGCCGGGACGTATTTTCGCGGCCTCGTCAGCAAGTTGCTTTCCGGTTCGGCCCGGCAACACGACGTCGGTAAAAAGAAGATCGATCCGCTGTTCCGTCTTGATGATCGCCAGGCCTGCTTCACATTCGGACGCCTCCAGAACCGTGTAGCCCAGTTCGGACAGGATCATCGTGCTGTAGGCGCGGACGTCATCATTGTCCTCGACAACAAGAATGACCTCGCCAACGCTGCTGGCCGGAACAAAAACATCGGCCTCGGCGCCCTTGGTGTCGGTTTCGCCCCGGTAGCGCGGGAAGTAGAGCTTGATCGTCGTTCCCTGCCCTTCCTCGCTATAGATCGTCACATGCCCGCCCGACTGCTTGACGAAGCCGTAGACCATGCTGAGGCCAAGTCCGGTCCCGCGTCCCACCTCCTTGGTCGTGTAGAAGGGTTCGAAGGCACGGTTGAGCGTTTCTGTGGACATCCCCGTTCCGGTATCGCTGACTGCAATCATGACATATTGGCCGGGCACGACTTCGGCATCGGTGGCTGTATAGCTTTCGTCAAGTGCGGTGTTCGCAGTCTCGATGGTCAGTTTTCCACCCGCCGGCATGGCATCGCGCGCATTGACCGCCAGATTGATGATCGCGCTTTCCAGCTGGTTCTGATCCGCTTCTATGGTCCACACCCGGGGCGCCAGCACACCTTCAAGCTCGATATGCTCGCCGATGCTGCGATGGAGAAGCTCGTTCATGTCGCGCACGAGAATGTTGGGGTCGACAGGTTTCGGATTGAGTGGCTGGCGGCGCGAAAAGGCCAGAAGACGTCCGGTCAGGCTGGCGGCGCGATGCGCGCCCTGCAGCGCCATGTCCGCCGCGCGGCCAATCCGTACCTCATCACCCGGCTTGCTGCGTTTGATCGTATCGAGTCCGCCGATGATGACGGTCAGCAGGTTGTTGAAATCATGCGCAACGCCACCGGTGAGCTGACCGACGGCCTCCATTTTCTGCGCCTGGCGCAAGGCGTCTTCCGCCTTGGCGCGTTCGGCGATTTCATCGGCGACGCGCTGTTCGAGCGTGGTGTTGAGCGCCTGAAGTTCCTCTTCCGCTGCACGGCGCTGGGCAAGCTCACGTTCGGCAGCATGGAACAGCTGCGCATTATCGATCGCCACCGCGGCCTGGCTTGCGAGCGCCAGAACACGCTCTTCGGCGCGGATATCGAACATGTGCGCTTCAGAATGCCCAAAGAACAAACCGCCGATCACCTCCCCGCTTCGCGACTTCACCGGCACGGCCATGTAGCTGCGAACCGGAGCATGTCCCTCCGGCATGCCGAAATACGGGGCGCTCTTGCCATAGCGGAGATCAGCCGTGACGTCGGGCGACCGTACGACTTCCGTGCCGGCAAAGGTCGGATGAAAGACCTCCGTGTTCCGCGGCATGGGGAACTGCGAAAACGCCTCGCGCGGCACGCCCGAAAGGCTATAGAGCGTGTATCTTTCGCCTTGCTCATCGACGACGTTATGAAAGAAGGCACCGAATTCGGCACCGCTGAGTTCCACGCTGGCATCGGTGATCGCCTGAACCAGCTTTTCCTGGTCGAGATTGCCCGATATGGCATTGGCGGTCCGGTTCAGGATCGAGAGCGCGCGCATCTGCTCTTCGAGTTCCCGCGCGGCCCTGCGCTCTGCTGTGATGTCGATTACCACGCCGGACATGTTCTTGTGGCCGTCGCTATCGGTTTCCACACGGCCGCGGGCAACCACGACCCGCTCCTCGCCGCTGCCGTGAACGCGGTATTCGGCCTCACAGGGTTCGCCGGTTTCGACGGAACGGCCGAGCACGGCCAACACGGTATCGACATCGCGAGGGTCGATGCGGGCCACGAAGTCCTGCAGCGGAAGCCCCGCTTCCGCATCGGTCGGGTTGATGCCGAAAACCTCGGCGAGCGTTCCCTGGATCGCAAGCCGGTCGCTATCGACAGACCAGTCGAACACGGCAACGCGTCCTGTCGAGAGCGCCAGGCTCAGGCGGTCCTGCGTCATGAGAAAGCGCTGCTCGCTCCTGAACACCGCTCGCGCGGCCTCGCGCCGGATCTCGGCCATCTGGATGTTGGAGTGAACCCGAGCGACAAGTTCGCGCGCGGCGAAGGGCTTGATCAGATAGTCATCGGCACCGGCATCCAGTCCCTCGACCTTCGCTTCCTCTCCCGCCCGCGCCGACAGCATGATGACGGGCACTTCAGCAAGACGTTCATCAGCCCGAACCGCCCGGAGGAGGCCGAAACCGTCGAGCTTTGGCATCATGACATCGGTCAGGATGAGTTCCGGTTTCCGTTGGCGGGCGAGTTCAAGGGCAACCTCCCCATCCGGCGCGACGACGACCTGATAGCCCTGGGCTTCGAGAAGGCGGCCGACATAGGAGCGCATGTCGGCATTGTCGTCTGCCAGAAGGACCCTCTTCCCGGTGTTCTCGACAGCACCGCCCTGGACCGTCAGAGCATTCAGGCCGAACGCCGAAATCTGCGATGCAGCCTGTTGGTCGGCCCCATCGGGCAACCAACGCAATGCCTCCTCGACGAATTCATGCGATCTGGAAACGACTGCCGCTGCGTGAGCATTCTCGTCAATAACCTTGTCTGATTGCAGATGCGCTCGTCCCAGGGGAAGCGTCACGGTGAAGGTCGTGCCCTTGCCCTCGATACTTTTTGCCGAGATCGCCCCGCCATGCAGCGTCACCAGTTCGTGAACCAACGCCAGGCCGATGCCGCTCCCTTCGAAACTGCGCCCTCGGGTCCCTTCTATGCGATGAAAGCGGTCGAATAGCCGGGGCATTTCCTCGGCCGGGATGCCCACCCCCGTATCCCAGACCTCGACCACCGCGGAACGACCGTCCGCAGATTGATGAACGGAAACCCCGATCTCCCCCTCCATCGTGAACTTGAACGCATTGGACAAGAGGTTCAGGATTACTTTCTCCCACATCTCGCGATCGATGAAGATGGGTTCGGAAAGCGCCTGGCAGTCTATTGCCAGCGTCAGTCCGGCCCGCTCTATGGCCGAACGGAAGCTCGCCGCGATATCGGCGGTGAATTCGCAGAGGTCGGTCGCCCGGTATGTGGCACGGACACGCCCCGCCTCGATCCGCGAGAAATCGAGAAGGCTGTTGACCAGCCGCAAGAGGCGGCTTCCGTTGCGATGGGCAAGTTCCACCTGAGAACGCATCTGCTCGAGCGGCATGTGCCCTGAAAGCGCGTCCTCAAGCGGCCCCAGCATCAGGGTCAACGGTGTGCGGAACTCATGGGAGACGTTTGAGAAGAAGGCTGTCTTTGCACGATCGAGCTCCGCAAGCGCCTCGACGCGCCGCCGCTCTTCCTCATAGGCATCGGCATTGGCGATAGCGGAAGCGATCTGGCCGGCCGCGAGGTCGAGGAAGCCCCGGTAGTTCTCATCGAACTGGCGATATGGGCTCAGACCCACCACCAGCACACCCGCCCTGCCCGTATCCCCCGAAGGCTGCACCGGGAGAATGGCTGCCTGCTTGCTTTCGAGATCCCACGCACCCTTCGGCGGAGCACCCGGAAGAAACGCCGCAATATCGTCGACGACCAGCGGCTGGTGCTCGTTCAGCACCTTGGAAATCGGCCAGGTTTGCGAATGCGGTATCGACTCCCCCCGATCCTCCGGCACACCGAAC
This sequence comes from Ensifer adhaerens, assembly GCA_900215285.1. Taxonomy (NCBI): domain Bacteria; kingdom Pseudomonadati; phylum Pseudomonadota; class Alphaproteobacteria; order Hyphomicrobiales; family Rhizobiaceae; genus Ensifer; species Ensifer adhaerens. The sequence continues at coordinate 142,172 of OCMG01000003.1, forward strand.
GAGGCCGCCAGGCTCACGTCCCGACCGTTGGCACAGGCGATGAAAAGCTGTGCGAAGGTCATGTCGTGCTGATTGGTGGCAAGCGCGCGGATGCTCCGATCACAGGCCTCCTGCCAGGATCGCGCATCGACGGTGCGGGCAGCGAGTTCCCGCAACAGTCTCAGCTGCCGGTCGCCTATCACCCGTCTTGTGTCGTCAGTATTGGCACAAATGATGCCGCCCGGTGTGCCGTCATCGGTCGGAATGGGACTGTAGGAGAACGTGTAATACGTCTCCTCCGGATATCCGTGGCGCTCCATGATCAGGAGCTGTTCTTCCACATAGGTCCCTTCGACGCCTCCCATGGCAGTGGTCAGCATGGGCCCGATTTCCGGCCAGATTTCGCGCCAAACTCCGGCTGTCGGTCGCCCAAGCGCCCACGGGTGCTTGCCGCCGATAATGGATTTGTAGGCATCGTTATAGAGATAGATGAGCTGATCGCCCCAGCCGATCCAGATCGGCTGTCGCGACGTCAGCATGATGCGGACAGCGGTCTTCAGGCTTTGCGGCCAGGATTCGGGTGCGCCGAGAACCGTATTGCTCCAGTCATGCGCGCGAATGAGAGCACCCATCTCGCCGCCGCCCGCCAGAAAATTCAGATTGGTCGTCGCATTTGTCGTCTCGAGATGAGGCACACTCATCGGCACTCTCCGGCGGCTCAAGCATCGGGCATGATGAAAGCGTCAGGCTTGGGCAACCGCCTTGCGAAGGGCTGCGTCCAGTTCCTCTATCCGAAATGGCTTTGGAACGATCGGCATATGCCGAAGATCCTCGGGGACAGCACTCGCGTCATAGCCGCTCGATATGACGAACGGCAGTCCTTTCGCCATCAGGGCTGCAGCTACGGGAAAGACCTTTGTTCCACCGAGATTAAGATCGAGCAGGGCAACATCGAAGGAAACATTTTCATCTTCAACGGCCGACAGCGCTTCCGGGACTGAACGCGCTGTCCCTGACATCGTGCACCCAAGCTCCTCGAGCATCGACTCGATCATCATGACAACAAGTTGTTCGTCTTCCACCACGAAGACGCGAACAGAGGTCGGAAAGCTCATATGCCCCTCAACGAATTTGCGATAATCATGACGCAACTTCCCAGCTTTCGGAAAGTTCCACCGCTACGGACCATTTCCTCTCGCAAGTGAAATTTCGCCTTTTCGAAGGATGTTCAGAGAGAGTTGGCGCTCCACAATTCATCGCCACGTCGATTACAGCATCTTGTCAATTACCGCCGCCAGTTGATCCTGTGTGTAGGGTTTTCCCAACCTCACCACATCGATTTCAACGCCGGGCGGCAAGTCCGCATAACCGGAGGCAAGCAAGACTGGCAAATCCGGAACCCGATCGCGTACCGCCTTCGCTAACTCCATCCCTGTCATGCCGGGCATCGAGTAATCGGTGATCAGAAGATCGAAATTCTCGCCGCTATCGATGATCTTGAGGGCGGCCTTGCCGGAATGGACTTCCACAACCTCATGACCGAGATCGATCAACATATCTGTGGAACTCATCGCGATCAGAACGTCGTCATCGACCAGCAATATCCGCCTGGAAGCGCGGAGCCTCGGGCTCTTGTCAGTCGACGGAACAGGCTCTTGTTCTGCAGTATCCTCTTTCGCGACAGGGATCCACAATTCGGCTGTCGTCCCCTCGCCAATCGCACTGATCAGCTTCAAACCGCCGTTCATCTGCAGGGCCAAACCATGGACCATGGACAGGCCAAGGCCCGTGCCCTTTCCCAATTCCTTTGTCGAGAAGAAGGGCTCTATCGCTCTTTGCAGCGTCACCAGATCCATGCCTTCGCCTTCATCGATGACGGACAGAACGACGTAGCGCCCCGGTGAAAGCGACTCTACCTCCGATCGCTGCGCGGCTTCCCTCAATTCGATGCGCACGGTACCGCCGTCCGGCATGGCGTCACGCGCGTTTACAGTCAGGTTAAGGAGCGCGAGCTCCACCTGATTTGCATCCGCCAAAACCGGTGGCAGTCGCTGTAGGTCGGCCAGTTCTATCGTAACCCTGGACCCTACCGAGCGCTGCAAAAGATCCTCCATATCGCGCACGAGCGCGTGGAGGTTTACCGGGGTCACTTGAAGATCCTGCTTGCGGGCGAAGGCAAGCAGCCGCTGTGTGAGCGAGGCGCCGCGCTGCGCACCCTGCAGGGCGCCGTCGATCAGCCGTGTCGCCTTTGAATCGCCTGCGACGTGCTTGTTGAGGAGTTGAAGGTTGCCGAGCACGACCATCAAGAGATTGTTGAAGTCATGCGCGATCCCGCCCGTGAGCTGCCCGATCGTCTCCATCTTCTGGGCCTGGCGAAGCTGCTCTTCCGCGCGTTCCCGCTGTTTGGCTTCAGTGAGGACAAGCCGATAGGCTTCCTGAAGCTCACGCGTTCGTTCAGCCACGCGCTCTTCCAGCACCTCATTGAGGCGGCGTTGCTGTTCTTCCGCCTCGACGCGCACGGTCACGTCCGCGCAAACGCCGACCAGCTTGACCGGCACTCCGACGCGGTCGCGGTGGAGCTGCGCGCGGATTTCGGCCCAATGATCCGAGCCGTCGGGCCAGATCGTTCTGCAGACGAGGGCGTGGTCGGTTCCCGCCTCAATCGTTGCTGCGACGGCCAGCTTCATGGTCTCCATATCTTGCGGATGGAGGGCCTGCAGGAAATCCACGTAGGTGAAGCTTTCGCCCGCAGCGCGGCCAAAGATTTGCCTGCAGGCCGGCGACGTCGTCAAATCGTGGGTGGAAAGATCCATCTCCCATGTTCCCAGCCTTCCGGCTGCCAGCGCGGTCTGAAGGCGACGCTCACCCTCGTTGAGCGCTTCCATGCGCAAGGCCGCGTCATATTGCCGGCGCCGCGCCCGCGTGGCGGACCGGGCAACACTTACAAATGTGGTTGCGTGAAACGGCCTCTCGATGAAACTTGCGTTGCCGAGTATGTCAGACCAGCGGGCGGCGGCAGGATTGCGTTCCGGCCCACCGCCCCGGGCCGTCAGAATGATGAAGGGAAGGTCGGACCAACTTGGCTGGGCCTTGACCCAGGACGCGATCGGGCGCAGGTCCGCAGAATACAGAGCTTCCTCTGTCACAACGACGAACGCGACACCGTCTCCCAGCCGAGACGCGAGTGCGTCCAACGTCGGGGCCGCCTCTGACCTGAGGCCAGGCCTGCCCGGGTCAGGAACCGGAAATCGGTGCCTGAAGCGACTTTCCTGGCACGAAGCTCAACGGCACGATCTCGCCACGCCGACGACGGATTTCCTCGTCGGGAGACAGAAGATCGAGCACTGTTTCGCCAAGCCGGGTGCCAAGTGCATCCAGATCGAGCCGGAAACAGGCCGGCGCCGGATTGAGGAAACGCATCAGCGGGTTTTCTCGGAAGGCAACGAGCGAAATGTCCTTGCCCGGCTCGACCCCCATGTCGGAAAAGGCTGCATAGACGCCGGCCGCCGTGACCTCCGAACAGAGCAGCAAGGCCGTCGGCCGCTGCGCCATCCCTGCCACCTGCTTGCCCAGGCTGAAGCCGCCGATTTCACTTGTCGGGACGCGAATGATGAGGCTCTCGTCCACGGGGAGGCCCGCCTCTGCGAGACCTGCCAGGTAACCAGCCTTATAGTGATAGCCGAGCGCCACGTCATTATCCGGCAAACCCACGGCAATCCGCCTGTGGCCAAGCTTGACGGCCTCCTGCACGGAACGGCGCGCCACGCCTTCGAAGTCAAGGTCGATCCAGGAGTAGTTGCCGGGCGTTTCGCTACGGCCGAGCGTCATGAAAGGCAACTTCGACTTCGCCAGCTGCGCAATGCGGTGATCGACGCGGCGCGTGGCAGTCATCACCAGCGCATCGACGATGCCGCGGGCGATGACGCGCGACAGGAACTCGACCGGGTCGTCCGCAGAGTGACAGGGCAGGATCACCAGATCGTAGCGCTGTTCAGCGAGATAGAGGTTCATCGCATCCAGCACGACATAGAAGAACTGGTCCCCCGCCTGATGCGCGGGGTGACCTGTTTCGATCACAAAGCCGATCGTGTTCGTCGCGCCGCGCCGCAGTGAGCGCCCCGACTGGTTGGCGACGTAGCCGAGTTCTGTGGCGGCTCTCAGAACCTTTTCAAGCGTTTCCGGATGCACGCCCGGCCGGTTGTTGAGCGCGCGCGACACTGTCCCGATGGAAATATTGAGATGATCGGCCAGCCGGCGGATGTTCATTGCGCATGCCTCGTAAACGTTTCCAAGGAATCTCTTGACACGTCTCAAGTCCCATGACAACTTTCGTAAACGTTTACGAGCCGACTGCGACGGAGGAAGCGCGGCGTTCTGGGAGGAGATCTGGTATGCTGACCGCCGTCATGGCGGGGTGCGGAGCTATGTCCGATGGCTGGCTCACCGCGCTTCGTGAAATTCCCTTTCTGAAAGACAATGTACGGCTCGTCGGCATGGTCGATCTCGACCCGGAAGTCGCCGTGCGCCGCGCCGAAAAGCATGGGCTCGGCGGCATCTCCGTCAGCGCCGACTTGTCTGACATGCTGGCGCAGCTGAAGCCCGACCTTCTCTTCGATCTGGTCGTGCCGCCTGCCCGCTTCGGCGTGGTCGAGGCAGGCCTTGCCGCCGGTTGCCATGTGCTGTCGGAAAAGCCGATGGCCAATACGCTCGATGAAGCCAAGGCGCTGGTCGAGCTTGCGGCCAAGTCCGGCAAGATCCACGCCGTCATCCAGAACCGCCGCTTCCTTGCCGGCATCCGCCGCGCCAAGGCGCTGATCGAGGCCGGCACGCTCGGCGACCTCACCGCCGTCCATGTCGATTTCTTCATCGGCGCGCATTTCGGCGGCTTCCGCGATGCGATGGAGCATGTGCTGCTGCTCGACATGGCGATCCACACATTCGACGCCGCCCGTTACCTCATCAATCGCAAGCCCGTTTCCGTCTATTGCCGGGAGATGAATCCCAAGGGCTCCTGGTATGCCCATGGCGCAGCGGCAGACGCCCTGTTCGACTTCGAGGACGGCGTCGCCATGACCTATCGCGGCTCGTGGTGCGCGGAAGGCGCGAACACTGCCTGGGAAGCCACGTGGCGGATCATCGGCACGAAGGGCACGCTGCTTTGGGATGGCAACGAGGGCTTCGAGGCCCATGTCGTGGCCGGCGACGAAGGCTTCTTCCGCCCGCTTGAAGCCGTTGAAGTGCCACCGCTGACCGAACCGCTGATCCAGGGCCATGGCGGCGTGATCGCCGATTTCGTTCGGTCGGTCCTGTCCGGCGGCACCCCGCTCACCGTCGGCTCCGACAATATCCAGAGCCTCGCCATGGTGGCCGCCGCCATCGAGAGCGCCAATGCGGGCGAGAAGCGCCGCGTCGATTTGACTTGAAAGAGGAACCTCCCATGACCAATCCCGCAAAAGCGATCCGCATCGGCACCATGGTCGCCGCCCATGGCGGACAGGCGGCCGAGCGCATCGCGCAGATCGCCGATCTCGGCTTCGAAAGCTTCGAGCCCTTCTTCTGGCAGACCACCAACGGGCAGAACCTTGCCGATCTCGGCAAGCGTTGCGTGGAGGCCATCGGCGACCGCGACATCACGATCTCGACGCTCGGCATGTTCGGCAATCCGCTGGAAACCGAGAAGATGGATCTGGAGACGCTGCAGGGCTGGAAGGATTGCATCGACAATGCCCATCATTTCGGCGCCACCTGCGTCGCCGGCTTCACCGGCCGCATCCGTAACAAGCCGCTGACGGATAGCCTGCCGCGCTATCGCAAAATCTGGAGCGATCTCGCCAAGCGCGCCGCCGACAAGGGCGTGAAGATCGCCTTTGAGAACTGCGCCATGGACGGCAACTGGCAGACCGGGGACTGGAATATTGCCCACAACCCGGACGCCTGGGAGCTGATGTTCAACGAGACGCCGGACGACAATCTGGGTCTCGAATGGGAGCCCTGCCACCAACTGGTCTATCTCATCGACCCGCTGCCGCAGATCCGCAAATGGGCCAAGAAAATATTCCATGTTCACGGCAAGGATGCGACCGTGCGCTGGGATGTGGTGCGCGAGCACGGCATTTTCGGCAAGCACCCCTTCGTCTTCATGCGCACGCCGGGCTTCGGCGACAGCAACTGGACCGACATCATCAGCGAGCTTCGTCTCGGCGGTTACACCGGTGCCATCGACATCGAAGGCTGGCATGACCCGGTCTATCGGGACGCGCTGGAAATGACCGGCCAGGTGCGGGCGCTCAACTATTTGAAAGACTGCCGCGGCGGCGATTTCGTCGACATCACGGCGCAATATGAAGGCGGCGATCCGTCGCTTTTGTGAGGAGGAGGCCGGGCGACCGGCGACATAATCATGATCAAAGGAGGAGTATCATGAATATTGCAAAGCTGATGGGCGCGGTCGCGCTTGCCGCGCTGTCGACGCCCGCCTGGGCGGAGCCGGTGACCATCAATCTGTGGACCGTCGACCGGCCCGGCGAATATCACTACAAGATGGCCGAGGAGTTTTCGGCCAAGAACCCCGACATCAAGGTAAACGTCCGTTCGGTCCAGTTTCCGGATATGGTCAACGAACTGGCCAAGGCCATGGCGACCGGCGAAGCCCCGGACGTGACCTATATCGATAACCCGGACGTCGCGCTCTTTGCCTCGCGCAAGCTGCTGCTCGACCTGAAGCCGATGATCGACAAGAGCTCGGTCATCAAGCTCGACACGATTTATCCCGGTCCGCTCGCCTCAGTGAGCTACAAGGGCGGCGTCTACGGCATTCCGCGCGGCGCCAACACGATTGCGCTCTATTATAACGCCGACATGTTCAAGGCCGCAGGTCTCGATCCCAACAAGCCGCCGCAGACCTGGGATGAGCTTTACGCAGATGCCAAGAAGCTGACGAACAAGGAGAAGGGCATTTACGGCCTTGCCTTCTCGGCAGCAGCTTCGGAAGAAGGCACGTTCCAGTTCCTGCCCTGGCTGCAGATGGCGGGCGGCGACTATAACAAGGTCAACGTGCCGGGCGGCGTCGAGGCGCTGACGCTGTGGAAGAAGTTCATCGATGAGGGTCTGGCTTCCAAGGACACGCTGATCCGCGGACAATGGGATTCCACCGGCACGTTCAATGCCGGCAACGCCGCCATGGACATTTCCGGCCCGTGGGAACTGCCGCGCATGAGCAAGGATGCGAAGTTCGATTTTCGCGTTGCTCTTCTCCCTGTGCCGAAAGAAGGCGCCCCCCGCGCGTCTGCGCTGGGCGAAGGCGACAATGTGATCGTTGCCAACTCCAAGCACCCGAAGGAAGCCTTCCGCTTCATCGAATACATGTACGAGCAGATGCCGCGCGTGTGGAACGAGTTCGGCTACATGCCGGCCTATCCGGTGAAGGTTGACGACCCGAAATATCCGCAGGCTTACGCGATCTTCAACGAGTCCATGAAGTTCGCGCGCAATCGCGGCCCGAGCCCGGATTGGGCAAAGATCTCCAAGGCGATCCAGACGGCCATCCAGACCACGCTGACCGGCCAATCCTCCCCGGAAAACGCGTTGGCGGCGGCCCAGAAATCCATCGACGGAGTTCTGAGCAAATAAGGCCTGATGTCGATCGCCTTGTGAAACGGCCGCGGGCAGACGTTGCCCTGCCCGCGGCCAGTTGGAATGTTTTTGAGAGAGCTTCGGTCAGAACGAAAACAGGCAGTCTTCTCGCGTTGGGAACCCTTATCCGGCCCTCGGGCCACCTTCCCCCCCAAGGGGAGAGGAGGGAGCTGCGGCGTCTCCGTTCCTCCTCTCCCCTGGGGAGAGGGTCGCCGAGCAAAGCGGAGGCGGGGTGAGGGGGCAGCCCGACCGCCATAAGAAGATGTTCGGCTTTATTCGAAGTGCATGTCGGGAGGGCGAAAATGTTACGGTTCAATCGGGTTTTCCGCGACGGCGGCGGCTTTGACAGCGCGCTTGTGCTGCTGGCGCTTGCCTATCTCATCGCCTTCTCCGCCTTCCCGCTGATCTACAATCTGGTCATTTCCTTCCAGAGCGTCGATCTCTTCAACATTGCGACCTTCGACCGGCCCTTTGTCGGGCTCGAGAACTATCGCGACATCGTCAACGATCCGCTGTTCTGGCCGGTGGTACGCAACACCATCCTGTTTGTCGGCCTGTCGGTCGTCTTCCAGCTCGGAATTGGCCTCGCCCTCGCACTCTTCTTCCGGCTCGATTTTCCGGGCTCCACCTGGCTGCGCGGCCTGTTTCTGGCCGGATGGATCATGCCGGGCCTTGTCGTCGGCGCGATCTGGGGCTGGCTGCTGGCCGGCGATTTCGGCGTCGTCAACTGGCTCATCCAGTCGCTCGGTCTCACGCAGCAGAAGATCTTCTGGCTCTCCGATCCGTCGATCTCCATCTATTCCGTCATCGTCGCCAATATCTGGCTCGGCGTGCCATTCAACATGATCCTGCTTTCGGTCGGTCTCGCAGCCATCCCCGCCGATGTCTATGAGGCGGCAGAGCTTGATGGCGCGACACGGCTGCAACGCTTCTTCACCATCACGCTGCCGATGATGCGCGCGCAGCTCGGCGCGGTCATCTCGCTCGGCATCATCTTCACGCTCCAACAGTTCGACCTCTTCGCGGCGCTGACGCAGGGCGGGCCCTCAAATGCCTCCAACGTGCTGCAATACTGGTCCTGGGAGCTCGCCTTCCGCGAATACCGCTTCGGCCATGGCGCTGTCGTCTCGGTCTTCATGATCCTCGTGGTGATCTTCGTCGCCACAGCTTATGTCCGCTCGACGAGGCACGAACATGTTGTCTAGCACCCCCTGGAAACGCTGGCTGCTCCTGGCCATCGCCATCGTGCTTGTCGCGATCTACCTCTTCCCGCTCTACTGGATGTATGTGACGGCGCTGAAGACGAATACGGAAACCTTCGCCAATCCGCCCACGCTCTGGCCGCATCATGCCGAGCTGAAGGTCGCGCGCGTCTGGAACGACATGGGCATGGGCTCCTTCATCCGGAATTCGTTGGTGATCGCCTGCGGCACGGTGACGATTGTCGTGCTCTTCGGCACCGGCTGCGCCTATGGGCTCGCCCGCGTCCGCTCGGTCTGGATGGATGTGGCGCTGTTCATGGTGCTGATGCTGCAGGTCCTTCCGCCCTCGCTGATGATCACGCCGATCTTCGTCGCCTTCAGCCAGCTCGGGCTTCTCTCCTGGCCGCGCACGGGAACGATCCTCGCCACCGCCGCCAACAAGCTGCCGCTCTATATCGTGCTGGTGCGCGCCGCCTTCACGCAAGTGCCGCGCGAGTTGGAAGAGGCCGCCCTGGTCGACGGCAGCAGCCGCATCGGGGCGTTTCTGTCGATCTCCGTGCCGCTCGCCCGCAACGGCATTCTCGTTTCGGCGATCCTCATCTTCCTGCAGGCGCTGGGCGAGTATGTCTATTCGCGCTCGCTGATCACCGACCGGGCCTACCAGCCGGCCACCGTCGGCCTGCAATTCTTCGTCGGGCCGAATGCGTCCGACTGGACCGGCATCATGACCTTCGCGGCGATCTATGTGACGCCCATCCTCATCATCTTCGTCCTGCTTCAGCGCCGCATCGTCAGCGGCCTGACTTCCGGAGCGCTCAAATGACCTTGCAGATCGAACTTGCCGGCATCCAGAAATATTACGGCGGCTACCACGCGTTGCGCGGTATCGACATTTCCATTCCAAAGGGCCAGTTCGTGGCGCTGGTCGGCCCGTCCGGCTGCGGCAAGTCCACGCTGCTGCGCACCATTGCGGGGCTCGAGACGATCACGAGTGGCGCGATCCGCATCAAAGGCGAGGACATCACCCGCCAGCCGCCGCGGCTCCGCGACATCGCCATGGTCTTCCAGTCCTATGCGCTCTATCCGCATATGACGGTCGAGAAGAACCTCACCTATTCGCTCCGCCTCAAGGGCGTGGCAAAGGCGGAGGCCCGCCGCAAGGCCGAGGAGATTGCCGAGATCACGGGGCTGGGCCAACTGCTCGACCGCTATCCGCGCGAGCTTTCCGGCGGCCAGCGTCAGCGCGTCGCCATGGGACGCGCCATCATCCGCAACCCGAAAGCCTTCCTCTTCGATGAGCCGCTGTCGAACCTAGATGCGGCGCTTCGTGTCCATATGCGCGCCGAAGTCCGCAAGCTGCACAACAGCCTTGGCGCGACCTCCGTCTATGTCACCCATGACCAGATCGAAGCCATGACCATGGCCGACCATGTCGTCGTCATGCGCGCCGGCGTCATCGAGCAGCAGGGCGCGCCGCTCGACCTCTACGACCGCCCCGTCAACCGCTTCGTTGCCGGCTTCATCGGCTCTCCCGCGATGAACTTCATCGATGGCGTGGTCACCGAAGCTGGTGACAGCGTGCGCCTCGCCCTGCCCGGCGATCCGACCCTTTCCTTCACCGGCCGTCGCCCCGCCGACGAGGCGGTGACCGTTGGCCTGCGCCCCGAACACCTGCAGGTCGTGGCGGATACCGTGACCGGCAACACGATGCGCCTGCCCGTCTCGCTCGTCGAGCAGACCGGCTCCATGACCTATGTCGTCACCGAAATGGAACCGATGCTGACCGTCGCGGCCAACATGAGCCGGGCGATCCTGACCGCCAGGAGCCTCGACGTGCAGATCGATCCGGCCAATGTCTATCTCTTCGACCGCGCAAGCGGGGAGGCGCTGCGCACCGTGATTTGAAAACGGCAAGCGACCTGCCGTCGGTGCAAGATATCCCCTTCGGAGATGCCCCGAGGGGGGTGGAGCAATTCCAGCGAAAGTGGAAACCGGTTTCGCGTCCGGAATTGCTCAAAACAAAGAGATAGATCGTTTCAGCGTTTCCATGAAACACTGAAACGATCTAGAGCGACGCGCGCCAGGCCTCGGCATAGCGGCGCAAGGCCATCTCATCGGCTGAGCGCTCCAGGGTGTCTTTCCGACCCGATGGCTGCGCGCCTTCGACCAAAAGCGCTGCGCCGATGCTGGTACCGGTTCCCGCAACAGCCTCGACGCTACGGCCAGTCGTCGCCGCGAGCATGGCGAGGTAGGCGCGGTTCTCCGCAAACGGGCCTTCCACCAGAACCGGGCCTTGCGCACCAACGATGTCGAGGCCGGTTGCGGTCATCAGTGCGAGATAGAAGGCGACCGTGACATAGCGCTCTGACGGCGTAAGCCGAGTCTCCTCCACCGTCCACGTCGCCTTGCGACCCCGAAACGGTCCGGACTGGTTTTCCACCGCGGGCAGAAGCATGGCGCCGCGCGCCAGCACCGAGCCGATGTCGGCGGGCGAGAAATCCGTCTCTCCATTGCCCATCAACCGCTCGAACTCGCGTCCGCCCATGAAGCGCGCAGACGGCACAGGGTCGCCATAGGCGTTGACATTGACCAAAGTGTCGCGCGCCGGATCGAGCGCCACCTTTGCCCCGCCGACAGCCATGGAGATGACCCACGTGCCCGTCGACACAACGGCGAAAGGTGCGTCGCGCGCTGCCAGATGTGCATAGAGCGAGGCATTGGAATCGTGGATGCCGCAGATGACCGGCGTGTCCGCAGCAAGTCCGGCCCTGGCCGCGATGTCAGGGAGGATCGGACCAAGCCGGTCTGTGGCGCGGGCGACAGGAGCCATCAAATCCGTCCAGCCCTCGCGCTCGACCAGCGAGGAGTATCGCCCCTCCTCCGGCATCCACAGATCGGTATGGCAGCCGAGCGACGTCACCTCGTTGACCGCCACACCACTCAGCCGAAACGCCCAGTATTGCGGATAGGTGAGGATGGTGCGGGTCCTGGCTCTCAGGTCAGGAAAGGTGCGGAACTGCCAGAATAGCTGTGCGCCGAGATTGAGCCCGAGCGGTAGTCGAGGCGAACCGGTTTCGGCAAAGGGTGGACGGATGGCGTCATACTCCGCTGTCAGCCTGTCCGGTCCATCAAATTCGTAATCGAGGGCAGGCGCGGCGAGGTTGCCATCGGCATCAAGAAAGACGGCAGAAGCGCCATGCGTGGTGATGGAAATCGCATCGACGCCGAATTCAGCCTTGAAGCGTTTCAGCCCATCAAGGATGAACTGCCACAGGCCGTCGATATCGTAATGCGGATAGGGCGGGCCTTTGAGCACCGCATTCGGCCGTTTCGTCACGGCGATTTCGCTGAGGCTCTCCCGGTCCACGAGGACGACCTTGGCATTCGTCTTGCCGATATCGATGACGGCGATGCGCTTCATGCCCGGTCATTCCATGTGAAAGACGGGGGTGAGGTCTATGGCGATGGGCTCGTTCCTCTCGTTCGTCGCCATGATGTCAGCCATATGCGCCCACCATCTCTGCACCACCGCCGTTTGCGGCAGCGCGGCCATCGTATGATCCCGGCGCCGCCAGAGCACGCCGTAGAGCACATTCGTTTCCTCATCGAGGAAGATGGAATAGTCTGAGACGCCGGCCTCGTGCAGCAGATCGACCAGTTCTGGCCAGATCTCGTCATGCCGGCGCTGGTACTCTTGCTTCATGCCGGGGTTGAGGAACATCTTGAAGGCGTGCTTCTCGAGATTGGCGTGGCTCATCGGCGGCGGTTCCTGAACTTGCGGAAGAGGATCGGTAGCGCGATGACGAAGATCAGCAGCGCGCCGATGAAGATCGACATGACGATGCCCGGCACGTTCAGGAGCCCGAGCCCGAAGGTGACGAGGCCCATGATGAGGGCGGCGATCACGACGCCCTGGATGGTGCCCGCGCCGCCGAGAATGGAAACGCCGCCCAGCACGACCATGGTGACCGCCTCCAACTCCCAGCCGACGGCGATCGAAGGCCGGGTGGAATCGAGCCGCGAAGTGAGCAGAACCGAGGCAATACCGGACATCAGACCTGTCAGCAGGAAGAGGATGAACTTCACCCGCTCAACCCGGATGCCGGAAAAGCGTGCCGCGACATCATTATTGCCGATGGCGAAGACCTGCCGGCCAAAATTCGTGCGGTGCAGCAGCACGTAATAAATGAGCGAACAAACGATGAAGAGCACGAACTCGAAAGAGAAGACCCAGAAGACATAGCCCTGCCCGAAATAGGCAAAGCTTGCCGGATAACCTTTGAAGGCCTGATCCCCGAGCACGATATAGGAAATACCGCGAAAGAAACTCATCGTGCCGATTGTGACGACGATGGAGGGAAGCCCAAGGCCGGTGACGAGGAAGCCGTTGAAGGCGCCGCAGACGAGACCGGTCACCACCCCGATCAGCACCAGTTCCGGCGTTCCCGCCCCATATTGCAGCGCGAGTCCCATCATGGTCGAGGCGAGCGCAATGATCGAGGCGACCGAGAGATCGATCTCGCCGGCGATGATGAGGAGCGCCATGGCGAGCGCGATCAGCACCTTTTCGGTGAAGTTGAAGGTCGCATCCGACAGCGACCAGGGCGAGAGAAAGTAAGGCGAGGCGAACGTATTGACGATGAAGAGCACCACGCCGACGACGAGCAGCAGACTCGGCCAAGAAAAGATGGCGGCCCTCAACGGCGTACCGAGTCGGTCAGGGATGCGACGGGGTTCGGTGGATGGGATGCTCATGCCGCGACCTCCGCATTTTTGAGAATGAGGCGCTGCCCGCGCTTGGCGCCACGCCCGTTGAGCACCACGGCGAGGATGATGGCCGCGCCGGAGATCGCCATCTGCCAGAAGGGCGAGATGTTGATGACCGGCAGCGCGCCGTTGATGACGCCAAGGAAGAGCGCGCCCAGCACTGCGCCCGCCACCGTGCCGACGCCGCCGGAGATGGAGATGCCACCGATGACGCAGGCAGCCACCACGGTTAGTTCATAGCCGCGCGCCACTTCCACCGAGCCGATGACATAGCGCGACACCCAGAGATAGCCGCAGAAGCCGGAGAGCAGGCCGGACAGGCAAAAGGCGTAGAAAGTCGTCCGCCCGACGTCGATTCCGGCATAGACGGCCGCCGTCGGGTTGACGCCGACCGCATAGAAGGAGCGGCCGAGCGAGGTGCGCGACATGAGGATGAGGAAAGCGATGACGATGGCCACCGCATACCAGACGAGAAGCGATAACCCCAGGAATTCAATGCGGGTGAAGGCGACAAAGGAGGGCGAAAACGCATCCGCATTCACCCATTGCCCGCCGGCGATCAGGAAGATAACGCCGCGATAGATGGTGAGTGAACCGAGCGTCACGACAATTGCCGGAATGCCGAGCCGCCAGATGAAGAGCCCGTTGAGCGCTCCGAGGAGAAGACCGCAAGCGGCCGCGATCAGCATCAGGGCGGGTACAGGGATGCCCGGTGCAGCCTTGTTGATCAACGCCACAATCATGCCCGAAAGCGCAAGGTTGGACGCGACGGAAAGATCGATGGACCGCGTGAGGATCACCACCATCTGGCCGAGCGCGAGGATTATGAGGATCGAGGAATCCTCCACGATGCCGGAAAGGCGCTCAGGGGTTGCAAAGCCTGGGGCACGCATATCGGTGGCAAAGACGAGGGCCGCGATCAGCACCGCCAGCCAGAATTCGCGCAATTTGAGGATCTGGCTCATGCCGCCTCTCCAATTCCTGCCGCCGCCCGGACAAGCGCTTCTGCCTTCAGGCCGGCATTGTTTTCATATTCGGTGACGATGCGGCCTTCACGCATGACGACGATGCGGTCGCTCATGCCCATGATTTCGGGGAGCTCCGACGAGACCATGATGACGGCGAGGCCCTGGGCTGCGAGTTCCGACATGAATTCATGCACGGCGGCCTTCGAGCCGATATCGATGCCCTTCGTCGGCTCGTCGAGAATGATCACGCGCGGCTTCGTCGCCAGCCATTTGGCGATGACGACCTTCTGCTGGTTGCCGCCGGAAAGATTGCCGACATGCTGGTCGAGCGAGGCGGCGCGCAGATCGAGCCGCTCGGTGAATTCGCGCGCCAGCTTGAACTCTTCCGCCAGCCGCAGGAAACCGTGTTTCGACGTCTTGTTCAGCGAGGCGAGCGTGACGTTCTGGAAGATCGGCATGCCGGTCACCGCTCCCTGCTTGCCGCGATCTTCCGGCACATAGACGATGCCGCGATCCACCGCCTCGGCCGGCGAGCGGATCACCGCGACTTCGCCATCGATGCGCACCGCGCCCTTCGATGGCTTCGTGATCCCGAACAGCGCCTGCATGACCTCACTGCGGCCCGCCCCGACGAGGCCGTAAAAGCCGAGAATTTCGCCTTCACGCAGCGAAAAGCCGATGTCGTCGAACTCGGTGGGGTGGCAATAGCCGACGACCTTCAGCACTTCCGGTCCCGGCGTGACCTGCTTTTTCGGGAATACCTGATCGACCGCGCGGCCGACCATCATGCGGACAATCTCCTGCTGGGACGTGTCCTTCAACAGCCCCTCGCCCACCATCTCGCCATCGCGGAACACGGTGTAGCGGTCGGCGATACGATAGATCTCGTCGAACTTGTGCGAGATGAAGAGGATCGCTTTCCCCTGAGATTTCAGAAGCTCGATGAGCTCAAACAGGTCCTGAATTTCCTTGTAGGAGAGTGCCGCAGTCGGTTCGTCCATGATGACCACTTCGGCATTGACCGACAGCGCGCGGGCGACGGCGACCAGATGCTTGTTGGCAATCGACAGGTCCTTCAGCTTCGTCTCCGGCGCGATATGGGCAGCACCAATTTCGGCGAGCAGCGCCTTGGCGCGCGCATTCATCCCGCGCCAGTCGATCAGCTTCAGCGCCGTGCGCGGCGCGTGGCCGAGAAAGATGTTTTCGGCAACCGACAGTTCGTCGAAGAGCACCGTTTCCTGATGAATGGCGGTGATGCCGGCCTGGAAGGCGACATGCGGAGAGGCGAGCGTCACCGGCTTGCCGGAAACACGGATTTCGCCTTCGTCCGGTTGGTAGATGCCGGTCATCGTCTTGACGAGCGTCGACTTGCCCGCACCGTTTTCGCCGATCAGGGCCGTCACTTCGCCGGGATAAAGTCGCAACGCCACCTTGTGCAGTGCGCGCACGCCGGGAAAGGACTTGGAGATGCCCGACAGCTCTATTCTGGGTTCTTTTGGGCTCGTCATCGGCCGTGTCCGGTCTGTCTTTGCAATTGGCAATAGGGGATAAACAAAAGCCGGCGAACCGGCTTTCGCGAGATCAGGTCCGGCGCGGCGGAACAGGACGCTCCGCCGCTGAAAAGCCTTGGGAGGCTCAGTAAATCTTCGAGAACTTCTCGATGTTCGACTTGTCGAACTGATACGGTGCCGCCATGGCGGCCGTGTTGTTGTCGTCAAGCTTGATCGAACCGACCTTGCCGAGCGAGAAGGAAGCGCCTGGCTCAGCCTTCTTGCCCTTGATCAGCTGGTCGGAGATGTAGACGGCCGAGTAGCCGAGATCGATCGGGTTCCACAGCGCCACGCCCTGCGACGCGCCGTTGTCGATGAACTTCTTGAACTCCGACGGCAGTGCCAGACCGGTGACGTTGATCTTGCCGATCAGCTTCTGGTCGGTCACGACCTGGGCAGCGGCCACGACGCCGACCGTGGTCGGAGCGATGATTGCCTTGAGGTTTGGATAGGACGAGATCAGGCCCTTGGCTTCGTTGGTCGACTTGACCGAGTCATCGTCGCCATAGACGACGGCGTCGAGCTTGATCTTCGGGAACTTCTCCGGAAGGATCTTCTTGGCGGCGTCGATCCAGGCGTTCTGGTTGGTCGCCGTGGACGAGGCCGACAGGATCGCCACTTCGCCGCCATCCGGCAGGTGGTCGGCGGCGAGCTTGATGATCGTTTCGCCGATCAGGTTCGTGTCGGACGGGTTGAGATGCATCATGCGGCCGCCCTTGGCGACGCCCGAATCCCAGGAAATGACCTTGATGCCGCGGTCCATGGCCTTCTTCAGGGCCGGAACGAGAGCGTCCGGGTCGTTGGCGGAAATCGCAATCGCATCGACCTTCTGGGCGATCAGCGAGTTGATGATTTCGATCTGGCCTTCGGCCGTGGCCGAGGTCGGGCCGGTATAAATGACCTCGATGCCGCCGCCGAGTTCCTTGGCGGCATCCTGCGCGCCCTTGGCAGCCGCATCGAAGAAGCCGTTGCCGAGCGACTTGACGACGAGCGCAATTTTCTCGGCGGCAGACGCCGGTCCAGCCATCAGGGCAGCGGCAATCGCCGTCGAGATGGCAAGTTTATGCAAAAGTTTCATGTTCAGTCCTCCCGTTGAAGTTCTCTCCCCGCTGGCGTCACGCCACGATCGGGGCCTGTTCCTTGGCTATTTTATCCACGACGATCAGACCGACGCCCGCTTCCTCCAGCATCTGTCGGTCCTCGTCGCGAATTCCGTCATCCGTGATGATTGTCGTCACGCGGTCCAGCGGGCAGAGCACCAGACTGGAACGCTTCTTGAATTTCGAAGAGTCGGCGAGCACGACGAGTTCGTCGGCCTGCCCGATCAGCTTCTGCTCGGCCTGGATCAGCAGCGGATCGGCCTCCATGAGACCGAGCTTGCTCAAGCCTTGAGCACCCATGAACATGCGCTTGGCGTAGAAATTCCGCGTCACGTCGTTCTCGAAGGGGCTCAAGATGATGTTCTGCTCGCGATAGAGCACGCCGCCCGAGAGCATGATCGTGTTCTTCGAATTCTTAAGCAGATGTTCGGCGATCGGGAACGAGTTGGTGAAGATCTGCATGCGCCGCGCGGCCAGCAGATGCACCATCTGGAAGGTCGTCGTGCCGCCATTGATGATGATCGGGTCGCCATCGGCGCAAAGCTCGACCGCTTTCAGCGCGATCGCTCGCTTCTGAGCGATATTGATCGTTTCATTGACGGAGTAGGGCCGGCCGGCCAGGCCGGGGAAGGCCGGCGGGTTGATCGCCTCGGCCCCGCCGCGCACCCGGCGCAGTTTCTTCTGCACATGCAGCGTCGCAATGTCCCGGCGGATCGTTGCTTCCGACGATTCCGTCAGTTCAACCATTTCGCCGACAGTCACGACAGGCTTTTCCTGGACCGCTGACAGAATGATGCGATGGCGCTCTTTCTCGTGCATGAATTCCTCCTGGGCCTGAACATATTCATCGATTTTTAAAGTTGTCAATCACAATCAATCAAAAATCGTCATATTGCGCTGCAATATGATTGATAATGATCGAAAACGATTGACTTGCGTCACGAATTGCCGCATCGATACCGCAAAACTTAGACACATGCGTTTGACGCTGGGAGGAAGACATGTCGACATCGGAAGCCGGTTCGCGGCTGAAAAACCTGTGGGATAAGGCGCGCGCGGCAGGTATGAGCGAGCCCGAACTGCTCCTTTATCGCTCCAATCTGCTCGGTTCCGATAAGCGCGTCACCAATTACGGTGGCGGCAATACGTCGGCCAAGGTGATGCAGAAGGACCCGCTGACCGGCGAACTGGTCGAAGTTCTCTGGGTCAAGGGTTCGGGCGGCGATGTCGGCACGATCAAGATGGACGGCTTCGCCACGCTCTACATGGACAAGCTGCGGGCGCTGAAGGGCATCTATCGCGGCGTCGAATTCGAAGACGAGATGGTCGGCTATCTGCCGCACTGCACCTTCAACCTGAATGCCCGCGCCGCCTCCATCGACACGCCGCTGCACGCCTATGTGCCGAGGAAGCATGTCGACCATATGCATCCCGACGCAATCATCGCCATTGCAGCCTCGGCCAATTCCAAGGAGCTGACGCAGAAAATCTTCGGCGGCGAGATCGGCTGGCTGCCCTGGAAGCGTCCGGGCTACGAACTGGGCCTGTGGCTCGAAAAATTCTGCCTCGAAAACCCGACGGCCAAGGGCGTGGTTCTCGAAAGCCACGGCCTGTTCACCTGGGATGATGACGCGGAGGCCTGCTACGGCCTCACCATCGACATCATCAACCGGGCCATCGCCTGGTTCGAGACCGAGACGGCCGGCAAGGCGATCTTCGGCGGCGAGAAGCACAAGCCATTGGCTCCTGCCGAGCGCCGTGCGGTTGCCGCGAGCCTCATGCCTGCCATCCGCGGCATGATCTCGAAAGAGGCCCACATGGTCGGCCATTTCGACGATCAGGATGCCGTGCTGCAATTCGTCTGCGCCAAGGACATGGAGGCGCTCGCCGCGCTGGGCACCTCCTGCCCCGACCACTTCCTGCGCACCAAGATCCGCCCGCTAGTCGTCGATTTCGATCCGGCGAAGCCCGATATCGCCGCGACGCTGGAAAGCCTGAAGCCGAGCGTGGAGGCCTATCGCAAGGACTATGCGGCCTATTACGAGCGCTGCAAGCATCCCGACAGCCCGGCGCTGCGTGATCCCAACGCCATCGTCTATCTGGTGCCCGGCGTCGGCATGATCACCTTTGCCAAGGACAAGGCGACGGCGCGCATCTCCGGCGAGTTCTACACGAACGCCATCAACGTGATGCGCGGCGCATCGACTGTCTCGACCTATGTCGGCCTCCCCGAACAGGAAGCCTTCGACATCGAATACTGGCTGCTTGAGGAAGCCAAGCTTCAGCGCATGCCGAAGCCGAAGTCGTTGGCCGGCCGCATCGCCATCGTCACCGGGGGCGCCGGCGGCATCGGCTCGGCCACCGCCGCCCGGCTTCTCTCCGAAGGCGCCTGCGTGGTGCTGGCCGATATCGACGAGGCAGCGCTTGCCGCCGCCATCGACAATCTCGCCGGCCGCTACGGCAAGGATGTCGTCCGTTCGGTCAAGATGAACGTCACCGACGAAGCCGGTGTCATCTCGGCCTATGCCGACATGGCGGTCGAATTCGGCGGCGTCGACATCGTCGTCTCCAATGCCGGCATTGCGTCGTCCGCCCCGGTCGAGGAAACCTCGCTGGATCTGTGGAACCGCAACATGTCGATCCTTTCGACCGGCTATTTCCTCGTCTCGCGTGAGGCCTTCAAGGTTCTGCGCAGCCAGGGGATCGGCGGCTCGGTGATCTTCATTGCGTCGAAGAACGGCCTTGCCGCTTCGCCGAACGCGTCTGCCTATTGCACGGCAAAGGCCTCCGAAATCCACCTTGCCCGCTGCCTCGCGCTCGAAGGTGCGGAAGCCGGCATTCGCGTCAATGTCGTCAATCCCGACGCCGTCCTGCGCGGCTCGAAGATCTGGTCCGGCGAATGGCTCGACCAGCGCGCCTCGACCTACAAGACCGACAAGGTAGGTCTTGAGGAAATGTATCGCCAGCGCTCCATGCTGAAGCGTTCGGTGCTGCCCGAAGATATTGCGGAAGCGACCTATTTCTTCGCCTCCGAGGCCTCGGCCAAGTCCACGGGCAACATCATCAACGTCGACGCCGGCAACGTCCAGGCATTCACGCGATAAGGCGTCCTCCCTCCTCTCCCCTTGTGGGAGAGGAAGAAAAATCAGCATCTTAGCTTCAGCTAAGTGCTAGATCTTTCAGATGAGGGGGTCGCGCGCAGGAGGAGGAACATCCCATGACTCAAATCGACAAAAGCGTCATCGACGCCCAGAACGACAAGGCATCCGCAGCCCTCAAGGCGGACTATGCAGCCCTCGGCGAACACCTTTCCCGCCGCGGCATCGATATCGATGCGGTGAAGGCGAAGGTCGCGCGCTACGGCGTCGCCGTTCCCTCCTGGGGCGTTGGCACCGGCGGCACGCGCTTTGCCCGTTTCCCCGGTGCCGGCGAACCGCGCCATATCTTCGACAAGCTGGACGATTGCGCCGTCATCCACCGCCTGACCGGGGCAACGCCCTCCGTCTCGCTCCATATCCCGTGGGACAAGGCCGATCCGGCCGCGCTGAAGGCCAAGGCGGAAGAAACCGGCCTCACCTTCGACGCGATGAACTCGAATACGTTCCAGGACCAGCCGGATCAGCCCCATTCTTACAAGTTCGGCTCGCTCTCGCATGCCAATGCCGCAACGCGCCAGCAGGCGGCCGAGCACAACATCGAATGCATCGAGATCGGCAAGGCGATCGGCTCGAAGGCACTGACGGTGTGGATCGGCGACGGCTCCAACTTCCCCGGCCAGACGAATTTCACCCGGCAGTTCGAGCGCTATCTCGAGGCGATGCGCACCGTCTACAAGGCGCTGCCGGATGACTGGCGCATCTTCACCGAGCACAAGATGTATGAGCCGGCCTTCTATTCGACCGTCGTGCAGGACTGGGGCACCAATTACATGATCGCCGAAGCGCTGGGCCCCAAGGCCTTCTGCCTCGTCGATC
Source organism: Ensifer adhaerens (assembly GCA_900215285.1). Taxonomy (NCBI): domain Bacteria; kingdom Pseudomonadati; phylum Pseudomonadota; class Alphaproteobacteria; order Hyphomicrobiales; family Rhizobiaceae; genus Ensifer; species Ensifer adhaerens. Next base: position 163,344 of record OCMG01000003.1, read on the forward strand.
TCGGCCATCATGCGCCGAATGTGAATATCGAAATGATCGTCGCCCGCCTCATCCAGGCAAAGAAGCTCGGCGGCTTCCATTTCAATGACTCGAAATATGGCGACGATGATCTCGACACGGGTTCGATCGACCCCTATCGCCTTTTCCTCGTCTTCAACGAACTGGTGGATGCGGAAACGCGGGGTGCTGCGGGCTTCAGCCCAGCCCACATGCTCGACCAGTCGCACAACATCACCGATCCGATCGAAAGCCTGATGGTTTCGGCCATGGAAGTGCAACGCGCCTATGCCGCCGCCCTCCTCGTTGACCGCAAGGCGCTGGAAGCCTTCCAGGAAGAGAACGACGCGCTGATGGCGACGAACACGCTCAAAAAGGCGTTCCGCACCGATGTCGAGCCGATCCTCGCCATGGCGCGGCTGGAAAAGGGCGCGGCCATCAACCCCTTGGCAGCCTATCGCACCTCCGGCTATCGGGCCAAGGTTGCAACCGAGCGGCCAGCAGCCTCAAGCGCGGGGGGCGGGATCGTTTAAAGCAATTCCAGCGAAAGTGGAAACCGGTTTCGCGTCCGGAATTGCGTAAAAACAAAGAGATGGATCGTTTCAGCGTTTTAAAGAAACATTAAAGCGATCTAGAATCCAGTTAGCGGAGTCATGAGCGTGGCAAGCGGCCACGCTCCTCGTTTCTCATATTCTCAAGAGCGAGGCCTGTATGCCCCTTGCCCCTTTTTGCCCATCAGCGCTTCATCTTCGATCATGACCTTGCCACCGAGAATCACGGTGGTGGGCCAGCCAGTGATTTCCATGCCTTCATAAGGCGAGTAATCCGATCCGTCGTGCATGTCTGAATGGCGGATCGTGCGTTTCACGCCGGGGTCCCAGATCGTGATGTCGGCATCGCTGCCGATCGCGAGAGAGCCTTTCTGCGGATAGAGACCGTAGGTTTTGGCGTGATTGGTGGAGGTCAGTGCGACAAAGCGCGGCAGGTCGATAAGGCCAGTCATGACGCCTTTGGAGAACAGGATCGGCAATCGCGTTTCGACACCGGGAATTCCGTTTGGAATATGCCGGAAGTTCGCCCGGCCCTTCGGGTTCAATTTGCCTTTCGGGTCGTCATACCGAAAGGGGCAATGATCCGAAGAAAACAGGTCAAAAAGGCCCGTTTCAATCCCGCGCCAGCAATCGGCCTGTGCGGCCTCGTCGCGCGGTGGCGGCGAGCAGACCATCTTGGCGCCCTCCCAGTCCATGCCATCGAGATCCTTAGCCGTCAGTGTCAGATATTGAGGACATGTCTCGGCAAACACTTTCAGTCCCCGCGCCCGCGCCCGCGCGATTTCCTCCATCGTCTGCCCGTTGGAGACATGAACGATCACGATCGGCACCTCGGCGATCTCGGCGAGCGACAAGGCGCGATGTGTTGCTTCGCGCTCGACAGCAACAGGTCGTGTCGATGCATGGGCACGCGGCGCAACCTCCCCGGCCAGTTCGTGCTTTTCGATCAGATACCGGATGGCGTCCTCGTTCTCGCAATGGACCATGACTGTTGCGCCGGTGGTGCGGGCAACGTCCAGGACACTCAGGATTTCAGCATCGTTCAGCCGCAAGCCTTCATAGGTCATGAAAACCTTGAGCGATCGATATCCATCGGCAACCAACGCAGGCAGTTCCTGACCGATAATCGATGGTGAAGGGTCCGAGATGATCAAGTGGAAACTGACATCGGTGTAACAATTACCCTCTGCAAGATGGTGATAGGTCGTCAGGGCTTCTCGCAGGGACTGCCCCTTTTCCGGAAGGCAGAACGGCATGATCGTTGTGTTGCCGCCGAAAAGAGCAGACAGCGTCCCGCTCTCGAAATTGTCTGCCATCACAATCCCCTCGCCCGATGGCTGCGAGATGTGGACATGGCTGTCGATCCCGCCGGGCAGGACGTATTTCCCGGTCGCATCGATGACGCGTACCGCCCCTTCGAGGCTCTGGCCGATCTGGACGATCCTGCCGCCGCTGACGCCGATATCGGCCTTGAAGACATCGGAGGCCGTCGCCACCGTGCCGTTCCTGATAATGAGATCAAGCGTACTCATCGGTTGCTCCCGGTTCGGATTTCATTGGCGGCGCGCGCAGCTTCCACCACGGCAGCTCCGGTCTTTCGGCTATGATCGAGCATCAGAAGCCCTGCCTTTGCCCCATCTCCTTCCATAATGGCGTCAAAGATCGCCTGATGCTCGGCGGCTGATTCCTGCCATCTCTGCTCCGAAATCAGGGTTTCGTGCCTGTTGTGAACCGACTGTTTCGTCAATGTCGTGTGGGTGCTGGCGAGCGCCGGATTGCCCGCCAGTTCGACAATGAGTGCATGCAGCTTCTGATTTGCCTTGAAATAAGCCTTTCGGTTCCGCAACGCATGGGCTTCGCCGAGCTGCCTGTGCAGGCGCTCGATCTGGCTGAGCACGTTCGGGGTCATCCGGGAGACCGCGATTTCAACGGCATGCCTTTCAAGTGCGCCAAGAACGTCGAATATGTCCACCAGCTCCTCTGCGGAATATTGCCGGACGCGGGCGCCCCGGCCGGGCAGAAGTTCGAGGAGACCCTCCGAGGCCAGCAATTTCACGGCTTCGCGCATGGGCGTACGCGATACGCCGATTGCCTGCGCGAGCGTGACCTCGTTCAACCGCTCCCCCGCCGGCAGGTCGCCGCGGCTGATCATCTCACGCAGTTTGTCCACGACATGGTGATGCAGAGAAGCGCGCTTGATCGCGGCCGAATAGGGCTTGGCCCCTGCCGTCTCGTCCTCTTGGTCCATCACCGCCGCGTCCTCGACCATTGCCATCCTGCACTTCCTGATACCGAACTGAATGCCGATTAGGCAAGCCGGTTTAATGACTAAAATTAGTGCACTATGATTAGATTGAACGCAAGCTGCATTATGCATAAATAATGCAGTTAGTGCTTTTATCGTTTATAATCATAAAGATAATTTTCTGGCATGGCGCTTGCAAGGTGTGCATCGTCTATCACCTCCGCAGAAGGATGCGCCCTCATGGAAGACAGCAAGCCCGCGATTGCTCGCATGAAAGCCTACCGGTCCTGTACCTCAATGCTGATCACGGCGACGTTGTCGCTGGGTCTGCTGGCCGGCCCCGCTCACGCACAAACCCCGAAAGACGTCTTGATCGAAGTCGCAGAGCATGGGCCGAACTCCCTCGATGCCATGGCGCCGGCGGCCAACGAGTTCAGCCAGATGACCTCCTGGCAGATCTACGATCGGCTGATCACGCATGGCACCAAGACCCTTCCGGACGGAAAGGTGATGTATGATGCGAAAAAGATCGAACCGGAACTGGCCAAGAGCTGGGACATCCTAGACGGCGGCAAGACACTGATCTTCCATCTCCGGGAAGATGCGACCTTCCACGACGGGTCGCCGGTCACTGCTGACGACGTCAAATGGTCGTTCGACCGCGCCGTTTCTGTCGGCGGGTTCCCGAGCGTTCAGATGGCGGCTGGTTCCATGACGGACCCGAAGCAGTTTTCCGTGGTTGATGCACACACGTTCAAGATCACCCTGCCCGTCGCCGACAAGCTGACCTTGCCGGACCTTGCGGTTCCCGTTCCCTATATCGTCAACAAAAAGCTCGCCTTGCAGCACGCGACGGCCGATGATCCGTGGGCCCTGAAATGGACGTCGCTCAACGATGCCGGTGGCGGCCCGTTCAAGGTCGGGAGCTGGAAGAGCGGCGACCGGATCGTCTTCGATCGCTTCGACAACTGGAAGTCGGGTCCAATGCCCGCGCTGAAGCGCGTCATCCTGCGCGAGATCGCCTCCCCCGGAACGCGCCGCGCCTTGCTTGAAAAGGGCGACGTCGATGTGTCCGTCGGCCTTCCGCCGAAGGACTACGCGGAGCTTGCCGCAGCAGGCAAGGTCAATGTCATCGGCACCCTGATGCAGAACGAGCAGTTCAACGTCGACCTCAATGTGAAGATGAAACCCTTTGATGACAAGCGCGTGCGCCAGGCCGTCGCCTACGCGATGCCCTACGACAGCATCATGAAGCAGGCGCTCTACAATCGCGCGGAACCACTCTTCGGCGCAGACCCGTCAAAGCCTTTCCCGCCCACGTGGCCCGTCGCGTCGAAATACAACACCGACCTCGACAAGGCCAAGGCCCTCTTGAAAGAGGCCGGTTATGCCAATGGATTCAAGACCGACCTCTATATCGACATGAGCCAGACCACGGTTCAGGAGCCGATGGCGCTTCTCATGCAGGAGCAGCTGAAGAAAATCGGCATCGACATGGAAATCCACAAGGTGCCGGGTTCGGAATGGTTCGCCAAAATGGGCTCCAAGAGCATGCCCATGGACATCAACTACTTCTACGGCTGGCTCGATTATCCTGAGTATTTCTACTTCTGGACCTACGACGGCAAGAACAACAGCGTCTTCAACACCGCCAGCTACTCAAACCCCGAGCTCGACAAGATGATCGACGCAGCGCGGTTCGAAAGCGATCCTGCCGCCTATGATGCGCTCATTACCAAGATGAACACGATCGTTATGGACGACGTTCCGCGCGTTCCGGTCGCGCATCTGTATGCCGACATTGCCATGCAGAAGAATGTCAAAGGCTATGTCTACTGGTTCCACACCCACCTGGACCTGAAGTCGATCTCCAAGGAATAAGCATCAGGTCGGGGGGCCTTGCCAGGCTCCCCAACCGAAAATCGGGAACGATCGAACGCCGGACCCTGCTGTGCGGAGATTGAATTCATGAAAATAGTTCTGAGCTTTGTGGCACGTATTGCGACCGCGGTTCCGAGTCTCATTGGCGTGATTGTGGTCACATTTCTTCTGGCCCGCGCGCTTCCCGGCGATGCAGCCGTCTATTATGCCGGTTCATCTGCCACACCCGAAAGTATCGCGCAGGTTCGCAAGGCATTGGGGCTGGACAAGCCGCTGTGGTTCCAGTTCGGCGACTATGCGTCGCGACTGGCGCATGGCGATCTCGGCACGTCGCTCTCCAGCGGTCAGCCAGTTCTCCATGACCTCGTCGCCCGGCTGCCGGCGTCGATGGAACTGACCCTTTGCGCGCTTCTCTTCGCGATGGCCATCGGATTGCCGCTGGGAATCGCCGCAGCCACCCGTCCCGGCAAAGCAATCGATCACATCTGCCGCGTCATTGTGTCGGTGGGCGCCGCATTTCCGACCTTCTTCGTGGCGCTGGGACTTGTCTATGTCTTCTATTTCAGGCTCGGCATAGCACCGGAACCGCTTGGCCGGCTGAACGACACCTATTTTACAGTACCCCCGACCATCACCGGCTTCTACCTGATCGACACGATCCTGGCAGGTGACCCCGCAGCATTCAACGCATCGCTGGCACAGCTTGTCCTGCCGTCGATTTCCCTAGGACTGTTTGCGCTCGCCCCGATCGCCCGCATCGCTCGAGCCTCCATGCTGGCATCGCTTTCCAGCGACTTCTGCCGGACGGCTCGCGCCATGGGCCTTTCCCGGACGCGCGTGGTTTACGGATATGCCTTGCGCAATGCCATGCTTCCCGTCGTCAATATCCTGGGCATGGTCTTCTCTTTCCTGCTCGGGGCCAATGTCCTGGTCGAACAGGTGTTCGCGTGGCCCGGTATCGGCGCCTACGCCGTCAATGCCGTCATCACTTCGGACTACGCCGCCGTTCAAGGCTTCGTGCTGATGATGGCAATCCTTTACATTCTTCTCAACTTGGCGGTTGATCTGGCGGTTGCTGCGATCGATCCGAGGGTTCGATACGATGGCTGACCTTACGACAAACCTGCACGCGCAGTCCTTCTGGCGGGACGCCCGCCATCTGGCGACGGAAAACAAGCTGACGCTGATGGCTGCGGTCATCCTGTTGCTTTTCATCGTCCTGTCACTGCTGGCGCCGTGGCTCATCCCGTATGACCCGCTGGCGGTGGATTCCACTGCCGCTTTGAAGCCGCCGAGCTTCGCGCACCTTTTTGGCACCGACGCACTCGGTCGGGATATCTTCAGCCGTGTCATCATCGCGACGCGGCTCGATATCGGCATGGCCATCGGAGCTGTCTTCCTCTCCTTCGTCTTTGGCACTGCGACGGGCGCGATCGCCGGCTATTTCGGCGGGTGGACGGATGCCATCATCGGTCGGTTTATGGATACGATCATGGCGTTTCCGCTCTTCGTGCTGGCGATGGGGATCGTGGCAGCGCTGGGCAACAGCGTCGAGAACATCGTTCTGGCAACGGCGATCATCAATTTGCCGTTCTATAGCCGCTTTGCGCGCAGCGAGGTCAATATCCGTCGAGACATGACCTTTGTGGAGGCGGCGAGGATGGGCGGCAATCGCCCCTTCCGCCTGCTCGCCTTTCATATCGTGCCGAACATCCTGCCAACCATGATGGTGCAGGGATCGCTGAATCTGGGTTGGGCAATCCTGAATGCGGCGGGTCTTTCCTTCATCGGTCTGGGGGTTCGTCCGCCGACGCCCGAATGGGGGATCATGGTTTCGGAAGGCGCCTCATACATCTTTTCCGGCGAATGGTGGACCTTCGTCTTTCCGGGCGCTGCCCTGGTTATCACCGTGTTCTGTTTCAACCTGATCGGAGACGGCCTCCGAGACATTATCGATCCCAGGAGCCGCAGATGAGCGTACCCCTTCTTCAAATCGAAGGCCTCAGCGTGAATTTCCGAACCCGTTCGGGAACCGTAAAGGTGCTTGATGACGTGAATTTCTCGATCGAAAAGGGCGAAATTCTCGGGATCGTCGGCGAAAGCGGCTCGGGCAAATCGGTTTTGTCCTACGCGTTGATGGGACTTCTCGACGACAACGCGCAGATCAGGGCTGATACGATCACCTTTGGCGGCATTGATCTGAATGGCCCGGCCTCGGCACTCTCAGCCATCCGCGGCCGCGAGCTATCGATGATCTTTCAAAGCCCGCGCACTGCGCTCAACCCGATCATGAAGGTCGGGAAACAGATCGAGGATGTGCTGCGAAGGCATGGACCGGTCTCGCGGTCCAACGCCAGGGCAGCCGCAATTGCCGCCCTGGCCCGCGTCAGGATTCCCGATCCTGAGCGTCGATACGAAGCCTATCCGTTCGAGTTGTCCGGCGGCATGTGCCAGCGGGTGATGATCGCCATGGCCCTTTCGTGCTCGCCATCGCTGTTGATCGCGGACGAGCCGACGACCGGACTCGACGTGACGACGCAGGCTGTCGTGATGGATCTGATCCGCGATCTGGTGCGGGAGAGCCGAATGTCATCGATCCTCATCACGCACGATCTGGCGCTCGCAGCAGAGTATTGCGATCGTATCGCGGTCATGCATGCGGGCCACATGGTCGAGATCGCATCAGCCCGGACGTTGCGCTCGCATTTCGCACATCCCTATACACGGGGACTTTTTGCGGCAACGCCCACGGCGGATACCGAACTGGGCGATCTGGCCTCCATTCCCGGTAATCTTCCCGATCTGCGCCGGGATTTGCCACCGTGTCGGTTCCTTCATCGTTGCGACCGAAGGCAGGCTGATTGCGAAACCGCCCCTGTCCCGCTCCAGGCCATCGGCAATGATCATTCTGTCCGCTGCAGGTATCCGCTATGACGCCCTCTCCCAAAACGACCCCCCTGTTGCAGGCGCGCGGTGTTTCCAAGCGCTATCCCGTCGGTGCGTTTCATCGGAAGATGCTGCACGCTGTCGATGACGTCGATCTGACAATTGCCGAAGGCGAATGCGTGGGGCTCGTCGGAGAATCCGGTTGTGGAAAATCGACCTTGGCGCGTGTTCTGGCGCGGCTCGTGGATTCCTCAGGCGGAGAGATCCATTTGTCCGGTCACGATATCGGACATATCCCGACCAGGGCCTTTGGCGGCACGCCGATGCGGAAGGATATCCAGGTTGTCTTCCAGGATCCGACGGAGAGCCTGAACCCGGGTTTCACCGTCCTTCAGGCCATCACCGATCCCCTGAAGCGGCTGATCGGCGGCTCGGCCGGGGACATGACGAAGATGGCGCTGCAGGCTCTGGAGGATGTCGGCTTGCCCGCCGAATTTGCCGACCGCTATCCGCATCAACTGTCCGGCGGCCAGAAGGCGCGTGTCGGGATCGCCCGTGCCATCGCCGTCAATCCCAAACTGGTCGTTCTGGACGAGCCGACCTCGGCGCTCGACGTGTCCGTTCAATCGCTGGTCCTGCATCTGCTGGCGAAATTACGGAAACAGCGCAATATGAGCTATCTCTTCGTGTCGCACGATCTCAATGTCGTGCGTCTGCTGTGCGACAAGATCGCCGTGATGTATCTCGGCCGAATCGTCGAATTCGGCCCATCACATTCCGTTTTCTTCGATCCGAAGCATCCCTACACCCGCGCGCTGCTCGACGCGATCCCCGATCCCGGGCGCGAAAATTCCCCACGAACCAAGCTGGAAGGCTCCGCATCCAGCCCCATCGACCCGAACCAGAACGCATGTCGCCTTTCAGGACGGTGCCCCGTGGAATTGCCTGTTTGCAGCCATGTCATGCCGCAACTGATCACAGCGGGCGCGCGACGACAGGTCGCCTGCCACCGCGTGGAAAGTCTGCCCGATGGCACGCAATCCACAACTGAGGCAATCGCACCATGACACGCATCCTTCTGTTCAATCCAAACACATCGGAGGACGTGACGGATCGCCTGGTGAATGCGGCCCGGCATGCTCTTGCGCCGACCAGCCGGCTCATTCCCGTCACAGCCTCTCGTGGCGTTCCCTACATCGCCACAAGGGCCGAGGCGACGGTCGCGTCCGGCATCGTTCTCGATACGCTGGCCGAGAGAGAGGGAAGTTTCGATGTCGCCATCATCGCGGCCTTCGGAGACCCAGGCCTTGGCGGTGCGCGCGAATTGATGAGCGTCCCCGTCATAGGGCTGGCGGAGGCTGCTATGCTCAGCGCCTGCATGTTGGGCCTGCGGTTTTCCATCGTCTCGTTTTCGCGGGCACTCGGTCCCTGGTTTCGCGAATGCGTGGCGATGCACGGCCTTTTGGACCGGCTCGCCAGCATACGGCTGCTCGACGGCAAGTTCACGTCGCTTGCCCAGGTTCAGGACGAGAAGGAAGACCTGCTCGTCGACCTCGCCCTCCGCGCTGTCGAAGACGATGAAGCTGATGTCATCATTCTTGCCGGAGCGCCGCTTGCCGGCCTCGCGGCGCGCGTGTGCGACCGCATTCCCGTGCCCGTGGTCGAATCCGTGGTCGCGGCCGTCAAGCAGGCCGAATTGCTCGTTGCGCTCAATCCCGTCAAGGCGACCGCCGGCACCTATCGTCGGCCTGCCCCCAAATCCTCGATCGGCCTTTCACCGGCGCTGGAACAGCTCCTGCTGTCCGGGCCGGCCATATGAACGGCAATCCCATTTCTCAGGAGGCTTCCATGTTTATCGATGAATATCCGACACTGTCGGCCCGCGAGATCGCACATCGTGTTTCAACAGGTGCCGTTTCGGCCCGCGACATCATCGAGGCCGCCTTCGCAGCGCTCGACAAGGTCGAGCCGACGATCCATGCCTTCGCAACACTGGCCCGCGACGAGGCCTATGCAACCGCCGATGCGCTCGACAAACGCGTCGCGCGCGGTGAACCCCTCGGACCGCTTGCGGGCGTTCCGGTGGCCATCAAGGATCTGGTTCTGACCAAAGGAATCCGCACGACTTTCGGGTCGCATCTCTACGCCGATTATATTCCCGATGACGACGATATCGTCGTCGAGCGGCTGAGAGCTGCCGATGCGATCATCATCGGCAAGACCAACGTTTCGGAATTCGGCTTCGGCGCGCATGGGAACAACCTGCTGTTTCCGGCGACCGGCAATCCCTGGAACCCGGAGCGCTCGCCCGGCGGGTCCAGCGCAGGATCGGCGGCGGCAGTTGCCGCCGGGGTCTGCCCGCTTGCGATCGGCAGCGATGGCGGCGGTTCTGTGCGCCTGCCCGCTGCACTTTCCGGCCTGGTCGGCGTCAAGGCTGCCATGGGCCGGGTGCCGCTCTGGCCAGGATGCCGGGACATTGCGCTTCCGGGCGTCTCGGGCTGGGAATCCATTGAGCATATCGGACCCATCGCGCGCGATGTCGCGGATGCGGCGCTCATGCTGTCCGTCATCGCCGGTCCGGATCCGCGCGACCGTTGGTCCATTCCATGTTCGGATCTTCGCTGGACGGAGATTGCACCGCTGTCGCCTGGCGCGCGCGTGCTCTACTGGCCGACCTGGCACGACCAGCCAGTCGAACAGGACCTGAAAGACGCGACCGACAGGGCGGTCGCTTTTCTGACGCAAGCTTGCGGACTGGACCTTGTCGTGGGTGCGCCGCCGGAAATCGATGTCCATGCGACCTTCAGCACCATGGTTGCGCTGGAGACCGATCTTAACGGCATGCGCCGTCTCCTCGCCGAAAAGCCGGTTCCGGTCTGCGACGCGGTGTCGGATCTGCTGGCACAGTCACGACCGTTCGAGGATGCAACGGATGCCATAACCGCTCGCAAGTCCTTTGTGGATACGATCGCAAAAGTCATGAGCGGATGCGATTTCATCCTGACTCCGACGCTTTCCGTGACGGCCTTCGGAAAGCAGCAGGATGGCCCATCTTCCATCGACGGAAAGCCAATCGCCGCTTACGAGTGGTGCCCCTTTACGTCCCCCTTCAATCTTACAGGACAACCGGCAGCCAGTGTGCCGTGTGGTCTCGTCAACGGCTTGCCAATCGGACTCCAGATCGTGGGTCCCCATCTGGGCGACGCGCGGGTGCTGTCGGCCGCCGCGGCCTTCGAAGCCGCCTTGCCGAAAATTGGTCGCCCTCCAATTCATGCCTAATCACTCACGCATCAGGAAACACCCGTGAAATCGCTTCGTATCGGAATGCTCACTCCCTCCTCCAATACCGTTCTTGAACCCATGACAATGCAGATGCTCAAGGATCTGCCTGACGTCACCGCGCATTTCTCGCGCTTCCGCGTAACGGCAATCGGGCTGGATGCCGATCTTCTGAACCAGTTCGACGATCGGCCCATGCTGGCGGCTGCCGAGCTCCTTGCAGACGCCAAAGTCGATGTCATCGTCTGGAACGGAACAAGTGCCGGCTGGCTCGGTCTTGATCGCGACCGATTGCTCTGCGAGCGCATCAAGCAGGCAACGGGAGTACGGGCATCGACCTCGGTGCTCGCCCTGTTTGACATCATGAAGAAGCGGAACGAAAGCCGGATCGGATTGGCCTCACCTTATACGGGCGACGTGCAGGATGCGATTGTCAGATCGTTCGCCAATGAAGGCATCGAGATCATCAGCGAACGGCACCTGGGCCTGAGAGACAATTTCAGTTTCAGCCAAGTCAAGGATACGGAAATCACACGCATGGTCGAAGAACTCGCCTTGTCGAAACCCGATTCAATCGCCGTTTTCTGCACAAATCTCGCCGGTGCTTCACTCGTTGACTCGCTGGAGAAGTCGCATGACGTGGCGATACATGACAGCGTTGCGACGGCGATCTATGGGGCATTGTCCGCAACGGGGTACGAACTGGGACGGGTCTCCGGTTTCGGGCGTATGTTCGCCTGAGGCTGCAGGCAGAGGCACGGCTCGGCGCTGGAGAGTTTTTCTGATGTGCGGCGTTCCCCCTCCCATGCGTGGATCAGGGCATGTCATTGCCCGGCGCCTCCGGTGTGCCGCACCGAAGGCGCACGCGTTCCTCGAGAGCCGAAACCGCGCACGAGCAAGGCAGGACCGGGAGACGGCACAGCGTTATTCGCCGCGCGGAAAGCGCTGGTTTTCCTCCAGCACGTTCAGGTCCATGTGGTTGCGCATATAACGCTCGGAGGCGCGTTGGAGCGGCTGGTAATCCCAGGGATAATAGGCCCCGTTTCTGAGCGCTTCATAGACCACGAGACGGCGGGCCTGGCTTTCGCGGACCGCAGCGTCGAAGGCATCCAGATTCCAGCGTGCGTCGATCTGCGTTTTCAAGGCGAGTTCGCGATCGGCTGACGCCGCATCACCGGCCTTGTTGGCCCGCTCATGCGGGTCGCTTGCCAGATCGAAAAGCATGGGCGGATCTGCGGGGCAGTGAATATATTTCCAGTCTCCTTCGCGCAAAGCCACCATGGGCGTAATCGTCCCTTCAGCGGCGTATTCCATCGGCACCGGGCCGCGGGCCGAGCCGGCGGCAACCGGCACAAGGCTCTCACCGTCGAACCAGGGAGCGGCAATGCTGGGGGGCAGACCGGCCATTTCCAGCAACGTGGGCAGGACGTCGAGCGTGGAGACCGGCGTTTCGTTGAGCCCGCTCGGCACTCCGGGTGCTGCCAGCATCAGGGGTACGCGGCAGGCGCCTTCGAGAAAGCTCATCTTGAACCAGGCGCCGCGCTCACCCAGCATGTCGCCGTGGTCGGAGGTGAAGACGATAATCGTGTTCTCGTCCATACGGGTGCGCTTGAGGATGTCGAGCAACTCGCCGATCTTCTCGTCGATATAGGAGATGTTGGCGAAATAGGCCTGGCGCGAACGACGCACCATCTCCGGCGTGATATTGAACTTCGCCGAATCCGAGGCGTGCCAGAGGCGCTGCGAATGCGGATCGAGATCGTCAAAGGCAATCGGACCGACAGTCGGGTCGAGTTCCGGCGCGTTTTCATACATGTCCCAGAAGCGGCGGCGGGCCACATAAGGGTCGTGCGGATGGGTGAAGCTGACGGTCAGGCACCAGGGACGCTCGTCATGGCCCCGCGAGAGGTCATAGAGCTTGGCGGCGGCATTGTGAGCGACCTCGTCGTCATATTCGAGCTGGTTGGTGATCTCCGCCACCCCTGCCCCGGTCACGGAGCCGAGATTATGATACCACCAGTCAACCCGCTCCCCCGGCTTTGTATAATCCGGCGTCCAGCCGAAATCGGCGGGATAGATGTCCGTCGTCAGGCGCTCTTCGAAGCCATGCAACTGGTCTGGACCGACGAAATGCATCTTGCCCGAGAGGATAACCCTGTAGCCGGCGCGGCGCAGGTGATGGGCATAGGTCGGAATATCGGAAGCAAATTCGGCGGCGTTGTCATAGACGCGCGTGCGCGAGGGAAGGCAGCCCGACATGAAAGAGGCGCGCGCCGGCGCGCAGAGCGGGCTTGCCGTATAGCAATTGGCAAAACGCGCCGAACGCTCCGCAAGCGCCCTGAGATTCGGCGTTTTCAAAAAGGCAGCTGGCCCGTCGGGAAAAAAGGTCCCGTTCAACTGATCGACCATGAGAATGAGGATATTGGGCCGCGTCATCGGTTCGTCTGCCATTTGCTATTATCATGCGGGAGTTTGAACAGGATCGCGCCCGCGATACACGGACGCGATCAAAGCTGAGGTCATTCCATCAGAGACCGAGCGAGGCCTTGACCGCAGGAAGGCCCGGCTTGCCGTCAAGCGTGGTCACGCCCGAAAGCCACGGCTCGATGAGGGATGCATGATCCTTCAGGTAGGTCTTGGCGGCATCCGTCGGCGTCTTGCCGTCGTCCATGATCTTGCCCATCATCGCGTTCTCGATGTCGAGGGTGAAGCCCAACTGCTTGAACAGCTTCGCAGCATTCGGGCAGGCCTCCGCCCAGCCGGTGCGAGCAAGCGTATTGACCGTGGCACCACCATAATTCGGACCGAAATAGGCATCGCCGCCGGAAAGATAGGTCAGCTTCAGCTTGGTATTCATCGGATGCGGCGCCCAGCCGAGGAAGACGATCCAGCCCTGGCGTTTTTCAGCGCGGGCAACCTGCGAAAGCATGCCCTGCTCGCCCGACTCGACGACCTGCCAGTCCTTCAGACCGAAATCGTCGGCCTTGATCATCTTCTGCAGGCTCTGGTTGGCCGGCGCGCCAGCTTCGATGCCGTAGATCTTCTTCTCGAACTTGTCGGCATGCGCGGCGAGATCCTTGAAGTCCTTGACACCTGCATCCGCGACATAGGACGGCACGGCAAGCGTGAACTTGGCGTCGGGGAGGTTTTCCTTCAGCTTCTCGGCTGCCTTGGCGGCGTTCAGCTGGTCGATGAATTTCTGCTGCGCCGGCATCCAGTTGCCGAGGAAGACGTCAATCTCCTTGTTTTCAAGCGCCTTGTAGCCGATCGGCACGGAGAGCGTCTTGATATCCGTCTTGTAGCCCAGCGCATCCAGAAGCACGGTTGCGATGGCGTTGGTGGAGGAAATGTCAGTCCAGCCTGGATCGAACATGCGGACGGTCTTGCAGGCGGGTGCATCGGCCGCCATGGCCGTGCTGGCGAGAAGAAGGCCTGCCAGGGCAGCACCCGAGACTTGTTTCATGCTCATAAAATTCCCCTATGGTTCCGGCTTATGCCAATCTATATTATGGCTGGTGGACTATGGAGTTCCCGCTCTCTGACCCATGGAACTTGATATTGCGCAGGATTTGCAGCCCCTTTGTTTTTATCGTTGAGATAAAGAGAATCAATGGCAGAACGACCGCTTGACCTGGGCTGGCTTCGCCTCTTCGAGGCGATTGGGCGGCACAAGAACCTGACGCGGGTGGCGGAGGAATTGCGCCTGTCGCAGCCGGCCGTCAGCTATCAGCTGCGCCGCATCGAGGAAAGCGTCGGTGCGCCGCTGGTGCAGCGGCTGCATCGTGGCGCGGCACTCACGCGCGAGGGTGCGCAGCTGCATGACGCCGTCGTCGAGGCACTCACAGGCATTGATGAGGCGGTACGGCAGATCCGCAGGCGCGGGCGGCAGACTTCGGTGCGCATTCACACGGATTTCGGCTTCGCGTCCTATTGGCTCATGCCGCGCATCTCGGCATTTCGCCGGCTGGAGCCGGATGTCGAGGTGCATATTCTAGCATCACAGAGCATCAAGATCGCCGATACGGGCGAGGCAGACCTCTATATCCTGTTCGGCCGGCAGGGAGCGTTCGGCGCGAGCGCAGTGCAATTGATGGAAGAGTGCGTGCGGCCCGTCTGTTCGCCGGCTTACCTCGCCAAGGCTGGCCCCTTCCGCGAGCCTGCCGATCTTGCCCGGCAGCGGCTGATCCATCTTGAGGGCGACGACGACGAGCGCTGGTTTTCCTGGCAGGGCTTTCTCAAGGACATGGGCGTGGCGCGCCAGCCGGACACGGGTGATCTCAGCTTCAATGCCTATCATCTCGTCTTGCAGGCCGCTCTCGGTGAAGAGGGGTTGGCACTTGGCTGGACGGGTCTTGTCGACGATCTGGTCAAGGCCGGTCTGCTGACTGTCGCCGGGCCCGCACTCGTGCGACCGGACAGGGGCTACTGGCTCGTGCAGCCTTCCGCGCGTGAAGCGCATGTGGACAAGCTTGCCGCCTGGCTTTTTGCTGAGAGTCGACCACCCTCAAGTTCAGCGATGAAAGCAACGCCATGACCGCCGGCCCTCCGGAGAGCATATTCCTGCCTGCCGGAGTCTCCTCATCGTAGGCATATTCGATTTTCGCGCCATGTACTAAGCCAAGGCGATTTCAGCAAACTGCAGAAGGTTTTCATCGGCGCGAAAGTCACCGATCAGTTGCGCACCGATCGGAAGTCCCGTTGCCGACCGAGCGATCGGCAGATTGATGGCCGGAAGCCCCGCGATATTGACCCAGCCCGTGAAGACGGCGTGATCTCGCGGACTCGCCGGCTTGCCGTCGATGACGGTGGGAAACGGCTGTTCTGCCGGCCATGGCAAGGCGGCCGCACTCGGTGTCAGAATGAAATCGTATCGGCTGAAAACGTCCACCATCGCCTCACGCAATACAGTCACGGCCTCGAGCGCTTCCAGATAGTCCGCACCCGTAATCGTTCTCCCATCCTGCGCCATTGATTGCACCGATGTCCCGGCAAGATCGGCGAGTGTCGGACACCAGCGCATGAGATAATCCACGCCGGCGCGCGAGATGGTTCGCCAGATGCGATTTGTCATGTTGAGATCGAAGAAGCAGGTGCCATGTTCAACCTCGGCGCCGCCTCGTGCGAGGCGATGCGCAAACGTATCCGTGGCCGCAATGATCTCGGGATCGACCGGGCTTTGCCCGAATCTCGCGATGTAGAGAATGCGCGGGCGCTCGCAGCCGGATGATGAGACGGCTGGTATCTGCGATCGCCTGTCATAGACGTGTGGGCCCTGGATCACGGCATCCAAGATGCGTGCATCGGCAACTGTCCGGGTGATCGTGCCGACGACTTCGAAATCGGTGAGTATGACGGGAAAGCCTTTCGCGCGGGCGATGCGCCCGATGGAAGGCTTCCAGCCGACGAGACCCGTATGGCTGGCGGGGCGACGGATGGAGCCGCCGCCATCCGTGCCGATGGCGGCGGGAACGAGACCGGCCGCGACAGTTGCGACTGCACCGCCAGAGGAGCCCCCCGGCGTCAGGCACGGATCGAGAGGATTGCGTGTCACGCCGAAGAGATCATTCGAGGTATAGCCTTCGAGGGTCAGTTCGGGAACGTTGGTCTTGCCGATGAGGACCGCGCCTGCATCTCGAAGCCTTGCCACGGGCAGTTCGTCATGGTCAGGCACAAAATCCTTGAGCGCGCGGCTGCCCCATGTCGCGGGCAGCCCGCGCATCAGGAGATTGTCCTTGATCGAGAGCGGAATGCCCTCCAGCGCAGAGCGGGCTTCGCCGCGCTTCAGCCGAGCGTCGCAGTCCCGCGCCGCTGCAAAGGCCCCTTCCCTGTCTATGGCGACGAAGGCGTTGAGAGTGCCGTCAAGCCTGTCGATCCGTTCGAGGGATCGTTCCAGCAGAGCAGTTGCCGATAGCTCGCCGCTGCGCAGTGCGGCGGCCAATGCGCCGATCTCCTCCGGCATATCCTCAAAACCTTTCATGCTTCACAAAGGCTTCCCGATGGAGGCCGGCAACCTGCTCGACCGGCCGAGACCCGCCAGAACCGCAAGTGCGATAAGATAGGGTGCCATCTGCATGATGTAGGAACTCAGTGGAATTCCCATCGACTGGAGGCGCAGCTCCAGCGCCTCCGCCGCTCCAAAGCCAAGGCAGGCCGCCGCCGCACCCCACGGGTTCCACCGCCCGACAATCAGGGAGGCAAGAGCCAGATAGCCGCGGCCGCCAGTCATTCCGTCCGTGAAGGTGCCGACCTGTTGCAGGGAGAGCACCGCGCCGGCGATCCCCGCGATAGCGCCGCACCCGATCACCGACCGCATGCGGATGGACATGGGGTTGGCACCCGCTGCAAAGACAGCCTCGGGATTTTCTCCGGTGGCGCAAAGCATCAGGCCCCATTGCGTCCGATAGAGGAGGAACGACAGAAGGACGCAGCCAAGGAGCGCGAGATAGGTCAGCGGCGGATGATTGAAAAGGATCGGGCCCAGGACGGGGATCTGCGACAGGCCGGGGATTGGCCAGGCACCAATCGGATCGATATGGATCGCCAGCGGGCGACCGCTGCCCGAGACGATCCGCATCAGGTAAGTC
The DNA here is from genome assembly GCA_900215285.1 of Ensifer adhaerens. Taxonomy (NCBI): domain Bacteria; kingdom Pseudomonadati; phylum Pseudomonadota; class Alphaproteobacteria; order Hyphomicrobiales; family Rhizobiaceae; genus Ensifer; species Ensifer adhaerens. Next base: position 180,767 of record OCMG01000003.1, read on the forward strand.
GTCAGGCCAAGGGCGAGGATGTTGCAGGTCAGTCCCGTGACCATGTTGTCGGCCCGGTGGCGCACGGTGACGATGGCCACCACGGTCGCCAGCAGCGCACCGCCGGCCACGGCGGAGACAACACCGGCAGCGGTATAGCCTGTCAGCCATGTCCCGATCACGGCGGCAAAGGCTCCCGTCAGCATCATGCCTTCGAGGCCAACGGCAAAGACGCCGGCGCGCTCGGAGAGGATGCCGCCCAGCGCTGCGAAGATCAGCGGTGTAGCAATGCGGATGGCTGCTTCGAGAAAGTCTATCATGCGCGTCGGACCGTTGCGGCAAGGATGAAAAGCATGGTGATGGCCTCGATGACCGTCACGAGAGACGATGGCACGCCGATCTGCCGCTGCATGGCCAGAGCGCCTGTTTCCAGAAAGCCGACGAAGAGTGCCGCCGGAATGGTGACTGCCGGCTCGAGTGCGCCCAGCAGCGCGACCGTGACGGCTTTGAAGCCGAAGCCGTTGGAAAATCCCTCGATCAGGCGATGGTGCAGGCCAAGGATTTCCGCGCCCCCTCCCAGGCCGGCCATCGCACCGGATGTCAGCATGACCCGCCAGGTGATCCCCGCCACGGAGAATCCGGCATAGTTGGCGGCGCGGCGCGACTTGCCGGTGACCCGGATGGCAAAACCGAGAGGCGTGCGCCACAGTATGAAGGAGATGAGCGCGGCCAGAAGGACTGCGATAATGACGCCGATGTGAAAGTCGAAGGACGGCAAGCGCGGCAGCCACACATCGCGGGGCAGCAGCGGCGATTGCAGGAAGCCGGCGCCGGACTGTCCCAGAACCCCGGACAGAAGAAGCTGGACCAGAAGCAGCGCGACGAAATTGAGGAGCAGCGTGGCCAGCACTTCATGCACGCGCCGACCGAGATGGATTGCCGTAGCCACGCCTGCCCATAGACCACCACAAACGGCCGCGGCGATCAACGCGGCAATGGCGGCGGCCACCCCCGCCTGCCCGGGCCAGAAGAGCACGGTGGCACAGGCACCGACCCCACCCATGGCGATCTGGCCATCCGAACCCATGTTGATGATGCCCGCGCGGAAACAAAGCGCCAGTCCCGCTCCCGCAAAGAGATAGGGCGATGTTCGGTTCAGCGCGACGCCGATCTGATGGGGGGAGCCGAAGGCACCAACCAGCATGGCCAAGAATGCGTCCAGCGGGTTCTTGCCCGAAAACAAGATCAGAATGGCGGCCGCGAAGACGGACATGGCAAGCGCAAGGCCGATCCGCCAGACAATATGATCACGCCTGAGCGAGAAAGGGGCTCGAAATGGCGGCGGAGGCTGGGTATTCGTCGTCTCCGTCATGCCGCGCGCTCCGACATCCAGAGACCGATCCGGGTCATGTCCACCTCAGCGCGCGAGACAACGCCCGCGATGCGTCCGCCGGCAATCACGGCTATCCGGTCGCTGACTGCCAGGACTTCCTCAAGCTCGGAGGAAATGTAGATCACCGCCGATCCGCCATCGCGCAAGGCGATCATGCGCTCCAGCACGAAACGGGTTGCGCCTGGATCAAGGCCCCAGGTCGGCTGATGCGCGACAAGGACCGCAGGCTTGCGGGCCAGTTCGCGGGCAATCACGATCTTCTGCTGATTGCCGCCGGACAGGCTGCCGGCAAGCGTCTCACCCGAGGGCGCGCGTATGTCGAACCGTTCCATGAGTGCTGCGGCTTCCTGACGGCTGCCGTCCCGATCCAGCAGGCCGCGTTTGCTGAAGGGCGGCTTCCGGCTGTCGCGCAGCATCAGGTTTTCGGCAATGGTCATGCTTTTGACGAGCGCGGTGGTCGACCGGTCGGCCGGCATGTAGGCGAGGCCCGCGTCTGTCCGTTTCGCAGCGGTGGCGCGGGTGATGTCCAGGCCGTCGAGCATGATCGCGCCGGCGGTCACCGGGCGCAGGCCTGCCAGCGCTTCAGCGAGTTCAAGCTGGCCATTGCCATCCACACCCGCAATGCCGAGGATTTCGCCGCCGCGTATATCGAGATCGAGCGGGCCCAGGTCTTTTGCCGCAAGCGCACTGACGCTGAGGCGGCTTGGGCCGGTCGGATGCGGCTCCACCGACAAGGGCGTCGTGACATCCCGACCGACCATCATGGCGGCCAGGCTTGCCCTGTCGGCACCTGCGATGCTCGCCTTGCCCGACACCCGGCCGGCGCGCAGAACCACGACCCGGTCGCAGACCTCGATCACCTCCGGCATCTTGTGGGTGATGAAGACGATACCTTTCCCCTCGCTGCGCAGGCGGCGCAGGATATTGAGCAATTCGTTTATCTCGGACGGTGCGAGGTTTGAGGTCGGCTCGTCCAGAATGAGCAGATCGGCATCGCGTAGAACGGCCTTCAGAATCTCGATGCGCTGCCTGCGGCCAAGCGGCAGGTCGGCGACCCGCGCATCCGGATCGAGGTCGAGACCAAGGCGCTCGCTGGCCTCACGAATGCGCCCGGCAATGGTGTGGCGACGCAGGACATCGCCCGCCTCCGACCATCCCAGCATGATGTTTTCCAGGACTGTCATGGCTTCGATCAGCATGAAGTGCTGGTGGATCATCATGATGCCAACAGCCATCGCCTCGCGGGGACGGTGCCCGGAAAGCTCGGTTCCCTTGAACACGATACCGCCCGCATCCGGCTCGGTCATGCCGAACAGGATTTTCATTAGCGTGCTTTTGCCGGACCCGTTCTCGCCCAGCAGTCCCACAATCTCGCCTGCAAACACGTCGAGATCGACGCCATCGTTCGCGCGAAGCGAACCATAGGTCTTCACCATCCCGCGCATTTCCAGAAGAGCTGCCATCTTAGCCTCGAATTCAAGAAAGCCGGAGGCGGGTTTGCCGCGCTCCGGCGTGTTTGGAGCCGAACTCAGCTACCGCTACGGGCGTCCTGTTCGGTCGGGGTGACTTTCAGCTTGCCGGATGCGAAGTCGGCCGCCATGGCGTCAACCTCCTTGGCAACGGCCTCCGGAACGGCCGGTCCATAAGCCTTGTCAGCGCTGTATTTCAGGGAGGCACCGGTCGTCTTGCCGGTGTCATAGCCATATTGCACGAAGGTGCCGAACAGCTTTCCGCCCTTGACCTCCTCCGCGGCGCTGCCGATCATCGAAGGCCAGTCCTCGACGATGTTCGTCAGGACGAGATCGGGGGCGATCGCTGTCTGGTCGAAACCGCGGCCGGTCACATAGACCTTCTTTTCCTTGGCCGCCTGAACGAGGCCGGCTTCGGCCGCATTCAGCTTGCCGGTCAGGACGTCGGCGCCCTTGGCGATCAGCGAAAGGGCCGCCTCCTTGGCTTCGGCTGCGTCTTCCATATCCTTGATATAGAGGATCGTGACCTCGGCGCCTGCCTTCTGAGCGCACAGACGGAAGCCGCCGGCCTGAGCCGTGATATTGGGTACGCCCTGCAGGCCGTAGATGCCGCCGACCTTGTGCGTCTTGCTCATCTTGGCGGCAAGCAGGCCGACCTGGCAGCCGAACTGTGCGTTGTTATAGTCGATGGACATGACGTTGGGCGCGGCACCTTCATTGCCGCTGACGGCAATGAACTGTGTCTTGGGGAAGTCGGGCGCGACCTGCTCCATGGCCGAGACGAAACGGCCCGAATGCCCGAGCACGATATTGTAGCCCTGGCTGGCATAATCGCGGACAGCTTCGGCCTCGTCGGCGTCCGCGACATTTTCCGTATAGGCCGTCTTGAAACCATGCGGTTCAAGGCTTTTGACAATGGCGTAGCCGAGAGCGTTCCAGCTCTGGTCATTTGCGCTACCAGGCAGCAGGATGGCTGCCTTCTCCTCTGCCAGCGCCGCGCCCGCAAACGCGGTTGTCGAAAGCATGAGTATAGCGCTGGCCGCCGACAGCCGTCGGCGGCTGGAAATCAAATTCGTCATGGCGATAAACCCTCTGTCTGGTCTTTGTGATTCTGCTTCAGTGATCCGGCGCTGATGCTCGCCCCATGCTCGCCGGAGGCGTGGGGGACTTGGGAGGACTAGATTTCAACGATGACGGCGATCGGCGCTTCGCCGGGCTTGCATTGATGTTCCGTGCCGCCGGACACGAAAATGCGCGGGTCACCCGTCACCGATGTGATGACGGCGCCAAGCGCCGCTCGTGCATGGCGCTCGTAATTGATGTCCGCATCGGACAACATGGTCGTGCGCGCACCACGCAGAACGCCGCCAACGGGAGCCTCGGCCTTCGCAAAAACTGCCTTCACAGCGCTGACATCGACCGCGGTTTGGTCCGCCTTCGTTCCCAGCGCATCGGCAATCGCAGCCTTGACACCATCCGTATCGACAACGTCCTTCAGAATGCCATGCCCGATGCGCAGATTGCCACCTGCCCTCGAGGAGTTGCCGAACAGGATGATTTCACAATTGCGCAACTCGCCGCCTGCCGATGTGTTGGCGACGGACGAATAGAAATCCATGCGTCTGGCGATCACCTCGTCGCTCAGCAATGCTTCATCGACCTCCCCAAGCGCGACGGCCACACCAAGCGCGGTGGCGCCCCGTGCATAGGGCTTCGAACCATTGGGATCGGTGGTAACGAGCTTTGCGCCGCGCCGCCCGGCATCGGCAACGGCCGCCGGGGTCAGCAACGGCCCCTTGACCTGGACGTAATGGACATCGGCAGCATTATCGATTGCCGCATCGAAAAACGCTGCGCGCACCGCTTCGGCGACTTCGCGCACTTCCGTCATTGTGCCAACCTCTTCCGGCGCGAACTCCCGCGTGATGGCGATACCGATCGAAAGACGCTTCTCGCCGGTTGGCTCCGCCTCGCTTCGTGTGAAAATGGTGGCGTGGGGGCTCAGCACGCCTTCCGTACCACCGGACCACACGAAGGGGATACGCTGCGTCACCGCCTCCGGCGAAATGCCGAGATAGCCCGCAAGCAGCAGGGAAAAGGACTGGGTCGCGAATCCGCGCGTGAAGTCGTTTGCGCCGCCGTTGCCCTCGGTCTTGCCGATCAGGGCGACAATCTCGTCAGGCTTGACCTCGCCCGCTTCTATCAGCCGCTGCAGCTCGGAAACATCGCCTGGATTGTTCATCCTGATCTTGTGAACGCCGACGCGCATGCCGCTCTCCTTGTTTTCTGCCTATATCTTATGCGTGACTAAATCCTGTGCAAGTTGGGTTGGAATAAATTTCACGATGTGGAATAAGTACAGAAGGCGTTCATTTCCAAAGCGGTCGAGAAGAGAGAAAAAATGAAATCGAATCCGGATGTTAAAGAAAGCGGCAGCGTGCAGTCGATCCACCGTGCGCTTTCCATTCTGGAGCGCTTGGGCGAGTGTGATGACGGCCTTCCCCTCAAGGAGGTCGCTGCTCAAGTGGGGCTGCCGCCTTCCAGCGCACATCGGATCCTGACCACGCTGCAACGTCAGAGATTCGTCCGGTTCGACCAGGCGACCATGTGCTGGAGCATCGGTGTGCAAGCCTTTGTGGTGGGCAATGCGTTCGCCAGATCGCGGGACATGGTATCGCTTGCGGTGCCGCTCATGCGCCGGCTCATGCTCGCCACCGGCGAGACGGTGAATTTCTTCATGCAGGACGGATCGGAAGTCGTCTGCATGGCGCAGGTTCAGAGCCAGCAGATGGTGCGCGCCATCTCAAGACCCGGTGGCGGTGCGGAGATGCATCGCTCTGCTGCGGGAAAGATGATCCTTGCCCACATGAGCGACGACGAAGTGACGGCAATCATCCGGAAAACTGGCATGAACCGTTACACGGAGCACACCATCGTGACGCAGGACGACTTGCGCGTGGAACTGGACAAGATCCGCCAGCGCGGCTTTTCGGTCGACAATGAAGAGTTTTCACTGGGGCTTCGTTGTATCGCTGCGCCGATCTACGACGAAGCGGGCATCGTGCATGCCGCTGTCTCGATCGCCGGCCCGTCGTCTCGCATATCGGAGGCGCGGGTCGAGACACTCGGAGAATTGGTCGCCACATGCGGCAAACTCATCACCTCGGAATTCGGCGGGTCGAGGGCTGGACCACGCGCGCCGGCGCGGCTGACGTCCGCCCCCGGACCGGCGTGAAGGCTTGCCCCCCGGCTCGATCCGGCCATCCGATCGACACGCGCATGCCTTGTCCTGGCACAGCAGGGCTTCCAGCAGCGTCAGGCCGCGACCTTTTCAAGCTCCGACAGGACTGCCGCGGAGAGATCCATCGTGGCCGCGGCAAGGTTCTCCTTGAGGTGAACCCGGGACGAGGTGCCGGGGATCAGGAGAATGTTCGGCGAACGCTGGAGAAGCCAGGCAAGCGCCACCTGCATTGACGTGGCCTCAAGCCTGGCGGCCACGTTTGACAGGGTCGAGGATTGCAGCGGGGAGAAGCCCCCGAGAGGAAAGAACGGCACGTAGGCGACGCCTTGAGACGCCAGCGTGTCGATCAATGCATCGTCTTGGCGATGAGCGAGATTGTACTGGTTCTGCACGCAAACGATTTCGGTAATCTTTCCAGCGTCCTCGATCTGCTTTGCGGTGACGTTGGAGAGCCCGATATGCCGGATCAGGCCCTGCTGCTTCAAATCCGCAAGCACCTCAAGCGGCTGATCCAGCGAACCCTCCGCGGGACCGTGGACATCGAACATGGCGCGAAGGTTCACGACGTCGAGCACATCAAGGCGAAGATTGATCAGGTTGTCATGGACGGCCTGTGTCAGTTGCTCGCGCGAAAATGCGGGGTTCCAGGAGGCGTCGGCTCCCCTGACCGCCCCGACTTTCGTGACGATCACAAGATCGCTTCCATAGGGATGCAAGGCTTCCCGTATGATCTCGTTCGTGACATGGGGACCGTAAAAGTCGCTGGTGTCGATGTGATTGACGCCGCTTTCCACGGCCTCTCGCAGAACCGCAATGGCCTCCGGACGATCGCGCGGAGGTCCGAACACGCCCTTCCCTGCAAGCTGCATGGCGCCATAGCCCAGCCGGCGCACCACACGATCGCCGAGTTCGAATGTTCCTGAATTTTCGACAGTGCCCATGGTTCATCTCCTTGTGTTTCCCAAAAAATAGATGGGTAGGATATACGGCACAAGCATCTATAATCAGGACAGGCTGTCCGCCATACTGGACAATCGGTGTGAGCGTTTGGAGGGGACCGGTGTCAGAAATATCCGATGTGAATGCGTTTCTGTTGGTGGCTCGATCCCGCGGTTTCCGGCAGGCCGCGCGCGAAAGTGGCGTCAGTTCGTCGGCATTGAGCGATTCCGTGAAACGTCTGGAAGACGATCTGGGCGTGAGATTGCTCAATCGCACGACCCGGAGCGTGCTCCCGACCGACGCCGGACGCCTCTTGCTGGAGCGCCTTGGACCCGCATTTGCAGAGGTGGCATCTGCTCTCGACGAAGTGAGAAGCAGCCGTGGCCGCACCGCTGGCGAGCTTAGGCTAAACGTTCCAATGAGCGCGGCACGGCTGGTCCTGCCTGCGATCGTGCCGCCGTTCCTGAAAGCCTATCCGGACATAAGGCTGGAAATCGTGACGGACGAGAATTTCGTCGACATTATCGAAAGCGGCTGCGATGCCGGCATTCGCTATGACGAACGCCTCGAGCAAGACATGGTGGCCTTACCGATCGGCCCACGCCAGCAGCGCTATGCCCTGGCCGCCTCGCCACATTACCTGGCGACAAGGGGAAAGCCGCAACATCCAAGCGACCTGCTCGCGCATGACTGCATTCTGGGGCGGTTTTCCGGACGCGCGCTTCCGGCCTGGGAATTCGAACGCGATGGGGAAGAAGTCGTCATCAATCCCAAAGGTAACCTCATTGTGCAGTTCGGTGGCGGCACCGACCTTGCCATCGACGCGGCCATTGCCGCTTCTGGCTTGATCTATATTTTCGAGGATTGGCTTCGTCCGCATTTCGATAGAGGAGATCTGGTGCCGGTGATGGAAGAATGGTGGCTGCGGTTTTCGGGACCCTTCCTCTACTATCCCGGTCGGCGCCTTGTGCCCGCGCCTTTGCGCGCATTCATCGATTTTGTCAGGCAATCCCACAAAGCTCAGATTCGGGCGGAATGAGGCGCGCTGCCACGTTCTTCATCTTTGAATGATGGTCAACGCATCGACACTGGGGGCAGGCTATTCACGCTAGAGCAATTCCAGCGAAAGTGGAAACCGGTTTCGCGTCCGGAATTGCGCAAAAACAAAGAGATAGGTCGTTTCAGCGTCTCCATGGAGCACTGAAACGATCAAGCACGTGCCACCTGCCTCAACCATCCGGAAATGCATTGCGGCTGTCCTGGGACGCACCTGTTCCGCCTTCTGGAAACGCCCGCCGCATTGAGTTGCGGCGGGCTTTCCCCCAGAATAGTGCCTGGCGTCAGGCTGGCAGCTGGAAGAACCAGTTGGCGAGCAACACGATGGCCAGGCCGAGCAGAAGTGCCAGATAGGGTAGAATGCCGGCCTTCTTGATCCCGAGGTCCTGCCCGACCAGACCAAGATCTTCCATGGCGCCCGCCGGGAACTGGCCGCCGTCACGCACATAGTGACGATAGGCAAAGACGGGCAGGATCAGCGCCGCGAAGGCAAAACCGATCCAGAGCGCATTCGCATAGCCCCACACCTTGGCGCCGGCACCGAGGAAGAGCGCGTTGACGAAGGCCAGCACGGTGTTGACGCCGATCAGCCAGGTCGGCGCTTTCCAGGGACGCTCGACATGACCGGAATCCATGCGGTGGATCCAGCCGGAGTTGAGGTTGAGGAAGTTGAAGATGATGTAGCCGACGTTGGAAACGGCAAGCACGAAGAAATAGCCGCTCGTGTCCGATGCGATCGCGAGAAGGCACAGGTTGAAAGCGAAGTCCGTCCACATTGCCCGCGTCGGTGCGCCGTTCTCGTTCACGTGGTCGAGATATTTCGGCAGCCAGCCGTCCTTGGAGCCCTGGTAGAGCGTGCGCGAGGAGCCGGCCATGGCGGTCATGATGGCCAGGAAGAGCGCCATGATCATCAGGACGACAAGCAACTGCGTGACCACGCGCCCAGCGCCGATCAGCCCGCCCAGCGCTTCGCCGACGCCCGTGCCGTCAACGATCCCGGGTGCCAGCATGCCGGAATGGCCGAGCACACCCTGGAAGGCAAAGGGGACGAGGAAGAAGAAGACGCAGCAGGCAAGGCCTGAATAGAAGATCGCCTTGAACGTATCCGTCTTCGGGTTCTTCAGTTCGCGGGTGTAGCAGACGGCGGTTTCAAAGCCGTAGGTCGACCAAGCGGCGATGTAGAGACCGCCGAGGAAGAGCGTCCAGCCACCGATGTTCCAAGTTCCATCGGTTTCAGCATAGGCGGCCGTCGGCGGCACGAGGCCGGTGACGTTTGACGAAACGATCTGGCCGCTGACGATCGGGTAGATGCCGATGATGAGCAGCGGAACGAGCACGATGATCGCCAGCCACTTCTGCACGCTCGCCGTCTCCGAAATCCCACGATGCTGGATCGCGAAGATGATCAGCATCAGGATGCCACCGATGAAGAAGGTGGCATTAATGTTCGCTGTGGCTAGGAACGGAATGGTGAAAGTGGCGAGTGACCAGGTGCGGATGGCAGGGGTCAGCGCCGCGACGCCATCGGCGCTGAGCAGGGCCGTCATGGCATCCTGCGGCGAGGTGCCGGCATGGGCCGCGATATATTCGGCGACGCGGGGGCTATCGACAGTGATGGACGAGGCATGTGCGCTGATCCAGCTGAGCACAGCCTGCGAATCTGCTGCAGGGATGGGGTAGAAGGCATTGAGAATATACCCGGCCGCAATCGCGCAGCCGAGAGACAGCACAGGCGACCAGGCAAACCAGTTGCACCAGACCGACAGCGGCGCGATGAATTTCGAATAGCGCAGCCAGGCGGTTGCGCCATAGACGGACGCGCCGCCCGACTTGTTGCCGAACATGCCGGCGATTTCTGCATAGGTAAAAGACTGCAGAAAACCCATGACCATCGAAATGATCCACACGAGAAAGGCGAGCTTGCCCGTCGTCCCGGCGATGCCGCCGATGGAGAAGAGTACGAGCGGCGGCACACCGGCAGCCACCCAGAACGCGCCCTTCCAGTCCAGCGCGCGTATGAGCTTTCCTTCACTGCCGGCGGAGACGCCGGCATTCACGATATCCGTCATTGGTGATATTCCCCTTTTATGTTCCGGACGTCTCTTCGAACGTCTCCCTGAACGTGCCTCCCATGGCATTGCGGGGCTTGCCGGAGATTGTCATGAGCCGTGTCTGTGCGCGGGTTCCAGATGCATGCCCTTTATGCATAGTGAAGATTTTTTCTTTTTAGTCAATACGGCCTTTACTTGCCCATTGCATTTTGTCAACATGATCGAAGGAGCAACGAGGCCCTCTCTTTCGCGAGACAGATCGATGCGTGAGACAGACACGCTGGCCCCCGGCATCAGGCCGGTCTCGGCGAGCATCATTCGCTATCCCGGTATTCCAGCCCTTCCGCGAGGCACGGAGCGCTATCGCTGCAGGGGCGGCGGCTCTCTGACGCTCCGCGTCGAGCCGGGCGATGTCGTCACGCTGACCGATAGCGAGGGGGGCCAGGCCTGCGAACTGACTTTTCTGGATGAGACGGGCCGTTTTCAACCCGCCGGGCTTGGCGTGTCGTTCAGCGGCGAGGCATCAGGGCTGAAGGCGCTTCTGGCCTCCGGCGACCCAAGCGCGGCGCGCCTCAAGACGGCGCTGCAGAGACGCGGAGCCGACATCGCCGCCGCGGCCGCACTGCACCTCTTCGGAGCCTCTTCTCCTGCCGGCAGTACGGCCGAATTCAATATTGCGCTCAAGGGCCTGCTCATCGTCTGCGCGCCGGCTGCGGCCATGTCGCCAGAGGCGCAGGACACCGCGACGCCGGTGGAGGCGCGCATCCGGCGCTCGACGATCCTGCGCGACTACGCGTCCGCCCTGCCCGAACCGCTGGCCGATCCCCTAGAGGACATTCGCATCCGTGCCGCGACTGCCTCCGCCTATTTCGTACGCGCGGGCGAGTTCATCCAGATCATCGATGTCTATGGCCGGCAATGTACCGATTTTCAGGCCTTTGCCGCCCGCAAGGTCGACAAGGGGCTCGACCTTGCACTCGACTCCACCGTGACCCGTACCCTGCTCGGCCGAAGCTATCCCACGCCCGGTCTTCCCTCCAAGGCTTTTGACCGCGATTTCGAGCCACTGGTGGAAATCGTGCAGGACACGGTCGGCCGTCACGACGCCTTCGCCACGGCCTGCAATTCGCGTTATTATGATGACATGGGCTATCCGGGCCATGCCAACTGCACGGACAATTTCAATGCGGCGCTTGCGCCCTATGGCATCGCCGGCCGCAAGGGCTGGGAAGCGCTCAACTATTTCTACAACACCAATATCGACCACAATAACCAGCTCTATCTCGACGAGCCGTGGTCGCGGCCGGGCGACTATGTCTTGATGCGGGCGCTGACCGATCTCGTCTGCGTCTCCTCCTCATGCCCCGATGATATCGACGCGGCCAATGGCTGGGACCCGACCGACATTCATGTCCGGACCTTCTCCGGCAAAGAGAAATTCACACGAGCTGTGGCCTATCGCATGACACCTGACGCCGAACCCGAACTGACGCGGGAAACCGCATTCCATACGCGCCTCGCCGCCCTGACCCGCGACTTCACCGAATATCGCGGCTTCTGGCTGCCGAACCGCTTTTCCTCCGAAGGGCCGATCGAGGAATATTGGGCCTGCCGCGAGCGTGCGGCGCTCATCGACCTCTCGCCCTTGCGCAAGTTCGAGGTGACGGGGCCGGATGCCGAGGAACTGCTGCAATATTGCCTGACGCGCGACGTGCGCAAGCTCTCGACCGGCCAGGTCGTCTATTCGGCCATGTGCTACGAGCATGGCGGCATGATCGACGACGGCACGCTTTTCCGTTTGGGCGACAAGAATTTCCGCTGGATCGGCGGCGACGATTATAGCGGCATCTGGCTGCGCGAGCAGGCCGAGAAGAAGGGCTTCAAGGCCTGGGTCCGCTCCTCGACCGACCAGATGCACAATATCGCGCTGCAGGGGCCTGCCAGCCGCGACATTCTCAAGGAGATCATCTGGACCGCGCCGCGCCAGCCGGCCATCGGCGAACTGGAATGGTTCCGCTTCGCCGTTGGCCGCATCGGCACCTTCGAAGGCGCGCCCGTCGTTGTCTCTCGCACGGGCTATACGGGCGAACTTGGCTACGAAATCTTCTGCCACCCTAAGGATGCGGCTGCGGTCTTCGATGCCGTCTGGAAGGCGGGCGAACCCTATGGCCTGAAGCCGATGGGACTTGAGGCGCTGGACATGGTGCGCATCGAGGCGGGCCTCATCTTCGCCCATCACGAATTCGACGACCAGACGGACCCGTTCGAAGCGGGCATCGGGTTCGCCGTTCCGCTCAAATCCAAGCAGGACGATTTCATCGGCCGCGAGGCTCTGGTTCGACGCAAGGCCAATCCGCGGTACATGATGGTCGGTCTGGATATCAAGGCGAACGACGCGGTCGGTCATGGCGATTGCATCCATCTCGGCCGCGCGCAGATCGGGGTGATCACCAGCGCAACCCGCTCGCCCATTCTCGGCAAGACCATTGCGCTCGCCCGCGTGGACGTCACGCATGCTGCAATCGGAACGCAGGTGGAGATCGGCAAACTCGACGGCCAGCAGAAGCGGCTTCCCGCCGTGATCGTGCCGCTCTCGCATTACGATCCGCAGAAGACGCGGCCCAGGTCCTAATCAGCTTTCCGCTGCGCGGTCGAGATGGCACGCGCGGCCTCTTCGGACGAGTTGGCCAGCGCCCGCATCTCTGCGGCCAGCACCGCGAAGCCCGAGCCCGCCGTACCGGCGCGCGCTGCTTCGATGCCGGCATTGACGGCCAGCAGTTTCAGATAGCGCAGCGATTGCAGGATCTCGTTGGTCTTCGAGGCGGTCACGCGCATGCCGGCGGTCTGCTCGTCAATACGCTGATAGAGAGACTCGATATTCAGGATGCTGCCTTCGAGATAGAGCAGCTCGCCCGCATCGTCCCAGACGCCACCGCCGGTCTCCGTCACCCAGATCAGATGCCCGTCGCGATGGCGGATGCGATATTCCAGCGTCCAGTCGGTATGGGTTTGCAAGGCCCGGCCGACCAACTCGTCCATCACAGGCACGTCCTCTTCGTACATGATCGAGGTGAAGGTGCGGACACGATTGCCGATGATCTCTTCGGCCGGATAGCCGAAAATGCGTTCGATGCCGTTGGTCATTTCCAGCATCGTATAGTTTTCATCTGCGCGGCAACGGTAGAGAAACCCGGCCATGCGGCCCAGAATGCTTGTCAGAAAATCCATGGATTGCCTGCTCGAAGAGGGGGTGAAGTCATAGGCTCATAACGCAAAAAGCCGGCATAGGCCGCAAGATGCGTTCTATGCCGGTCAGTTGGGGATCAATCGCGGTCAATTGCGCAGATAGGCCTCCATCGAGTCATCCAGCGCATCCGCCCAGGGCGTATGGTGTTTCGGCGCCATTGTGCCGGTGATGAGCGATTTGTAGGAATTGTTGCGGAAGCCCATGATGCCGTCGACCTTGTGCTGCTTCCATTCGAAGAAGGCCTTGCACATCCCGTCGACATCGAAGCTCGGATAGTCCGTGTCGGCAATCAGCTCCTTGATATAGGCGCCCTGATACTTGATGGCATATTTGACATCGTCGGAGGCCTCTTCGCGGGCCTCGCGTTCCGCCACGTCCGCCAGCAGCACAGCCTTGTCTTCCGGCACCGCGATGCGGCCCATGATGATGTCGCGGACATACCAGGCCTGCGCATCGAACATGTTGAAGGTGAACCACTGGTCCTGCATGCCGAGATAGAAGAGCTTGGGATTATGGACATAGACCACGCCCTTATAGAGATCGGCGGTGGCCAGCCGGTTCTTGGTCTTCAGGCGCAGGTCGTCGGGCAGGAAAGGGAAATAGTGCTTGTAGCCGGTGCACAGGATGATCGCGTCGATCTCCTTGCTTGAACCGTCCTTGAAGAAGGCTGTCTTGCCTTCAACCCGCTCCAGGGCCGGCTTTTCCTCCCAGTTCTCCGGCCAGTTGAAGCCCATCGGCGCCGAGCGATAGCAGGAGGTGACGGTCTTGGCCCCATATTTCCAGCACTGCGAGCCGATGTCTTCGGCCGAGTAGGACGAGCCGACCACCAGCACGTTCTGGTCCGTGAATTCGCGGGCATCGCGGAAATCGTGGGCGTGGACGATGCGGCCATAGAAATGTTCGAAACCGGGATATTCCGGCACGTTGGGCGAGGAGAAATGACCGGAGGCACAGACGACATAGTCGAAGCGCTCCTTGTAGACAGTGTCCTTCACCATGTCGTGGGCGGTTACGGTGAAATCGCCCGCATCCTCGTTGTATTCCACCCAGCGAATGACCGAGGAGAAGCGGATCCACTTGCGCACATCGGCCTTCTTCACCCGGCCCTCGATGTAATCCATCATCACGGCGCGCGGCGGATAGGACGCGATCTGCTTGCCGAAATGCTCCTCGAAGGAATAGTCGGCAAATTCCAGCCCTTCCTTCGGACCGTTGGTCCAGAGGTAGCGGTACATGGAGTTGTGGACCGGCTCGCCGTTCTCGTCGACGCCGGTGCGCCAGCTGTAGTTCCAGAGCCCACCCCAGTTCGACTGCTTCTCGAAGCAGACGATCTCCGGGATGTCAGCGCCCTTCTTGGCGGCGGATTGAAAGGCCCGCAATTGGGCAAGGCCCGACGGGCCGGCGCCGATAACGGCAACTCGTGTCATGTCGCATTCCCCTTCCAGATTTTTATGGATGTTATTGAAGCCTACGGACGCCCGGGGCAACCGCCAGCTCAGTCAGGCCAGAAGCCCGGGCTGGTGGGCGCGCCGTCGTCGAATTTTTCGAGCCAGTCGATGGTCGTCTGGCGGTAACGGGTCAGGCCCTTGTAGTCGATGAGTTCCGGCGGCAGCGTTTTCAGCACGCGCGGGAAGCGGCGCGCCCATTTCGGCACGGTCACCAACTCTTCCATGTTCATGAGATAGCAGCGGATGACGAAGAGAATGGCATTTGAGCGCGGCAGCCGCCACAGGCTCTGCAATTCGACCCGCAGGTGTACCTTCTCGCCGACATTCTCCGGCGTGACCGTGGTACGGTCCGGACCCCATTTCGGATAGTTTTCCGGGCTCGTATCGAGCCGCGGATTGATCGTCATCGTCCAGTTGAAGCGCCGCACCGGCTTACCGAGCTGCAGATTCAGGAGGAATTTCAGCGCGCGTTCAAAGACGCCGATCTGATGGGCCAGCGGCACCGGTCCGTGCCATTCCATGAAGTTCATGCCGATGTCGAAATCGAGCGACCAGTCGGCCTGAGTCGTCACCATGCCGGCATCCATCCAGAGATTGCCGTCACGCTGGTCCACGACGCAGATGTCGCCCTGGGTCTGGCGGCTGATATATTCCAACGGCTCGTAAGGCAGCGTGGAAGGATCGCCAAAGGTGAATGTGTCGTCGATGCCGAGCGGCCGGTTGATCCAGCGCCACTGGTCGCCGTTGCGGATCAGGGTGAAATGTTCGGGGTAGCCAGCTGCTTGCTCTTCCATCAGCAGCTCCAGCGTATCCCACTGCGCCGACATCATGTGCGGCAGCGCCTGATAGCGCAGCGGATCTTCCTTCAGCACCAGCGCCCGGTCGCGCATTTCGGCGACGTAGTGCTCATCGACGTCGATCAGGTTTTCGAAGACCGTTCCCGGCCTGCCCTTCACATGTGGTTCCATGTTGACCGAGTACATGTATTCGTCGCGGTCGAAGGGAAAGGGAAAGCGCCGGATGTTTTCCGGGCTATTGCGATAGGTGAAATCGTCCCGGAACGTTTCCTGCTTGAAGACGAGTGACATGGGTCGTTCTCCCGATGTGGAGTGAAGCTTTACAGTTCGAGATGCAGCGCGCGTCCCTCGAAGCGGGACACGCAGATCATGACCTTGCGGCCGGAGGCCTTTTCTTCGTCGGTGAGATAGACGTCGTGATGCAGCAGCGCGCCGTCGCAGAGCGCCACGCCGGTTTCGCACTGGCCGCAAGCGCCGCCGCGGCAGAGGAACGGCGCATCGACGCCCGCTGCCTCGACGGCTTCCAGGATGCTTTCATGATGGCCGACATGAACCGTCTTGCCGGAGCGCGTCAGCTCAACCGAAAACGGCTTGCCGGACTGCGCCGAGAGGAAGCGTTCGGAATGCAGGTTCTGCTCCGGCCAACCTGCCTCGATGCCGGCTTTCAGCACGCCGTCGATCATGCCGCCCGGTCCGCAGACATAGAGATGCGTGCCGAGCGGCTGGCTGTCGAGAAGACGGCCCAGCGGGATCATGCTGCCATCGGCATCGCAATAGATCTTGACGCGATGCGATCCGTAGCGTTCGACCAGATCGTGGCAATAAGCGCCGCGATCCATGGAACGCACGGCATAATGCAGCTCGAAATTCGCGCCTTCGCGGGTGAACTGCTCCATCATCGCCAGGAAGGGCGTAATCCCGATGCCGCCGGCGATCAGCAGATGCTTGCGCCCGCGCCAGTCCGGCTGGAAGAGGTTGACCGGATAGCTAACCCGGATTTCGTCGCCTTCGGAAAGCTTCTCATGCATGAAGGCCGAACCGCCGCGGGAATCTTCCACGCGCAGCACGCTAATCTCATAGGCCGAACAGTCATGCGGCGGCGACATCAGCGAATAGGCGTTGCGCCGCATGTGCCCGTCGTCGTTCATCGTGACGATCACATGTGCGCCGCCGGAAAAGGTCGGCAGGGGCTGGCCGTCCAGCCGCTCGAAGCGGAAGCGCTTGATGCCACTGGCTACCGGCGTGATCTTCGCAACACGAACCGGAATTTCCATCCCACCGCTCATAGGAACAGCTCCTCAGGCTCTGGCGCGCTGCCGGGCTCCTCGGCATCGATATTGACACCCTGGAAGGCACCGAGGCGGCGCGAATAGTGGTCGCGGACCAGCAGCGGCAGGCCGCAATGGCTGCATGTGAAAGGCGTCTGCGTGACATCGTCGGTAATGCCCTTGCAGTGGACGCATTGCACACGGCGGGCCAGCGAGCCGCGATGTTCGGTGAGGATCGAGGCATGATCCATGCCCAACTCCAGCGCCACCATCATCGCCTGCCCGATGAAGCCTTCGGTGCCGGCGATATAAAGCCGCGTGCCCATATGAGCATTGGATAGCGAGACCTTTAGCCGGAACAGCAGTGTGGGGATTGTTGGCGCCGTGAAGAACATGTCGGCGCCCAGGCGCTTGAGGGCCTCGTCATGGCCTTTGCCCTGCGAGCCGCGCGCCACGTAGAGGATTTCGCTGCGCGTGAGGATGGTCTCATCTAGCCGATCCGCCTGGCCGAGGAGAGCGCGTGCCCCCTCGCCTTCCAGAACGAAGAGATGCCGCCGCGCGTGTGGCTGAAGGGTAAGGCCCCTGTAGACCGGGCGGCTCTTGATGCCTTCGACAAGCATGGGTCCGCCTCCTTAGCCGATCGCCGTCCTCTTCTTCTTTTCGGGATCGTCGAAGGGCAGCGTGTGGGCAATGGCGCTCGCGTTCAGCGACTTGCCGCGGACTTCGAGCTTGACGCCCTGCACCGCCTTGTCGACATCGAGACGGGCAATCGCCATCGATTTGCCGGTCAGCGTCGAATAGCAGGGGCAGGTGATGACACCGACCTTTTTGCCATCGGCATAGACCTCGTCGCCGAGATCGGCCGGACCATCCGCGTCGATCAGCATGCCGAAGATCTTGAAGCGTTCCTTGTCCTTCAGCCGGGCATGTTCTTCCGCGCCGCGGAAGCCGGTCTTGCCGGGGCTGACGGTGAAGTCGAGGCCGAGTTCCCAAAGGCTGTCGCCGGGCGGCTGGTCGGCAAAAGGATACATCTGCGAATTGTCGTAGGGGTAGAAGAGTAGGTAGCTTTCGACGCGCAGCATATCGAGCACGCTGAAGCAGCAGGGGATGATCCCCATTTCGGCCCCCTCTGCGACGATGCGGTCCCAAACCATCGGCGCATCCTGCCCGCGCACGAAAATCTCGTAGCCGCGCTCGCCGGTATAGCCGGTGCGCGAGATCATGACCGGCGCACCGAAGAGCGTCGTCTGCATGTGGTGGAAATATTTGAGATCCCGGATACCGGGCACATATTTCGTCAGATAATCGACAGCCACCGGCCCCTGAAGCGACAGGTCGTGGAGGTCGTCATCGAAGACGACGGCGCAATTGCGGCCGGCCGCCTGCTTGGTGATTTCCTCGTGACCCGAGCCGGAGCCATGCACCAGCATCCAGGAATTCGGCCCGGTGCGGTAGACAATGCAGTCATCGGTGAAATGGCCGCGATCGTTGAGCATGGCCGCATAGACGGAGCGGCCGGGATAGATTTTGCTCATGTCGCGGGTGGTGATGTAATCGAGCACGGCAATGGCGTGCGGTCCGACGAGATGCACCTTCTTTAGACCCGAGACATCCATCAGGCCGGCCTTCGTGCGAATGGCGACATGTTCCTGTGACATGTCCTTGTCGTAGGTCCAAGCGGTTCCCATGCCGCTCCAGTCCTCGAGTTTCGATCCGAGAGCCCGATGTCGATCCGCCAAGGCGGAAAAGCGCCACGATAATGCCATTGCGTTCCCTCTTTTCCTATGTGGAATAATTATTTCCTGAGTATATGCGTCTTTCACATCTTGGCAAGTCGATTTGAGATGAATTTCCGGGTCGACAACCCGCTTTCGTCTCAGACTTTCGGCGCGCTCCGGCCCGCGGCGCGATGCGCCGCAATGACGGTATTCGCCATGAGCATGGCGATGGTCATCGGCCCGACGCCGCCGGGAACGGGGGTGATCGCACCGGCAATTTCGGCAGCCTGAGCATAGGCGACATCGCCCGCCAGCCGGCTCTTGCCCTCGCCTCTTTCCGGTGCTGGCACGCGGTTGATGCCGACATCGATCACGGTTGCGCCGGGCTTCACCCAGTCCCCCTTGACCATCTCGGGCCGCCCGACGGCCGCCACGAGGATGTCGGCGTTGCGGGTGAGCGCCGGGATATCCCGCGAGCGCGAATGCGCCATCGTGACCGTGGCATTGGCATGAAGCAGAAGCTGACCCATCGGCTTGCCGAAGAGATTGGAGCGGCCGATCACCACGGCGTTGAGGCCTGAGAGGTCGTCGCCGTGGATGGAGCGCACCAGAAGCATTGCGCCCGCCGGTGTGCAGGAGATCAGTCCCGTCTCCAGATCGCCTGTTGCCAGCTTGCCGGCATTGACGACATGCAGGCCATCGACATCCTTCTCCGGCCGGATCGACTGGATGATGGCGTCCGAATTCAGGTGTTTCGGCAGCGGCAGTTGAACGAGAATGCCGTGTATGCTGGCATCCCGATTCAGCGTCTCGACGAGGCTGGCGAGTTCCGTCTGCGTCGTTTCGGCCGGAAGCGTGTGCTGAACGGAATTGAATCCGCATTCCTTTGCCATCCGGCCCTTCGCGCCGACATAGGCATGGCTTGCCGGATCGTCGCCGACAATGATGACGGCGAGCCCGGTCTTGACGCCAGCCTCCACCTCCAGCTTGGCGGACGCCGCTTTCACTGCCTCGATCACCGAGGCCGCCGCCTTCTTTCCGTCGATGATGGTCGCCATTGGTCTTACCCCATCCGTTCCGAGGTAAAGCTTCCGGGACTTAAAATGCCCGTATCCAGATCGTCGAACTGCGAGGAGTCGACGATGTAGCAACCCTTCTCCGCCAGGAAGCCGGTGATCGCGGCAACAATCCCGCGCGTCGATTTGCAGGTCACAGTCAGAACATAGCTCGTCATGGTGATTTTCCTCCGCCGGTTACGGCCAGAACGTCTCCTTTGCGCCGAAGAAAGCCCTTCGGCGCATGGTTCAATACAGGCATGTCTTGAATGCTCGGATATCGAGCGTACCGTCGCGTTCCCACTGCGTGAAATGCGAGCAGTAGGTATTCCATTCCTGGTACGTCAGCTTCAGATAGGCCCTGGAGAAGTCCGGACCCCATCGCGTGCTTCAGGCACTCGTCCTCATCTCTGCTCGGCAGAGCATCTCTTGGGTTAAGCGTCGGCCACGGTGAACAGCATGAATGACAAAAGACCGCCAAGCTCCGTCTCCAGTACTTTGTCCCTCAAGAAAAGACCGACAATCCCGCACATGCCCAGACCTCCATTTTCGCGTCTGCAAAAATGGCTATCAGGTTCGATTTCGGATTTCAACCCAAAAGAATAATTTTTTCTTCTAAGGCAATTTCAGTCGAACTTGCCGCGTTGCG
The DNA here is from genome assembly GCA_900215285.1 of Ensifer adhaerens. Classification (NCBI taxonomy): domain Bacteria; kingdom Pseudomonadati; phylum Pseudomonadota; class Alphaproteobacteria; order Hyphomicrobiales; family Rhizobiaceae; genus Ensifer; species Ensifer adhaerens. The sequence goes on from OCMG01000003.1 coordinate 201,077, forward strand.
GATAACGGATGATCGACAGGTATTTCGCCCGCAGTTTTACGAGCTTTTCCGGCTCGTGCGACGCGTCCGCATCGTGAAAGTCTTCAGGGGAGACGGGCAGCGTCGTGCCCTTCGGACCGGCCTCGGCTTTTGAGAGTCAGCAAGGGTCCAGGAACTCCCGCCGCTCAGCTGCCAACATCGAGCTCGAAGAAGTGTTGCGTCGCAAGGGCTGCCGCGCCCCGCGCCCACGAGCCCGGGACCCAGTCGGGAAGAACCTCCGGCGTGTTCAGAAATAGGTATTTCGACATGGATTGTCGGATTGGTTCGAGGATGGCGTCGCCGAATTGCATCGCTTCCCCACCAGCGATCAGCACTTCTGGATCAAAGAGATTGACCAGGTCGGCAAGATGGCGACCGATCAGTTCACCGGCCTCGGCCATCACGCCGAGCGCGACATCATCGCCAGACTCGATCGCCGCTGCGAACTGTTCGCGTGAGGCTGTAGCAACGCCGCGCCGTGCGCTCCAGGCGTCTATCATCGCCGCTTCATTTGTATGGGCCTGAAGACAGCCCCTGCGGCCGCATTCGCAAAGACGCCCCCCAGGCACGCTGATGATGTGGCCCATCTTCCCGGCCAGCCCATGACTGCCGTGATAGATCTCGCCCGCGATGACAAGCGAAGCTCCCACACCCGTGCCGACGGCGACGGTTGCGAAGTTCCGGTGGTTGCGCCCGGCGCCAAAAAGGCGCTGCGCCACCGTAAAGGCGCTGATATCGTCGTCGATCCAGACGGGAACATGAACCTGCTCGCCCAGAAGCTTCGGAAAATCCAGATTGTACCAGCCGAAGCGCGGGCTTTGAACACAGATGCCGTTGACCGCATCCACCTCGCCCGGAATTGCTACGCCGATTCCGAGCACCGGAAGGCCTGTACGCCCGGCGACCTCCAGCAATTTTGGAATGGCGGCCACAATCGTCGCCACCATCGTCTCGGGACGCGTGTCGGGGACCGGGACGTCAAAGGACGCCAGAGGCGTGGTCGCCAGATCGGTCAGGATGCAATCAATCCTGTCGTGTCGCAACTTGAAGCCAACCGCCATATGGCCATCATAATTGATGTCGACGGGAACCGGACGACGTCCCGTTGCACCGGCCTGCGCCGTGCCCTCGATCACCAGGCTTTCCTCGATCAGTTCGGTGACTACGAAGGTCACCGCTGCAGGGCTCAATCCCGTGACGATCGCGATCTCGGCCCGAGAAAGCGGCCCGCGATTGCGCAGCAGATTGAGAATCAGCCGCCGGTTCAACGCTCTGGAGGTGCTGGGATTGCCGCGCACTGTCTTCCCTTTATTAATTTTGTAAATTAAGTATTGCAGAGAGCCGGACCCTACGGTATGAAACCGGGTAAGGCAATGGAGGATTGCCCGTTGGCGACGCTCGCTGACGGAGGCACTGATTGTTGAAATTTTTCTGAACTTTAGCGGCTGTCCATGGGCTTGGACGGGCCAGGATTTGTGCGCCTTGGGAGGATGCAAATGACACTGAAGACCGAACTCTCGCTGATCGATGCAATCAAGGCTTCGCGCCGCCAGTTCCTCATCGGAACGGGTGTGGCGCTTGCCGGAACCGCCTTGTCCCGCCCTGCGATTGCCGCCGGCGGCGAAGTCACGATCATATCCGATTTGGGCAATGCCGACCAGCGCGCCGTTCTGACGCGACTTGCCGACGAATTCAGCAAGAAGACCGGCACCAAGGTCACGATCAACAACATGGACCACGAGGCCCACAAGACCGCGATCCGCAGCTATCTCGTCGTCGGCGCACCGGACATCTGCTTCTGGTTCTCGGGCAATCGCATGAAGGCCTTCGTCGATCGCGGGCTCTTCGATGACATCTCCGACCTCTATCAGAAGGAAGGCTATACCGAAAAGCTAGGCGTGACCAAGGCTGCGCTGACGGTCGGCGGCAAGCAATACGGCCTGCCGCTCGGCGGCATTCTCTGGGGCCTCTTCTACCGCAAGGACGTCTTCGCCGAGAAGGGCTGGACCGCGCCGAAGACCTGGGACGAATTCATGAAGCTGGGCGCAGCGGCCAAGTCCGCCGGCATGATCCCGGTCAGCATGGGCACGAAGGAAACCTGGCCGACTGGCGGCTGGTTCGACCACATGAACCTGCGTATCAACGGCCTTGAAAAGCACATGGCGCTGATGGACGGCAAGATTTCCTATACCGACCCGATGCTGAAGCCCGTCTTCGACAAGTGGGAAGAGCTGATCAAGGCCGATTTCTTCTCGCCCAACGGCCCGTCCTTCGGCTGGGAACAAGCCGGCGCCGCGCTCGCCCAGAAGAAGGCCGCCATGATGGATCTCGGCAGCTTCATCAAATATGCGTTCCCGGCCGCCGACCAGCCGCAGCTCGCCTTCGCGCCCTTCCCGGAAATCGTGCCCGGCGTCGAACGTTATGAGGATTTCTCGGTCAACTCGGTCCACATCCCGGCCAAGGCCAAGAACAAGCAGGGCGCACGCGACTTTCTCGCCTATATGTACCAGCCGGAAAATCTCGGCGCGTTTCTTGAGGCCGAAGGCACGATCCCGCCGCGTAACGATTGCCCGCCGAGCAAGGACCCGATGGTCAACGCCGCCGTGGAATCGTTGAAGACGGTCAAGGGAACCTCGCAATATTACGACCGCGACACCGATCCGGACATGGCGCAGGACGGCATGAAGGGCTTCCAGGAATTCATGATCAAGCCCGAGCGCCGCGACCAGATCCTTGCCCGTCTGGAAAAGACGCGCGCCCGCGTTTTCAAGTAAGCCCTCCCGGCTGATGCGGCGGGGCGCTGTCTTCGGATCGGCCCCGTCGCAGACCGCTTCAACACGTGTTCGAAGCTTTCACGTCCACCTCCCAACGAAATGACGCATCATGTCGGACCTCTGGAAAAGACACCGGAATTGGCTGGCGCCGCTCCTCTTCATTGCGCCGGGCGCGCTGCTGTTCGGCACGATCATCATCGCCTCGTCCTTCGAATCCGTCTGGATTTCCTTCTTCGACTGGGACGGCGTCGGACCGAAGACCTGGGCTGGCCTTGCCAACTACAGCGAACTCTTCGCCGACCCGCAATTCTATGTCTCGCTGAAGAACAACGTCATCTGGCTCGTCATGTTCATGGCAGCACCGCCGCTGGGCCTGGCGCTCGCGCTGCTGGTCAATCAGCAGGTCGCCGGCATGCGGTTCCTGAAATCGCTTTTCTTCATTCCGCTGGTGCTGGCAACCGTGACCGTGGGCGTCGTCTTCGGCTGGGTGTACGATCCGAATTATGGGCTTCTGGCACTCATCTTCAAACTGTTTGGCGCAGCAGCGCCGGCGCTTCTCGCCGATGAGCATGCCGTGACCTTTGCCGTCGTCGTTGCCGCCCTTTGGCCACAGATCGCCTTTTGCATGGTTCTCTTCCTTGCCGGCCTCAATAATCTCAGCCCCGACATCATCGGCGCAGGACGTGTGGACGGCGCGCGGGGCTGGAACATGCTCTGGCATGTCGTGCTGCCGCAGCTGCGTCAGGTCGGCTTCATTGCGCTGGCCGTCACCGTCGTCGGTGCGCTGCGCTCCTTCGACATGATTGCTGTCATGACCTCGGGCGGGCCCTTCGGTTCCTCGGAAGTACTGGCCTACCAGATGTACGAGCAGTCGATCTTCTCCTACCGCTTCGGTTATGGCGCCGCGATCGCGACCGTTCTCTTCGCCATCATGATCGTCTTCATCACCTGGTATCTGCGCATGATGGTGCGCCTTGAGAAGGAGACGCGCTGATGTTTCCGCGACCACTCCCCGAAGAAAAACGACTGCAACGCGGCCTCTATGTCGGCTTCGTCGGCCTCATCCTGATCCTATGGCTGCTGCCGCTCTTCGCCGTCATGCTGACAGCTTCCAAGACGGCTGAAGAGATCATGGCTGGCCAATACTGGACATGGCCGAAGCAGTTCAACCTGATCGAGAACTTCCAGGCCGTCTTTGCGCAGACCAACATGTGGGGCTATTTCATCAACAGCCTCATCATCACCCTGCCCTCGGTCGTGCTGGTCCTCGTCTTCTCGACGCTGACCGGCTATGTGCTGGCGCGCTACAACTTCAAGGGCAATGCGCTCGTCTTCGCGCTTTTCGTCGGCGGCAACTTCCTGCCCGCGCAGATCATGATGATCCCCGTGCGCGACCTCATGGTGTCCGCCGGTCTCTACGATACCTATCTGGCCCTGATCATCTTCCATGTCGCCTTCCAGACCGGTTTCGCGACGCTCTTCATGCGCAACTTCATCGCCGCGCTGCCGGACGAACTCTTCCAGGCCGCACGTGCCGAAGGCGCCTCGCCCTGGCAGACGCTGCGACATGTGGTGATCCCGCTGATGCGCCCGGCGCTGGCGGCCCTTGCCATCCTCACCTTCACCTTCGTCTGGAACGACTATTTCTGGGCGATCGTGCTGACCCAGAGCGACACGGTCAAACCGGTGACAGCCGGCCTCAACAACCTGCGGGGCGAATGGACCTCGGCCTGGAACATCGTAGCCGCCGCCACGCTCTTCGTCGCGGTGCCGCCGGTGACCATGTTCTTCTTGATGCAGAAACACTTTATCGCCGGCCTCACCATGGGCGCCGTCAAGGGTTGACCACCCTGCGGCTGACCCCGGCCAAGCGCCGATCGGAGTATCGAAAAATGAGCCATGTCCGACTGATCGACATCGACAAGTATTACGGCAGTTATCACGCCCTGAAATCCGTCAACCTGACGGTCGACAAGGGCGAGTTCATCGTCATGGTCGGCCCTTCCGGCTGCGGCAAGTCCACGACGCTGAAGAGCATCGCCGGGCTTGAGGCGATCAGCTCCGGCGAGATCTGGATCAATGGTCGCAATGTGACGCGGGAGGAGCCGGGTGACCGGGGCATTGCCATGGTTTTCCAGTCCTACGCGCTCTATCCACACATGACGGTGGCGGAAAACATGGGCTTCGGCCTGAAGATGGCCAAGCGCCCGCAAACCGAGATCGATGTGGCGGTCAAGCGCGCGGCCGAAATCCTGCGCATCACCGACCAGCTGGACAAGCGGCCGAAGGAACTGTCCGGCGGCCAGCGCCAGCGTGTCGCCATCGGACGCGCCATTACCCGTTCGCCGGAAGTCTTCCTCTTCGACGAACCGCTGTCGAACCTCGACGCCGCGCTGCGGACACAGATGCGTGTCGAACTGACAACGCTTCACCAGCAACTCGGCTCGACCATGATCTATGTGACGCACGATCAGGTCGAGGCGATGACCATGGCGAGCCGGATCGTGGTCTTCAACAAGGGCGTCATCGAGCAGCAGGGCGCGCCGCTGGAGCTTTATCACAACCCGGTCAACCAGTTCGTGGCGGGATTCCTCGGCGCGCCACGCATCAATTTCGTCGCCGCGACCCTCGTAAACCTGCGCGACGGTGTCGCTGAAGTCGCGCTCGAAGGTGCCTCGTCCACCGTTCACGTCCCCGTTGCCGAAACGGCCGGGCTGGCGAACGGCGCGAAACTCGTTCTCGGCGTTCGCCCTGAAGCGTTGAGGATCGGCGATGTTGTCGATACCGCCCTTTCCTTCGATGCGCAGGTCCGCCTCGTGGAGCAGCTCGGCCGCGAGACCGTCCTCTATGTCGATGCCGGCCCGCTCGCCGCTGTCGGGTCGGAAAGCGGAACCCGCAATTTCACCGTCCAGCTTGGCACAGCCACGCCTCATCGCGCCGGCGAGACTCTGAAAGTCTCTGCGCGCGCTGCAGATCTCTATCTCTTCGGCCCCTCCGGCAAGGCTATCAACCGGCCGAAACTCATCTCCGCCTCCCTGTAAGGAAAGCCTGACACCATGAAACTCTCTCCCCGCAAGCCGCTCTCCGTCTGGCGGACGCTCAATCTCGACGAATTCCTGATGGGCGTCCCGCACTATCCTGAGCATGTCGATCGCAGCTATTGGGATCTCGACGCCGAGCGCATGGCCGCTGCGGGCTTCAATGTTGTGCGCATGGCGGAATTTGCCTGGCACATCATGGAGCCGCATGAAGATCAGTTCGACTTCTCGCTGTTCGACGATGCCATCGAGGGGCTGGCCAAGCACGGCATCAAGACGATCCTGTGCACGCCGACGGCGACGCCGCCGCGCTGGCTGACGGACAAGTATCCGGAAGTGCTCCGCGTCGACGCCCATGGCCGGCAGGCGAGCCATGGTTCTCGCCAGCATTGCGACACCACAAGCCCGGTGCTCCGGGTCCACAGCCAGCGCATCACCCGCGCCATGGCCGAGCACTACAAGAACAATCCGCATGTCATCGGCTGGCAGACAGACAACGAACTGAACACCACGACGTCGGAAAGCTACTCGCCTTCGACGCTGATCGAATTCCAGAAGTTCTGCCGGGCGAAGTACCAGACCATCGATGCGCTGAACTTCGCCTGGGGCGGCGATTTCTGGGCGACGGCCTACCAGACCTTCGATCAGGTCGTCTTGCCGCTGCCTTCGAACCCGTCCTATCTGAGCCCCGGCCATGTGCAGGATTATCATCGCTTCCTCGCCTTCGCGACGGCGCGCTTCCAGCACGATCAGGTGGAAATCCTGCGCGCGGCCAATCCAAGCTGGTTCATCTTCCACAATCTCGGCAATCTCGCCGATATCGATTTCCGCGGCGAGTTCGGCCAGGACCTCGACTTCATCGGCTTCGACATCTATCCCTTCCTGTATGACGAGATGCGTCGCAATGGCGGCCATACCGTTGCGCAGGCGCTGCATCTCGACCAGTGCCGCTCCTATGCGGGCAACTTCATCGTACCGGAGCAGGCCTCGGGCCTCGGCAGCCAGCCGGGCTTCTCGTCCTCTGTTCCCGAACCCGGCGAAATGCGCCGCATGGCGATGACGTCCGTGTCGCGCGGTGCGGACGGGCTGATGTTCTTCCGCTGGCGTCCCGCCCATTTCGGCGCGGAAATCTACTGGAACGGCGTCATCGACCACGACGACGTGCCGCGCCGCCGCTATGAAGAGGCCAAGCAATTTGCTTCCGACATCGCGAAGATCAAGGACAAGCTGCTCGGCACGACGGTGCGCATGGATGTTGCCATTGCGGGTGCCGATTTCGACAACCAGGAAGCCTACAAGACCTATGCGATCGGCCTGCCGAGCCCGATCCAGGATGCCGCGCATCTTCACAAGGCCTGCTACGAGAGCGGCATCGCTTGCGGCTTCATCCATCCGGAAGACGACCTCTCCCGCGTCAAAGCGCTCTACGTGCCGCATTGGGTCATGTGGAAGGAGGAATGGTCGGCCGCAGTGGAGAAGTTCGTCGCCGAAGGCGGCACTCTCATCGTTTCGGCGATGACCGGTACGCGTGACGAGAATAACCACATCATCCGCACGCAGGCCCCAGGCACCGCGCTTTCCAAGCTTACTGGCGTGCGCGTCTACGAATTCGGTCCGCTGGCAGCCCCCGGTGCAGACGGTCTCTTTGCCGGCTTCCGCGAAGGCGGGATCGGCAGCTACCAGCCCTCGCCCCGCCCGGCGGCAAGTTCGGCGGCAAGGACCTATACCTATACGATCGGCAACCGACAGTTCGAGGCCGGTCATCTTTATGAGAAACTGGAAGTAGAGGCCGACGTTCAGGCAGTTGGCACCTGGTCGAACCGGTTCCTCGAAGGTTCGCCGATACTCACTCGCCGCCAGCATGGCAAGGGCCAGGTCTACTACCTCGGCACCTATCTCACCGCCCCACTGGCGGATGCCCTGCGCGGCCTCCTGACGGCGGATGGCGTGGCGACGCCTCTGGTCGAAGACTTGGCCGCCGGTGTGGAGGTGTCTCTGAGAGAGGCCGACGACCGCAAGCTCCTCTTCGTGATGAACACAACACATGAAGCGAAGACGGTCAGGCTTCCGAGAGGAATCGATCTTCTGACCGATACTTCGGTCGAAGGAGACACCGCTCTTGCCGCCTACGGCGTTCTGGTTGTCAGCCTCTAGGCGATCGATACGACCGGCGGCTCAATACCGCCGGTCGGACGCCCGTCACTGCACCGGTGAGGCCGTTGCAGTTCTCTTTGGCGGATTTAGCGCAAAGCTCGTTGCAAAAAACGGTAGGACGGGAGCGGAACATTGGCGTCGGCACCGCGCCGGATGATCGTTCGGTCATTGTGCGGACGCGCCAGAACCTGATTCATGCTCCAGGCGTCGAGGATCATGAGATCGGCAGAGCGGCCGCTCGCGATCAGCCCTGCGTCCTGTCCCATCATCTGCGCCGGGATCGAGGCGGCAAGGGCTGCGGCATCGGCATGAGGGTGGTCGAGTTGCAGGATCTTCACCGCCTGCCGCCATGTGTCGAGCATGTCGTGGTCGCCATAGGCGTAAAACGTATCGCGGCAATTATCGCCGGCGACCGCGACGCGAACGCCGCCGGCGCGCAGTTCCTTGACAGGCGTTACGCCGCGCCAGCGCGGCGTTCTGCCCGGCTGCCTGTCCTGAAGATACATGTTCACGGGGGGAAGGGTCACGATCGTGATGCCGGCATCGGCGAGGAGCCGGATACGTTCGCCGATCATATCCTCGTCCAGCAGCGCCAACGAACAGCAATGACCGCAGGTCACGCGCCCCTCGTAGCCATGACGCATGGTGGCGCGTGCGATGGCAGGAAGCGAGTCCCCCGTCGAGGCTTCATCGACATGAAGATCGATATCCAGATCGCGCTCGGACGCCAGCTTGAACAGGAGCTCCAGCAGGGCTTCCATATCCTCAAGGCCGCCATGGGTTCCGCCGCTCGCGCGTGTTACACCGCCCATGAGACCCCCGGTGTCCGCGACAATATTGGCCAGAGCGCGACCATGATTGGCGGCGTAGACATCCAGCGGCACAAGAGCGACAGCCTGCAGGGCGATGCGGGAAGACCAGCGGTCGCTGACATCGCGATAGGCCGCCCATGTCGTCTCGGCCTGTCCCTCATGGCTATCCAGATGGGTGCGGATCGCCGCAACGCCATGGGCATAGGCCGTTTCAAGACCAAACTCCATGCGCGCGGTCAGGTCGTCGTAGGTCCAGCGCGCCAATCGGTCGGCGGTCGTGGCGGCGCGCGCGCCGGCATGGGTGCCGCCGGAATCCGGCGCACGATCAACCATATGCCCCTTGTCCAGATGGGCATGCACATCGACCAGAAGCGGCCAGACATGACGCCCCTCGAGATCGATGGCTCTGGCGGAGCTTTGGACCTCAGGACCGCCAGCCGGGGCAATAGCCGCGATGCGCTCGTCCTGAACGACGATATCGATCAACAGTGCGCCGTCGCGGTCCACCGCGGGTTCGCTCAGTCCGTCACCAGCCAGCAAGGCGGCGGGAACGCGCGCGTTGCGCAGGTGGGCCACGCCCTTCCCCTTAAAACCGGAAAAGGCTGGCATGTTCTGGTTCATGTTCATGATGTGCTTCCTGCTGGCTTCAAGCGTTGTCGCTCTCGGGCAACCTCAATCGTTCGGAGGCGAAATTGATGAAATGGCTGGCGGCCGGCGAGAGCGAGCCGCGCGCCCGGTGCAGAATGTTCAGCCGCTGCACGCCCGACGCCCCGGCAAGCGGGATGAAGACGAGTTCGCCGCTGACCAGTTCACGATCGACATCCACCCGGTTGAGGAAAGTCACATGCAGCTGCGCATGGGCAAGCCGCTTCATCAGCTCCATCGAATTGGTCTCGACGACCGGTTCGAGCTGCGCCCGCGCGGGAGCCAGATTTTCGACGACCTCGCGCAGCGACATGCTTCGATCGGCGAGCACGAGCGGATAGTCGAGGCAATCGGAAATTTTCAGCGTCTTGCGCAGTGCCAGCGGATGATCAGGCGACACCACAGCGCCAAGCCGGTGGCGAAACTCGGCAGCACGCTGCAGGCGGCTGTCGTCCGGAAGATTATAGGCCACGGCGATGTCCGCCTGACCGGAGGCGACCAGTTCAGCAACCCCGGCGCGATCGCTGACGATGACTCGTACGCTCACCTGTGGGATCGCGCTGCGATAGGCCGCGACGATTTCGGCGATCCGGCCAGCTGCCAGCGTCGCCATGGTGGCTACCGTCACCTCGCCGCGCGACAGGCCGCGCAGCGCCTTGATCTGGTTGCGCATCGTCTCATGGGCTTTGAGCGTATCGCGGATATGCGCGATCAGCAGTTCGCCGGAGCTAGTCAGCTTCAGCCCCTTGGGCAACCGTTCGAAGATCGGCGCGCCGAGCTCCGTTTCCAATTCCAGAATGTAGCGGTTGATCGCGGACGCCGCGACATTCAACTTCTTGGCGGCCTTGCGGATCGAGCCTTGTCGGGCGACCTCGTCGATATAGCGCAAGGCGCGACCATGCAGCATATGCGTTCCCACTGATGAAGAGGAGCGCGTGGCGCTCCCCTTCACGATGGCATTGTGAACCGGCACGATCAACGTCATTTCTTGGCAAAATTGGCGTTGATGCGACGCGTCAGATATTCGCCGGCGGTGATCGCCTCGTATTTGCCGAGCGGACCCTGCATGACCGCGTCCTTGTTCGCCTGGCAGAAGAAGGGCAGCGACAGGCGACGGCCGAGATATTCACCCGGACGCGGCATGCGCACGCGGTGCAGGGTCGATTGCAGCTGGTCGTCCGACCAGCGCATCAGCATGTCACCGATATTGCAGGTGATGTAGCCGTTGCGCGGCGGAACGTCCGTCCACTGGCCGGTCGCGGCATCCTTGCCGGGGCAGACCTGCAGACCACCCTCGCCTTCCTTCTGGTGCAGGATCGTCAGGCAATCGAAATCCGAGTGAGCACCGGCGCGCCAGAACTGGAAATCCTCCGGCTTTGCGTCTTCCATCGACATATAATGGATGAGGCGAAGCGTCGACTGGTAAGCCGAGGAAGACGGATCATGCGCCTTGGCGAAGAAATCTTCGGCAAAGCCCATCTTGAGGGCAAAGCAGGAAAGGATCCGCATGCCGAGCTGCCAGTTCTGCGCCTCGAAGCCAAGCATGATCTCCTTGAACCCCGGAAGCTCCTCTTCGCTCGGCCACAGATTGGTCATCTCGGGCCGGGTGATCTGGTAGCTTTCCTTGTTGTCCGGCGTTCCGGTCGAGGGGCGCACTTGCGCCTTGAATTCCCAGCCGGCATTGACGCCCTTCGGCATCGGATATTGTGCTTTCACCTCCTGCGGCAGCGCGAAAAGACGCCATGCCGTGTCGAAAGCCAGATCGATATCGGCCTGCGCGATACCGTGGTTGTAGACCTGGAAGAAGCCGATCTCGACGGAGGCCTGCCAGAGTTGGTCGGCGATCTCGTGCTTGCGGTTTTCGAAATCGGAGAGGTCGATCACCGGGATCTCGCGCTCAACGGTCGTGCCTTCGCCGCCGATCGTCGTTTCCTTGTTCAATTCGGCGAGGCTGTAGCTTGCTGCATTCATCATGGTCTTCACTCCATGTTGGCTCCCGCGGGAGCTCTGGTTGAGGAGCAATGTCCGGGCGCACCCGACTGCTTCTACTCCGGGATAGGGTTCAATCCTTCTTCGGCAGGCTCCAGGGGAAAAAGAGCTTCTGCGTTGTCTGCACGATCTGGAAGAGCAGGAGCGACAGGGCGGCGAGCACGAAGAGCCCGGCCCATGCTTCCGGCAGCCGGAACATCGAGGTCGAGAACTGGATGAAATAGCCGATGCCCGCTTCCGAGGCGCAGAACTCCGCCACCACCGCACCGATGACGGCGAGCGTGATGGAGATCTTCAGCGCCGAGAAAATGTAAGGCACGGCAAACGGAAGGCGGATCTGCGTCATCTCCCGGAAGCCCGACGCCTTGAGGCTTCGCGACAGCTCGATCAGTTCCGGCGGCGTTGCCGCAAGCCCGGTGGCCGTCGACACGACCAGCGGGAAGAAGGTGATGAGACAGGTGATCACGATGCGCGGCGCATCGCCCGCCCCCAGCACGACAATGATGATGGGCGCAATTGCCACGACCGGTGTAGACTGGATGACGACGAGGACCGGATAAAGTGTCTTTGACAGAAGCGGTGACCGCATCAGGATGATCGCCAGCGGAATGGCGATGACGATCGAGAGCAGATAGCCGATCAGGGCAACGCGCAGCGTCGACCAGACATGCAGGCTCCAGCGGCTGAGGCCGATCGCCGGAAAGGCGTCCAAAATCGCCGATGGCCGTGGCAGCAGATAGGAGGGGATCGACAAGAGCCGGCAGGCCAGCTCCCAGATCAGCACGATGCCGACGAGGGTTAGCAGGAAAGGCAAGCCGGGCAGGTTGACGCCTCGGCGCATCGCGAGGCGCATCGTCTCGCCAAACCCTTGCACGTCAGGCCGCCTTTCGGCCGATAAGGAGATCGCGGAGATAGGCTGATAGGTCATGGATGGCCTTGTCGTTTGCGGTTTCCGGGCCACGCGGGCGGCCCACGGGGACGTCGATTTCGGTGAGCACGGTTCCCGGCCTGCCGGACATCACCAGCACACGGTCGGCAAGAAGGGCTGCTTCGCTGACCGAATGGGTGATGAAGACAACCGTCTTTGGACGTTCGGCGAAAATCCGGAGCAGATCGAAGCCCATGACCTCGCGGGTCAGAGCGTCGAGCGCCGAGAAGGGCTCGTCCATGAGCAGAATGTCCGGGTCCATGAGCAGCGCGCGGGCAATGCCCACCCGCTGCTGCATGCCGCCGGACAATTCGTCCGGCAGGCGTTTGGCAAAACCGTCGAGGCCGACCATGGCGATCAGCTCGGCAGCGCGGTCGCGCTCCTCGGAACTCACCCGGCCACGCTTGTGACGTGCGGGGAAGAGGATGTTGTCCTCAACCGTCGCCCATGGCAGCAGTGTCGGACGCTGGAACACGATCCCGATATCGTCACGCGGTTCGGTGACCTTCAGGCCGAACACATCGACCTGGCCGGAGGTCGGCGTCAGGAGACCCGCGATCATCCGCAGGAGCGTGGATTTGCCACAGCCCGAGGGGCCGAGGATGGCCAGGAACTCATGCCGCGCGACCTCGAAGCTGATGTCGCGCAACGCCTCCGTCTCGCCCGTGCGGGTCTGGAAGACCTGCCCCAGATTGTCAAAGCGGATTGCCGGCGTCACCATCCCCTTACTCCGTCGGCATGAACTTGCGGCTGACCGTCGTCTCCGGATCGAGCTTGGCGACGTCTATCCCTTGCGCGGCCGAGACGCGCTTCCAGGTCTCGGCAAGGCGGTTGGGCTCGAATACGCCCAGACCGTCCTTGTCCGTGACCTCGTTGAAGATCAGCGGCAGCGTGTCCTTGAGCGAGCCTTCAACATCCTCGGACTTCAGTTCCGGAACCATGGCGGTCACCGCAGCGGCAGCCTTGTCAGGGTTGGCCTTCGCGAACTGGATCGATTGCTTGTAGGCCTGAACGAAGCGTCGGGCGACATCCGGCCGCTTGGCGAGGAAGTCGTCGCTGGCGAGCAAGGAGGCGGAGTAGAGGTCGAGACCGGCGGCGGACCACGGCAACGCGACGATCTCCTTGCCGGCAGCCTTCGCCTGATTTGTGTAGCGGGTGAAATCCGTCATCCAGGCAATGATGCCATCGACATTGCCGGTCATCAGCATGGGTCCGAGCGCGCCGGGATCGGCCTTGATCAGCTTCACATCGCCTTCGGCGATGTTCTGATCTTTCAGAACCAGCGGCAGATAAACGTTGGACGAGGTGAACGGAGAGGTCGCAATGGACTTGCCCTTCACGTCTGCAACCGCCTTGATCGGGCCGTCCTTGAGGACATAGAAGGCATGCGGTCCCTTGTTGAAAAGGGAAAGGACGGCCGTGACCTTCACGCCTTCCTTGGCCCTCGCGGCCATCAGCGCCCCGATATCGGACACGCCGACATCCGAACTGCCGGCAGCGAGCCTTGAGATCGCTTCCGTGGAGCCCCGGCCGGAGGCGATGGAAACGTCAAGCCCGGCCTTTTCGCAAAAGCCTTCGTGAATGCAAACGTAGATGGGCGCCTTGTCTCCGCCGGGCAACCAATCCAGCTGGAAAACGACCTTGTCGGCGCTCAAGGCGGGCGATGCGGCAAGACAGATGGCAGTGATGGCGGTTTGAAGCTTGAGGGCAGACATCGACATGTTCTCCAGGTTAATGTTCTGTTTTAGAGGACGCGGAAAACGCTTGAACGAGCGCATCGGTGAAACCATCCGACAGCAGATTTTCGCGAGCGCAGGCACGCTTTTCCGAACTTGCCCCAGTGAGGCAAGAGAAGCATTTATGGCTTCTCGCCAACATTTCGGCAGTGGCGGCATTTTGGCTTATCGGGCGATATTCGGTCTGTTTCTCACGCATATGGACACCTTTCGACAGAAAATCCGTCGAGCAATGTCCAGAGCCTCTCGGCTCAGACCGCTTCTACTCGCCTCTTTTTCATCCCACAGGAAATGCGTAACCGCAAGAAATTTGTGCGGCGCAATTAACTGCATAAATTTTAGGCTTATGTGAGGATCTTTGTTGGAGCGATGAGGTACGAATTTGCTATCAATATGATAAAAAATACTTTTTCTCGCTCTGTGAGGGCTGGCGTGGGCAATGGGGCAGCATCCTGTTTAGGCGTTCGAAAAATTCGAACGCAAAAGGCGGAAAATTCTTTGCGCGTCAGGTCGATCGGAACAGCAATCCCGGCGGAATCTTTGCGACCGCGCTGATTATCGGATTAGGCCCAAGGTCCTGATAGGAGGGATCTGTTTCGAGGCGCGGAGAAAAACCAACAGCTGGAACAATGCCCTCGAGCCCAAGTTATGGGGATATTCGAAGCTCCGCATCATCATGAGCCGATCGTCGTCAGCCTTCATCTCGCGTATCGAGGATATATCCCCTGAGATCTCCGACCGCCACCTATCGTCTACAGTTCCGCAACGGCATGACCTTTGATCGGGCCGTAGATCTCGTTCCTTACCTCAAGGAACTCGGCATCAGCCATCTCTATGCCTCCCCCATTTTCTCCGCGATCTCGGGCTCGACGCACGGATATGACATCATCGATGCGAACGCGATCGATCCCTCGATCGGCGGTCGGGAGGGGTTCGACAGGCTCACCAGGGCTTTGAAAGAGGCGGGTCTCGGGCTCATTCTGGATATCGTCCCGAACCATATGGCCGCCTCGCTTGAAAATCCCTGGTGGCGCGATATTGTCGAAAATGGCGAAGGAAGCCGATATTCGCGGTATTTTGACATCGATTGGTCGCAAAAGCTCACGCTCCCCAACCTCGGCACCACATTCGCCGAGGCCCTCGAGGCAGGCGAAATTACCGTGAAGCGGGATCCGACCACCGGCAAGCCGGCGCTTGCGTATTACGAGACCTTATATCCGCTCGGCGGGACAGGCGACGAAGGGCCCGGGCCGGAAACGCTGCGAATGACCGACAAGACGGAAATCGTCCGGCTGCACGATCAGCAGCCGTACAAGTTGATATACTGGCGGGATGCACATCGGGCGCTCTCCTATCGCCGCTTCTTCGAGATCACAGGGCTGGTCGGTGTTCGCGTTGAAGATCCGGTCGTGTTCGGGGAAACCCACAAACTGATCCTGGAACTCGTCCGCGACGGCGTCGTCGAGGGCCTGCGCGTCGATCATGTGGACGGCCTTGCCGATCCGAAAGCCTATCTGGAACATCTGCGGAAGGCGACCGGTCCCGATTGCTACATCATCGTGGAAAAAATTCTCGGGGAGGCTGAGCAGATCCCGACCAGCTGGCCGGTCGCAGGCACGACGGGATACGAGTTCATCGCCACCTTGAGCAGGGCGTTGGTGGACCCGGACAAACTCCAAATCCTGCACGCTGGCTATGAAGCGTTCACCGGCGAGCCGCTCGACATGACTGTGCAATTGCGCAACGCCAAACTGCAGATGGCCGACCACAACTTCGCCGTCGAGGTCGAGAACCTCCTGCGGCTTGCCATGCGCATCGAGCAGGAGGCAGATCTGGAGCCGCGGCGCTCCAGGGAGGCTCTGAAATCTGCACTTCGGGAATTGCTGGTCGCCTTTCCTGTCTACCGGACCTACGGCACGATGGACGACATGCCGGCGGAAGGTGCCGGCATGCTGCGGGACGTTCTCGCGACAGTGCGTCAGGGACCAAATGCTCCCCCGGAACGGGAGCTAGGGCTTCTGGAACACATCCTGCTCTGCAGGATCCCGTCGCAGGCCGCAGATCTCGCCGGCGAATTTCGTGTCCGCTTCCAGCAGTTGACCGGCCCCCTCATGGCCAAATCGGTAGAAGACACGCTCTTCTTCCGCCAACATGTTCTGCTCTCCCTGAACGAAGTCGGCGCCGAGCCGCGACCCGGCGCGTTTACGATCGAGCGCTTTCATCAGGAGATGCGGCTCCGTCTCGAACGGCAACCGAATGCGCTCTCCGCCACATCCACGCACGACACCAAACGCGGCGAGGATGCGCGCGCCCGGTTACATGTCCTGAGCGAGGCGCCGGGTCTCTGGCTTGATGCCGTGAACCGGTGGCACGAGATGAACACCTCCGCCATCACCCGCCTGGCCGATGGCACAGCCCCGGAACCGGCCGTGGAGTGGATGCTCTACCAGGCATTGGCCGGCGCCTGGCCTCACCATCTCCAGCCTGGCGACCGGGAGCAGCTGGAGCTACTGGAGAAACGCCTTCTGGTCTACGCGGAGAAGGCGTTGCGGGAAGCGAAGCTCAGAACGAACTGGAGCGATGTCAACAAGCCCTACGAGGAAGCCGTCGCCAGCTTTGTCCGCCACTTGTTCGCGCCGGGCAACAGCCTGTTTCTGGTCGATTTCGTGCAAACCCTTGGTCCCTTCATCAGCGCCGGCCACGTGAACAGTCTGACCCAGACCGTTATCAAACTGACCGCTCCAGGCGTTCCGGATATCTATCAGGGCAGCGAGGCGCTGGATCTGAGCCTAGTCGACCCCGACAATCGCCGCGAGCCTGATTTCGAAGACCTGCAGGCGCGGCTGAGGAGGAGAGACAAGAACGGTCATTGGCTTGCAGGTGAGGACCAGTTCGAGGATCTCAAACAAGGCGTCATTGCGGCCCTCCTCGATCTGCGGCAGAGGGAGCCGGCGCTTTTCCGAACGGGCGATTATGTACCGCTCGCGGCCACCGGCCCTTGTTTTGCAAACATCCTTGCCTTTGCCCGAACCGATGCTCGCGATGCACTCATTGTCATCACGGCGCGTCATGTCTTCGACAAACTGCACGATGGTCTTGCTGAGCCACTCGCGGATTGCTGGTCGGAGACAGATCTCGTCCTGCCGGAAGAGCTCCGCAACAGACCCTTCGAGGATGTATGCGGCGGCGGCATCTGCGAGACCGGTGCCACTGTGAACGTAGGCCAGAGTTTTGCGGGCCGGTACTTCGCGGTGTTACGTAGCCTCTGACGGGCGACATGTTTCGCACATCCGCAAGCCTTTGGTACCGGTACCGGTCGTCTGCTCAGGCCACCGTTGCAGCGCAACCGAACCGCACAGACGGGAGGCAGCGATGAATGAGATCGGCAACTGGCGGCACATCTGTGTCAACGCTCAGCGCATGTTTGCGAAAGATGCCGAGTGGCAGGTACCCGGATGAAGCGCATCCTCCGAAGGCTCGATGAGCTGTCGCAGCGTGATGCCGAGCGGACAATTTTCAGCCGCTTCATCCCGCCGCATCGCGCCGGTGACGCGGCGCGCGACCGTCGGTACTGCTGCCCGATTTCTCGTCACAGGGTTGAAGGCTGGAAGACCAACCATGCGGTTTTCTCTGCGAGAGCCGACAAGGCCCTCTGCTCAATGGACATCACCTTCCTCTCTCCCTATGTTCTGCCCTGATTGGCATGGCCTCTCGCGTTGGGGGGCTTCAGAAAACAAGAAAATGGGAATGATCTCGGATGGAACCGGAAAATGCGCCCCGATCCGAACCGGCGGAACTTCAGCGATGGTTGGGCGTAACGAAATCTTCAGGGGCGGCGATCGTGACGCCGCTGTCCGTAGCTCGTTGGCTGCTGGTGCTGGTCATCGGGCTGGGCGTCTATTTCTTCTATGGTTTCATCGTGCCCATACTGGGCGCCCTGGTGATCGGGTTTGCAAGCTGGCCGCTGTTTGAAAGACTGAAAGCACGCGTCAATGGCCATCGCACGGTCGCTGCGAGCCTTGCGGTCCTGCTGATCGTCGTCTTTGTCATCGTGCCCGTATTCCTTGCATCGAGTTACACGTTGGGAGAAATAGCCCACTGGTTCAGATGGGCTGCGGAAGCAAACAAGACGGGCGCCAAGACCCCCGACTGGCTTGCCAATCTGCCGATCGTCGGGGAGTGGGCCAATGACGAATGGAACCGGCTCTTAGACCATCCGGGCGCGATCGGCGAGCTGATACAGATCATCACGGGCAGCAATATCGGCGCCATCTATCATCTTGTGCTCATGACCAGTGCCGGCGTTTTCAACTTTCTGCTGACCCTGCTCTTCATGATGATCGTGCTGTTCTGCGTCTATCGAGACGGCGCGGGTCTTGCGCTCCAGATCGACAAGCTGGGGGAACAGGTCCTGCCCGGGCGTTGGGACCGCTTCTCCAGGATCGTGCCACAAACCATCAGCGCGACCGTCACCGGGATGACGTTGATTGCCGTTGGCGAAGGCGTGGTGTTGGGCGTTGCCTACTGGATTGCGGGAGCACCCTCCCCGTTCACACTCGGTGTCCTGACCGGTATCGCTGCACTGATCCCGGGCGGGGCGCCTTTGTCCTTCACCCTGGTCTCGCTCTATCTCCTGGGGACGGGAACACCGGTCGCCGCGGCTGCGCTTTTCATTTGGGGAACGACGGAGCTTTTCATCGTCGACAAGACGCTGCGTCCGAAGATCGTGGGAGGTCCGATTCAGCTGCCCTTCCTTCCCACGTTTCTGGGCCTCGTGGGCGGCGTGAAAACGATGGGGCTTCTGGGCCTCTTCATAGGCCCGGTCCTCATGGCGCTTCTGGTTGCGATATGGCGGGAATGGCTGCGGGAAATCGATGCATCTGGCGCCGCCGACATCTGAGATCCGCGTCTAGCGGATCCGGATACCCTCCAGGAAGATGTCGATTACCCGCAAGACTTGGCGTTTCCACTCCGGACCGGCGGGCTTTGCATAGCCAATGGCATAGACGGTGGAAAGCAGATCATCGCTGGTAATGTCGGGTCGGACGGCTCCGTCCCTGATTGCCGCCGCGACCAGTCTGCCCACGGCAAGCTGCAAGCGCTGGGAGACTTCCGCATACATCGCCTTCGATCCCTCCGTCGGTGTCAGTGCCAACGTGCCAAGAAGGCCGCGTTTGGTTTCAACGAGATCGACCAGCGCATGTAACCAGCCGCGTAGCGCATCTGTTGCAGACATTTGAACTTCCAGCGTGTTCGCGCGTTCTACGAGTTGATCGACCTCGTAACGGTAGACAGCCTGAAAAAGCGCCTCGCGCGTTGGAAAGTGACGGTAAAGCGTGCCGATGCCCACGCCGGCTTCACGGGCGACAGCCTCCAGACTGGCGGCGGGGCCTCCACCGGCAAGGACTTTTTTTGCGGCTTCGATCAGGCTTTCGCGGTTCCGCGCCGCGTCGGATCTCGGTTTGCGCCGGGCGGAATCCATAATTGCAGAATGTTCCTCTTGATAAACGGAGGCACCCTCCGTATATTGCTCGTGTCGGTACGAAGTATGAACCGTTGCCGCACCTATGCCAAGGGCCCTTGTTTCCTGTGCCCGTCCGCCCCCTCATTCTCAAAGACGACCATGGAGATTGCATGTCCTACTCCATAAGCCTGACCATCAACGGTGCGTCGCACGATGTTGCGCTCGACGACCCGCGGGTGACACTTCTCGATCTGTTGCGCGAGCGCCTGCACCTTACCGGAACCAAGAAGGGTTGTGACCGCGGTCAATGCGGCGCCTGCACCGTTCTTGTCGATGGACGGCGTATCAATTCCTGTCTCACCCTTGCCCTGTCGCTGGATGGCGCGTCGGTCACCACGATCGAAGGGCTTGCCGATGGTGAAAACCTGCATCCGGTGCAGACCGCCTTCATCGAGCATGACGGATTCCAATGCGGCTATTGCACGCCGGGCCAGATCATGAGCGCAGTCGGTCTCATCGCCGAAGGCCATGCCGGCGACGATGCGGAGCGCGTTCGCGAAGGCCTGAGCGGCAATCTCTGTCGGTGCTCCGCCTATCACGGCATCACGGAAGCCGTCCTCGACGCCACACGCCGCATGTCGAACACCGGCACCACGCAGGAAGAAAGGAAATCGGCATGAAACGCTTCGACTATGTCAGGCCGGTTTCGGTCGCAGACGCCATCGCCGCTTATGAACCGGGCGCGGCCTATTACGGCGGCGGCACCAACCTTCTCGATCTCATGAAGACCGGCGCCATCCAGCCGCAAAAGCTGCTCGACCTCGGGCGACTTCCCGATCTCGACGGCATCGACATTCTACCAGACGGCGCTGCGCGTATCGGCGCGCTGGTGAAGAACAGCGATCTCGCCTACGATCGTGATTTCGCTGCAGCCTTCCCGATGGTCGCAGAAGCCATCCTGGCCGGCGCGTCTGGCCAGTTGCGCAATGCGGCGACCGTCGGCGGCAATCTCATGCAGAAAACCCGCTGCGCCTATTTCCAGGACCCTCATTCGGCCTGCAACCGACGCCAGCCGGGGGCCGGTTGCGATGCGCGCGGCGGTGACAATGCAACCATGGCTGTGCTGGGCTGGAGCGATGCCTGCATCGCCACCCATCCCTCCGACATGTGCGTCCCGCTCGCGGCCCTCGGCGCTTTGGTCGAGGTGCAGGGCGAAAACGGCAAGCGCGACATTCCGATTGCCGAGTTTCATCGCCTGCCAGGCGATGCCCCCGAGAAGGAAACCGCCCTTCAGCCGGGCGAGCTCGTCCTCGCCATCCGCCTGCCCGGCGGTGCAGCGGATTTCCGCAGGAATGCGCGTTATCTGAAGGTGCGCGAGCGGACATCCTTCGCCTTCGCACTGGTGTCTGCGGCCGCCGCGCTACAACTCGACGGCGGCAGGATCTCGGCCGCGCGTCTGGCACTGGGCGCCGTTGCCGCAAAGCCATGGCGCGTCGCAGCCGCAGAGGAGGCTCTTGTCGGGCAGACACCGACAGACGCGGCTTTCGATCGTGCGGCGGAGGCTCTGCTGGAGGGCGCAGCGCCTTCCGGCGACAATGGATACAAGATCGAGTTGGCCCGCCGCGCCGTGGTGCGGGTGCTCCAGATGAGCGCAGCCGGAACCCCGGCCCGCATGCCAGCCCTTCCAGCTTCTCCCTTTGCCGATGAGGTCTCCCATGTCTGAGACAATGTCTACCCCGACCCCCATGCCGATGCGCTTCGGCTCGAATTCCGGCCAGTCCGTGAGCCGCCGCGACGGGATTGCGAAGGTCACCGGCCAGGCAACTTACGCCGCCGACAATCACCCCGAGGGCATGCTTCATGCCGTCTTCCTACCGGCCACCATCGCGCGTGGCCGCGTCACGCATCTGGATACCGAGGCCGCGAAGGCGCATCAGGGTGTGGTCGAGGTCTTCACGCCTGAAAACCGACCACAGGTCGTCGGCGATCCCGACAAGAAGCCCTTCATGTTCGCCATTCCGCTCGAACTGCTGCAGAACGACAAGGTGCGCTATGCCATGCAGCCCATCGCCCTCGTCCTCGGCGAGACGCTGGAAGCGGCAACGGAAGGGGCGCGGCTGCTAAACCCGCAATATGCGGCAGACACACCACGCGTCGGCATGGATGCCCAGCCGGCGCGCGCCGCCGCGAGCGGACCGTTTGGACGTCCGGCCCAGGTCGTCCATGGCGACCCGGATACCGGGCTCGCGGAAGCCGCTCAAACGCTCGACGTGATCTACGATACGCCGGCCCAGTATCATAATGCGATGGAGCCGCACGCCATCGTCGCAAAATGGGATGGCGACCGGCTGGAGATCGATACGCCCAACCAGGCCATCGTCCTCTCGCGTGGTTTCTATGCCTACTATTTCGGGATTCCGGCCGAAAACATCCTGATCCGCAGCCCCTATCTCGGCGGCGGCTTCGGCTCCAAGGCGGTTCCCTATAGCCCACTCGTTCTGGCGATCGCCGCCGCGCGTGCACTCAAGCGTCCGGTGAAGCTGGCACTCACGCGGCCGCAGATGTTCGGCCCCGTCGGCCATCGCGGCGCCACGCGCCAGCATCTGCGCATCGGCATTGACCGGAATGCCCAGATGACGGCGCTCGATCATGTCTCCACCGCCATCGTCGACAGCTTCGACAGCAGCTTTCCGGAACCTGCGGCCAATGCCTCGCAGGGGCTTTATGCCGCCACGGCGCTGCGCTCGGCGATGATGATCGTCGAGAACGATGTCGGCGTTCCCGGCGCCATGCGAGCACCGGGCGAAGCCTCCGGGTCGGCGGCGCTCGAATGCGCGATCGACGAGATGGCGGAAAAGGCCGGTCTCGATCCGCTCGAATTCCGGCTGAAGAACTATGCCGAAACCGAACCCGGAACCGGCAAGCCCTATACCTCCAAGGCGCTGCGCGAATGTTACGCCAAGGGCGCTCAGCGCTTTGGCTGGGCAGGCCGCCCGCTTGCTCCCCGCCAGATGGTGGACGAGAACGGCTTCCTGACCGGCTGGGGCATGGGCACGGCACTTTTCGGCGCGCCCATGTTTGCCGCCCAGGCTCGCGCGGTTCTGCGGGCCGACGGCACCGGATTGGTGGAAACGGCGGCGGCTGACATGGGACAAGGTGCCTGGACGGCACTTGCCCAGATCGCCGCCGATAGCCTGGGCCTGCCGCTCGACAAGATCGAGTTCCGTTCCGGCTCCTCGGATCTGCCTGACGGCGGCGTTGCCGGCGGCTCGGGCCACACGGCAACCGCAGGCGGGGCGTTGCATGCCGCAGGCATTGATGCGATCCGCCGGCTCGGCGAACTCGCCGCCGCCGATCCCGCCTCGCCGCTCTTCGGAACTGGCAACCAGGGCTTCGTCGCCCGGGATGGAAGGCTTCACGCGGCCCGCGATGAAAGTCGCAGCGAGGCCTATGCCGATATCATCGCCCGCGCTGGCGGTCAGGAGATAGAAGGCAAGGGCAGCGCCTCACGCCCGCCCGAAGATGCAGAACGCTATGCCATGTATTCGCATGGAGCCGTCTTTGCCGAGGTGAAGATCGATCCAGTTCTCCTTCAGATGCGGGTGACACGCCTCGTCGGTGCCTTTGCCGCCGGGCGGATCATCAATCCCAAGCTGGCCGAAAGCCAGCTGATGGGCGGGATGATCTGGGGCATGTCCTTCGCGCTGCACGAGGAAGCCCGTTTCGACCGGCGCACGGGCCGGATCATGAACGCCGACCTTGCCGGCTATCACATACCCGTCAATGCCGATGTGCGCGGCCTTGAGGTCATCACGGTCCACGAGGACGACCCTTACGTGAACCCGCTGGGCGTCAAGGGCGTCGGAGAAATAGGCGTGACGGGAACTGTGGGTGCCATCGGCAATGCCATCTGGCACGCCACGGGAAAACGGGTCCGGCATTTCCCCATAAGGATCGAGGATCTGCTTGAAGGGCATGCATAAGCGGGCGATCGCCCTATTGCAGACGGTCGCTGAAAGGGCCTGAGCCGACAGGGAGGTTTCCGGCAGAGAAGACCCCGATGCGCGAGGATTGCTCTGCCGGAACGCGCCTTCCGGCAGAAGACGTGCCTGGCGATCCGACACGCGTGGGCTAAAGTCTTTTATGGCCGACGCGCATCAACCTTTCGATGGCGCTTGCAAGATCCTTCTCGTCATAGGGCTTTCGGATCACTGTGCTTCTTGTGAACGGATTTTCGATATTCCCGCCCGTCGCAAAAATGATCGGCAACTCCGGGAACATCTTGCGCGCCTTTTCGGCCAGATCGAGCCCGTTACCATCGGGCAAATGCAGGTCGCAAACCAGAATGCCGATATCACGGGTCAAGGAGGCCAGACATTGTGCAACCGTGCCCGTTTCCACGACCGTGTGGCCGAGATCAATCAGCATGTCCGCAACGAAAACACGAATGAGCGGCTCATCCTCACACAGCAAGACCTTGCTGACGGTTTTAGGCTGCGGAACGGGGTTGGCTGCCTTCTCGTCGAGAACCTGCCTCACCTTCCGCGCCAGTTGCTCGCGGGTGTAGGGCTTGCCGAGGAAGTTCACGCCCGTATCAAGCTTGCCATCGTGGACGATGGAGTTTTCCGTATAGCCGGAGTTGAACAAGACGGCCGTGTTCGGCCTTGACGTCTCAACCATTTGAGCGAGTGCGGTGCTCTTGACCGGACCCGGCATCACCACATCCGTGAACAGCAGATCAAAGGAAATACCGCTTTCCAGGATGGCCACGCCGCTCTGACCATCCCGGGCGAGCAAGACGTGATAGCCGAGTTCGCGCAGAAGTTCCGCAGCCGTCTCACGAACCGCATCATCGTCTTCCACAACGAGGATGGTTTCGTGACCGCCGACGATTGCGGTCGAAGGGGTCGGCAACTCATCTTCGGCGGCCTTTGCCCGAGGGAGATAAATCCGCACGGTCGTGCCTTTGCCAAACTCGGAATAAATGTTGACGTGCCCGCCCGACTGCTTGACGAAACCGTAGACCATCGAAAGGCCGAGACCCGTCCCCTTGCCCTCGGCCTTCGTCGTGAAGAACGGATCGAAGACCTTCTCGAGGACCTCCGGCGGAATACCGGTTCCCGTGTCGGTGACGGCGAGCATGACATATTGTCCCGGCTTAACCCCGAATACCTTGCGCGTATATTCGTCATCGAGATAGGCGTTACCGAGCTCGATTGTCAGCTTGCCGTGGCCGGCCATGGCGTCGCGGGCATTGATGGCGAGGTTCAACAGCGCGGTTTCGACATTCGTCGTGTCTGCCAGCGTATTCCAGAGGCCTCCCGAGACGATCGTCTCGATCTCGATCCCTTCACCGATGCTTCGCCGCAAAAGATCGTCCAGATCGCGCACAAGCCGGCTGAGATTGATCACCTTGGGTTCCAGCGGCTGTCGTCGCCCGAAGGCAAGAAGCTGCGAAGACAGCTTGGCGCCGCGTGTCGCGGCCATCATCGCATTGTCCAGCAGCCGCAGCGACTTCTCGTCTGTCACGCGCTTGCTGACCAGTTGCAAGCTTCCCTGGATGACCTGTAGCAGATTGTTGAAGTCATGCGCGATGCCGCCGGCGAGATTGCCGATGGCGTCCATTTTCTGGGATTGGCGCAGCATGTCTTGCACGCGGGCGAGTTCCTGAGTGCGCGCCTCGACGCGCTCCTCCAGCGTGCTCGTCAGATCTTCCAGTCTCGCCTGGGCAAGCTTCTGTTCCGTGACGTCGTAGCCCTGGACAAAGATGCCATCCACCTTCTTGCCTGACAGGATCGGCTGATAGACGAAATTGAGGTATCGAATTTCGCCGGCGCCTCCCGGCCCGCGATTCAGGATCACACGTGCGCCGTCGGCGACATAAGGCTCCCCGGTCAGGAATACGCGATCAAGAATGTCGATGAAGCCTTGCCCGATGATTTCCGGCAAAGCCTCCGCCAGAGGCTTGCCGAAGATATCCGCACGCCCGACAATTTCCAGATAGGCATTGTTGGCGAGATCGAAGATGTGCTGGGGTCCGCGCAGAACAGCCATGAAACTGGGTGCCTGCGAAAAAAGCGTCCGCAGATATTCGCGCTCCTTGGAGAGCTGCAGGTTCTGCCCCGCCACCTTGCCGGCGCGCTCCATGATGGCCCGTTCCATGATGATGTCACGGCCTTCGGCGCGGTGCCTCAGACGCTGAAGCTCGGTGACATCAACCGTATTCTGCAGAATAAAAAGCGTTCCATCGTCTCCGCGGATCGGCGTATGCGTTGCGCTCCAGAAACGTTCTTCAACCGTGCCGTCACGACCTGCGATCGGATACGGAATGAGCGCGAGATGATCCATCTCGCCCGTCTGAACAACGGTCGTCAACGACCGTCGCAGCATTTCCTCCGATATGGAGCCGGGTTCACTTGGAAAAGCATCAAAGATGTTGCGACCGATGATTTCGGCGCGCTCCCGCATGGTCGCAACCAGATAGGCGCGGTTCATGCCGACGATGTTGAAGGAACTGTCCAGAAGCACATAAGGACTGGGAGCTTCGTCGAAAAGCTTTCCCAGGTCGATATTCGGCATTGGAACTGCCTGCATTTCCGTCGTAGCCCTCTCGCTCAATCAAAGCTCCAAAGTGCGTCGTTATAGACCCTGTCGCAAAACGCCCGCGGAAGGGCTCAACGAACTGCTCAGCTACGTCGACGCCGTTCTTGCTCGAAGTGGGGCGACCGTGTCAAGGCGGACCGGCGAAACACAATGCTTCGCACGCGTGCTAAGGAAAGATCAGATATGCTGTGAGCTGTCGCGGAATCACACTCCTGGCCCCTCAGCGCCTTCGCCATCTTGTCCGATGTCGACGTTGCAGCGTCTTCCTCGGGGCCTAAGGCCTCAGCATGATGAGTCAAATCCAGCCCCTTATCCGCAATTGCAGCCGCCAAAACCGTCTCCGGCCCAGTGGCACGTCTGAACCCCGCGTACCGTCCCGCACATTTGGACGCAGGCGATGAAACGCGAACCCCGGGTGATGGTTCCACCTGCCTATCAATAAAATCCGACTATTTGGGCATATCGTGTGATGGGCGGGTTCAGGAAGCGTTCGGTCCTGCCTGAACGAGTGATCCCCCGCCTTGAAGGGGGCGGGGGGCTTCCTTGCGTTGAATAGACATAAGTCGCGGATTACCAAATGCTTTGCCGGCGCGACAATCTGCCCGAACTTGCTACATCACCATGATGTGAAGGAGCTGGTCTCTAGACACCGTTCCGAGCGCACGAGCATCCGGACCGGTCACAGTCAGGCGGTCGGCCGATGCCGCGATCATGGCCTTCAGGGCGTCCTCGACACTCAAACCGGCGTCTATGTTTGGCCCGGTTTCGCCGCCGGTGAGCGGCTGCACGACAGCGCCAACGCGGATCGCGCGGCCGCGATTGACCTCCTTTACGAAGGACTCGATGTAGTCGTTGGCCGGGTTCATCACGATGTCTTCCGCCCGACCCTGCTGAACGATCTCGCCGTCCCGCAGGATGGCGATCTTGTCACCGAGCCGTAGGGCTTCATCGAGGTCATGAGTGATGAAGACGACAGTCTTCTTCAATTCCTTCTGCAACTCGAGAAGCACGGACTGCATGTCGACGCGAATGAGCGGGTCCAGTGCCGAATAGGCCTCGTCCATGAGCAGGATCTCGGCATCGTTGGCGAGCGCGCGGGCAAGCCCCACGCGCTGCTGCATGCCGCCGGAGAGCTGGTTGGGATATTTGGCGTCGAAACCCTCCAGTCCCACGCGGTTGATCCAGCGCCGCGCCCGGTCTTCCCGCTCAGCCTTTGCAACGCCCTGGATTTCCAGGCCATAGGCAGCGTTTTGCAGAACGGTCCTGTGTGGCAGGAGACCGAATTTCTGAAACACCATGGCGGTCTTCTTCCGGCGGAACTGCCGCAACTCCTCCGCGCTCATCCGGCAGATGTCCGCTCCATCATAGATGATCTCCCCGGAGGTCGGATCGATCAGCCGGTTGATATGGCGGATGAGGGTCGACTTGCCGGAACCAGAGAGACCCATGATGACCGTGATCTGGCCTCCTGGGATGGTAATGTTGATGTCCTTCAGACCCAGCACGTGCCCGTGTTCGGCATTGAGTTCAGTCTTGCTCATGCCATCGGCGACGGCCTTCACGTAGTCTTTCCCGCGCGCGCCGAAAATCTTGTAGAGATTGCGGATATCGATGGAGCTGCTAGCCATGGGTCACCTCCCGGTGCTTCTGCAGGCGCAAGCCGAAGGACTGGCTGATGCGGTCAAAGATGATGGCAATGCCGACAATGGCCAGCCCGTTGAAGATGCCGAGCGTGAAATACTGGTTCGCGATCGCCTTCAGCACGGGCTGCCCCAAGCCCTGCACGCCGATCATCGAGGCGATGACGACCATGGCCAGCGCCATCATGATGGTCTGATTGATGCCCGCCATGATGGTCGGGAGCGCCAGCGGCAACTGCACGTCCTTCAGCTTCTGCCAGGACGATGACCCGAAGGCGTCGGCGGCTTCGAGCACATCGCGATCGACCATGCGGATGCCGAGGTCGGTCAGACGGATCATCGGCGGCAACGCGTAGATCACGACGGCGATGACGCCCGGCACACGCCCAATGCCGAGAAGCATGACGACCGGGATCAGGTAGACGAAGCTCGGCATGGTCTGCATGATGTCGAGCAGCGGGTTCACGACGCTTCTGATCGTATTGGACCGCGACATGAGAATGCCAGTCGGCAGGCCGATGATGATGGACAGGACCGTGCACACGAAGATCATGGAGATGGTCTTCATCGTGTCTTCCCACATGCCGAAATAGCCGATGAAGAGAAGCGCTGCCACGCAGCCGGCAACAACCTTCGCGCTGCGGCTGGCGCCCCAGGCGAGAGCGGCAACGACGAGGACGATGACCGGCCACGGTGTGGCGATGAGCAGCCGCTCTACCGCAATCAGAAAGGTCTGGAGCGGAGAAAAGAAACTCTCGATCGCATCCCCATAGCCGCGCGTGAAAGCGCGGAAGTTCTCGTCGATCGTCTTCTTCAGAAGAAGAAAACTCTCGTCGTTCATTGCCGGAAATTTCCAGAACCAGTCCATGCGCGTTCCCCAGTTTGAAGGTTCGTGACCGGCGGACGACGCGCCGCTGCCGGTGATTGCCTATGCATATCGCTCGGGAGATACAGAGCATCCCTCCCGAAATCGCATGTATATGGAGGTTAAAGCGATCAACCGGACCCCTCGCATACCTGCAAGGGGTCCGTCCTGATCGTTCCTACCGTTCCGAAGGCTTCAGAGAGCTGCCTTGACCTTGGCGGCAACTTCCGGGGATACCCACTTCGTCCAGACGGCTTCCTGGGTCTTCAGGAAGTGCTTTGCGCCCTCCTCACCAGTCGCCTGATTGTCTGTCATCCAGGCCATGACACCGCCGACGGTGTCGTTGGTCCATGCGCGCTTGCCGAGATAGTCCATGGCCGGACCGGCGCGATCGGCGAATTTCTTGGCGACGAGCGTCTCGACGACGTCGGCGGCCCAGCCGTTCGGCTTCGGGTCAGGGCAATTGGCAACGGAGGTGCAGCGCTTCCATTCGGCAGCGTCGTAGGCAGCCGGGAAGTCCAGCTTGACCATCTTGTACTTGCCGAGGAGAGCCGTCGGAGCCCAGTAGTAGCCGACCCACGGCTTCTTGGCTTCGTAGGCCTTTGCGACGGAGCCATCGAGACCTGCGGCAGAGCCCGTGTCAACGAGGACGAAGCCGGCCTTCTCGCCACCATAGGCCTTGAAGAGCTGTGCGGTTGCCACCGTGCCGCCCCAACCCTGCGGACCGTTGTAAACCGCGCCCTTGGACTTGTCTTCCGGCGCGGGGAAAAGTTCAGGATGCTTGAAGAGATCGGCAACCGTCTTCAGATCCGGATGTTCGTCGGCCATGTATTTCGGAATCCACCAGCCCTGGACGCCACCGTCGGCAAGGATCTTCGCGCCTTCGACAAACTTGCCTTCCTTGAGACCGCGGTTGACGATTTCCGGCTGCAGGCCTACCCAGGCTTCAGGCGCAAGATCAGGTTCACCCTTTTCTGCCATGGAGGTCAGGGTCGGCACGGTGTCGCCGGCAACGAGATCTGCCTTGCAGCCGTAACCGGCCGTCAGGATGAACTTGTCGACATTGGCAGCCAGTTCAGCCGATTGCCAGTTCATGTTTGCGATGGTTACGGAACCGCAGTCCGCGGCCGAGGCCGTCCCGGCAAGGCCCGCCAAGCCAGCCGCGAGAATGGTGGAAGCAAAAAGCATCTTCATGTGTAGGTCCCTCTGGTCACGATTGTTGTTTTCTTTTCTGCGCGAAGGCGAGACTACAGTCGCCTCCCGCCATCATAGTATTGCGCATGGCATGATGTGAATGGGAATTCCGCGACATTACTAGGACTGGAAGCGACAGAATCGCTCTCAATTGATCTCATGAGCAATGCCTTGCCGGCTCCAGGTTCCCAGCCGGGTGGCATGATCCGCTGAAATGCAAACGGCCAGCGTTCAGAAACCCGTTCGAAAAGCACCCCTGGAATGACATCCCCGGATCCTGAGCGCACGCGATCTCGCGCCCGAATTGAATGCCATTGATGCCCGGATCGACGAATCGGCTCCTGCGTGCCACCATGGATCGCGACCCGAAACCGCCGATACGGATGCGTCGCGGCACCCGGAACATGCGTGCTGCACCACGTCTTCTGCGTACTCTGCCGCCGGATCAAATAAAA
This sequence comes from Ensifer adhaerens, assembly GCA_900215285.1. Classification (NCBI taxonomy): domain Bacteria; kingdom Pseudomonadati; phylum Pseudomonadota; class Alphaproteobacteria; order Hyphomicrobiales; family Rhizobiaceae; genus Ensifer; species Ensifer adhaerens. The sequence continues at coordinate 231,392 of OCMG01000003.1, forward strand.
GGACAAGCTCATGACGCCGCCTCTTCAGAGCGTTCACCCCGCCGTCGCGCATTCGCTCGATCTCTGGCACAAGATGATCGAGAAGCATGACCTGGCAGATCTCCATGCCATCGTCCATCCCGATGCCGTATTCCGTTCGCCCATGGCGCATACGGCGTATGCCCCAGCTCAGGCTCTCATCCTCGTGCTGACCACCGTCATCCAGGTCTTCGAGGACTTCACCTATCATCGGCAGCTGGCAAGCGAGGACGGGCTGAATGTCGTCCTGGAGTTCAGTGCGCGGATCGGGGACAAGAAGCTGAAGGGCATCGACCTCATCCGCTTCAACGAAGACGGACAAATCGTCGAGTTTGAAGTGATGGTGCGCCCGATGAGCGGCTTACAGGCGCTCGGCGCCGAAATGGGGAAACGGCTGAGCGAAAAACTCTCCGACCTCAAGCCCAACGCCTAGCCGGGGCATCGGCTTCTGGGTCGCCCGGACGTTCCACTTTACGCAAGTGCCTGACCGTCCAGATCGCCACCAGGCTCAACCGGAGCCACGGCGGGACAGAACGTGACGCTGGTGAGCGACGCCGATGACGGTTTCGAACGCAGGGTCTCTGGACTGAAGGTACTGCCCTTTTCCCTGCCGCGCGGCTGCATCGGGGGATACTACCGCGAATTGAACCCGCTGATCCCCCTTTCCCACCATGACAAGCGCTCAAAGACACCTGCCGCAAAAGCCGTACCGGTAAGAATTATCCCCGACTAAACGGCGTTCAGCGTCGTACATCCTGAGAAGCCTGAAAGCCCTGGCGTGCAAGGTGCAATTGCGCTCTGGAGGCGACTTCCTCGGGCAGTCTGGTCATGGTCGCACAGGGGCCGCAGCTCGGGCTGTAACGCCCGATGCCATTCCATTCTTATAAGCAATCACTAAAAGTAGGGGCTCTACTTTAGGACATGATTAATGGTTGGGATTGCTAACTAGGGTTGCGTAACATCAAGTTGTCACCGCCGCTCGCATGACGCGACGAACTATCACCTTATAGCAGCCAAGTTGGGATCGCCGCTCGCCTCAAGGATCGGTCGGTGAGGGGGAACCATGTGCGTTTTCGCCAAAAATCACGATATCGCGCTCCCCGCGCTCGAACCCCGGGGAGAAGCAACAAGCCTAGCCGCGAGGCAACGAGGGCTTCGGATCGTATCCCAGATCCGCCCGGTCCTTCCCACACCCCTAACCAGTCCACCGGGTTAGCATGACCTTACACATGCACCCACAACACATATACGCAGCCCAAATACATCTCTCGATAGGGGAAGTGAAATGTCGTTCTACGTTCAAATGAAGAAATCTTCAAAATCGCAAGTCGCCCTGACGGAGATCCAGCGGATATGTGCGGGTCTCTCGCGCGGAAATATGTCCGAGCGGGCAAATGTCGAGATGGCAACCGGCGAAGCCAGGGCGATGCTGGAGGCCGTCAATCTCTTGCTTGAGGCGGGCATGGGGCCTGTTCAGAAGCTGGCGACGTCTATCGCGCACATGTCCGGCGAGCACGACAGCGGCGACATCGACGTCATGTTACCGGTGGAAGACTTCAGTGGCGACTTTGCCGCCATGGCCAAGGGCGTCAACGCGATGGTGAGCGACCATATCGCGGTGAAGAAGAAGGCCATGGCCTGCGTGAAGGAGCTGGGCGAAGGCAATTTCGAAGCGCCGCTCGAGCCATTCCCCGGCAAGAAGGCCTTCATCAACGAAACCATCGAGACGCTGCGGGCCAATCTGCGTGGCCTGATCAACGAAATGAACACGATGTCCGCCGAACATGACAAGGGCGAGATTGAGGCCTTCCTGCCGGTTGAGAGATTCAAGGGCGACTTCCGGACCGTTGCGCAGGGGATCAATGACATGGTCAACGGCCATATCGTCGTGAAGAAGAAGGCCATGGCCTGCGTGAAGGAGCTGGGTGAAGGCAATTTCGAGGCGCCGCTGGAGCCATTCCCTGGCAAAAAGGCGTTCATCAACGAGACTGTCGAGACGCTGCGGGCCAACCTCAAGGGTCTCATCGCCGAAATGAACACGATGGCCATCGAGCACGACAAGGGCGACATCGATGTTTTTGTGCCGGTCGAGAAATTCAAGGGCGACTTTGCGGTGATGGCCAAGGGCGTGAATGCCATGGTCAATGGCCACATCGTCGTAAAAAAGAAGGCTATGGCCTGCATCAAGGAACTGGGCGAAGGCAATTTCGAAGCGCCGCTCGAGCAATTCCCCGGCAAGAAGGCCTTCATCAACGAGACCATCGAGACACTGCGCGGAAACTTGCGGGCCATTACCAGCGAACTTCAGCGCCTGATTGCCGCCTCCACTGCCGGTATGCTCTCCGAGCGAGGCGCGTCGGATCGGTTCGTTGGGGATTTCGCCAAGCTGATTTCCGGGATCAATGGCATGCTGGATGCGATTATTCTTCCAATCTCTGAAGGCAATCGCGTCCTTCGCCAGGTCAGCGTCGGCGACCTCACGCAACGCGTCGAAATTAAATGCGAGGGCGATCATGAGCGCATGAAGAATGCGATCAACGACCTCGTCGATAATCTGCGCAACACAGCCGCCATTGCCGACCGGATCGCCGGAGGCGACCTCACCGTCGAACCCGAACCGCTTTCCGAAAAGGACACGCTGGGGGTTGCCCTTCAGTCCATGGTGGAGCGGCTCCGCGGTGTTGTTGCCGATGCGTTGACAGCCAGCGAAAATGTGTCGACCGGCTCGCAGCAGCTCTCGTCCGGTTCGGAACAGCTTTCCCAGGGCGCAACCGAACAGGCCGCTTCGGCAGAAGAGGCCGCGGCCTCGATGGAAGAAATGGCATCGAACATCAAGCAGAACGCGGACAACGCGGCGCAGACCGAAAAGATCGCACGGCAATCATCGAAGGACGCCGAAGCGTCAGGCGAGGCAGTGAACCGGGCGGTGGCCGCGATGCGGAAGATTGCCGAGAAGATTTCGATCGTTCAGGAAATCGCCCGCCAGACCGACCTTCTCGCCTTGAACGCAGCGGTGGAAGCCGCCCGCGCCGGCGAGCACGGGAAGGGTTTTGCCGTGGTGGCCTCCGAAGTCCGCAAGCTGGCTGAACGCAGCCAGACGGCAGCCGCCGAAATCAGCGGCCTTTCCACCGAAACCGTGAATGTTGCGACAGAGGCCGGTGGAATGCTTGCCCGTCTCGTGCCGGATATCCGCAAGACGGCAGAACTCGTCTCTGAAATCTCCGCGGCGTGCCGCGAACAGGATATCGGGGCCGGCCAGATCAACGAAGCAATCCAGCAGCTCGACAAAGTCACTCAGCAGAACGCCGGGGCTTCCGAAGAGATGTCGGCAACGGCCGAAGAACTTGCGTCGCAGGCGGAAGAGCTCCAGGCCTCCATCGCCTTCTTCAGGGTCGAGACGACCGAGGGCGGCAAAATGCAGGGCGCGCACGAACAACCTGCAAAGGCCCGGGTGAAGAGCACTGTGCCTGTGAAAACGCCGGCAAAGACGCCAGCATTCAAGATGGGCCAGACCGTTGCAAAACAGCAGGCCCGCGTTAAGGGCCTGGTGCTGGACATGTCGATGGGTGGCCCGGACGCCGACGACCTGGATTTCAAGGCCAGCGCCTGATCTTCATCCCAATGTGGCGCGGTCGCCGGAGCATGTCCTCCGGCGACCTGCGCGGCAGATCACGCTGAAGCCGAAATGCAGTTCCTCAGTCCACCTCTCGCCGAATCCACCCTACCAGAGGCGGGCGTGGCGATTGACATCCTTGTAGAGCAGATAGCGGAAGCGGCCAGGTCCCCCGGCATAGCACGCCTGCGGACAAAAGGCCCGCAGCCACATGAAGTCGCCGGCCTCCACCTCCACCCAGTCATCATTCAGGCGATAGACCGCCTTCCCTTCCAGCACATAGAGCCCGTGCTCCATCACATGGGTCTCCATGAAGGGAATAATGCCGCCCGGCTGGAACGTGACGATATTGAGATGGAAATCATAGCGGACATCGTTCGGGTCGATAAAGCGCGTCGTACCCCAGGCCCCGCCGGTATCGGGCATCATGGCAATCTCGTGCTCGTCCTCATGGGTAAAGATCGCCGGCGGCGGAGCGAGACCCTCGACGGGCTGGAAAGCCTTCCTGACCCAATGGAACTTGGCGGTCGCATCACCCTTGTTGTGGATGGTCCAGTTGGCGCCTGCGGGGAGAAATGCAAACGAACCGGCGCGGAGATCATGTGCGGCACCGTCAAGCGTCACCGTCAAGGCGCCTTCGATCACGAAGATTGCTCCTTGTGCCCTGGCATCGGGCTCCGGCCTCGTGCTCCCGCCTCCGGCCTGAACTTCCATCACATATTGAGAAAACGTCTCCGAAAATCCCGTCATCGGCCTGGCAATGATCCATGCGCGCGTCTTCTCCCAATGGGGGAGCAGGCTCGTGACGATATCGCTCATCACCCCTTTGGGGATGACAGCATAGGCAGTTTTGAAAACCGCCTTGCCGGACAACAACTGCGTTTGAGGCGGCAGGCCACCATAGGCGGTGAAATACTGGTTCTGGCTCATGTTTTCCGGACTGTTCTTCAAGATATGGGACCCGTGTTTCCGCAAGCCGCGACGCCGGTCATGACAGGACCATCCGACACAGGCAAAAGCACGAGAGCAAGGCGCAACCGTCGAATCCATGGACCCGATGATCACGCCCTGCTTTAGCGCAAATTTCCGATGACCGGAATCGCCACATATGAAAATTCATGCGACCGCGATCAGACCGAACGCCAACTGGCGTCCCAATCTCTTCTTGGGGGCATTATCTCGCCCTCCGTACCCTCGGGAAGCCCATGTCAGGCGGCGTCGATGACCGGATAATCGGTATAGCCCCCCGCACCCGCGCCGGCATAAAAGAGCGCCCGATTGGGTTCGTTCAGAGGTGCGCCTGTCTTGAGGCGTTGCACGAGATCCGGGTTGGCGAGCGCCATGGCGCCCAGAGCCTCGATGTCAGCAAGCCCCGCGACCACATCTGCCCCAACCTGATCACGCAACCGACCGGGCCGGTTGAGAACCAGCGTGCCGCCGAAGGCATTGCGGATTTCCTCCAGCAGCGCATCGCTGCGCACATGAAGAATGTGCAGATAGGCCAGCTTCATCCTGCCCAACTCGGCTGCCAGATAGCGATAGAGATCATCGTTTGCCTGGCCTTCCGCAATACCGCCTGTCGCAGCACCCGGAGAAAGGCGGATCGCGGTTCTGTCCGGCCCGATGGCATCGGCAATCGCACCCGCCACCTCGATCGCGAACCGCGCGCGGTTTTCCAAGGATCCGCCGTATTGATCCGTCCGATGGTTGGAATCCGGCGCCAGGAACTGGTGCACGAGATAGCCGTTGGCCCCGTGAATTTCCACGCCGTCAGCCCCGGCTTCGATGGCGCGCCTGGCGGCGTGGACGAAGTCTGCAACCGTCTGGCGGATTTCCGCGACGTCCAGCGCGCGCGGTCGCGGAACCGGCTGCATCCCCGTCATCGTGAACATGTCCTCTCCGGCAGCGATGGCCGACGGAGCAACCGGTTGCCGGTGATGCGGCGTGTTGTCGGGGTGGGATCGTCGACCAACATGCATAAGCTGGATGAACAGCCGGCCGCCGGCCGCATGGACGGCATCTGTTACCCTGCGCCAACCGGCGACATGCGCATCCGTATAAATGCCCGGCGTGGCGAGGTAACCCTGCCCGTCGTCAGAGGGTTGGGTGCCTTCGCTGATCAACAGCCCCAGGGACGCACGCTGGCAGTAGTATTCCGGTGCAAGATCGCCCGGCGTTCCATCGGGCTTGGCGCGGCTTCGCGTCATGGGCGCCATGGCCAGACGGTGCGGGAGGGAAATGCTGCCGACGTTGATAGGGGTCCAGAGATCGGTCATTTTTTCTTATCCTTCAAACGGGTTCGAAACTGGGAAGCGGCCGACCGGCGCGTGGCGCAGCGACAGACGACATGCTTCAATTTAGTGATCCACATTCGTTTCAATAGACGCTATATCTGGATGCATTGTCTCATTGGTGGAACAAATGGATCTTGTCGCGCTGACCGATTTCAACCTGGTGGCCCGTCATGGCGGCTTTGGAAAGGCCGCGCGCGCAAGCGGCCGCCCCAAGGCAACGCTGTCCCGGCGCGTGGCCGAACTCGAAGCCCATATGAACCTGCGGCTCTTCGAGCGCGGTGCACGAATATTGAAGCTGACGGAGGAAGGCCGTGCGCTGTTCGAGCGGACCAATCAGCTCCTGACGGAACTTGAGGAGACGACAAGCGCCATTGCCTCCGGCGGTCAGACGCCGCGCGGCCGTCTGCGCATCAGTGCGCCACTTCTGTTTTCGCAGTCGGCTCTCGGCAAACTCGCGGCAGGCTTCATAAGACACTATCCCGAAATGCGGATCGAAATCGTCGTCGAAGACCGGCCCGTGGATATGATCGAGGAAGCCTACGATCTCGCCATCCGCGTCAATCCCGAACCGGACATCAATCTCGTCGGCCGCGCTTTTCTGCATGATCGGCAGGTCGTTGTCGCGGCCCCAGACATCGCCTGGCCTGAACGAGGCACAGAAATCCCTGCAGTGGTGCGCGGAGCCGTCGGAGAATCCGACACTTGGAAACTGACAACAGCGGATGGAACCAGACTGCTCCCTGTCACGCCCGTGCTCGGCATGACGTCGAACACGATGCTGCGGGATGCCGTCTTGATGGGCGCCGGCGTCGCACGACTGCCGCTGTCGCTGGTGAGCCGCGACATCGCCAACGGTCGGCTCGTCCGCTGGGGCGATATCGAGGAGGTCAAGATTGCGCTTTGGGCGCTTTACCCGTCGCGACGTCTGCTGAGCGCGCGCGTCTCGGCATTTCTGGACTATCTCAGGGCGGCTTTCCCGCAAGGAACGCCCGAAGAACTGGCCGCCTATATGAATTGAAATGTAGTGCTCCTCAGCACGGCGCCAGGACAACAGCAAGACGAGGCGTATGTCGCTCCGGCCAGATCGCGGGCAGTCTTTCGTGAAGACTTATGCGTTTCCTTTTGAAAGCTGACTGAAAGGTTGGGCTGTTAAGACCTCTTTCATGCTTGAGGAGAAGACGATCGCGACGATTGTCTGAGCATGCATCAACAGGGAGGTATTCAAGATGTTTCACGCCAAGACCGTGCGCGCGATCGCGGGTTCCACGCTTACCGTTCTTTCGCTTCTGGTCGGCACGTCGCTGGCAAGCGCAGCCGACAAGATCACCATCATGGTGGGCGGCTACGAGAAGCAGATCTATCTGCCGGCAAAGCTTGCGGAATCGCTCGGCTACTTCAAGGACGAAGGCCTTGATGTCGAACTGCTCAATGAAGCCGCCGGCGTGGATGCCGAAAACCAGCTTCTGGCTGGCGCGGTTCAGGGCGTGGTCGGCTTCTACGACCATTGCGTCGACCTGCAGGCCAAGGGAAAATTCGTTGAATCCGTCGTGCAGTTCAGTCAGGCACCGGGCGAAGTCGAACTGGTCTCCAACAAGTATCCCGACATCAAGGGCTTCGGCGATCTGAAGGGGAAGAACCTCGGCGTCACGGGTCTCGGCTCTTCCACCAACTTCCTGACGCTCTATATGGCTTCCAAGGCAGGCCTCAAGGCGGGCGACACCGTCTCCGTCCCAGTCGGTGCGGGCGCCACGTTCATCGCCGCCATGCAGCAGGACAAGATCCAGGCCGGCATGACGACCGAGCCGACGATCTCGCGTCTGCTGAAGACCAAGGAAGCCCGCGTCCTCGTCGACATGCGCACCGTCGAAGGCTCGCGCGCAGCGCTCGGCGGCACCTACCCGGCGGCCTCTCTTTACATGGAAACCAGCTGGGTGAATGCCCACAAGGAAGAGGTACAGAAGCTTGCCAATGCCTTCGTGAAGACGCTGAAGTTCATCAACACCCATTCGGCGGCCGAAATTGCCGAGAAGATGCCGAAAGACTTCTATGTCGGAGACAAGGATGGCTACATCGCCGCTCTGGACGCCGGCAAGGGCATGTTCACAGCTGACGGCGTGATGCCGGAAGACGGCCCGAAGACGGTTCTCGCCGTCCTCTCCGCCTTCTCGAAGAACGTACAGGGCAAGCAGATCGATCTTGCCAAGACCTACACGACCGAATTCGTGAAGGCCGCGAAGTAAAACCTGACCGTAACCCAGGCCTCTGCCCAAAAAGGCAGAGGCGCCCCGACCCATAGTTCGCCTGCGCCGGATCGGCGCGGAAAGGATGTCCCATGTCCGATCAACAGACCCGCTCGCCGGCCATCGAACTGATCAACATCACCCGCCGCTTCGTCTCGCCGACCGGCAAGTCGCTGACCGCGATCCGCGATTTCAACATGACGGTGGAGCGCGGCGAGTTCGTCGCCGTCGTCGGCCCGACCGGCTGCGGCAAGTCAACGACGCTGAACCTCGTCACCGGCCTTGCCAAGCCATCCGCCGGCGAGGTTCGCCTGATGGGCGGACCGGTGAACGGCATCGACCCGCGCGTCGGTTTCGCGTTCCAGAAGGACGCGCTCTTCCCCTGGAAGAATGTCATCGAAAACGTCATGGCCGGGCCCCTCTTCCGTGGCCGCTCCAAGGCGGAAGCGGAAAAGATGGCGAAAGACTGGCTCGCCCGTGTGGGCCTCTCCAAGTTCCTGCATCACTATCCGCACCAGCTCTCGGGCGGCATGCGCAAGCGCGTTTCCCTGGCCCAGACCTTCATCAACGAGCCGGAAATCCTGCTGATGGACGAGCCCTTCTCCGCACTCGACGTGCAGACCCGCACCGTGATGCATGAGGAACTTTTGAAGCTCTGGGCCGAGCGGCAGGCCTCGGTCGTCTTCGTGACGCACGATCTGGAAGAGGCGGTCGCGCTGGCCGACAAGGTCTACGTACTGACTGCCGGTCCCGCAACAGTGAAATCCGTCTACACGATCGATCTGCCACGCCCGCGCGTCGTCTCCGAGATCCGCTACGAACAGGGCTTCATCGATTACTGCAAGACGATCTGGGAAGACCTGCGCCAGGAAGTCGAAACCAGCTACCGCCGCGCCGGCGAAGCCGCTTAACCTTTTTATTTTTTGCAATTCCGGACGCGAAACCGGTTGCCACTTTCGCTGGAATTGCTCTGGAAGGAACAAACGTCATGACCGATACGACCATGGACAGCGTCAACACACTCTTCCGCCCCGGCACGTCCGACAAGGAAATCGAAGCGGCCGCCCTGAAAGCCATCGCCGCGCGCAAGCGCACCGTTCTCTTCTGGCAGGTCGCCATTCTGGTGGCCATCGTCGCAATATGGGAGATCGGAGCTCGCACGGGCTTCATCGATCCCTTCTTCTATGCCAGCCCTTCGGCCATCGGCCAGCGCCTCTATGAATGGGCAACGGAAGGCACGACGGAAGGCTCGCTCTGGTTCAACCTCGGCGTCACGATGGAAGAGGCCCTGATCGGCTTCTTTGCCGGCTCCATCGCCGGTATCGTGGTGGGCGTCGGGCTCGGCCAGAACAAGCTGCTCTCCGACATCCTCTCCGTCTACATCAAGGCGATCAACTCGATCCCGCGCGTCGTTCTCGCGCCGATTTTCATCATGATCATGGGCCTCGGGCTTGCCTCCAAGGTGGCGCTCGCCTTCATCATGGTCTTCTTCGTCGTGTTCGCCAACGCCTTCCAGGGCGTGCGGGAAGCCGACCGTGACATGATCGCCAATGCCCGCATCCTCGGGGCCTCCGACTGGAAGGTGACGCGCGAAGTGATCATCCCCTCCGCGATGAGCTGGATCTTCGCCAGCCTCCACGTCTCCTTCAGCTTCGCCATCATCGGCGCCATCGTCGGTGAATTCGTCGGCGCCCGCTACGGCATCGGCCAGCTGATCTCGATTGCCAAAGGCACGTTCGATGCCGCCGGCATGTTCGCCGCCATCGTTCTGGTGATGCTGGTCACGCTGGTCGCCGAATATCTGATGACGCTCGTCGAAAATCGGCTGGCGAAATGGCGGCCGCAGCAGAGCCTCGATACGCATTGAGGCACGACAAGACATCCTGAAGATTGAGGGCCGGTTCGCCGGCCCTCATTCTTTTGCGGAGGAAGCTGCGGATTGCAGGCACGCCAGCAGAAAGTCCGCTCTGAGCGAAACGGAAGTCTTGGGCAGTGTTACCGCGTCATAACGCACCGTTGGCAGCAGCGCCGCAATCCGCTCATATTCGGCAATCGCATCCGCAAGTCCATGCTTTCGCTCCGGATCGTTTTCAAAGATCTCCGGCCAGGGCGGCGTCAGAAAGACGCGGTTGTGATAGCGATGGGCGGCCAGAAGGTCCTCCCGAAGCGGTTCACCGGTCGCGTGATGAAGCGCGGCGGCGGCATCGACGAGACCCCGGTCGAAAAACGTCCAGCCGGGTCGCATGCAGGCGCTGGCATGATCCTCCATGGAAAGCGCAATCGCCCGCCGCGCGAAAGCCTCGAGGTTAATCCACGGCAGGGCATCGCCCCCGTTCTCCAGCTCCTGCCGGACAATTCGCCGTCCCGGCTCCTCGACGACCGAAAACCCGCGCGCGGCCAGCTCACCCAGAAGCGTCGATTTTCCGCCGCCCGAGCAGCCCGTTATCAGGACACATTTGTCGTGCCAATGTCCTTCACTCCGCACCCGGCAACCTCACCCTGACGGACAATCCACCTGCATTCGACGTTGCGAGCATCACCGTGCCCCCTGCCCCCTCCACAACTTCCCGCACAATCGCCAGACCCAGCCCGCTCCCTTCGGCCTGCGTGCCCATGATACGGTAGAAGCGCTCGAAGACGTGTTCGCGCTCCTCTTCCGGAATGCCCGGCCCGTTGTCGTCGACGGTGAGGACCACGTCACCGTCAAGGTGCGCCACACGCACCGTCACCTCGCCACCCGTCGGCGTATAGCGCAGGGCGTTATCCACGAGATTGACGACCATTTCGCGGAGCATCGTGCCGTCGCCCACAACCGGGGCCTCGCCCTCGCCTTCGAGGCCGAGATCGATGCCCCGTTTCAGCGCGTCTTCAGCCTGGGCCTCGAGAACGAGGCGGGCGACCTCAGCCATGTCGATCCGCTCGGCGCGGGGTGTCCGGCTGCCAGGTTCGGCGCGTGTCAGCGTCAGCAACTGTTCGGCGAGGCGCGAGGCCTGCCGGGTCGAGCGGATCAGGGCATTCAGCGCATCACGCCGACGCTCTTCGTCGCTCTCGCGGGCAGCGACGCTGGCCTGTGTGGTCAGAAGGGTCAACGGCGTGCGCAGTTGATGGGCGGCATTGGCGACGAAGCGGCGCTGCGAAGCCATCTGGCGCTGGACGCGGGCCATGTAGTCGTTGAGCGCCTGCACCAGCGGGCGCAGTTCCGTCTGGACGCTTCCCGGATCGAACGGCTCCAGCCGCTCGCGCCGGCTGGCAATGACGGCCTCCCGCAGCCGCATGAGCGGGGCGAGCCCGCGTTTCAACCCCAGAAGCGTCACAACGCCGGCGACGATAACCAGCAGGAACTGGTTGAGAAAATCGGACGTCCAGAGACGGCGCGCCAGATCGGTTTCGCCATTCAACGTCACGGCGACCGTGACGCTGATAGTGCCATCCTTTTCCAGTCCAATGACGGGGTGTTCGATGGCCAGCGCCCGAACCTCCTCGTTGCGGAACCGCATCGTGCGACCCTGCCCCGATACCGGCGGCGCTTCAAGTTCCGAATAGCCGGCGATCATGGTTCCCCATGCGGTCCGCACGCTGTAATAGACACGGTCGCCATAACCATTGGCGAAATTTTCGAGGGCAGCCGGCGGAATTTCAACGGTCACATTGCCCTGCTCGTCGGTACGAACCGCTTCCGCAATCATGCGGGCAGAGCCCATCAGCGTGTTATCAGTGACGATGCTGGAAATCTGAACTGCCTGCCGCATGCTGAAATAGATGTTGAGTGTCAGCACGCCGAGCAGGGTCAGGAGAACCCAGACGAGAAGCTGGGTATAGAGGCTTTCGCGGATGGGACGGACAAGACTTCCGAGAGAGCTCAAGCCTGCCATCTCTAAAGCGCCCGCAACATGTAGCCGAGGCCGCGCAACGTCGCGATCTGCACGCCGCTGCCCTCGATCTTCTTGCGCACGCGGTGGACATAGATCTCAATGGCGCTCGGATCCGGCTCGGCATCGAAGCCGAAGACGCTTTCGTGAAGCGCTGACTTGGTGACCGTCGTGCCGGATTTCATGACGAGGTATTCCAGCACCGAATGTTCGCGGGGCGTCAGCTGCAGCGGCTCGCCCTTGAGCGTAAAGAGCTTGCTGGCGCTGTCGAGCGCCAGATCTGCGATGATGATTTCCGGGCTCGCGAGATCGTGGCCGCGGCGGATGACGGCGCGCAGCCGCGCCTCCAGTTCGGCGAGTTCGAAAGGCTTGGCCAGATAGTCATCCGCTCCTGAATCAAGGCCCGCGACACGTCCGTCCAGCGAGGCATTCGCCGTCAGGATGATGACCGGCGTGCGATTGCCCTTGCGGCGAATGCGCTTCAGCACCGTCATTCCATCCACATGCGGCAGCGACAGATCGAGCACGATGGCGGCATATTCCCCCAGCGCAATCAGGTGCTCGGCTTCTTCCCCGTCATGGGCAACCTCGACGGTGTAGCGCGCCTGCACGAGCGCACGGGCCAGCCAGTCGGCAAGCTCATGGTTATCTTCGACAATCAGCAATCGCATGATGAGTTTTCTTGTTCATGAACATCCGCGACTGCAACCGCAAGCGCCGATGGCTCCCCTCCATCTTGATGAACCGCAACCTACCATGTCCGGAAGGCGGAGGCGAGCGATGCGACCGTCTCATCCCTTTTTGGCACAGAACCGTCGGAATCATTCGAATTTTACGCATCGGTTTAAGCCGTGCTCAAACAATCTTCGCTAGTGTGCAGTCAACGATGAAACCCTGAGCGTCAGAAGAGATGCCGCCCAAGCATCCAGAAGCGAGGCCACCATGTTGAAGTCTATCGTGATTGCAGTCTCGACCGTCATGGCCGTTGCGCTGTCCGCAGGAGCGCAGGCAAATGCATTCGGTCTTGCCTCCGCAGCTCGCACGATCGCACCAAAGCCTGTGGCCGCGTCCACCCAATCGTCGGACATCGCCTGTGCGGTCCGACCCGCAGATTGCCGACGCGGTCAGACGTTCTTCCTGAACTACGACCTTCGCATCAAGGATTTGCTCGGCGCCCAGACCGGGACAGGAGACGCACTCGTGGATGCATTGCGCCGCGACATGAACTCGCAGCAGCAGATCGGCGAGCGCTATGCGCGGCTCGTCGCCGCGCATGCCCTTCACTGGAAAATCTGACGCGCCGCCTTGATCAGCAATCGCGTGAGGCGCGTTGCGCCTCCTGCAGGCGCTTCAGCACATCGTAGCGACGATGGTGAAGCGTTTGCGTTGTGCGATCCGCGTCCAGCGTTTCGTCGGCGCTGCTCATCCGTCGCATCGCATCCTCGACCGTGGTTGCAACCTGGCCTGCGACAGCTCCCAGCATGGCCGCGCCCAGCAAGACGGGCTCTTCCGCTGCAGGCGTAATCACCGGAATCCCGCACGCGTCGGCAAGCAGTTGACGCGTCAGGGGATGCTGACCGGCACCGCCGCTGATGACGATGCTTTCGACAGGCGCGCCTGCCGCCGCCTGTACCTCGATGATCTGACGCAACCCGTAACCGATGCCGCAAACGCCTGCGACATAGAGGGCCACGAGATTGTCGAGATCACGCTCCATTCCCAGACCGGCAATGACGGCACGCGCGTGCGGATCCGCAAAGGGTGCACGATTGCCCAGAAACTCCGGCACGACATGAAGACCGCGCGCGAGTTCGACGGCCCGCGATGCAGATCCGGCCCGGTCGATAGCCATGTCGGCCAGCAAGACCGGTAGCGGGACGTTCTTCGATTTTGCCAGCGCCTGCGCTTCGGCGGCTGCCGGATGGAAAAGAAGAAGCTGGTCGATCGCAGCCCCTGCTGCGCTCTGCCCACCCTCGTTCAGCCACATGCCGGGCACCATGGCCGAATAATAGGGGCCCCAGACGCCGGGCACGAAGACCGGCTCGCGCGTCGTCGTCATCGTGCAGGAGGACGTACCGAAGACATAGGCGAGATTGCTCGTCGCGCCCTGTCCGACGCCGACCGTGCCGATGCCGCCCGCATGGGCGTCGATCATGCCGGCGGCTACCGGAACGCCAGCCGGCAGGCCGAAGTCGGCGGCTGCCTGTTCCGTCAGGCCCTGGCCGCAGGGCGTGCCGGGATCGACAATGCGCTGACCGATGCGGGAGAAGTTCTCGTCCGCAAGGGCGCCAAGCCCGATCTTGCGGAAATAGTCCCCGTCCCAGCGACTTTCATGCGCAAGATAGGTCCATTTGCAGGTGAGCGTGCAGGTCGAACGGGCGAGATCGCCCGTCGCGCGCCAGCTCAGATAATCGGCAAGATCGAAGAACTGCCAGGCCTTCGCAAAGGTCTCGGGCCGATTTTCCTTCAGCCAGAGCAGCTTGGGCGTTTCCATCTCCGGCGAAATGCGGCCGCCGACATATTTGAGGACATCGTGGCCCAGCGCATTGATGCGCTCGGCCTGACCGATGGCACGATGATCCATCCAGACGATGATGTTGCGGTCCGGGTCTTCCGTCGGGCCCACGGCAAGCGGAGCGCCGTCAGCACCCACCACGACCAGCGAGCAGGTGGCGTCGAAGCCGATACCGGCAGCGGCCGATGCCGGCCGGCCGCTCGCGGCCACCGCTTCGCGGACTGCCTGGCAAATGGCGCCCCAGATGTCTCGGCTCGACTGCTCGACGACATGGCCCGCCTCCTTGAAGAGGGCGATATCGCGCTTGGCAACCGAAAGCATCGTTCCGGCGAGATCGAAGGTTCCCGCTCGCACGCTCCCCGTGCCGACATCGACGCCGATCAGAAAACGTGCATCGTTCGCGGCAACGGGGTTGGTCTGGTCAGTCATCATGTTGTCCTGGTCTTATCCGGTCTTCTCAGAGATCGACGCTGTTCGGCAGGATCACGAGGTCTCGGATCGTTACATTGCGTGGCCGCGACAGCATGAAGAGAACGGCTTCGGCCACTTCCTTCGGCTGCATGAGGCTGCCGTTGGCCAGCGCTTCTTCCATCTTGGCCTTGGGCCAATCGTCCAGAAGTGCCGTGACGACCGGGCCGGGCAGGACCGCGCCAACGCGCACACCGTGCTGGGCGACCTGACGGCGGGTTGAGTGGACGAAGGCCTGAACGGCGAATTTCGAGGCCGTGTAGATTGGCTCCCACACAACCGGCACGACACCGGCGACCGAGCTGGTGAAGAGAATATCGCCCGACTTCTGCGCGATCATGTGCGGCAGCACCGCATGAACCGTGCGAAAGGCCGCATTGATGTTGAGGTTCAGCATCCGGTCCCAGGCATCCGGATCGCCTTCCGCCACCGGACCGCCGATATAGGCGCCGGCATTGGCATGGAAGATGTCGAGACGGCCAGCGGATTTCAGAATGCCGTCGAGCATGCCGGACACGTCGGCAGGCTTCAACAGATCAACGACCACCGGATAGGCACCTTCGCCGATCTCATGGCAAAGCTGTTCCAGCTTATCCTTGGCGCGATCGACGAGAACCACCTTCGCGCCGGCGGCATGCAATGTGCGGGCGCATTCGAGGCCGATGCCGGAGGCGGCTCCGGTGATGGCGGCGACTTTTCCTTCCATGGAAACGGACATGTGTTTTCTCCGGATTTCGGTTTCAGGCACGCCCATTGCTGGCGCGGGATTGACGGGCAAGTGAGTCGACGATCACGGCGATGGCGAGAACGCCGCCGGTGATCATGTAGCGCAGCGAAGACGAGAGGTTCAGCAGCGTCAGGCCGTTGGAGATCGACTGGATGACGATGATACCGAGCAGCGCCGAGTAGGCGCTGCCACGTCCGCCGAACAGGCTGGTGCCACCGATGACGGCTGCGGCGATCGCATTGAGGTTCACGTCGCCCGTCCCGGCCTGCTGGCTGGAGGAGGCAAGCCGCGAGGCCGAGAGGATGCCGCCGAGTGCCGCAAAGCCCGAGCACAGCATGAAGCAGCTGGTGTAGATCGCCCGCACATTGATACCCGAGCGGCGTGCGGCTTCCTTATTGCCGCCGACGGCAAAGACGGAACGACCCCACTTGGTGCGCGTCAGCGCGTAGTTCAGGATGATGACGAGCGCGACGAAGAGGCCGAACATCCACGGAACGCCACGGCCCTTGTTGAGATAGAAGGCCGCGAATTCCAGCGCCAGCGTCAGGACTGCGGCGCGCACGATCAGCGTGGAAAGCGGGCTGGGCGAAAGGTTGACCGCGAGACGGCGGCCGCGCATGCGCAGGCCCACGACGATCATCACAAGCCCCGGCAGCAGCGCCAGACCATGCGACAGCCAGGCCGGCATGACGAGGATCTGGCCGAAGCGGACGAGCGGGGAAGCGTAAGGCAGGTTGATACTGCCGGTCGGGCCCAGAATGTAGAGCTGGAGGCCGAGAAGGGCGAGCAGACCGGCGAGCGTCGCGATAAAGCTCGGCATGCCGAGGCGATTGTAAAGCTGAGCATAGACCGCGCCGATCACCGCCCCGAAGACGACGGCAATGGCAATCGCTCCATAGACGGGAAAACCCTGGTTGACCCAGAGCACACCGATCATGGCGGACGCCAGTCCGCTCATCGAGCCGACGGAGAGGTCGATTTCACCGAGCAGCAGAACGCAGACGATACCGAGCGAGATGATGCCGACGGTGGCGCAGTCGAACAGCATGTTCACGAGGTTGTTCGGCGCCAGATAGACCGGGTTCAGGATGCTGAAGACCGTCGAAATGATGATAAGGCCGAGCGCTACGGGAAGCATGCCGAGATCGCCCGAGCGGATGCGGTCGATGGAGGCTTTGGCTGCGCCCAGCAGCGTATCGTTGTGGCGGACGCGCTCATCGCTGCGGTCGAGAGCGGCATTTTGTGCCTTGTTCATGTCTACGCTCATGCGGACAACCCGCCTTTCTCATGACTTTCGGTCGCCTTGCGCTCCTGGCGGCGCGAAACGGCGTTTTCGGTCGCGCCTGTAATCGCGGCGACGAGTTCCTGATTGGAGGCATCCGGCGTGAAAATGCCGTTGTTGCGTCCCAGGCGCAGCACGACAATTCTGTCGGCGACAGCGCGGACGTCTTCCATGTTGTGGCTGATGATGATGACGCCAAGGCCGCGATCGCGCACGCGCTCGATCAGGTTCAGGACCTCGGCCGTCTGCGCGACGCCGAGTGCTGCCGTCGGCTCGTCCAGCATGATGATCTTCGGATTGAGCAGCAGCGACCGGGCAATCGCGACCGTCTGGCGCTGGCCGCCGGAGAGTGAGGCGATCGGTTCACGCACGGAGGGAATGCGGGCGGCGAGTTCCCTGAGAAGCGTCCAGGCCCGAACTTCCATACCGACCTCGTCGAGACCCCAGGGCGACATTTCATGGCCGAGGAAGAGATTGGCCACGACATCGAGGTTTTCGCACAGCGCGAGATCCTGGAAGACGGTAGCAATACCAAGTTCGAGTGCGGTGCCGGGGCTGTCGATGGCGACTTCGCGGCCGCAGAATTCGACCGTGCCGGAGGATGGCAGATGCACGCCGGCGAGAATCTTGACGAGCGTTGACTTGCCCGCACCGTTATCGCCGACAAGCGCCACGACCTCGCCGGCCTTGACCTCCATGTCTATGTCGGTCAGCGCCGAGACCGCGCCGAAATTTTTCGATACCTTGGTCAGCTTGAGGATCGTCTCGCCCTTCTGGGGCAGGCCGCTTTGTTCTTGCGTCATGAATAGTCCCTCGGAAACGGGTGAAGTGCCCGGCCGATAATACCGGCCGGGCACTTCCTTGGGAGGAATTACTTGATAATTCCGAGCTTCTTGCAATCGGCTGCATATTCGCCGGTGCAGACTTCTTCGGGCGTCTGGATCTTCTTGTCGAAAATCTCGGCCTTGATGTTTTCCTGCGTCACGACAGCCGGCACGAAGAGCTGCGACGGCGTGTTGTAAAGCGTCGTCTTCGCTTCCGGCTTCTCGCCCTTGATCAGCTGAACCGCGACGTTGGCGGCAGCAGCAGCGACGATTTCCGAAGGCTTGGAGATCGTGTTGTACTGGTCGCCCGCGATGATCAGCTGGAGCGCCGCGATCGTCGCGTCATTGCCCGTGACCGGCGGAACCGGCTTCACGCCGGCAGCCTTGAAGGCGGCAATCGCGCCGCCGCCGGTGCCGTCATTGGCGGCCACGACGCCCTTGATCTGGTTGCCGAAGCGGGTGATCTGGCCGGCGGCCCATTCCTGCGCCTTCGGCGGCGCCCATTCCGGCGTGTCGTATTCGGCGAGCGTCTTGTAGCCGGATTCCTTCAGGCCGCGATGAATGCCATCACGAATGAGGCCGGCGGCGGCGTCGGTCGGCGAGCCGTTGATTTCAAGCAAGCCCGAACCTTCCGCAACGCCTGTCTTCTTGAGATGGTCGACCAGCGACTTGGTGATGGCGTAACCAATGCCTTCGTTGTCGAACGAGATGTAGAAATCGGCCGGCTGGCTCGGGATCGGACGGTCATAGGCGACCACCTTCACGCCCTGCGAATGCGCGATCTCGACGAGGCCTGCAGCTGCGGCGGAATCGACCGGGTCAAGGACGATGACCTTGGCGCCCTGGGTGATGACCGAATTGAACTGCTGCTGCTGGAGCGAAGCATCCGCATTGGCGTTCTGATAGATAACGGTGCACTTGGCGCAGAGTTTGGCCATCTCGGCCTTGAAGCCGGGGTAGTCGTGCTGCTCGTAGCGCGTCGATGCCTGGTCGGGCATCAGGAAGGCAACGGTTGCCGCATCGTCGGCGCGGGCAACACCGGCAAATGCCAGGCCAAATGCTACCGAAGCCATCATAAGGTTACGATATTTCATAGTCTCCTCCTTCGACGCCGGTAAGCACCCGGCAATAGGAATCCCGTGGGCCGCCGAATATGTCCGAAGGGGAAGAGCAAAACGAAGGCGTTGCCGCCACCGTTCGCGTCTCAACTCGAATGCTCCTCCCGCGTCAACCTTTATCCGGTCGATCTGCTTCATCGATGTTGCGCAGTTGCTCAATCGATGAAGCATCAATTGTCAGCTTCCTCGTTTAATGTCAAGGTGGATGAAATTGGGGAGGGAAAATTTTCGTGAGTCGACACAAGCAGGCCAAGCGAACCACGATCTATGACCTGGCGCATCTTGCCGGCACCTCGGCAAGCGCTGTCAGCGCGGTTTTGAATGGCAACTGGCGGAAGCGGCGCATCAGCAGCCAGCTGGCCGAGAAGATCACCCGCATCGCCGAGGAGCAGGGCTATGCGCTGAACATGCAGGCCAGCCTGCTTCGGCGTGAGAAGTCCAAGATCATCGGCATGATCGTGCCCAAATACGATAACCGGTATTTTGGCTCGATTGTCGAACTCTTCGAGGCGATGGCCCGCGAGCGCGGACTGTTTCCCATCATCACCTGCACGCGACGCGATCCCGCACTGGAGATCGAGGCCGCTCGGACCATGCTGTCCTACCAATGCGACTGGATGGTTGCGACCGGGGCGACCGATCCGGACCGCATTACCGAAATCTGCGCCGCAGCCGGCGTCGGCAGTCTCAATCTCGATCTGCCTGGCAAGCGCGCGCCCTCCGTGATTTCGGACAACTATGCGGGCGCAAAAGAGCTTACGCTGCGGGTCCTGAAGAAATGTGCGGCACGCTTCGGGAGCAAGGAACCGCTTCTCTTCGTCGGCGGTCGGGGCGCGGACCATAACACGAGCGAGCGACTGCGCGGCTTCCGGGACGCACATGCGGCGTTTGGCGTGCAGGTCGACGAGCAACATCTGCTGGCCTGCGGATACGCCCCCGACAAGGCGGAAGGCGCGTTACGCGATCTGATGAATCGCGGGGAGGACCTGCCGCGAGGCCTCTTCGTCAATTCGACGATCTCGCTGGAGGGCGTCATGCGCTGGATGACCGAAACGGGGCATTACGGCGACAAACAGCCAGTCATGGGCTGCTTCGACTGGGATCCTTTTGTAGCCCTTCTCGGTCACGACATCGAGATGGTCCGTCAGGATGTGCCGGCTATGCTGAACGAGGTCTTCAAGATCATCGACAGCGGCAGCGCCGAGAAGCCGCTGACGGAAATTCCTCCGATTTTTATCGGCCAGACCTTTTAATCCGCTGATATTTCCCCGGCCCGAGCTGCAAGGGCGCGGCCTTGCCGGCTTTCGGCACGCCCCGTTCCGGATTGCTGGCTTGAGGGCGGGTTCTCAATGCGCGGATTGCTGCTTGGCGCGAGTGACGATCTGCGTCGGGTTGACGAATTGCAGGGCGATGACCAGCCAGACCAGCGTAGTGACCATGTAGATGACTGCCATGGCGTCTATGGACTGCGAGGCTCGCACGCCGGAGGCGAAGACGGCGTAATAAAGCGAGACCACCAGGGTCTGCGTCGTTGGGCCGGCCACGAGGAAGGTGAGCTCGAACATGGCAAGCGCCCTGACCAGAACGAGGAGCAGCGCGGCCAGCATGCCCGGCAGGAGAAGCGGGAACAGGATGCGCAGGAAGAGGCTCGTCGTCCCTGCCCCGAAGACGCGCGCGGCAGCCTCGATGCGCGGATCGATCTGCTCGATGAAGGGGATCATCACCAGCACGACGAAGGGGAATGACGGCACGAGGTTGATCAGCACCACGCCCCAGAACGTGCCGCCGAGCCCGAACTGGTAGAGCACGGTTGCGAGCGGAATGCCGTAGGTCAGCGTCGGAATGAGCAGCGGCAACAGGAAGAGGAGAACGACGATCTTCTTGCCGGGAAAGTCACGCCGCGCCAGCGCGTAGGCCGTCACGACACCGAGCAGGCCCGACAGGATCGTCACGGTGAAGACGATCTCGAAAGTCACCAGCACGACATCGGAGAGCTGGAACTCGCTCCACGCGTCGAAATACCAGCGCGTCGTCCAGCCGGCCGGAAGCCAGGTTCCCAGCCAGCGCGTGGCGAAGGAATTGACGATCACCACGGCTATCACCGCTGCGAGGTTGAGGACAAATAGGCCGGCGACGGCCCAGATGGCGAAGCGCCAGATTTTCGAGGTGAGGCCCTTGTCACGGATCATCGGAATCAGCCTTTCGTGCCGCCGGCAGGGCCGCGATAGAAGAGGGATCGTCCGGCCAGAACCAGCACGACCACGACAAGTTCGACGCCACCCATGATGAGCGCGATCGCCGAGCCCATGGAGTGATCGTATTGTTCAAAGGCCGCCTGATAGGCCGCAATCGAAATGACGCGCGTCGGGCCGGCAGGTGCGCCAAGTAGAACGGCAGAGGGAAAGACCGCATAGGCCTGCACGAAGGACAGGCAGAAGGTGACGGCAAGCCCCGGCACCAGCAGCGGCAGGAAGATGCGCTGAAACCGCTGCCGTGGCCCCGCTCCCAGCGTCGCCGCCGCCTGTTCGATGGCCGGATCGATGCCGGAGACATAGGAGAGCGTCAGCAGGAAGGCGAAGGGAAAGCCGGTGATCAGCAGCGAGGCGAAGACGCCCCAATAGTTGTTGGTGAGCTTCAGCGGTTCATGCAGGATGCCGAGCAGCATCAGCGTGTGATTGAACCAGCCGCGGGGCCCGAGGAATGTCAGCAATCCATCGGCGACGAAAACGGTTCCGAGCGTGATCGGCAGGACGAGGATTGTGGTCAGCAGCCGCTGCCGGCGCATGAGCCGGACACGGAATGCGATCGGCACGGCGAGCGCGAGGTTGACGACGGTCACCGGCAGGGCCAGCCACAGGGTCGCGGCGATGGTGCCGTATTGATAGGGATCACTGAAGAACTTCGCATAGTTCGCATACCAGGCGCCATCCTTCGGTCGCAGCGAGTCGATCACGCCGAAGGCGAAGGGATAGACGAAGAGCGCGAGGATGAAGATGAGCCCCGGCAGGATCAGCAGCGTCGTGCCATCCAGCCCCTGCGCTGCAAGCCGGCTGCGAAGCGAGGGCGCGCTCATGCCGCGTCTTCCCGGAAGATCAGGGCACGACCAGGCGCGGGCGACAAATAGGCCGAAGCGCCGCGCGCCAGCGGCTCGTCGGCGCGGAAATAAAGCTCTGCCCCTGCAGCTGTGCGCGCCAGCCCGAAGAAGGCGCGACCGCGATATTCGATGCTGACGACGGTGGCGGCAATGCCGTTGCCCGTGGCGCTTGCGACCAGATCCTCGGGGCGAATGGCCAGCACGGCGCTCTGTCCGGCCTGCAGGCTTTCGCGCGCGAGCCCCTGGAACCGGCTGCCATCGACCTCAATTTCGGCCTCATCGCCCGAAACCGAGACGATCCGGCCCGGCATGCGGGTGCGGAAGCCCATGAAATCGGCGACGGTGAGATTGACCGGCCGCTGATAGAGCTCCTCCGGCGTGCCGATCTGCTGGATATTACCCTGGCTCATGACGACGATGCGGTCGGCAAGCGACAGCGCCTCATCCTGGTCGTGCGTCACATAGATGGTGGTGGAGCCGATCTGGTCGTGAATGGCGCGGATTTCGGCGCGCATTTCCAGACGCAGCTTGGCGTCGAGATTGGACAGCGGTTCGTCCATGAGGACGATGGGCGGGCGGATGACGATGGCGCGGGCAATGGCCACACGCTGCTGCTGGCCGCCGGAGAGTTGTCCCGGCAACTTGTCCGCCTGGCTTTCCAGCCGCACCATGGCGAGCGCGTCGCGAATGCGCTTCTCGGCCTCCGGTCCCTTGATGCCCTGCATGGCAAGGCCGAAGCCGACATTCTTGCGCACGCTCATATGCGGAAACAATGCATAGCTCTGGAAAACCATGCCGAAACCACGCTTCTCCGGCTCCAGTTGGTCGATGCGGCGACCGCCCAGACGGATTTCGCCGCCGGTGAGTTCCAGCAGGCCGGCAATACAGTTCAGCGCTGTCGACTTGCCGCAGCCGGAAGGCCCGAGCAATGCGATGAACTCGCCGGGCTCGATGGCGAGATCGATCCCCGCCAGCGCATTATAGGCACCGAAGGACCGGCGCAGTCCGTCCAGTTCAAGACGTCCGCCAATGCGCGATGCGCTCAATCCCGACGCACCTGATGCCGGACTCGCATGTTCTGCCACTGCGTTCACTCTCTGCTCCACTCCGAATAGAAAGGCGATGCGGACAGGAGCCCGCATCGCTTTGTTTTGACGCAATTCCGGACGGGAAACCGGTTCCTGCTTTTCCTGGAATTGCTTCGACTTCCAATCAGCCCTTCTTGGAGCCGATTTTCTCGTCCCAGATGCGGAAGGCTTCCACCATCTGCTTCGGCTGAAGTGGCACTTCCAGCGGGTTGTTGGCGATCCAGTCTGCATATTCGGGACGGCCGAACTGCTTGATCGTGTCCTGGCTCGCCTGCGGCGCCATATCCAGCGGCACATCCTTGACTGCAGGACCCGGATAGAAATATCCGGCGTCATAGGCGATGGCCTGCTGCTTCGGCTGCAGGATGAAGTTCAGCACATCCATCAGTACGGCGACCTTCTCGTCTGCCACGCCCTTCGGTACGACAGCGTAATGCGCGTCCGTGACCCAGTGGAAACCATCGAGCTTGGCGACCTTGGCTTCCGCCGGCACGATGCCGAGCGCACGCGGGTTTATGTCCCAGCCGGTGGTCGAGACCATCATGTCGCGGGTGCCTTCGCCGAGTTCCTTGCAGACCTGCGTCGTGCCGCTCGGATAGTATTCAATGTTTTCGCCAAGCGCCGCCAGATATTCCCAGGTCTTCGCCCAGCCATTGGTCGGGTCGAGCGGATCCTTGTCGCCGAGCAGATAGGGCAGGCCCATCAGGAAGGTACGGCCGGGGCCGGAATTGGCGGGGCGAGCATAGATGAAGCGGTTCTTGTTCTGCTTCGCCCAGTCCATCAGCTCCTGCGCATTCTTCGGCGGGGTCTTGACCTTGTCGGGCATGTATTCGAGAAGCGGACCGGACGGATAATAGGTGACGACAACACCCTGATCCTTGGCGAGCGCCTGCATCTTCCAGGCCTGCGGGATATAGATCTTTTCCAGATCAGGAAGGTCTGCCTTGTGCGAGCCAAGGTCGAGCCAGAGGCCCTGATCGAGGCCTGCTGAGAGCGCATCCGTGCCGGTCAGCACGAGATCGATATCAACCTTGCCCGCGGTCTGCTGCGCCTTGATCTTGCCCGGCAGTTCCGGCGCCGGCGCCTTGGTGAATGCGAAGCGCGAGACCCACTCCGGCTTCTGCTTGGCATAGGCTTCGAACATGCCTTGCGTCAGCGCCAGATTGCCGGCCACGTCAGCCACCGTTATTGTGACGGGGCTTGCGGGCTTCTTGATTTCCGCGAGCAGGCGGCTGGGAAAGGATCCCAGGACAACCGCGCCGGCCGCGCCTCCGACAAATGTTCTACGCGAAATTTTCATGCTGGCTCCTCCATTTGTTTCAACGCCGGCACTGGGTGCCGCAATGATGAAATCGACTCCAAAACGATCTGAAATTCTCAGTCGGGCCCAACCTCCTCCGTCGTAGCCCTTGGCAAGTCTGCTTAACTGATATACTAGTACACTTAACCCTGTCAACAGAGCCCTTTGATGACACAGAACAGCCCTGTCTCCAGTTTCGACGATCCCTCCGCCGGCAAAAGGCCGGTTGGCCTCGTCCGCGTGACCACGGCGCGCGCCATTTACGAGCGGCTGCACGCCGATATCTTGTCGTTGAAGATGCCGCCCGGCATGGCCTTACAGGAAAAGAAGATCGCCGAAGAATTCGGCGTCAGCCGCACGCCTGTGCGCGAGGCCCTGCTGCGGCTGTCGGAAGGCGGGCTTGTCGATATCTACCCGCAGTCCGGGACCGTCGTGTCCCGCATTCCTGTTTCGGCCATTCCGGAGGCTGTTGTGGTGCGCAAGGCATTGGAATCGACCACGGTGGATAGAGCCACCGAAATCGCCGATTCCGCCGCCATTGCCCGGCTGGATGCCATCATCACCCGCCAGCGCACCCGCTCGGCGCTCGGCGACACGTCCGGCTTTCACGAGGAAGACGAGGCCTTTCACGAGGCGATCACCCAGATCGCAGGCTATCCGGGCATCTGGACCATCCTCAAGTCGGTGAAGGTGCAGATCGACCGCGCGCGGCGCATCACGCTGCCAATCCTCGGGCGGATGGACAAGGTCATCCAGGAACATGTCGACATCCGTGACGCCATTGCCGCCCATGATGCGGCAGCCGCCCGCGCGGCGATCCTGCATCACCTCAGCGCCGTCATTCCGGATGTCGCGGAATTGCGCCTGAAACATCCGGACTACTTCCGGTAAGCAGATTCGAACACAATAAGACAGGCAGGCCGAAAGGCGGGAGGAGACAACATTGCGGCAGGGTTGGAGATGGTTCGGGCCGGAAGCACCGGTCACGCTGGACGAGGTGCGCCAGACCGGTGCGACGAATATCGTATCCTCGCTGCATCAGGTTCCCATCGGCAGGGTCTGGACCGAGGCCGAGGTCGCCGAGCGCAAGTCGCTGATCGAGACGACGCCGGCGGGCCGCTCGCCGCTCGTCTGGTCTGTGGTGGAAAGCATTCCGATCCCCGATGCGGTGAAGCGCATGGGTGGCAAGGCGAAAGCCGAGATCGAGGCGTGGATTGCCAGCCTCGAAGCCGTCGCCGCCTGCGAAATCCCGATTATCTGCTACAATTTCATGCCGGTCGTGGATTGGACGCGCACCGAACTCGATTACGAGATCGAGACCGGGGCTACGGCCATGCGCTTCGACCAGGAACGCTACGCGGCCTTCGATCTCCATATCCTGCAGCGCGCCGGCGCCGAGGCCGAGTATTCGGCCGAGGATCGCACGCGCGCCCGCGCCGTTTTCGAATCCATGAGCGAGGCGGAGATCGCCGAGATCACCCGCATCATTACCTCCGCGCTCCCCGGTTCCACCACTGAGCCGATGACCGTGCCAGGCTTCCGCGACAAGCTTGCACAATATTCCGGCATCGATGCCGCAAAGCTGCGCCAGCATCTCATCGAGTTCCTGGAAGCCGTTACGCCCGCGGCGGAAGCGCGTGGCGTCAAGCTGACGCTGCATCCCGACGATCCGCCGCGCCCACTCTTCGGCCTGCCGCGCATCGCCTCCACGGCTGACGATTATGCGGCACTCTTCGACACCGTGCCCTCGCCTGCCAACGGCATGTGCTACTGCACCGGCAGCCTTGGCGTCCGCGCTGACAACGATCTGCCGGCGATTGCCCGCCGCTTTGCGGAGCGCATCCATTTCGTCCATCTGCGCGCCACCAAGCGCGAGGGCGATGGCCGCTCCTTCCATGAGAGCGCGCACCTCGAGGGCGATGTCGACATGGTGGCAGTCTTGAAGGAGCTCGTCGCGGAGGATCGCAAGCGCGAATCCACCTCGCAGATGGTCTTCCGCTCCGACCATGGTCACCGGATGCTCGACGATCTGACGAAGACCGTAACCCCCGGCTATCCGGCCATTGGCCGCATGCGCGGGCTCGCGGAGCTGCGCGGCATTCTCTACGCGCTCGGCGCGGTCCCGAATTGAGGCACTGACATGGATAGCAAGAACGGCATTCTCCATCCCGACCGGCTCTTTCCGGCCGACCCCGCCACCCGCACGGTCGCCCGCGACCTGTATGAGACGGTCAGCGACCTGCCCATCGTTAGCCCGCATGGGCATACCGAGCCGTCATGGTTTGCCAATGACACGGCTTTCGAAGATGCCTCGGCGCTGCTGGTGATCCCTGATCACTATCTCTTCCGCATGTTGAACAGCGTCGGCGTCAATCTCGATGATCTCGGTGTGCCGCGCCTCGACGGTAAGCCGGTGGCGAAGGGGCGCGACATCTGGCAAGCCTTTGCTGCGCATTATTCGCTGTTTCGCGGCACGCCCTCGAGCCTCTGGGTCGATCATGCCATGTCCGCCGTTCTCGGCTGCGACGAGGCGCTGAGCCTCGAGAATGCCGACCGGCTCTACGACCATATCAACGCGCAGCTCGCCAAACCGGAATTCCGCCCGCGCGCCCTGCTGACGCGCTTCGGCATTGAGACGATTGCGACGACCGAAGGCGCCCTCGACCCCCTGCCCCATCACCAGAAGCTGGCCGGCGATGGCTGGATCGGCAAGGTACGCACGACCTATCGGCCCGACAGCGTGACCGATCCGGACGCCCCCGGCTTCCGCGACAACCTGATCAGGCTCGGCGAGATAACGGGCGAAGACGTGACCCGCTGGGACGGCATGATTGCCGCGCATCGCAACCGCCGGGCCTATTTCCGCCAGTTCGGCGCGACCGCGACCGACCACGGCGTTCCTTCCGCCTTCACCGCCGATCTTGCAGCAACCGAGAAACAGGCTCTGCTCGACAAGGCGCTGAAGGGGCCGCTTGTCCCCGCCGATGCCGAGCTGTTCCGGGGGCAGATGCTGACTGAAATGGCCGGCCTGTCGGCGGAAGACGGCATGGTCATGCAGATCCATGCCGGCTCACGTCGCAACACCGATGCTGCGCTCTTCGCCACGCGCGGGCCGAACATGGGCGCCGATATTCCCGGCCGCACCGACTGGGTGGGCGGGCTCAACGCGCTCCTCTCCAGGCACGGCCATGCGCCAGGGCTGAAGATCCTGCTCTTCACGCTGGACGAGACGACCTATGCCCGCGAACTCGCGCCCATGGCCGGCTATTGGCCATGCCTGATGATCGGCCCGCCGTGGTGGTTCCATGACAGCCCGGCCGGCATTCGGCGTTATCTCGATCAGGTCTCGGAGACGGCGGGTTTCGCCAATCTCGCCGGCTTCAACGACGATACGCGCGCTCTGCTGTCGATCCCCGCCCGGCACGACGTCTGGCGGCGCGAGGTCTGCCGCTATCTTAGCGGGTTGGTGACGGAGCACCGGATGACGAAGCATGAAGCCGAAACCGTCGCGCACGATCTCTGCTATGCCAATGCGAAAAAGGCCTACAAGCTGTGACGACACGCCTGCAAACTCTGGATGACTTGCCGGCTCACGTCATCCGCCCGGCCTATCGCCGGGATGCGCTCACCACCGGCATCCTGCATCTCGGGCCGGGCGCCTTCTTCCGCGCCCATCTCGCCGTTTACACGGACGATGTGCTTGCGAAGGACAATCGCTGGGGCATCGAAGCCGTCAGCCTGCGCAGCACCGATGTGGTCGATCACCTGAGCGAGCAGAATGGGCTCTACACTCTGCTGACGCGCGACACGGCGGGCACGACCGCCCGCGTCATCGGCTCCATCGTGAAGGCCCGCGCCGCTGTCCGCGATCCCGTCGGATTGCTTGAGCGCTTGGCCGATCCCGCCATCCGCATCGTCAGCCTGACCGTCACCGAGAAAGCCTATGGTCTCGACCCGCGCACGAGGGGCCTCGATCTCGTCCATCCCGACGTCGGCGCAGACTTGGCCAATCCGGCTGCGCCGCGCGGTGTCATGGGCCACATCGTGGCAGGACTTGCCGCCCGCAAGGCTGCCGGCATCGCGCCCTTCACCCCGCTCAGCTGCGACAATCTTCCCGGCAATGGCGCGGTGCTGAAGCGCCTGACGCTGGACTTTGCCGACCGCATCGACCCGGCGCTGCGCCGCTGGATCGAAGACAATGTCCCCTTCCCCTCCACCATGGTCGACCGCATCACCCCGGCCAGCACCGGCGAGACCTATGCAGATGCCGAACGCCTGACGGGTCATAGTGACCTTGCGGCCATCGAAACCGAACCCTTCTCGCAATGGGTGATCGAGGATCATTTCGCCAATGGCCGCCCGGCCTGGGAAGAGGCCGGCGCGGTGATGGTCGAAGATGTCTCGGCCTATGAGAAGATGAAGCTGCGCATGTTGAACGGCGCGCATTCGCTTCTGGCCTATCTCGGCTTCATCGCCGGCCATGAATTCATCCGCGACACGATGCAGGACCAGAGCCTGAAATCGCTGGCGGAGCGCCACATGAAGGCCGCCGCCAGAACGCTCGACCCTCTCCCCGGCATCGATTTCGACGATTATGCGCGCGCCCTCATCGCCCGGTTCGAAAACCGTGCGATCGCCCACCGCACCTACCAGATCGCCATGGACGGCACGCAGAAACTGCCGCAGCGGCTGTTGCAGCCCGCGGTAGAAGCCCTGACACGCAACGACGATGCCGAGACCTTTGCCATGGCGGTCGCTGGCTGGATGCGATACGCTCTTGGCGTCGACCGTGACGGCAAGGCCTATGAACTGCGCGATCCGCGAGAAACGGAAATTACGGGCCTTCTCGCATCGGCAGGCGCAAGCAGCGAAGGCGTGTCGCGCGCGCTCTTTTCCCTGCCGGGCCTTTTCCCCGAGATACTCGTGAAGAACCGGGCGTGGACAGCCAGAGTCGAGGGCAATCTGGAAGGGATCATGTCGCAGAACCGCATGCCGTCATAAGCGTCGAACGCAGTCGCCGGACCCGAGATCATCAAGGGCCCGGGAAAGCCACATGACGTGAAAGCCGCAGTCGTCAACGCCTTTCGGCAGAGGCGATATGCTGTGCTGAGCCAATCAGGCTAGCGAGCACCTTCAGGATCTGTGTCTTGTCGCGTGTGGCAAGCCACTGGTTGAAGGCACCGACGAGCCCGGTATAGATGAAATTCGCAAGATCCTTGATCTGCTCGGGGCTGTAACTGTCCGCGTCGGTCGACGTCAGCAACGTCTCTTCATACAGCGACAGAAACTCATGATCCTTGTCACGGGCAAGCGTGGCCGCGTGAGGGTGGCGCAGCAGATAAAGCGTCATTTCCTGCAACGCCAGCTGCTCGTCGGGCGCCTTCTCGATCTCCTCCCAAATGAAATAGAGGAGTTCGGGAATGCGATCATGCAGCGTTTGAGGCTTCATGAAGCGGGTTGCCAGCACCTTGCGGTAATTGGTGACAAGTTGCCCCATCGCCAGGAAGAAAACCTCTTCCTTGTCGTTGAAGTGATAGTGCAGAGTCGCAAGGTTGACGCCTGCGGCCTCCGCAATCTTGCGCGTCGTCGCGTTGTAAAGACCATCCGAAATCATGACCCTGAGCGCGGCCCCGATGATGAGCTCGCGCTTTCCGTCACTGTTCGGCCGGACGATTCGGGCCTGTTTCAATGAAGCTTTCATGCCCTCATCTTCTTTGTCGAGCCGGAATAATCAAGCCTTCTTCGGATCGATCGGCAGGATAGGGCCGATATGACGTTCGAGGGCGGCGGCGGCAGACAGGCAGCGTTCCTCGCGATACCAGGCGCTGACGAGTTGCACACCCGCCGGCACGCCATTGACGAAACCGGCCGGTGCTGAAATTGCCGGAAGCGCCAGACCCGCAATCGCCGAGAGCGGCTTGAAGGCAGCAAGGATCGTCGCCATTGTCGCGATATCCACCAAATCATGATTATGCGGAAATGTCGGCTGGAAGGCGGTCGGCATCAGCACGACCGGGTATTTTTTCAAGAGCCTTGCCCAGTCGCGCTGAATTGCGATACGCCGCTGCCAGGACTGGATGAATTCCAGCGGAGAGAGGACGGGAAGCGCACCGGCGGTATGACGGAAAGCCGTCTCGAAATCCTGTCCGCCGAGCGCGAACATCACCTCGCGGATCGGGCTCGGGGCTTCGGCATAGAGCATTGCCATCCACAGCTCGGCCATTTCACCCAGATGCGGAAGCTCGACTTCCTCGACTGCATAGCCTTCAGCCGCCAGCCAGGAGGCAGCCTGTCGTACAAGAGCGGTCATGGCGGGGTCGACGCCCTCCGCCGTCGTGCCTGTATAGACAGCCACGCGGCAGGGGGCGACGTCTTCCACGCTTGGGAGAGGAAGAGGGGCAAGGGTCGGGTCTCGGTAATCGGGACGCTCCAGGGCGGCAAGGCCGAGACGCAGGTCGTTCACCGAGCGGGCCATCAGACCCTCTGTCGCGCCCATCTGGAGGCAGAGCGATTTTTCCACCTGGGCCGAAGGACTGTGACCCGGAAGCCGGCCGACGGTCGGCTTGAAGCCATAGATACCATTGACGCTGGCCGGCAGCCGCAGCGAGCCCGCGACGTCGTTGCCGTGGGTAATGGAGCCGATACCGATGGCGGAGGCGACAGCCGCCCCGCCGCTCGACCCGCCCGGCGTCAGGGACGGATTCCAGGGGTTCAGCGTCTTGCCGTGAAGATCGTTCTGGGTGAACCAGCGATAGCAGAAGGCCGGAACATTGGTGCGGCCGACCACGATGGCGCCCGCATGGCGTAGATTGGCAACGGGCGAGCTGTCTTCGGACGCGATTGCATCCTTGGCTGCGACAAGGCCGACGGTCGTGGCATGACCGGCCGTATCCACGTTGATCTTCACCGTGATAGGAACGCCATGCAGCTGACCAACTGCATCGCCGCGCTTGAGCGCCGCATCTGCTGCGTCGGCCGCAACAAGCGCTTCGCCCGACATATCGTCCACGACGGCGTTGACGGCAGGATTGACCGCGCGCATGCGGGCAAGGACTGCTTCGGTCGCCTCGCGGCTGGAGATTTCGCCGGCGCGGATCGCTGCGGCGGTACGCGCGGAATCCCACGCCCAGATTTCGGTGCCTGTAGTCACGTTTTCCTCCCATTCTCCCACCGGCAGCCCCGTCTTTCGACGAGAGGAAATGACCTCCATCAAAATTCGAAGCGCCTGACCAGTTGACGGACGTTTAATCCAATCATATGATTTGGTCAATTGATTAGATCATCAATTGCGAGTTGGGATTTCGTTTCGGGAGGAGAAACATGAAGCCTATCAATGGGAAAACTACGCCCGCCATCCAGTCCGCATCGCGTCGCGATGTGCTGAAGCTTGGTGCGCTGGGCGCTGCCACCGCAGCTTTCTCGCTGCATTTTCCGGCAGCCAATGCTGCAGGCGGCGATGTGCTGCGCATCGGCTGGGTCGGCGCATTGTCAGGCCCGGGCGCTCTCTTCGGCGAGCCGGTGGATTTCATCAAGGCGCAGATGGAGAAGCTCTTCAAGGGCGGCCTGAAGATCGGCGCGAAGACCTATTCCGTCGAAATCCTGCTGCGCGACAGCCAGAGTTCGGTCAACGTCGCAACCCAGGTCACCATCGACCTGATGACGCGCGAGAAGGTTGACCTGATCGTCGCATCCGAAGCCCTCGCGGCCATCGGCGGCGGTCAGATGGCGATCGTCACCAAGACGCCGATCGTTTCCAGCATCCTGCCGTCCGACGCCATTCTCGGCATTCGCGGCGGGCCGGACGGCTATTCCAACAAGGGAACGCCCTGGACCTTCCACTTCTGCTTCTCGACAACAGATATCAGCGCCGCCTATGTCGGTCTGTGGGAGCCGGTGCGCAAGCGGCTCAACGATACGGTCGGCGTGAGCTTCGTCGACCAGCCCGCCTCGCGCGGCTTCGCCGATCCGACGCACGGCCTGCCGGCCACGCTGAAGAAGAGCGGCTACAAGATGATCGATGGCGGCATGTTCAAGATGGAGACGCAGGACTTCTCCAACCAGGTCGCAGCCTTCCAGCAAGGCAATGCGCAGATCCTGTCGGGCTTCATGTTCGCCGACCACTTTGCCGGCATGTGGCGCAGTGCGGCGCAATCCAAGTACAAGCCGGAAATCGCGACCGTCGCAGGCGCCTTCCTCTTCCCCGGCGGGGTCGAGGCGCTGGGCGACCGTGGCGACGGCATGTCGACTGAGATCTGGTGGTCGCCGAAACTGCCTTACAAGTCGTCGCTGACAGGCCAGAGCGCCAACGAACTGGCGGCAGAATGGGAATCCACGACCGGCAAGCAATGGACCGCCGTTCTCGGCTACACCCATGCCGTCTGGGAAGTGGCGCTTGCCGGCCTCAAGGCCTCCGGCGATCCGAAGGACAAAAAGGCGGTGCAGGCCGCCCTTACCAAGCTGACGCTCGAAACCGTCGTCGGCAAGGTCGATTTTGCCTCTGCCAAGGTCCCGGGTCTCGCAAGCACTCCGCTGGTCGCCGGCCAGTGGCGCAAGGCGAAGAGCGGCAAGTTCAAATACGACCTCGTCGTCACCTACAAGGGCTCGGATTCGCCCTTCCAGGTGGAGGACGAGTTCAAGCTGCTCTCCGAACTGGGCTGAAGCTCATAGCGGAAAATTGAAAAGCGCGTGGGCGTCCTGCGCTGCGGGTATGGCTGATCATCAGGCCTGGCCCGCAGCGCTCGCCCCGTGTGCATTTGGGGTGGAGGAATTTCGAGACATGTTGGAAGCAGATGGCCTCTGCAAGTCGTATGGCGCCAAGACCGTTGTCGACAAGGTGAGCTTTTCGGTCGTTTCGGGCGAATGCCTCGGCATTATCGGTCCGAACGGCGCCGGCAAGACGACCCTCTTCAATGCGCTCGACGGAACCGTGTCGATCAATGGCGGCGCGGTGAAGCTCGACGGTCATGATGTCTCGCGTCTCACCCAATATGAGCGTGCCCGGCGTGGTCTGGGCCGCGCCTATCAGGTGCCGCGCACTTTTGTCGGTCTCTCTGTCTTCGAAAATGTCCTGGCGGGCGTCATGCACGGTCCGAGGCTGCGCGGTTCCGCCGCCAGCGCCGAAGCACGGGCCATCCTCGATACTGTCGGTCTCCTGCAAAAGGCCAACATGACGGCGGGTGCACTGCCGCTGCTCGACCGCAAGCGGCTGGAACTCGCCAAAGCGATGAGCGTCGGCACCAAGGTCATCCTTCTGGACGAAATCGCCGGCGGTCTGACCGAGGAAGAAGTGCACCAGATCGTCGAGATCGTACGCACGCTCAAGAGGGACCGCGCAGTCATCTGGATCGAGCACATCGCACATGCGCTGATGGCGGTGGCGACGCGCATTCTGGTGCTCAATTTCGGCGAGAAGGTCGCGGACGGCGATCCGGCGGAAGTCATGGCCTCGCGCCTCGTTCAGGAAATCTATCTCGGGATATCGGTCGATGACGCTGCTTGAGCTTGAACATGTCGATGTCTTCTATCGGGACCTGCAGGCGACCTTCGATGTCTCCCTGACGGTGGACGAGGGCGAGACGGTCGCCATTATCGGCGCGAACGGCGCAGGCAAGTCCACGCTCTTGCGGGCCATGATCGGCCTGACGCAATGCCGCAACGGGCGTATCCGTCTGGCAGGCGAGGACGTAACGCGGCTTCGCTGCGACGTGCTGGCTCGACGCGGCGTCGCGCTGGTGCCGGAGGGGCGGCGGCTCTTCTCCTCGTTGACTGTCGAGGAAAACCTGCTGCTTGCCATGGCCCGCGCCCGCAAGGGACCTTGGACGCTCAGCCGCGTCTACGAACTCTTCCCGGCGATGAAGGAGTTCCGCAGCCATCGCGCCTCCGACCTTTCGGGCGGGCAGCAGCAGATGGTGGCGATCTCGCGGGCGCTGCTGACCAATCCGCGCATCCTGTTGTGCGACGAGCTGTCGCTCGGTCTTGCGCCGAAGGTCATTTCGGAAATCTACGCCTGCTTCGACGGCATCCGCAAAGAGGGCGTGTCGATCGTGCTGGTCGAGCAGGACACGGTGCGCGCGCGCTCCGCCTCAGACCGGCTCTATTGCCTGCTGAAGGGCAAGGTGCGGCTCGCCGCCCAATCCTCCAGCGTTACGCCCGAGGCGATCCGCGACGCCTATTTCGGAGAGGCCCACGCATGAGCTTGCTACCCACCATTCTCAACGGCCTGATGGTCGGCGGGCTCTACGGCCTCTTCGGCCTCGGCCTCGCCTTCGCGTTCGGCATCATGCGCATCGTGAATATCGCGCATGGCGAGTTCATCGTGCTCGGCGCCTATATCGGTGCATCGCTGCTTTCGGTCACGCATCTGCCGCTTCCCGTGGTCATCGCACTGGTCGCCATCGTCACGTTCGGCCTCGGCTGGGCCTTGCAGACGGTGATCCTCAACCGCATGATCGGTCCCAACCCGGTCCCCGCCATGGTAGCGACCATGGGCCTGTCCATCATCATCCGGAATGCGCTCGTCGAGTATTATGGCGCCGATATCCGCGCCATCGATATCGGTCCGTTACAGGATCAGGGCGTCTCGATCTTCGGCACATCCATCGGCGTCCTGCCGATCCTCATCTTCTGCACGGCCGTGCTGCTCTTTGTGCTGATGCATTTGCTTCTGACGCGCACGACACTCGGCCGCGCCTTCCGGGCGGCGGCGGACGATTTCGAGATCCTCGAAACGCTGGGCTTTAATCGCAAGCGTGTCTATGCCATCGCCATGGGGCTAGCGGTGACGCTCTCGGCCATTGCCGGCCTGTTGCTCGCCATCCGCAGTTCCTATTCGCCCTATAGCGGCGTCGAGCGGCTGCTGATCTCCTTCGAAGTTGTCATCATCGGCGGCATCGGCTCGCTGCGCGGCAGTTTCCTTGCCGGACTTTTCCTCGGTGTGGTGCAGCTCGTCGGCCTGCGGATCAATCCGAATTCGGGGCCCCTCTTCGGCCATCTCGCCTTCTTCCTCATTCTTCTGGCTCAGCAGGCGAACCTGCCGGGTCTCTTCCTTCGGAGGCGGACATGAACGGTCCAGTCTTTTTGCGCAATGCGGGTCTGATCGGCGGCATTCTGCTGGTCGGTGCGCTGGCGCTGTCTGCCATTCTTCTTCCCGTTGATCGCCGGTTGCCGATGGAGATCTGCCTCGTGCTCGCCATGGCGCAAGGGTGGAACCTGCTTTGCGGCTATACCGGCCTCTTGTCATTCGGCCATCAGGCCTTCATCGGGGTGGGCGCCTACACGCTCTTCCTCGTGGTCAACACGCTCGGCATCTCGCCTTTCCTCGGCCTTGCCTTCAGTGCCGTGGTCTCAGCCGGTGTCGCGCTGGTGATCGCGCTGCTGCTCAAGGGCTCCCGCGACGCCTATTTCTCCATCGGCATCTGGGTTCTGGCCGATTGCCTCCGGCTACTGGTCGGTCAGTGGGATCTGGTCGGCTCATCACAGGGCATGGTGCTGAATGCTCCGGATATCGATCCGTCAACCTTCGGCGATACGGTCTTCTGGGCTGCACTTGCACTCGTGCTCGTGACCCAATTCACCATCTTCGGCCTGCTGCGCACCCGCTTCGGGCTCGGCCTGATGGCGATCCGCGACAACGAGACGGCAGCGGCCAGCGTCGGCATCGCGCCCGGCCGCTCGCGTATCATCGCTTTCGTGGCGTCTGCCGTTATCTGCGCCGTGGCCGGCGCGATCTATTACCTGTCGGTGCTCTATGTCGATCCGGCCGGCGCCTTCGACATCGACTGGCAGATCCGCATTCTCTTCATCGTGATTGTCGGCGGTGTCGGGACGCTGGAAGGGCCGCTGATCGGCACCGCCCTTTATTTCCTGCTGCGCGAATTCCTGCAGGATCATGGGGGCCTCTTCCTGATCGTTCAGGGTGCGATTGCTGCGATCACCATGCTCTTCGCCCCGCAGGGACTCTGGGGTGTTGTTCAGGCGCGCACGGGCTGGCAGCTTTTCCCCACAAAGTGGGTCACACAATAAGCATTGACGGGAGGATGTCATGACATCACGGCTCAAGACCATCGCGCCGAACCTCACCTTCGCCTTCGACATTTATGTCGATCTCGGCCAGCCGACCTTTGGCGGGCGCGGCCGGCTCGGCGATAGGCGCATCTTCCCGATCATCGGCGGCGAAATCGCCGGCCCCATGCTCAACGGCCGCGTCTGCCCCGGTGGGGCGGATTACGCATTGGTGCGCAATGATCGCTCCACGTTGGTCAGCGCGCATTACCTGCTGGAAGCGGACGACGGAACGCCAATCTATATCCGCAACGAAGGGCTGTTCACCGCCCCGGTGGAGACAGTCGAGAAGGTCGATGCCGGCGAGCTTGTGACGCCGGACCAGTATTATTTCCGCGCAGCCCCGATCTTCGATGCGCCGGAGGGGCCGCATGTCTGGCTGAGCGACCGCCTCTTCATTTCCTCCTGCGCCTTCAGGCCGACGGACGTCACGATTTCAGTCTATCGCGTTGACTGAGGCTTATCCCCGCGGATCAACCGGGGATGACGACCCGAAACTCCGCACCACCCTCTGGTCGGCTTGCCGCCTCGATACGGCCTCCATGATCCTCGATGATGGTGAAGCTGATCCATAGGCCCAGGCCCGTTCCCTCGCCGATTTCCTTCGTGGTGAAGAAGGGCTCGAAAATCTTGCCAAGATTTTCTTTTGCAATACCCGCTCCGTTATCGCGGATAATGACCTCAGCGCCCGCTCTTCCCTTGCGGAGCACGATTTCGATCAGCGGATCGGACCGGCCGGACACGGCATCCAGCGCATTGTCGATCAGGTTGACGAACACCTGATGCAGCTGCCCCTCATCCGCATTGGAAAGCGTGACGGGCACCGTATCGAAGACGATCTCGGCCGACGAATTCTTCGACTTCGCCGCCAGTTGCACCGAGTTGCGCAAGAGCCGTTCGAGATCGACGGGCTGGCGTTCGCCGGCGCGGGTGAAGGAGAGGCGCCGCAGGTTCTTGACGATATCGCTGACACGGCTCGCGCCCTCGATCGTGCCATCCAGCAGCGGATCGATATCGGCCAGAATGGCGTCGATCTTCAACTCGCGCCGCAGCTTGCCCGCCTCGTCCTCTTCCGCGCCGCCATGCAGCGCATCGAGATAGCGGACCAGGTTCTTCCGGTAGCGGTCGAGCGTGTAGATATTGGCATAGACGAAGCTGATCGGGTTGTTCAGTTCGTGCGCCACGCCCGCTACAAGCCGGCCGAGGCTTGCCATCTTTTCCTGCTCGATCAGCCGGCGCTGCGCGGTCTGCAATTCGCGATGTGCCTCGTGCAACGCTTCATATGCCCTTCGAAGCTCGCTGATCGGTCGTCCCGTCAGCACCGCGCCAAACTGGCGTGACGAACCATCGGCGAGCTTTGTGCAGCGCAGTGCCAGGCATTCCTCCGATCCGTCGGGGCGCAGGAAACAGATATCGGCCTCGACCAGCCGTCCGCCCTGCCCCGCGCCCACCATACGCGTCGCCTCCGGCCGATCGTCCGCCTTCACATAGTCGAAGACGCTGGAGCCGATGACGGCGCTTTCGGAGCGACCGACAAGCGCGAGAAAGGCGGGGTTGACCTTCTTGATCACGCCACTGCTGGAGCAGACGATGAGAATATCGGAAACCGAAGCGAAGACGCTGGAGATGAAGGATTGCGCCTCTTCGAGATCGGCATTCTTCCGCTCAAGATCGGCCTCGTTGCGCAGGAGTTCCGCATAGACCTCGTCCATGCGGTGGATGACATCCACCCAGAGCGATTCCCCCGCGTCGTCGAGCGACGGGATCGCCGGCACGCTGATCTTGCTGATCAGCGCCATGTCCTCGGGATGTCCTTCAATCAGTCTCGTCATCCGTGTCGCGCCGCAGATCGTAACGATCCATCTTGGCTCTCAGCCCGACACGAGACAAGCCCAATTCGTCCGCCGTGCGGCTGATATTGCCGGCATGGCGGGCAAGGCTCGCCTCGATGGCCGCCTTCTCGACCACCGCAACGATGTCCTTCAACTGCTGACCGGCCTGCGCCGGCTCACTCGCCGGGCCAGCCGCCGCGCCGTTGCGGATCGCCGGCGACAGCAGCCGGTCCGGCAGCGGTTCATTGCCCGGCGAAAGGACGACCATGCGCTGGATCTCGTTGTGCAGCTCGCGCACATTGCCGGGCCAGCCATAGGCCGACATCAGCTCCAGCGTGCGGGGATGAAAGCCGGAGATTTCCCGCCCGAAGGCCTGATTGATCTGCATCAGCGTCTGACCGGCAATGGCCATGATGTCGCCGGCACGATCCTTCAACGCCGGCATGTGGATCGGAAAGGCGGCGACGCGGTAATAGAGGTCGCGGCGGAAGCGTCCGGCAGCGACCTCGGCCAGAAGATCGCGGTTTGTGGCGGCAATCACCCGGACATTGACCTTGCGGGTGCGCTGTGCCCCGAGCGGCCTGATCTCGCCCTCCTGAAGCACGCGCAGCAGCTTCACCTGAAAGGCCGGCGAGGTCTCGCCGATCTCGTCCAGAAAGATCGTGCCGCTATCGGCGAGTTCAAAAAGGCCGATCCGGTCCTGGTAAGCGCCGGTGAACGCACCCTTCTTGCAGCCGAACAGTTCGCTTTCCAAGAGATCGTCGGGGAGCGCGCCGCAGTTTTCGATGACAAAGGGTTTGTCGGCGCGGGCAGACTGGTGGTGGATGGCGCGCGCCAGCAGCTCCTTGCCGGTGCCGGAGGCTCCCGTGATCAGCACCGAGACATCGTAATCGGCGGCGCGTTTCGCGAGCGATATGGCCTCCGCGACCGGGCTTCCGTCGACATGAATGAGCCGGTCGAAGCCGTATTTGCTGCGTTCCACCCGCCGCTTGTCGGACACGGCCTTCTGCAGCAGGTCGCTCTGCGGCTTGGCCTCGACGCTGACCTCGCCCGCCTGATGCTGCAGCCGCCACAGGTCCGCGCATTCGCGCATGCAGGCGGTGAGCTCGTCCGGGTTCCACGGCTTGGTGATGTAGCGATAGATGCCGGCCTTGTTGACGCCGTCGATGATGTCGTCGCTGTCGGTATAGCCGGAAATGATCAGGCGGATCGTTTCCGGCCAGCGCTCGCGGGCGCGCTTGAGAAACGTGACGCCGGATTCGCCGGGCATGCGCTGGTCGCAGAGCAGGATCTGCACCAGCTCGCCCTCGAGCACGGCCTCGGCTTCCGCGGCATTCTTGGCGCAGATGACCTCGAACTCGTCGGAAAGCACGCGCCGGATCGCCTCCAGCGAACGCGGTTCGTCATCGACCACCAGAACCGTCGTGCTGGCATTGCTCACGTCATTCTGCTCCCCGCCGGGCAATGAACGCCCGGCCTCATGCCTGATCCAAACCCTAGAAACTCTTCGTCATTGCCGCAAGCGGCTCAGCATATCCGCGGCAATTGCTCGCCCGACAGCCAGTCGACAATGCGCCCGCCGCCGAAGGAGGTTTCCATCTGCACGAAACAATGCGGATCTTCCACGACATGGCCGATCAGCGCCGACTCTCCGCCCAGCGGATGGGCGAGCATGGCCGCGAGCACAGCGTCAGCAGCTTCCGGTGCCACGATGGCCACGAGCTTGCCTTCGTTGGCAACGTTCAGCGGATCGAGACCCAGGAATTCGCAGGCCGCCGCCACTTCGGGCTTCAAAGGAATTTTTTCCTCGTCAATGCGGAAGCCGACGGAGGATTGATGGGCGATTTCGTTCAGCGTTGCGGCAATGCCGCCGCGCGTCGGGTCGCGCATCAGTCGGATGGACTGCCCGCCCACGGCCACCATCGCCGCCGTCAGCGTGTGGAGTGCGGCCGTGTCGGAAAGGATATCCGTGTCGAATTCCAGATTCTCCCGCTTCGACATAACGGCCACGCCATGATCGCCGATCGAGCCGGACACGATGACGCAATCGCCCGGCCGCGCGGCATTCGAGCGCATGTCGATGCCGGCGGGCAGGATGCCGACGCCGGCGGTCGAGATGAAGACGCCATCGGCCTTGCCACGCTCGACCACCTTCGTGTCGCCGGTGATGATCGGCACGCCCGCCTCGCGCGAGGCCGCACCCATCGTGTCGGCGATCTTCGCAAGGTCTGCGAGCGGAAAACCCTCCTCGATGATGAAGCTGGCCGAAAGATAGAGCGGTTTCGCCCCCGACATCGCGACATCGTTGATCGTGCCATGAACGGCGAGCGACCCGATATTACCGCCGGGGAAGAAGAGCGGCGAGACGACATACCCATCCGTCGTCATCACCATGCGCCCCGCTGGCACGGCAAAGGCCGACTGGTCGTTGCCTGCGCGCAGCCAGTCATTGTCGAAGGCGGAGTGAAAGATATCCTCGATCAGCTGCCCCATGGCCCGCCCGCCCGCGCCATGCGAGAGATCGACGCGGCCGTTGCGGAGATCGAGCTTGCGCCTTGTCGGCTTCACGACGGCGATATTCATGCCACGCTCCTTTCGACTTCCTTGGTCTTCGCGTGCTCGCGGAAGCGGCCATAGGTCCAGTGCGCGGCACAGGCCCCTTCGGACGAGACCATGCAGGAGCCCATGGGCGTATCCGGCGTACAGGCCGTGCCGAAAAGCTTGCAATCGGTCGGCCGCTTCACGCCGCGCAGGATCGCGCCGCAATCGCAGGCCGGATTGTCCTTCGCCGCCGGTGTCACGAGGCCGAAGCGCTTCTCGGCGTCGTAGTGGCTATATTCCTCGCGCAGCCGCAGCGCGCCTTGCGGCACGTCGCCCAGCCCGCGCCACTCGAAGCTCTCGCGCTGCTCGAAGAACTCCGCGACCTCCGCCTGCGCCTTGCGGTTCCCCCCGGGTTTCACGGCACGGATATACTGGTTCTCCACCACATAGCGCCCCTCATTGATCTGGCGCACCAGCATGAGGATCGCCTGGATGACGTCGAGCGGCTCGAAACCGGCGACGACGACGGGCTTGCGGAAGTTTTCCGCGAATGCGTCATAGGGCTCGGTGCCGATGACGGTGGAGACGTGGGCGGGGCCGATGAAGCCATCGACCTTGACCGTACCGAGCTTGGCCACTTCCGGGCTTGCCAGGATGGTCTGGATCGCCGCCGGCGTCAGCACGTGGTTGCAATAGATCGAGAAGTTTTCGAGCCCCTTGTCGATGGCGGCGCGTAAAGCGAGCGCCGTCGGCGGGGTCGTCGTCTCGAAGCCGATGGCGAAGAAGACGACCTCGCGATGCGGCTCGGCTTCCGCAATGCGCAGCGCATCGAGCGTCGAATAGACCATGCGGATATCGGCACCCGCGGCCTTGGCCTTCAGGAGGCTCGACCCGTTGGAGCCGGGAACCCGCATCAGGTCGCCATAGGTGCAGAGCGTGACTTCGGGGCGCTGGGCGAGCGCAATCGCCGCATCGAGCCGCCCGATGGGCAGCACGCAGACGGGACAGCCCGGCCCGTGGATCATCCGCACATTGTCCGGCAGCAGGTCCTCCAGCCCGTAGCGGGAAATGGCATGCGTGTGGCCGCCGCAGAATTCCATGAAGTGGTAGCTCGCATCCGGGCGGACCTCCTCCGAAATCTGTCGCGCAATGTCCTTGGCCAGCCGGCCGTCGCGATATTCGTCAATATATTTCATGCCACCTCTCCCAATGCGGCTTCACGGATCAGTTCCAGCGTGCGCTCGGCTTCCTCCGGATCGATCTTGGCCAGCGCATAGCCGACATGCAGCACCAGATAATCGCCCACCTGCACGTCATCGACGAGCGCGGTGGAGACGATCTTGGACACCCCGTCCAGCGTCACCTTGGCCATGTTGTCGGGCAGCACTTCCTTCACCTGGACGGGAATGGCTAGGCACATGTCTCGATCTCCTCCGAATGCGGTTTTTCTGTTTTTATGACGTGGCGCGCGAACGCGATTTGTCCCAGCGCAATTCCGCCGTCGTTGGCGGGGGCCAGGCGGGGCAGGAACACGGTGAGGCCCTGATCCTCAAGGCGGTTCACCAACCCTTCTGTCAGCACACGGTTCATGATGCAGCCACCGGAAAGCACGACGCGGCCCTGATCCTGCGGGCTGCGCGTCGCCGCGATCCAGTCGGCAAGCCCGGTAATCAACGTGCCGTGAAAGAGGTTGGCGGCCTCAACGCCGGTGAGGCGGTTTTCCGCCAGATGAACCAGCAGCGGCATGAAATCGAGCTGGCCGCCATCAATGCTGTAGCCACCAGCCAGCGCCTCCGGTGCGCTCACCATCGCCTCGAATTCCATCGCCGCCTGCCCTTCGTAATGCTGGATAAGGCGCACGCCGGCAATCGCCGCTGCGGCATCGAAAAGCCGGCCCATGCTGGAGGTGAGACCCACGCGCATGCCAAGGCCGAAGAGCGAAATCAGCTTCTCCGCCATGGGGTGGCTCGCAAACAGCGCACGGGCGAGATCTTCGCGCGCCCCCTGATGAAGCGTGCCGACGCCCATGCGCCACGGCTCGCGCGCCGCCTTGTCGCCACCGGCGAGCGGCAGAGGGCGAAGCCCGCCTTTGTGTGTCCAGACGGCGCCATCGAGATCGATGCGCTCGCCACCCCAGATCGCGCCGCCCGGCCCATATCCATGCCCGTCGAGTGCGAGACCTGTGACGGCGCCATCGAGATGATGTTCGGCGGCCACGGCGGCGATATGGGCGACATGGTGCTGAACGCGGATCAGCGGCAGGTCCAGCGTTTCCGCCAGCCGCACCGAACGGAAATCGGGATGGAGGTCGCAGGCCGCGTAGTCCGGGGTGACATCGAGGATGGAACAGAGATGCGCCACCGTTTCGCGCTGGAAACGGATCGCCTCCGAATTGTCGAGCCCGCCGATATGCTGCGACAGAAAGGCCTCGTGCCCGCGCGTCACGCAGATCGTGTTCTTCAGGTCGCTGCCGAGCGCAATGATCGATGGTCCATCCGAACCGAGATCGACCGGCTCCGGCACGAAACCACGGGCGCGGCGCAGATAGGCCGGTGCGCCCGCGACAATCTGCATGACGCTATCATCGGCGCGCACGACGATGTCGCGGTCATGGGTAACGACAAGATCGGCAATGCCAGACAGCCGGCGCTGCGCATCCTCATTCGACGCAACCAACGGCTCGCCGCCGGGATTGGCGCTGGTGGCGACGAGAACCGGGACCTTACCGCCCTCCTCCAGCGCTGCCAGCAGGAGATGATGCACGGGCGCATAGGCCAGCATGACGCCGAGCCGGTTCAGCCCCGGCGCGATGCCCTGCGGCAGGTTCCCCCGGCTTGTGGCCAGCACGATCGGATGGGCCGGGCTTTCCAGCAGCGCCGTTTCCGCATCCGTCAGATCTGCAAAGTGGCGGGCGGCGGCAATGTCGCGCAGCATGACGGCAAACGGCTTTTCATCCCGTGCCTTGCGCTGCCGCAGCGTTGCAATCGCGCTTGCGTTTTCCGCGTCGCAGAGCAGATGAAAGCCGCCAATCCCTTTCAGCGCGACGATCTTTC
This sequence comes from Ensifer adhaerens, assembly GCA_900215285.1. NCBI lineage: Bacteria > Pseudomonadati > Pseudomonadota > Alphaproteobacteria > Hyphomicrobiales > Rhizobiaceae > Ensifer > Ensifer adhaerens. The sequence goes on from OCMG01000003.1 coordinate 275,328, forward strand.
CGGCACGGATCGCCTGCGCGATCTCGGCGACCGAGTGGCTCAGCTTCGGCCCACAGGCGGGACAGGCCACCGGCTCGGCATGGAAACGGCGGTTGAGCGGGTTTTCATAATCGGCGCGACAGTCGGGGCACATCGCAAAGTCCGCCATCGAGGTCTGCGCGCGATCGTATGGCAAGCGCCGGGTGATCGTCAGGCGCGGGCCGCAATGGGTGCAATTGACGAAGGGGTAGTGAAAGAAACGGCTCCTCGGATCGAAAAGCTCATCGAGACATTCCCGGCAGGTGGCAGCATCCGCGCCGATGCGCGTAGCGCTCTTACCCGCAACGCTTTCGCGGATTTCGAAGCCGGGCAGGCCGTTCGCGTCAATCTCCTCCGCCTCGATCGCATCGATCCGTGCCAGCGGCGGGGCATCGGCCGCGACCACGCGGGCGAACCCGTCCGCGCCCTCGCCTTCCACTTCGATCAGCACGCCGGCATTGTCGTTCAGCACGAAACCGGAGAGCCCCATCTGCCGGGCGAGCGCGAAGGCGAAGGGCCGGAACCCGACGCCCTGCACAACGCCCCGGACGCGCAGGCGGAAGCGGCGGATCGTCCGCTCCCCGGCCTCGGCGTCAATGATGGTGAGCCGGTTCGCCATCGTTCAGGCGACCTTCGCGGAAGCCGCCCGGCGCGCGGCGGAGGCTTCGAGCCAGGCATAGAGCGCCTCCATGCCCTCGCCGGTGCGCGCCGAGACGATGAAGGTCTGGAGCTTCGGATTCACCCGCATCGCATTGGCGATGCAGAGCCCGGTGTTGAAATCGAGATACGGCAGAAGGTCGGACTTGTTCAGCACCATGATATCGGCGGCGGCGAACATGTCGGGATATTTCAGCGGCTTGTCCTCGCCCTCGGTGACGGAAAGCACGGCCACCTTGTGCGCCTCGCCGAGATCGAAGGCGGCGGGACAGACGAGATTTCCAACATTCTCTATGAAGAGAACGGAGTTTTCCGCCGGCTCCAGCGTCTCGATGGCATGGCCCACCATATGGGCGTCGAGGTGGCAGCCCTTGCCGGTATTGATCTGCACGGCGCGCGCGCCGGCCTCGCGAATGCGCATGGCATCGTTGGAGGTCTGCTGGTCGCCTTCGATCACGGTGATCTCGATGCGCTCCTTCAGCTCGCGGATCATGCGGGCAAGCAGCGTCGTCTTGCCGGATCCGGGGCTGGAGACAAAATTGAGCGCGAAAATGCCGCGCTGCGCGAGATGCGCGCGATTGGCGGCGGCCAGTCGGTCGTTTTTCGAGAGAATGTCGCGCTCGACCTGGATGATCTTTTCCTGGCTCATGCCCGGCACATGCACGCCCGCGATACCTTTGCCGTAATGCGACGCGCCATCCTCGTGATGCACATGATCGTGGTCGTGGTGATCATGATGGTGGCCGTGGTCATGATCGTGCCCATGGTGATGGTGGTGATCATGCCCGCCATGCGCGTGGGAGTGGCTATGGCCATGACTGTGCGAATGGCTGTGGCCGTGCCCATCATGATGGTCATGATCATGGTGGTGATGGTCATGCTTGTGACCGGCCGCACCCTTTTCCGTTCCGTCATCGATCACGGGATCGGTCCCGCATCCGCAAACCGTACACATCAGATCACCTCCAAATCCCTGATCTTCAATTCGTCGCCCGCCGTCATCTGGACGCGCGAGCGGCCGCATTCGGGACAGGCCCCGAAACGCTCCTCCAAAGGCACCGTCTTTTCGCAATCGAGGCACCAGCCTTCACCCGCGATGCGGTTGATTTCGAGTTCCGCCTCTTCCGCCAGACTGCCGCGCCGGATCGCATCGTAGCAGAATAGCAGCGCTTCCGGATCGACATGGCTCAAACGCCCGACATCGAGCCGGATCACGCGAATGCCACTCGCGCCATGGTTCACGGCGGTTTCGCAGGCGATCTCCACGACGCTTTCCATCAGCGACATTTCATGCATGGGCGATCTCCTTCACCGTGATGTCAAATGCGACGCAGGGGTCGAAGAGCGCGGCCAGCTTGGCAATGCGCAGGCGGGCCATGTCTCCCGCGCCTATTCTTGTCGAAAGCAGCGTTTCGACGAAAGGCCCGGCGGGATGAAAATTCCATTCGGTCGGCGCAAGGATGCGATATTGCGCGATGCGGTCCTCGGCATCGAGCCGGGCGGCATGATAAAGCCGCCCCCGCGCGCATTCGACCGCACCATAGCCATGGCCGCTCGCGACGCCGTCGCACATGAGGGCATCGAGTTCAACCGCGCGGCCCTCGGTGATGGCGTCGAGCTGGCAAAGCGATGCCGAGAGGTCGGCAATCCGGGCGCTCAAACGGGCAGAGAGCGCCCTGCCGGCGTCGCTCGTCTGCCGCTGGCGCATCCGGCTATAGGCGCCTGTTTCGATGACGCGGCCGGGGAGCGAGGGGCGCTGCGCGTAAGTCTCGGCTTTCACAAGAAGGCCGACCACCTCATCATCGTCCTGACCGTCCAGCGCTTCTACCGGGCGGCGCGGGAAGACGTCGTCGCGCGCCAGATCGAGCGAAATCGTCTCCAGCAGGCTGCCCTTCACAGGATCGCCACCGGACGCCGGAACGCCGATGGCGCTGGCGGCCTGGCGCAGGGCATCGCGGGCATCGGCGAGCACACGTGGACTTTCCCATCCGGCCTCTGCCAGGCCGATGATGGCACGGGAGGCCTTCAATGCTTCGCGCAGATGCTGACCCGCCGAGGCCTGCGCCGTCGCGGTGAGCTTGCCCGGCCATTGCATGACCAGCGGGCGCAGGGTTTCGAAAATGCGCTCCGCGAGCAGGCCCGCGGCGGCAAAGGTCCGGTCCGTCTCGCTGATGGCTTCCACGCCTGCCCGTGCCAGCGCGAGCCTTGACGCGGTTGCCTGCGCAAAGCCGCAGAGCGAGAAGATCTGTCCGGCGAGCCGCGGGGCTTCCGACGGCGCCCGGCCTTCGAAGAGACGCGCCAGCGCTGGCGGACGGGCGCTCTTGACCTCGACAGCGCAGACCGCATCGCGGGCGAGGCTGACGGAAATGGCGACGGAGCCTGCGGCAAGCGGCGTGTTCATGGCTCCACGGGCTCCGGTCTGGCCGCGAGCTTGCCGCGCAGCAGATCGCGTCGGCTGGGCCGCGCGGGCGGCGGCGGCGGGGGCGGCGGCGGTTCGAGAGCGCTCATGTCGAAGAAGGTGCGCACGATTTCGGCGGCGACTTCGTTTGCCTCGTCCATGCTGGCAAATTCGAAGACCGGCGAGAAAAGCGAGCAGGAATCGACGCGTCCGAAACCCTCAAGTTCGCCGACAATGAACTCCACCTCGCCGGCGGGAAGGTTCAACCGGACGCTCTTGCCCGCCGTAATGGGCTCGATTTCCGTGCCCGGCAGGGGTGTTGCAATGAGGTTCATGAACCAGGGCGTCGTCACGACCCCCACGGCCCGCCCGCCCCAGGCGCGAAAGCCGGTGGCGGCGACGGAAAGCGCCGGATTGCAGATCGGCACGTCGGCCATCGCGGTTTCCGCGATGAACCGATAGCGCGTTTCAAGCGCCGTAGCGATCGCCGCGGCTCTGTCGTCCAGCATGTCATCCTGCATCCCGGGCGCCGCCAGCATCACGCGTTCTCCGCACCCAGCGCCATGAATTTCGACTGCAGCGCATCGCAGTTCGGACAGCGCCAGTCTTCCGGCAGCTCGGCAAAGGGGGTGCCGGGCTCGATCTGCCAGACGGGATCGCCCTCGGCCGGGTCATAGACATGCCAGCAGATGCCGCATTCCATCTTGCCGTCAATGCCGGCCTCTTCGCGCTTGCCGAAATTCTCGAAGCCACCGCTCATTTGAAATAGGCCTCCTCGATCTCGCGGATGCGCACGGCGCTGTCCTGGAAGTCCTCTTCCGCCGCAATCGCCACGGCCGGGATCGTGCAGATCTCCAGCGTGTCGAGAATGATCGTGTCCATGGCATTATAGAACTGCACGGACCAGACATTGCGTGCGCCCGTCGCCAGCACCCGGCAGGTGCCATAGCCGCGCGAGGTGAGCTGAACCGGGCCCGCACCCAGCGTCTCCTGCAGGAAATCCATGTCTTGCGGGCTCATCGGCAGCAGCGAGAAGGTGATCGTATGCGCCTCGTCGCCAAGCTTGTGCGACGCCATCTTGCCGGAAATCTCATGCAGGACCGGCATGACATTCATCGCGCCCGCCGGCGGCTGACCGTAAGCGAGGGTCGACGGAAGTGCTGCGCAGGCCTCGGCGACAACGGCGGGGATCGAGGCGACCTCGACATAGTCGGCGACGAGCCGGTCGGCAGCGTCAGTGAAGCGAATGCGCCAGACGCCGGCCATCAGCGCTTCCTGGATCTGCGCGGTGATGCCATTCGCCAGAACAGCAACGCCCGAAACCTCGCCCTCACCCAGCGTCTCGGTGATGAGCATGCGGTCGTCTTCGGAATAGTCGGTGATGTCGTAGAGCTGGCCCGGCGCGCCCTTCTTCTGCCGCTCCAGCGCATCGGCGATCTTCGGCAGCAGGGCCGCCGTGTCGCGACAGCGATGGATCATTTCTTCTGCCGTGGCTGTCGCCAGGAAGCTCAGCTTGCGCGCGGCAACAGGAACCTCGGTGCCGATCGGCATCACGGTCATTGCAGTGTCTTCGCCCTCGGGGGCAACCCAGAACCCGGCCTTCATGCGTCGATCCTCACGCCACCATGTGTAATCTCGACCCGCTGCGGCGCGGGCGTCTTCATCGGCTCTGTGCCGGGCTCCAGCCAGTCACCGATGCTGTCCAAATATTCCGACCAGTCGCGGACCTTGGGCAGGATGCCCATGATGTCGCTGCGGCGGGTGACGACGAGGCTCGGCATGATGACGACATGGAAGCGCGCCTTCAGCTTGTCCTCATGCCCGCGCCGCACCACGCCACCGCGCAGACGCCCTTGAAATGTCTGGAGGATTTCCGGAAGCACGACGGCGACGTCATTCGTTTCGCTGCGCTGCTTCGGATCACCGGTAAAGAAGATGATCGTGTGATCCACCTCCTCCGCAGCGGGCGCCAGAAAGGCGTCGATATTGGTTTCGTCCAGAAGCGGCAGATTCATGCGCTCGCTGAGCGCACGGACAAGTGCTGACGGCATGGGCTTCCTCCCCTGAAGGCCAGTATTTTTCCTTGGAAAGGACTTTGCAAAGGCCGTGCCAGTTTGGGGGAAGCGAAGATTACACTGAAATGTAAGGAGAATTTGCAGCGGCTCAAATTTGCCGTTGATCAAGACTGGAAAGAAGGTTTCCAGTTTTGAGAATTTGCTTTTCACATGTCGCGCAGATGCGCCGGCAGTTCGGGCTCGCGATTGATCAGATCGGCAAAGAGCGCATCGAAGTTCCGGCCCTCGACGGCCTCGGAAAGCCCGGTGAGCGCGTCATCGATCGCACGGGCTTCCGCCTCGTCCAGAACGCGGATGGCGGAGCCGAGATGTGACAGGACCCAGGTGCCGACAGGCTGCTCGCCGATCAGCATCATCGAAAGCGTATGCGTCTGCCCATGCCGTTCGCAGACGGCCTCGACGGGGCCGGAGATGACGACCTGCATGGGGATACCGATGCACATGGGAGTGTCCTTGTTTATTCATGGAAAAGGCCCGGCGATTTGTCTCGCCGGGCTTAGGTCTCAGGCAGAAAGCGCCGCACTTTCAGCACGTCGCTCGTAGCGCTCGAAATCGATATCGTTTTCCAGCAGCGGCGGAACCACCTCGCCGGGCGCGCGCGCCTCGACACCGATGCCCCATTCGCGCAGGACATCGACCGCCACGCTAAGCGCATGCGGGATCACCGCTCGCACCGGCTCCGTCACCGGCCCGCCCCAGTCTTCGAGGTCGACCGGCTGGCAGCCGATCAGCGCGAGACGTTCGGGATAGCCACCCATGAGATCGGCGGCGCTCAGGACCTCCTGGAACCCGGTCTGGTGCAGGCTCATCTTTTTTGCGCCGGTGAATTTCGGCACTTCGTCATCGCGCACCAGCTTCAACGTTCCGGGAACCAGCCCGTAATCGATGGCGTCAAAGACGATCAGGTAATCGGCCTCGGTCACATAGTGAACCAGATAAAGCCCCTGCGTGCCGCCATCGAGAATCGTGACATTGTCGGCCACCCTGTAGGCCTGATGAAAGGCCTCAACGGCGCGAACGCCAAAGCCCTCGTCAGCCCAGAGAATGTTGCCGATGCCGAGGACGAGAACCTTTGGCTGATCGTGCGCCATCAGTCGTCCTCCTCGTCCTTGAACAGCCGCTCGCCGGAGATCATCGAGGAGATGATGCTTTGCCGGCTCATGATGTCCTCGCGCACGGCCACATAGATATGGACCAAGACGAAGGTAAGGATCACCCACATGCCGAGATGGTGCAGCGTGTGGATATCCTGGCTGTTCGGGAAGATCGAGAAGACCCAGCCGAAGAGCTTGTATTCCCAGCTGTCGCGGCCCGTGCCTTCGCTGTAAAGCGCAAAGCCGGTGATCACCATGAAGAACATCGGCAGCGTCACCATGAAGAACATGGTGAACTGGGCAAGCGGATTGTGGCCGACATATTTCTTCGGCTGGCGGGCGATGAATGTGTACCACTTCACCTCATGCAGCCATTCGCTCCAGAAGCGGCCGCTCCAGAAGGGCACGTAGAAGATCTGGCGCGCGTGCTTGTTGCCGACAATGGCCCAATAGACGCGCAAGATCAGGAAGATCGCCAGAACCTGCCCCGCCGCGAAATGCGTGAAGCGGATATAGCCCATCAGGAAGTTGGCGCTCGCTTCCCCCGGTTGCGACGGCAGAGGTGAACCGATGAAATAGCCGGTCAGCGCCAGCGTCAGGATGGCGAGCGCATTGACCCAATGCCAGATGCGCACGGGCGCTTCATAGACGTAGACGCTCTTGCGCTCGATCGCCTGTTCGCCATGCGCGTCGGCGGCCTTGGTTTCGGAATATGACATCCCCCCATCCTCCCCTCAGCGCACCTGGACCTTGGCCATTTCCTGTCCGTCCGGGCTCATGACATGCGTCGAGCAGGCGAGGCACGGGTCGAAGGAATGGATGGTCCGGAGGATTTCCAGTGGCTGGGTCGGATCGGCCATGGGCGTATCCATGAGCGAGGCTTCGAACGCGCCGATATTGCCCTTTGGGTCACGCGGGGAGCCGTTCCAGGTGGTCGGCACGACGCACTGATAGTTGTCAATCTTGCCGTCCTTGATCTTGATCCAGTGGGCGAGCGCGCCGCGCGGCGCCTCGGTAAAGCCGACGCCCTTGACCTCCTTCGGCCAGGTTTCCGGCTTCCACTTGTCGACAAAGGCGGTGGCGCTGTCGCCGTTCTTGATATTGGCGATCAGCTTGTTCTGGAAATGCCGCATCTGGTAGCCCGCCCATTGCGATTCCAGCGCGCGTGCTGCGGTACGACCCAAAGTCGAGAAAAGCGCTGCGGTCGGCAGGCCGAGATCCTTCAGCACCTTGTCCACCGGCTCCTTGAACTCGGGTTTGCCCTGCGCATAGCCGACGATCCAGCGGGCGAGCGGGCCGACTTCCATGGCATGGCCCCGCCAGCGCGGGGCCTTGATCCACGAATATTTGCCGTCCTCATCGAGCTGTTCGATATTCGTCTTCGTGCCCTTGGCCTTGGGGCCGAGCTCGTAATGCGGCTCGGTGACGCCGTCCCAGGGATGCAGGCCCTTGCTCTCGTCCGGATATTTATACCAGGAGTGGGTCACATATTCCTGGATCTGTTCCGGGTCGGTGTGATCGACAGGGAAGATCTCGTTGAGATTGCCGTTGATGATCGCGCCGCGCGGCAGCTTCAGGCTCGCCTCGGAATAGTCATTGGCATGTTCCGGCACGTCGCCATAGGCGAGAACGTTCTTGCCCGAGAGACCGCCGCCATAGAGCCAGTCCTTGTAGAAGGAGCCGATGGCCATGATGTCGGGGATATAGACCTTGTCGTTGAACTCGATCAGCTGGTCGATGATCGAGGTGACATAGTTCAGCCGCTCCATGTTGATCGCGCCGACGCCGCCGACACCATCCACATTGATCGGGCACGGGACGCCGCCGACCAGCCAGTTCGGATGCGGGTTCTTGCCGCCGAAGATCGTATGAATCTTGACGATTTCCTTCTGGAAATCGAGCGCTTCGAGATAATGCGCCACGGCCATAAGGTTGGCTTCCGGCGGCAGCTTGTAGGCCTTGGAGCCCCAGTAACCGTTCTTGAACGGGCCGAGTTGTCCGGATTCGACGAATTTCTTCAACCGGCCCTGAATATCCTTGAAATAGCCCGGCGAGGAGAGCGGCCAGTCAGAAACCGACTGCGCCAGCGCCGACGTCGCCTTGGGGTCCGCCGAGATGGCCGAGACGACATCCACCCAGTCGAGCGCATGAAGGTGATAGAAATGCACAACGTGGTCATGCACCTGCAACGCCAGCTGCATCAGGTTGCGGATCGAGTTGGCATTTTCCGGAATGAGGATGCCAAGCGCGTTTTCCACTGCACGCACGGAGGTGAGTGCATGGGTGCCGGTGCAGACGCCGCAGATCCGCTCGGTAAAGGCCCAGGCGTCGCGCGGATCGCGGTTCTTGAGGATCACCTCGATCCCGCGCCACATCGTGCCGGTGGAGACCGCGTTGCGGATGACGTTGTTCTCGTCGACATTCACCTCGACGCGCATGTGACCCTCGATGCGGGTCACCGGATCGACGACGATGCGCTTGCCGGAATTGTCGAGATTGAAGCCGTTCGGCGTTTGGATTGTCATTGAAGTATCTCCCCCGGAAGTCTCAGGCGTCGGTCTTTTCGCGTTTCGTGGTGACGCGCTTCACCGCCGTGATGGCAGCATGCGCGACGATGCCGGCGCCGACGACGCCCGCGGCCGTGCGGCCGATCTGGTCCGCATTGGCCTCGATACCGAACTGGTTGATCGTCGTGAGGCGGTCGTAGAACGAGCCCTTGTCCCAGAAGCCGTCTTCCGAACAGCCGATGCAGCCATGGCCCGACTGGATGGGGAAGGAGACGCCGCCGTTCCAGCGCACGGTCGAGCAGGCATTGTAGGTCGTCGGGCCCTTGCAGCCCATCTTGTAGAGACAGTAGCCCTTGCGCGCGCCTTCGTCGTCCCACTCCTCGACAAACTGGCCGGCATCGAAATGCGGACGGCGATAGCACTTGTCGTGGATGCGCTGCGAATAGAACATCTGCGGCCGGCCCTGACGGTCGAGTTCGGGCAGGCGGCCGAAGGTGGTGATGAAAGTCACGACGCCGGTCATGACCTCGGCGATCGGCGGACAGCCCGGAACCTTGATGATCGGCTTGTCCTTGATGACCTTGTCGATGGGGGTCGCCTGTGTCGGGTTCGGCTTGGCGGCCTGCACGCAGCCCCAGGAGGCGCAGGCGCCCCAGGCGATGATCGCCATGGCGTCCTCGGCCATCCATTTCAGCTTCTCGACGAAGGGCCGGCCGCCGTCGATGCAGAACATGCCGTCTTCGTTGAGCGGCGGATTACCTTCGACGGCGAGAATGTACTTGCCCTTGTATTTCTGCTTGGTCTCTTCGAGGATCGCTTCGGCCTGCTTGCCTGCTGCCGCCATGATCGTGTCGTCATAGTCGAGAGAGATCATCGAGAGGATGACATCCTTGACCAGCGGATGGGCCGAGCGGATGAAGCTCTCCGAACAGCAGGTGCATTCCAGACCATGCATCCAGATGACCGGAACGCGCTCCTTGGTTTCCAGCGCCTGTTCCATGGCCTTGGCGCCCGCGGGACCGAAGCCGAGGCTCGCCGCCGTCAGGCTGCAGAATTTCGTGAAGCTTCGCCGGGTGATCCCCTGACGGCGAATAACATCGTAAAAGGTTTCGGTTGCAGCCATGCTCTCCTCCGGCATTTTCGAGTTTGTTCCATCCGCGCCGACCCTCCGGCGGACATGATCAGATGAACAGCAAGAACCGGACCAATTTGCAGAGAGCGCCGCGCCAAGGTCGAAACCGATTGAATTTTCAGGATTTATTCTGCCCATTGCAGAAGCTGACCTCCACGACCGGCTAGCGCTGGTAAAAAGAAGCAGCCGCGTCTGGAAAGTGGATGACCGCGGGATGGAAAGGCGGTTTTCAGCGAACGGTTCAGATTTGATGGGAGGCAAGTCCCGGCGGGACATCACTCAATGCGCGGTGCAGACCATGCAAGGGTCGAAGGAGCGGATGACATGCTGGAGCGCTGCCGACTTTGCACCGAGCGCTCCGGTCTCCACGCCTTCCAGCGCCTGTTCAAGAGGTCCGGGCAGGCCGGTGCGGTCGCGCGGCGAGAAATTCCAGGTGGTGGGCGCAATGATCTGGTAGCGTTCGATCTTGCCATTGGTGAGCGTCACCCAATGGCCGAGCGCGCCCCGCGCCGCTTCCACCAGACCCGCCGCACGGGCATCGTCCGGCACGGCAAAATGGGTGGAGAAGGCCTCCTTGAGCTTCAATTGCCGAAGCCAGCCCTGCATGGAATGAACAAGAATGGCTGTCTCGATCAGGCGGGCGATGACACGGGTGCGGACCGAAGTTCCACCGTCGCGGGCGATCAATTCGGTAATCAGCGGGTGACCGGCGACGGTGAGCCGCGCGGCGGCCCCGGTTTCCATTGGCCTGCCGTCGATCCGCGGGGCTTTTGCCCAGGAATAGGCCCCGCTTTTCAGCGCATCCGGCCTCGTTTCGGCATCGAAAGGCGTGTCGGCGGTGTCGCTGAACCAGGAAAAGGCAACGTCCTCAGAAATCCGGCTGCCGTCAAACGGCGTCACGCCACCGAGGCCTGCAATGCCCGCCAGGAAGAGCGAGTTCTCAGCCTCATGGTAAGCGCCATAGGACAGAAGCAGGCCCGGTCCGCGACCGAGACCGCGCAATGCCAGATCCTCGGCGAGATTGAGAAACGCGCTGAAATCGCCGCTGCTTCTGGCGCGAAAAGCCTCCAGATCGGCTTCCGTCTGCATCGAGAGAATATCGTCCAGCGAGACGCCGAACAGCGTCTGCTCGAGAAAGACCTGCGTGTCGGCAAGGATGGCGGCAAGCCGCACCCGCTCCCCAATATCGATCGCCTTCGTCACGCCGCCCGGCTGGAAGGCCAGCGAATGCGGCCACTTGCCGGCAATGATCCCCATGATTTCGAGAAGCCGGCGACGGGCGGGCAGATATTCGGCGGATGCATCACCGCTGACCGCCTTGAACCGCCCGGCGGCCGCCTCGAACCAGTCGCGCCCGGCATATTCGGCGCGCGCGAAATCCGGCATGAAAAAGAGATAGAAATGCGTCAGATGGTCGGCGATATTCTCCGCCGCATGGGCCAGATTGGCCGCGAGATAGCCATTGGGTGCAGCCCGCCCGCCAGCGAGATTGCGCAGCGCTGTGGCCGCGGCAATCGATTGCGAGACCGAACATATGCCGCAGATGCGCGGCGCAATGACAAGCGCATCCGAAGGCGGGCGACCGCCAAGGATCGCCTCGAAGCCGCGATAGAGCGTCGTCGTCACCTCTGCACGGGCGATCACGCCATCCTGAATGTCGAGCGCGACTTCCAGATCGCCCTCGACGCGGTTGAATGGCCCGGCAATGACACGGGTCATTTCGGGCCCGCCTTGCCGCGCTGCGGATCGGTCGTCACCCGGTCGGAGGTGGCGTTCTTGCGCACGCGCTCGGGCGTCGCGGATTTGGAAAGCGCCGCCAGCGCCACGAACCAGGCCTTGGGCATGTCGAGCGGCAGGCCGACCGGAATGCCGGCGACCTTGGGCGTCTTGAGGAAACCGTTGGCCGCCTCGAAACCCGGCGAAGTACAGGCTATGCAGGAAAAGCCGCCATGGGTGCAGGAGCCGCCACCATTCCAGGCGCGCTGGTTGCAATCGCCCACGGCCTGGGTCGCCTTGCAGCCGAGATGTTCCATCATGCAGCCGAGGTCGGAGAGCTTTTCGGCGCTCGCCTTGAACTCGTAATATTCGTTGCGGTCGCAGCCGTGATGCGCGAGCGTCTTGGCATAGAAGCGGGGCCGGCCGAGCTTGTCGAGATCGGTGGCGGTGAACTCGTCGAAGGCAATCGCCCCCAGCGTTTCCATGATCCAGCCCGGATGCGGCGCGCAGCCTGAAATGTTGATCACCGGCATGCCGGACAGAGACCGAAACTCGCGCCCGAGCGCCCCGCCTTCAAGCCCGTCGCCATATTGCAGGCCGCTGACCTCATCTGAAAAGGGCATCGCAGCGGGTATGCCGCCAAAGGCCGCGCAGGTGCCGACCGCGACGCAATAGTTGGCGCGCGGCGCGAGCCGGCGCACCCAGTCGAGCGTTGTCTTGCCGGTGCCGGCCATGCGGCTGTAGAGCCCCGTGCCATCCGGCCCCATCATGATCGAGCCTTCGATGCAGAGGATATCGAGCGGCCGCCGGCCTTCTGCGACGTCTTCGAAGATCTCGATGGCCTCGCTGCCCGATTCCTCGCTCAGCGACGGATGCCAGAGAAGTTCGATCCCGAAGGACTGCAGCTCGCGCATGAAGCCCTTCGCGCCCACCTCCAGCACGGACATGGTGCAGCCGCCGCAGCTTCCGGCCTGGAGCCAGAGCAAGGTCTTGTTGGTGCGGGATGGGGTGACTGCATTCATGCCGTCTTTGTCGCACCGGTCCGAAAAGACGTCAACGGTTAGCCGCCGACTGAGGCGTACATGCCCGATGTGCGGAATTCGGTTGGGCTCACTCCATACGCCTTGCGGAAGACCTTGGAGAAATAATTGTTCTCCGACATGCCGCAACGCGCGGCGATTTCCTTCACGCTCATGTCGCGATTGGCGATCAGCAGGCGTGCGGCCCGGCGCATGCGCTGTTCCTGCACATATTCCGCCGGCGGCAGGCCCGCCATGGTGGCGAAGCTGCGTGAAAAATGCGCCCGGCTCAGGCCCGCCACCTCCGCCAGCCGATCGACGTTCAGATCGCTGCTCAGGTTCTCGGCGATGAACTGCAGCGTCCGGGTGATGGCATTCTGTTCGCGCAGGATGCGGTCTGACGGGCCGAAGACGTCGTCGTAAAGATGCATCGCCGCTTCGTAGGCAATCGCAGACGCAAAGCCGGGCGTCTCGCCCTCGCCTTTCATGAGCCGCAGCGTGCAATCGGCCAGCCGATCGATCGTCTGTGGCTTGAGCTTCAGCACCGGCCCCTGCGCGTTCAGAACCATTTCATGGATCCTGAGCGCATCGATGCCGTTCATCGATATCCAGAAATATTCCCAGCGGTCGCCCTGCTCCAGCCAGTAGCGGTGATTGTGGGGAATGATGACGAGCAGCGTTTCACCAGCATGAATTTTCATATTGCGGTTTTCGTAACGCAGCGACCCACGCCCGGAGATCGTATGCTGCAGCACCGTGAAGGGGGTGTTGCCGCGCAAGCGACCGTCCCAGGAATAGATGGCATTCTCACGGATTTCATAGCCTGCGCTGGTCGGCATCGTGTGCAGCGTGACGCGCGAGCGCAACAGCGAGACTGTTCGCATGCCCGGGCCATGGTCGATCAGGTCGGTCAGCATGATTTTACCCTTGAACGGCGGAAGCCCGAAAATTCATGTCATCCTTCGGTCCTGCGATCAAGAGCGGGATGCCTTCGTCAAATTTGATCAAATCATGTTGAATTATGATCAAACCTTGACTAATCTCAACAGCATTGACGATCCTTCCCATCAACCGCAGGAGCTCCTGATGAAGCAATACGGCCAGTTCTATATCAATGGCGCCTGGGTCGATCCCGTTGATGAGCAGGGCGTACTCGAGGTGATCGATCCGTCTGTCGAAGAGGCCTTTGCAACGATCGCGCTCGGTGGCCGGGGCGATGTGGATCGTGCCGTGGCAGCGGCATCCAGCGCCCTCGAAGGCTTCTATCTTACAAGCCCCTTGGAGCGTCGCGAGCTTCTGAAAGCTGTGTTGTCGGTGTACCGCAAAAGGGCGGAAGATCTCGCCTGGGCGATCTCGCACGAGATGGGCGCGCCGAAAAAAATGTCGCTGGAGAACCAGGTGGGCAGCGGCGCGGCGCATATTCAAACCATGATCGACGTCCTCAAGGACTATCGCTTCGAGCGGATGATCGGCAAGACGATGGTGTGCAAGGAAGCCGTCGGCGTCGTCGCCATGATCACACCGTGGAACTGGCCGCTCAATCAGATCACCTGCAAGGTTGCACCGGCGCTCGGCGCGGGCTGCACGATGGTTCTCAAGCCCTCGGAGGTGGCGCCGATCAGCGGGCTGGTCTTTGCCGAAATCATGCATGAGGCCGGCGTTCCCGCCGGCGTGTTCAATCTCGTGAACGGAGACGGCCCGACGGTCGGCGAAGCCATGGCATCGCATCCGGACGTCCACATGATCTCGATCACCGGATCGAACCGCGCCGGCGTTGCCGTGGCGAGGGCTGCGGCTGCGACCGTCAAGCGGGTGCATCAGGAACTTGGCGGGAAGTCCGCCAATATCATCCTTGAGGACGCCGAGGTCGACTTCGCCGCCGCCGTGCGGCAGGGGACCCTCGAATGCTTCGACAATACCGGGCAGTCCTGCAACGCGGCAACGCGCATGCTGGTGCCGCAAGAGCGAATGACACTGGCCGCCTCGGTAGCCGCAGAGGCGGCCGGTTCTGTGACCGTCGGACCGTCCGATCGCGACGGCGTCCGTCTGGGGCCGGTTGTCAGCCAGATGCAGTATGACAAGATCCAGGACCTGATTGCGTCCGGCATTTCCGAAGGCGCGTCGCTCGTGGCTGGCGGGCTCGGCCGACCGGAGGGGCTCAACCGGGGATATTTTGTCCGCCCGACCGTATTTGCGGACGTGAAGCCCGGCATGCGCATCGAACGCGAGGAAATTTTCGGCCCGGTTCTGTCCATCGTCGGCTACAAGGACGAAGACGAGGCAATCCGCATCGCCAACGACACGATCTACGGCCTCGCCGCCTATGTTTCGTCATCCGACCTTGGCCGGGCTCACCGGGTCGCGCGGCGGCTTCGCGCCGGCAATGTCCATATCAACTATCCGGCCTGGGATACCCATGCGCCTTTCGGCGGCATGAAACAGTCCGGAAACGGGCGCGAATATGGGGAGTTCGGTCTTGACGACTTCCTCGAAATCAAGGGGATCATCGGATACGCGGAATGATCCGCCGTGGCCGGTCCGGTTGCACATTTTAACGGATTATCTGCAAAAGCCGCAGGATTTTCCTTCAGCCATCGAACCACATGGGTCCTAAGGGTCTTCATTTGTGCCTGAGACAGGCAAGGTCGGCGTCTTGCCGACCGGCGACATCGAAGGGAGCCCGCCTCGACGTCGGGGTGACCTCAGACCGTGCCTATCACGCCCTTCGATGGACGAACCGCAACCTCAATCTCGCTCCAGGAGGCAGCATCGGTACCATCTCCTCAGCCGGTCTTTTGCCTCCGCATGAAGCAGTTCTTGTCGGAGTGCAATACTTTCTCGAACGATCGTTTTTTTATGCTTGCAAAAAAATACGATCGTTCGTAAATACGAGCCGGAGATTTTGGAGAGCAGCGTGGGCCGTAACCGCAGAATCACGAAGGACGATATTCTGGATGCTGCGGAGCGCGTCGTCATGAAGCTCGGCGCCTCGGGGCTGTCCATCGATGCGGTGGCGCAGGAAGCCGGCGTCAGCAAGTCCACCGTGGTCTACGACCACAAATCAAAGAGCACGCTTCTGTCCGCGCTGATCGACCGCCGCCTCGGTATGGAGCAGGAGCGGCAGGAACACGCGATCGCTGAGGCGCAAGACACCCCGCACCCGGAGCTTTTCGGCCGCATCAAGGCTGCAGAACGCGAAATTGACGACGTCGACCGCGCGGTCGCCATGGCCATAAGCGCCTCCGTATCGCACGAGGCAGCGCTTCACCAGCAGATGCGCGAATGGACGACGCAGGATCTCAACGCCATGGCTGCCGGACCCAAGCCACAGGCGGCGCTTCTCGCCTATCTCGCCCTGACGGGCTTCCAATGCAATTCGTTCTTCGGTTTCCATCAGTGGAAGCCTGAAGAACAGGTTCAGATTCTGGATAGTATCCGAACCATGTACACCACCTATCGCGAGACATAGTATCGAAGCCGTTGAAGGCCGATCCGCACACTGAAGGAATACCGTCATGTATAACGGTCAAAACCTGCGGCGCCTGGGGGCCTGCATTCTCGCCGCCTCGGTCCTTGCAATATCGTCCTCCGGTGCCCGGGCCCAGGACGCCATGCAGATGCCTCCACCGGCCGTCGGCGTACTGGAATTGAAGGCGCATTCGGTTCCCGTGATCAGCGAACTGCCCGGACGTGTCGCGGCAACCCGTACATCCGAAGTGCGCGCGCGCGTCTCCGGCATTCTGCAGGAGCGCGTGTTCCAGCAGGGGACCTTGGTAAAACAGGGAGATGTGCTTTACCGGATCGATCCGCGCCTGTTCCGCGTCCGCGTCGACAGCGCCGAGGCCTCGCTTCGCCGCGCCGAAGCCACCCGCGACAACGCCAAGGTCCAGTTCGAACGACAGAAGACGCTGCGGGAACGCAACGTCGCCAGCGGCATCGACTATGACAGTGCCGCCCTGACGCTCGCTCAATCTGAAGCCGATGTGGCGCTTGCCCAATCCGCCCTTGATGAAGCCAGGATCAATCTCGACTACACGGAAGTGCGCGCGCCGATTTCCGGCATCATCGGCGGAGCTCTGGTCACCGAAGGCGCACTGGTGACCGCCGACGGAACATCGAACCTTGCTCTCATCCAGCAGATCGATCCGGTCTACGTCGATTTCACGCAGTCTGCGCAGGATCTCATCGCGCTGCGCAGAGCGGTGGCCGAAGGCAAGCTGGAAAGCCCGAAGCCGGGTCAGGCGAGCGTCACACTCGTCTTCGATGGCGGCGACACCTATCCCGAAAAGGGCAAGCTGCTCTTCTCCAGCGCCAGCGTCGATCCGACGACCGGTCAGGTTACCCTTCGCGCCGAATTTCCCAATCCGCGCACGGAGCTTCTTCCGGGGATGTATGTCCGCATCCGGATAGAACAGGCCGTGCAGCAGGGCGCGATCACGGTCCCGCAGCGTGCGGTTCTCAGAACGCAGGACGGCAGACCTCAGGTCTACATCGTGGAAGCCGATGGCACAGCCAAGCTGCGCGACGTCAAGCTTGGACAGTCAATCGATCAGGATTGGGTCGTCGAGGCCGGCCTGAAGGCGGGCGAGAAGCTCATTGTCGATGGCGTACAGAAGGTGCACCCCGATTCCAAGGTTGTTCCGCAGCCCTGGAGCCCCGACGCAAAGCCGCTGGCTGGCAGCGACCAGGCGCCCGAAAAGCCTGAAGACAAGTCTGCAGCGGCTCCGGCGAAATAGGACACGGAAACATGGCACAGCTTTTCATCAGCAGGCCCGTACTGGCCTGGGTGTTTGCCCTTTTCATCTCGATCGCCGGCCTGATATCCCTGCCCTTCCTGCCGATCGCGCAATATCCGAACGTCGCTCCGCCGCAATTGACGATCTCGACGACCTATCCTGGCGCCTCGCCGCAGGAAATCTATCAGGGCGTGACGCGCCTTATCGAAGATGAACTGAACGGTGTCCAGGGGCTCATGTATTTCGAGTCGACCTCGGACACGGCAGGCATGATCTCCATCAACACGACCTTCCAGGCCGGCACGAACATCAATCAGGCCTCGGTGGATGTGCAAAACGCCATTCGCCGCGTGGAACCGCGCCTGCCGGCCGCCGTGGTGTCACAAGGTATCACGGTCGAAGAGGCCTCGTCCGGCTTCCTGATGGTCGTCACCCTTTCCTCGTCCGACGGAAGCATGGACGAAGTCGGACTTGGCGACTACCTGAACCGCAACGTTCTGGGCGAAATCAGGCGCATCCCGGGCGTCGGCCGCGCACAGCTCTTCGCCTCACAGCGGGCGCTGCGCATCTGGATCGACCCGGACAAAATGGTGGGCCTCAATCTGACGGCGTCGGATATAGGGAATGCCATCAGGGCGCAGAATGCACAGGTTGCCGCCGGCCAGATCGGTGCGGCACCGAACCCCGTGACGCAGGATTTGACAGCCTCGGTGATCGTTGCAGGCCAGCTGACCGATCCGGCCGCCTTTGGTAATATCATCCTGCGCGCCAATCCCGACGGCAGCACCGTGCGCCTGAAGGATGTTGCGCGCATCGAACTCGGGGCCGAGACATACAACTTCTCGAGCCGCGTCAATGGCCAGCCGAGCGCTGCGGTCGGCATCCAGCTGTCATCGACCGGCAATGCGGTCGCAACCTCCTCCGCCGTCAAGGCAAAGCTGGATCAGCTCTCGAAATTCTTCCCCAAGGGCGTCGTCTATTCCGTGCCATACGACACGAGCCCCTTCGTGAAGGCCTCCATCGAGAAGGTTCTGCACACCCTGGTCGAAGCCGTTGCGCTTGTCTTCGTGGTGATGCTGATCTTCCTGCAGAACTTCCGCTACACTCTGATCCCGACGATCGTCGTGCCGGTCGCCCTCCTCGGCACCCTGTCAATCATGTATGCGACCGGGTTCTCGATCAACGTGCTGACCATGTTCGCCATGGTGCTGGCCATCGGCATTCTGGTCGATGACGCGATCGTCGTGGTGGAAAACGTCGAACGCATCATGGCCGAGGAAGGGCTCTCTCCCAAGGAAGCCGCCCGCAAGGCCATGTCACAGATCACCGGTGCCATCCTCGGGATTACGCTGGTCCTGACCTGTGTCTTCGTCCCGATGGCCTTCTTCCCGGGTTCCACCGGCATCATCTACCGCCAGTTCTCGCTGACCATGGTCGTTTCGATCCTGTTCTCGGCCTTCCTGGCGCTGTCTCTGACCCCGGCGCTCTGCGCAACATTCCTCAAGCCCATCGCGAAGGGGCATCACGAGAAGAAAGGGCTCGCAGGCTGGTTCAATCGCGGCTTTTCCGGGCTGACCGGCCGCTATGTGAAGACGACGAATAGCTTCACCCGACGCGCAGGGCGTATGATGATCATCTACCTGGCTCTCGTTGCCGGGCTCGGCTATCTCTACGTCCAGCTGCCTTCGGGCTTCGTGCCGGCCGAGGACCAGGGCAATCTTCTGGTCAATATCGAAGGTCCGCCGGAAGCAAGCGCCAACCGCACCAAGGCAAACATCGAGCAAATCGAAAAGATCCTGAAGGGCGAGAGTGCCGTCAAGGATGTCATCGCCATCCAGGGTTTCAGCTTCTCGGGCACGGGGCCGAATGCGGCGCTGATGTTCGTGACGTTGAAGGATTGGAGCGAGCGTGGCGCGAACAACTCCGCGCAGGACATCGCCAACCGGGTCAACATGAAGCTCTTCGGACTCAAGGATGCCACGAGCTTCGCGCTGTCGCCGCCGCCCATTCCGGGCTTCGGCGCAACCGGCGGCTTCTCCTTCCGCCTACAGGACCGCAACGGTCTCGGCCAGGCTGCGCTCTCCGCCGCGTCGGCAGAACTCATGCAGAGGGCTGGCGCAAGCAAGCTTCTGAAGAACATGCGCATCGAAGGTCTCCCGGATGCTGCCCAGGTTCTGCTGGTCATCGATCGCGAGAAGGCAAACACGTTCGGCGTCAGCTTCAGCGACATCAACAACACGATCACGGCAAACCTCGGCTCGTCCTACATCAACGACTTCCCGAACGCAGGGCGCATGCAGCGCGTCATCGTGCAGGCGCGCGACAACAGCCGCCTTCAGGTCGAGGACCTGTTGAAGCTGAACGTGCGCAATGCCAGCGGCGGCATGGTCCCGCTCTCGTCCTTCGCGATCGCGCAATGGCAAAAGGGCTCGCCGCAGATCGTCGGCTACAACGGCTATCCGACGGTTCGAATTTCGGGTGAACCGGCCCCGGGCGTCTCGTCAGGCGCGGCGATTGCCGAAATGCAGACGCTTGCCAATACCCTGCCGAACGGGATCGGCTATGAATGGACCGGTCAGACGCTGGAGGAAATCAAGTCGGGCTCGCAAGCGCCCTTCCTCTTCGGCATCAGCCTTCTTTTCGTCTTCCTGCTTCTGGCAGGGCTTTACGAAAGCTGGTCGATCCCGCTCGCCGTGATGCTGGTCGTCCCGCTCGGCCTCATCGGCTCCGTGCTGGCCGTAACCGGTCTGCACATGCCGAACGACATCTACTTCAAGGTGGGTCTCATCGCGATCATCGGGCTTTCGGCCAAGAACGCCATCCTGATCATCGAGTTCGCCAAGGACCATTATGCCGAGGGCATGCCGCTGCTGGATGCTGCCATCGAGGCCGCACGCCTGCGCTTCCGTCCCATCGTCATGACGTCCCTCGCCTTCACGCTCGGCGTCGTGCCGCTGGCCATTGCCACCGGCGCCAGCGCCGCCAGCCAGAACGCGATCGGCATCACGGTTCTCGGCGGCATGATTTCGGCGACGCTGCTGGCCGTCGTCTTCGTGCCCGCATTCTTCGTCTTCGTGCTCAGGCTGTTTCGGACAAAGCGGCCCGATCTCGAGACCGTTGCGGGCCACCATTCGGCGCCGCCGGCAGAACACGCCGACGCGCCTTAAGCAGAAACCGACCGGAGCCCCCCAAAGCCGGTCGGCTTAAGCCCCACCCTCTTCCTTTGCCGGGGGTGGGGCACCCTCGCTGGTGATAGCACCGGAACAGACGCCCGAAATCCGGGTTAGATGCGCCGAATGCTAACGGAGGGACGGCTTCATGGCCGAGAATTCACAAATCCGCGACATCTTCGTAACCGGGCTTCGAAACGCCCATGCGATGGAAAACCAGGCTTTGTCGATCATGAAACCGCAACTGTCGCGGATCGAGAATTACCCGGAGGTCGCCCAGCGCCTGGAGGTCCACATCCGGGAAACGGAAGGCCAACTTAAAAGGCTCGCAACCATTCTCGATGCTCTTGGCGAGGGCAATTCAACCCTCAAGGACACGGCGCTTTCGATCACCGGCAGCCTTGCGGCGCTCGGTCACGCCATCTCAGGCGACGAGATCCTCAAGAACAGCTTCGCGAACTCCGCTTTCGAGAATTATGAAATTGCCGCGTACCAGTCGCTCATCACGGTTGCCGCCCATGGCGGGTTCTCCTCCGCGGTCGAGACCCTGCGGACCAGCCTTGACGAGGAAATCGCCATGGCGCGCTGGCTCAACGACAATCTTGAGAGGCTCACGCTCAAGTTCGTGGCTCGCCGGCAGGCGGATCTGACCGCAAAGGTCTGAATAGCGTCCGATTTGCTTCAACCCGGCAAAGGCAATGACCGGTGACTGGAGGAAGGCTGACGCCGCCCGGCCCTTCGCGAAGGTTAATAACCATCGGTGGTAAGTGCCGCTCCGAATGGCTGCGAGATCGACGGCGGGCGAACAACCTGCCTTTCCTGCGCGGCGTCGGTCCAGGCGCTTGTATTTTAGTGAATTAAGTTACAATCTCCGGCCCGGTGCGCCGGGGGTGACTTATAGCAAGATCTTCGCTCAAATTTCGCCTGTTCCTGCTTTTGCTCGTGGCGATCATACCGCTGGCGGGCGCTCTGGTTGTTGTGCCCATTTCCATGAAGGAGGCGCGTGTCAGGCAGATCCACGCCGAGGCTTATCGCATGGGCGAATTGGCGGCGCTGGAGATCAACCGCCTGATGATCGGCCTCGAGGACACGCTGGTTGCGATATCCGTGGCTTCAGCATTGGATGGCAACAATCTCTCCATGTGTGGCGATTACCTGGCCAAGGTCAGCCACCAGATGCCGCAATTTGCCGGGATTGCCGTTCTCGATGTGGCTGGAAATGTACGGTGTCGGCAAAAGCCTGGGGGAGAAGGCTCTCAACTCGGCGACCGCGATTATGTTCGCGAAGCTCTCGCGGGACGGCGCGCGGTCGGAACCTATCTCGTAGGCCGACTGAGCGATGCCAGGATCCTGCCGATTGCCGTTCCGATCGTGGATGACGGCGTCGTCAAGGGGGTCGTCGCGGGTTCGCTCAATCTCGAGTGGCTTCAGGGGCGCCTGAGCGACCGCAATTTTCCACCGGGCGGCAATATCACGATCGCGGATCGGAAAGGTGTGATCCTGGCTCGTTATCCGGACCCCGGGCGTTTCGTCGGCACGCGCATTCCCCAGGATTATCAATATCTCGTCAGCGCGGACCGTCCCGGCACGCTTGAACTCACCAGCCAGGACGGGACACGACGGATCATGGCCTATTTCCCGCCTGGAGACAAAGCCCGCAATCTCTATGTCAGCGCCGGGCTTTCCACGGAAGAAGAATTCCGCACCGTCACCCGAGCGACCTATATCGGCATAGGCGTCATCCTGTTCACATGTCTGGCTGTCTTTCTGGCCGCCGCACTTACCGCGCGCCACTCGATCCAGATGCCTGTCAACCGGCTGCTGGAAACCGTCCAGTCCTGGCGCGGCCAGGACGAAACCGCCCGCACGGGCATGAAGGCGGAAGAGGGCGAATTCGGTCAACTGGGACACGCCATCGACGCCTATATGGACGAGCTCGTGAGCGCGCGGAGACAGCGCCGGCGCGACGAGGAGCGGCAAAGGCTGCTGATGGGAGAGCTTGATCATCGCGTCAAGAACCTCCTGACGACAGTCCAATCGGTGGCAAGACAGACCTTCCGCTCGGCCGGCACCGACCAGACGGTCATCGAGACCTTCAACCGGCGCCTGGGCGTCATTGCGGATGCCCATGCGCTTCTGATGCGGGGAGTGGAGCAATCCGCCTCGCTCACCGACCTCGTGGCCCTGGCCATCAAGCCGTTCGACCTTGCAACGCCATCGCGCTTCCGTGTCGAAGGTCCAGACCTCGTGCTCAATTCACGTGCTTCACTGGCACTGGGCATGGCTCTCCACGAATTGTGCACCAACGCGGTGAAATATGGTGCGCTGGCCTCGGAAAGCGGGCATATCCAGATTCTCTGGAAGCAGGACGACACGGTCGAGCCGCCGGTGCTGGATCTCTGCTGGCAAGAGATCGACGGCCCTCCGGTCAAGCCCCCCGAAAAGAGCGGTTTCGGAAGCTTGATGATAGAGCGCATCCTCTCATCGCAGGTCGAAGGCAAGGTCGAGATGGTGTTTGCGGAAGACGGCCTCGTTGCGCGCCTGCGCGCCCCGCTGCATCCGCCAGACGCTTGGCAAGCTTAAGTTTAGATCGTTTCAGTGTTTCACGGAAACGATCTATCTCTTTGTTTTTGCGCAATTCCGGACGCGAAACCGGTTTCCACTTTCGCTGGAATTGCTCTAGGCCGGGATGCAGTAGCACCCGATGGCCGGGTGGCTCACACCAGCGTCGGTCGGCGCACGGCGCAATGCATCACGCATTTCTGGATCTCTTCGAAACCATCGAGCCCGTACCAGAAGACCTTCCACCTCTCCTGTTTGAAGCAGCCGTCCGACTGGGCGTAATAAAAGATGTTCACCTGGTTGTTATGGCGCGAGCGCCAGAACAGACTGGGTGTTTCCTCCCGCATCACTCTCCAGACCGCGCGTCCCAGCCCTTCGCCCTGAGCGTCGTCAAGAACAGCAAACTTGTCGAGATAGGCGATACCGTCCTCCTTGGTGAGGATCACGGCGGCACGATAGTTGTCACTGACATACGCGCGAAATAACTGCGTCGTCTCGAAATAATCGTCCACCAGCTGACGCCCGAAGCCGGATTCGATCAAGGACCGCAGCCGCGGCAGATCAAGTTCGTCCCAGGAGCTGGCGCGAAGCACGCCCTCGCCGCGCCGCACGAGCGTTCCGGAGCCCTTGTGGGTGAAAAGTTCATTTGCGAGATTGGCGGGACTGGTGATGGAAATCGAGGATTCCAGCGGCAGCCGGTAGAGCAAATCCTTCATCTGGCCAAGCGGGAAGGTGATCGATGCGCTGAGCGAGGATTGCCGGGCGAACTGGTCATATTCGGTGGACAGGTTGATGGAGTCGATGACACGTCCATTCTCGCCGATCAATCCGCCGTCGGCGGTCAGGAAAATGACCTTGAACGGCTGGAGGACCTGCACCATCTCCTCGATCGCGCAACCTGAATCGATCTTCAGGATTTGTCCGCCGACGGTCTCGCCCAGGCTGCTGATCACGGGAATCGAGCCCGCGTCCAGGCTGGACTCGATCAGCGCCAGGTCTACCGCGCGCACCTTTCCCAGCAGACCGAGGGCGTCGCGGTCGACATAGTCGGCTTCGAAGACACCACCGATGATCGAGGTGGCGCGCGCACCCTTCTGCTGAATTGTCTCCACGAGCCGGAGGTTCAGGTTATGGAATGTCCGGCGCAGGAGCGACAGCGCCTCGGCCGACGTCCGCTGGCCCACCCGGCTTTGTCCGACGTCGAGCCCCAGATCGGAGAGTTCGGCTTCCAGCCTCGGCCCGGCGCCGATCAGCACGACCGGCGTGAGACCCACGTCCTGAAGGAACGACAATGAAGACGCAATCGCCTCCAGGTCTTCGTCGAGCACGGCATCGTCCAGACTGACCACAGCGAAGCGCTTGGCGTCGAGCTGCGAGAAGCGTTTGAGATACTGATTGATCTCTTTCGCACTCGCCATCACCGACAGCAAACGCACAATGGTCTGACGGGTTTCACTTCGGGGAATGGATGAACTCATGAGAGGCTCGCGAAACGACGATTTCATCGCTCTAATCACGACCGGATGCGTCAGGCAAGCCGCCGATGGGGAAGTTGCTTCTTTTCCGCACCGGGCAAGGGCCCGAAGCAGGCAGCTCGCGACGTCTTTCACGAGGTCCATGCGGAATCCGTCTCAGCGATTGTATCGCGCGATGGCGAGATCGGTCGCGTCGATCTCCGGCTTGCGACCGGAAACGAGGTCGGCGATCACGCGGGCAGAGCCCGAACTCATCGTCCATCCAAGCGTCCCGTGGCCGGTATTGAGGAACAGTCCGGAAACCTTCGTCGGGCCGATTACCGGCGTACCATCCGGTGTCATGGGGCGCAGGCCCGACCAGAACGCGGCTCTTGAAACATCGCCGCCGGGGAAGAGATCGGTGACCGAATGTTCCAGCGTGAGCCGACGCGGCTCGCCGAGATCGTTTGTATAGCCGGAGATTTCGGCCATGCCGCCGACGCGAATGCGATCGCCAAGCCGTGTGATGGCGATCTTGTAGGTCTCGTCCATCACGGTCGATTCCGGCGCGCGCGTGGCATCGACAATCGGGATTGTCAGCGAATAGCCTTTCACCGGATAGACTGGCAGACGAATGCCATGCGGACGCACCAGAAGCGGCGAAAAGCTGCCAAGGGCCACGACGACAGCATCCGCATCGATGCGGCCATGGGCCGTGATGACGCCGCGCACCCGGCCACCTTCGACATCGATACTGCGCACGATGCTGCCATAACGGAACTGCACGCCCATCTCGACGGCCCGGCTGGCAAGCGCATTGGTGAACTTGAAGCAATCGCCGGTCTCGTCCTTCGGCGTGAGCAGTCCGCCAACGATCTTCTCACGGACATGTTTCAGCGCCGGCTCGGCACGAACGCAACCCTCCGGGTCCAGCACTTCATAGGGGATACCGTCGGCGGCCAGCGCCTGCACATCCTTGGCAGAGGCGTCCAACTGCTTCTGCGTGCGGAAAAGCTGCAACGTGCCCTGCATCCGCTCGTCATAGGCAATGCCGGTCTCGGCCCGAAGTGCCGCGAGTGATACGCGACTGTAATCGGCGAGCCGCAGCATGCGGCTCTTGTTGATCGCATAGCGCCCGGAGGTGCAGTTGGAGAGCATCTTGATCATCCAGGAGATCATCGCGGCATCCACCTTGGGCCGCAGGATCAGCGGGGCGTGTTGCATGAACAGCCACTTCATCGCCTTCATCGGAATGCCGGGCGCAGCCCAGGGCGAGCAATAGCCGAAAGAGACCTCTCCGGCATTGGCAAAGCTGGTTTCGAGCGCCGGACCGGGTTGCCGATCGACAACCGTCACTTCATGGCCAGCCTTGGCAAGTTCGTATGCCGAGGTCACGCCGACAATACCGGCACCGAGAACAATTACTTTCATCTTTCTGATCCACTCTGGAAGGAAATGCGTCTGCTCCGGGAGCCCCACCGGATCATGATGGACATGTGTGCCGAGGTACCGATCGCGACGGGTCTCCCCGCTTTGACGGCATACAAGGTGTAAAATGATACATTCATACCAGTCAATATCCATGCGATCCAATTCTATCATTGCGTACCGCGACACTCTGACCTCTAAAGGCGCCGCATGCGCTAACCGGTTGGCGTGGAAAGACAGTCCCGGCGAAGTGAATGTTACGCTTCAATCATGATCAACCTTGTCGCGGTCCCACCAACAGAGATAGAAGGAAGCTGCCCGCCGGAATGTCTCTCCGCCGGCAAGGCCACCTGCGCTTTCCGAGGATGCTAGCCGCCATGACAGAACTCGCCCAGGCCATCGCGTCAGCCGGAAAGTCGCTCACCAAGCTTGAGCAGCGGATCGCCAATTACATCCTAACGCGTCCGGAAGCGGTCGCCATCGAATCGAGCGCCGAAATCGCCAAGACCCTCAATGTCAGCCCCATGACTGTCAGCCGCTTCTTCAAGAAACTCGGCTACGAAAGTTCCTCGGAAGCCAAGTCACAGATCAAGGTTGAACTTTACGGCCCGAGCACCAGCCGTATCGGCCACAGATTCGATGATTTCAGCACGGCACGGACGTCTCGCGATCCGCGAAGTGACCAGCATGTGGCGCTTGCCGGCATCAATCATGCACTCAAGCATCGGGAGACCATGCGGTGGAAAGAGGTCGTGCGGACAGTGGCGGAGTCTGACGGCGTCTTCGCCGTCGGTCTGCAGACCATGCATTATCTGGCGGCGGGCCTAGCCATGCGCCTTCGATATGTGCGCAACAATGTCGTGGCGCTGGACGGGTCGGATGGTGTTTACGGGGAATTTTTCTCCAGCGACGCAGCGACCAAGGCGCTCATCATCATCGATACGTTCCGCTATGGAGCGAATGGCCCCAGGCTGGCCAGGGCGGCAACGGAGCGCGGCGCCGAGGTGATCGTCTTCTGCGACGAATTCTGCGAGTGGGCGAACGAGATCACCGACAAGGTCATCGTTTTTCCCAGCGAGTCCTATTATTTCCTCGGTCTGCCCGTGGGGATCAACTTCGCCTTGAACCTTCTGATCCAGGACGTCATTGGCGCCCTGGGCGGCCGCGCCAGGGCACATATCGAACGGCTCTCCGTTTCCCAGGACCTCTTCAGCAACTTCATCGAGTAAGCCGTTCATGCGTGCCGTGCCGACAGGGCCGCCGCAGGCCGATCAGCACACGCAAAGGCCTGCGGGACTGAACACAGTCCTGCAGCGGGCCGGCTGGATATCGTTTCCGCTGTCGACGGATAAATCGGGCGTGCTCATCATGGGTCTGCCGAAAGGGCCGCTCTCGCCAATGCCTCCAGGTCAGCATCCGCCCGGAAGCCGAGCGAGAGCGCAGATGTTGCATCAAGCGGCGGCATCGCTCCAAACAATGTGCGCAGGTTCTCGTCGCCGCCCCAATCGACGGAGACGGCACGCCCGGTCACACGGGCTGTCGCGGCAGCCACATCCTGCAGGGTCGCATGCAGCACAGGAGGCTGGACGATGGTGGCAGTCGCATTCTCAAGCGAAGCGGCCTTCAGCAGGACATCGACCGCCGCCGCGCGCGACATCCACCAGCAGGTACTTTCGGCCGCGACCGGACAGGCAAAGCGTCGACCTGCGGCGATATGGTGGAAAATCTGGCTCATAAAGGCCGAACCATGGCCGCTCTCGGCCTGCGGACGCGCGACGATCCCTGGAAAGCGCAGGCTGATGGCGGACAATGCGCCGCGCCGGGTCATGTCCACCAGCAAGATCTCCATCATGCGCTTGTGTGCGCCATAGGTGATGAGAGGGGCCGTCTGCGTTTCCTGCGTCACCGTTGCATCGGTCAACGCGCCATAGACCGCGATCGAGGAAGCAAAGACGAAGCGTGCGCCGGGCCTGCGCGCCGCAACCTCGTTGGCCAGCGAAACGGGTGCCAGCAGATTGACCTGCAAGGCCGCATCTTGTTCGCGCTCCGCTAGGCTGCCGGGGAGACTTGCAAGATGGAAGACGACGTCGAAGCGGGGCTCGAGCAGAATGGCCCGGAAGCCCGGATCGGCGAGGTCGCCGGCCACGCATTCCGCGCCGACGACTTGAACTCCATCGACAGACCGATCGGTGAGGACCAGCCTCGCCTGCGGCGGCAGCCAGTCGGCAAGTCGTGCGGCAAGGCCGCGACCGAGAAAACCGCCTGCACCGGTGACAAGAACGCGCATCAGGCCTTCACCACCTTCTGGTCAATCACGCCGAAAGGGGCATCCCCATCCGGCGTGCGCGCTTCCATCCGCACACGGTCTCCGAAACTGAGGAAGGGCGTACGCGCAGCCCCCTCATCAAGCATCTCGATGACACGAATCTCCGAGATGCACGAAGACCCCGCAGCGCGCTCGGAATTGGAGACGGTCCCGGAGCCGACAATCGTTCCCGCCGAAAGTCGGCGCGTGCGGGCGCAATGGGCGATGATCTCGCCGAAGGAGAAATGCATTTCACGGCCGGTCACGCGGCCGACTTCGCGACCGTTGATTTCGACATGGAGGGCAAGGTCGGCGCGGCCGTCCTGCCAGGCGCCCCCCAATTCATCCGGCGTGACGGCGACAGGCGCGAAGGCTGTCGAGGGCTTGGCCTGAAGAAATCCAAAGCCGGCGCGCATCTCGCGCGCGCCGACTGCGCGTAGCGACCAGTCGTTGATCTGCACCAGAAGGCGCACGGCATTCAGCGCAGTCGCCGCATCGGTCCCCATCACAACATCACCAAGAATGACGCCGAATTCTCCCTCCATGTCGATCATCAGCGCCTCGTCGGGAAATTCGACATCCGCGAGCGGACCCCGGAAATCGTCGCTGGCGCCCTGATAGACGAGCGGGATGGTCTCGAAGTCCGGATTGACAGGGTTGTCGAATGCCTTGTCCATCAGTCGGCCGTGATTGAGAAAGGCGGACGCGTCAAGCCATTGCGGGGCACGCGGCAGTGGCGCGAGACACCGGCGCGGATCGAACGCCGTTGCAAAAGGTTCATCGCCAGCATTCAGGCGGGCGGAAAGGGCTTCAAGTCGGGACGCGACACTGGTCCAGTTCTCCAGAGCCGCCAGCAGAGAGCCTGCGATGCCTGTCGCGGGAGCAGCGCGGGCAAGATCACGCGACACGACCCACAATTGCCCGTCGCGGCTACCGTCATGATAGGTGGCGAATTTCATGGCCTTGATCCTTGGTTCTATTCCTGCTTTCGGCCCGTCAGCCCGCAACGTTTTCAGTGGCCGACGAGGCTTGCGGCAATGGCCGGGTCGTAGACGCCGGAGACGAGCACGAAGAGCATCCGGCACGGACGGCCGGAGCGATTGGCCCAGGCATGGTTCGTGCCGCGCTGGATAACCACGGAGCCTGGCTTCAGCAGCACTTCGCCGTCGTCCACGATCAGCGTCATCTCCCCTTCGATGACGATGCCGTAATCGACCGATTCCGTGCGATGCATGAGCGGATG
This sequence comes from Ensifer adhaerens, assembly GCA_900215285.1. Lineage (NCBI taxonomy): Bacteria > Pseudomonadati > Pseudomonadota > Alphaproteobacteria > Hyphomicrobiales > Rhizobiaceae > Ensifer > Ensifer adhaerens. The sequence goes on from OCMG01000003.1 coordinate 304,842, forward strand.
CGGCGAGGTTTCGCGCACGGTCGAGGCGTCCGCGTCGCCGATCTGCGTGAAGGCCTCGCCCATGCGGCTTGCGCCGTCCTTCAGGAAGTCTTCCGTATCCGGCGGGATATCGACGAAACGGATGCGCGTGCCGCCCGGCGGGGGCGGAAGGGTGAGCGGCCCAAGCGTCGGATCGGCCCCGTTATCGACCGGAGCAGGGCTCTGCGATGTCGCCCAGACCTCGTGAAAGACGGTGCCGGGAATGGCGGCAACCTCGACAACAGTTGGGAGCGGACCGACTTCGCTCAGGAAGGCGGTTCCATCCTGGCGGTGGCCGGTGACGATGCGGGTGATAGGCGGAAAAGATGTCATGCTGCTTTTGCCTTGGTGAAGAAGGTGATGGAGACGGCGGCGACGAAGACGGCGGCGATGCCGAGCGCGCCGAAGCCCAAATTCTCACCCAGCGCCCCGCCGATGATGGGACCGAGTGCCGCACCGATCATCAGCATCGCCGGCGTGGCGGCCACTGCACGACCCGAGGGATCGAGCCGGGCAAGCAGGCCGAAGGCGAAGGTGTGGGTGAAGATTTGAACCGCCACAAAGACAGCCGCGGCCGGCGCCCAGAAGATGAAAACGGTTGCCCCGGTGACGACCAGCGCCAGCACCGCCTGCACGGCCGGACCGATCTGCACGATCACGCTGGCTGACACGCGGTTCTGGAGCAATGTGGCAAGTGGTGCGGGAAACAGAAAATTGACGATGCCCAGCGCGATCAGCACGCCCAGGACATGGGCGGGCTCGAAGCCGCGTGATTTGCCGATGACCTCGACGAAGGAGAACACCATGGACTGGTTGAACGTCATGATGCTGACGCCGAATATGGTAAACCATGTCGCGCGGTTGAACGGTACAACGGTGTGCGCCTCGACCGAAGACGGATTGCGAAACAGCAGCGCGCATGCCAGTGCGGCCAGCGTCATCGCGCCGCTGAAGACCTGAAACAGGGCCGGTCCGCCATGCGCGATCAGCAATTGCGGGATGGCGCCGAGGAGGACAATTCCGAAAAGACCGATCGCGAGGCCGGCCAGCGCAAACAGGCGATGCGGATTGGCGGAACGTCCCATTGTGCCATGGACCATGGAGAGCGCCGACCCGACAGAAAGACCGGCCAGCAGATGCAGCGCCGCCAGCGGCACGAAGCCGGTTTGGGTGGAGGCGAGGAAGAAGGACAGAGCCGCCATGCCGAAGCCGCAGACCGCGACGAGGCGCTGATTGACCCGGTTGAACCGATGCGCTGCAAAAGCACTGGCTGCAACGGCCCCGAGCAGGAAGAGCGTTGCAAGGCTCCCGGCCTGCTGCGGGCTGAAACCGAAACGCTCGACCAGCGCGCCCACCCAGACCGGCAGCGCAATGAGATCGAGCATTCCCGCGCAATGGGCGATAACGAGAGCGACGATGGCCCCCTTCCTGAAAGTTTGTCCTGACATGATCTCTCCTCTGCCCAGTCAGTGCACACAGGCGTCTGCAACCTCCTCAATCGCAGCGCCAGTGCGTTCTATTTGTTTGTTTTGTAATGTTTTATCGGATTCCTTAGATCGCACCCGCCAGCGTCTTCATGGAGACCTGCATGATCGCGGCATGCTCCTCGCGGTTTCCGTTATTCATTTCGATATCGGCCAGCTTGCCGGAGTTTTCGACGACCATGCGGCAGCGTTCGTAGCGCCGCTCTTCGAAAGCCGAGAGAGCGGACGTGAGATCGGCGCCTGCCGACACTTCCTCGGCGAGCACCATGGCATCCTCGATGCCGATACAGGCACCGGCGGCCAGATGCGGGGTGGTCGCGTGAACGGCATCGCCGATCAGCACGACACGGCCGTTGGACCACGGTCGCGGCAGGAGCATCTGCTCCAGCGGCCGGTAGACGATCTGGTGCTCGGAAGAGAGCTCGGAGGCGATCTTGCGGATGATCGGCGAGGGGAAGCGTTCGAGCAGGGCACGCAATGCGGGCACGAACGTCTCCGGCGGGACATGATCGTTGGTGGGGCGGTCTTCTGTCAGGAAAAGATAGACTGTGTCCTTCGTCACCCGGTTCATGCCGACCTTGAGGTTCGGTCCCATCCACATGGCTACCGTGTCGATGCCCTCCGGCTTCGGCAGCACGGCGCGCCAGACCGACTGGCCGATGAAGCGCGGCTTCGGCGCCTGCGGAAACACCTTTGCCCGCACCGCCGAATAGAGCCCGTCCGCGCCGATCACGAGATCGTAGCGGCCCTGCGATCCGTCGGAGAAGGTGACGGAAACGCCGTCTGCATCCTGCCGGAGATCGGTGAAGGTCAGGCCGAGCCAGATATTCGTGGTCGAGGCCCGCACGGCTTCGGAGAGGATCTTCGCCAGCGCCGGCCGCATGATCGCGCCGCCACCAGGCAGGTCCGGCCCCGCCACACGCGGCGTCGGCAGCGTCACGAGCACCTGATCCTGCGGCCCGCGCATCTCGACTCCATCGGTCGCAAAGCCTTCTTCGAGGAAGCGGTCGATCAGGCCGAGTTGCTTCAGCACCCGAAGCGTCGAGCCGTGAAGGCTGATGCCGGCGCCATAGGAGCGCCATTGCGGATCGATCTCCACGAGATCGACGGACAGACCGTTGCGGGAAAGCTGGAGTGCTGCGGTCATGCCGGCAAAGCCGCCGCCGATGACCAGAACTGTCTTGATGCCTGAATTCATGCTCGCTTCTCCTCCTGCGCCGCGGGCACGAAGATCTCCCCTTCGTCGCCGATCGTCAGCGCGATGCGTGTCAGATTTTGTCCCAGGCAGGGGCCGAGGACGCATTCGCCGGTTTCCATGTCGAACAGCGCGCCATGCGAATGGCAGGCCATGTGGGTCTTGTCGCCATTGAGATAGGCGTCGGTCTTCCAGGCCATGGGCGTGCCTCCGGGATAGTGCGGGCAGGCGTCAAGCCAGGCATGCAGCACACCGTTCCGCCGCAACACGACGACCTTGCGCCTGTATCCCTCCAGCGGCCCGAAGCCCCGGGCCTCGCCTTCGCGGATATCGTCGGTGTGGCAAAGCAGCATTGTGGATGCCATGCTCCTCCCTCCCGAGCCTTCAGGGCTTTGCGCCGGGCGGCGGGCCGCCGGGAGCCCACTTCTCGCGCATCTCGAAGAGCACGATCTGCGAGGCTTCCGGCCCCATCTGGGCTTCGCGCGCGACCCATTCGTCATCGTGCTTGTCCATGTCGGCGTCATATTCGAAGTGACATCCGAGCGGGCTGTTGAAGTACCAGAACCAGTTCGAACCGAACTTGTGGCGACCGGGCCCCCAGAAGCTCTGGTAACCCTTCTTCACGAAGCGGGTGCCGGCCACCATCAGCTCTGTCGGGCCACCCATGTGGAAGGCAAGGTGCTCGCAGCCCTTCATGTAGTCCGGCGTGCGGATGAAGAAGAGCGTGTGGTGGTCGTCATTGGCCTTGGGCCGCAGGAACGGACCCGCGCCCTTCAGTACATCGGTGATGACGAAGCCGAGGCGGCCGCAATAGAAGTTCGTCGCAACCTCGATATCCGGAACGAAGAGCACGACGTGGCTCAGCACGCGCGGTGCGGCCGGCATCTCTTCCCAGACGCCGATCTCGTTCGGTTTGCGCTGTGCGGGCGCGCCCGGCGCATTGATCTTCTCGGCCGGCATCACGAGTTCGCGACGCTTCGTCACCTGGAATTTCAGCTCAAAACCGTGATCGTCCTTCGTCTCGATGGACCCGTCGGCGAGGCGCGTGACCCGGCGATCCTTCGACAGTTCCGCCTCGATAGCGTCAATGTCCGCAGCGGCGCGCACGCCATAAACCTGCTGGCGCAGCATATTGGAGGTCGGCAGCGGCGGCGGCAGCGTCGGGTCGGACTTGTGGCGGATGATCAGGCCTGTTCCATCCAGCGCCTCGAACAGTCCACCCTTTTCCGTCACGTCGATAGGCTTCAGGCCAAAGGCGGTAAGATATTCGATGGAGGCGGCGAGATCGTCGACGCCGAAGACAAGATAGTCGGGACCGATAATGTTCATGGGTTCAAAACCTCGAAGTCGGCGCCGGATCAACCGGCGTTGAGAACGTATTCGTTGGCGATGGCGATGGAGATATTGCCGGCTTCCGCCGGCAGGCGGTCGCGGATGGCGTCGCGAGCGCCTTGCGCAAAGGCGAGCCCCGCCGCTTCATCAGGCAGCCGGAAGATGTCGACTCCCTTGACTGGATGCGGTACGGCCGGAAGGCAGCGGCTCTGTCCGAGGACGGCTCCGGCACCCGCACCCAGCGCGTCTCGCAGCGCTGGCATGGCCGGCATGGCTCCATGCCAGAAGACGAAAACCTTGACGGGGCTTGACGCCTGACGGTCGGGCTCGGCGATGATCTCTTCGTTGACCGGAACACCGACAACGCGCTCAGGATCGACCATGCGCGGCTCATCGGGCAAGAGGTGCGTCTTGTAAAACTCCGTCTCGCGGCCGGCCTTCAATGCCGCCAGGTTCTGGGTCCAGATCTCGGTGACAAAGTCGAGACCGATGGCAAACGGCTCCGGTTGACCTTCGTTTCCCGGAAAAATGCCGTCGAAGACATGGTTCTGGACATAGCGCCCCGGCGCATTTTCCGGATCAGCGGCGATGTAGTCCAGTACCAGCTTGCCGTGGACATTCTTCATGTGGTGGCGGTGTTCGGCCAGGCTTTGACCGCGTGTGCGGCGACCGACCATCAGGATCTTGAAGCTCATGCTGCTTCTCCCGCAGCGGTGCGACCGCCCAGCGTTTCGGCAACCCAGTCGGCGATATAGGCGCCGGCATTGGCGGAATTGTCGAAGCTCGAATGCTGGACGCCGCCGGTGCGGGCGTCGAAAATCTTCAGCTCGCGCTTCGGGCTGTTGACCAGTTGGTCATAGGTCGCGTGCGCCCATTGCAGCGGGATCTGGCTGTCCTTCTCGCCGTGGGTGACGAGGAACGGCACCTTGATACGGTCGAGGACGCCATCGAGATGAACGTTTTCAGCGATGCGCATGAAGTCATCCATGTCCTTCGCCCCCCAGACCCACATAACGTGGCTCCAGTAATGCGGGACCGGGAAATTGCCTTCCTTTGCAAGGCGCTTCTTCTGCACGTCGCGCCAGTCATGGTTTGCGCCCCAGACGACGCCGCAGGCAAAGCGCGGCTCGAAGGCGACTGCGCGCGGACAGTAGTAGCCGCCCAGTGAAACGCCCTCCATGCCGATGCGCTTCGCATCGACCTCCGGGCGGGTTTCGAGCCAGTCGACGACGCGGCTCGCCCAATGTTCGCTGTCGAAGCGGGCTTTTAGATCGTGAAGGCGTAGCGCCTCGCCGGTGCCGGGCTGATCGACAATCAGCGAGGCAACGCCGCGCTTGGCAAGCCAGCCAGGCAGGCCGACGAGGAACTTCATTTCCTTGGTGCTGTCCAGGCCGTTCACCTGAACGAGGAGCGGCTGCGGACCGGCAACACCCTCGGCCGGGACGTAGAGTGCGGAAAGATGCTTGCCCTCATAGGGAATTTCGACGCGGCGGCAGGTCGAACCAGAAAGCCGCAGACCCTTTTCGAAGCTTGTGAGAAAGCGCTGGTAGAGCGCCACGCGGCCGTCGGAGCCGTGTGCCAGCATGCGCTCGGCGGTCAGCATGTAATTGGCGGCGCGGATCAGCTTGTCACCTGCCGAGATAAGGCGTCCGCGCACCTCGTCTTCGTCGGCAAGACCGACCAGCTTGTCGGCCATATCGATCCAGGTCTGCCGGAAAGCCTGCGTTCCTGCAGCGTCGGGGGCCTTTGCGGCCTCCTGAAGAGGAGCGCACATCTCCTCGATCTCGCCCATCCGCGCGCCCATCTCGATCGACAGATTGACCGAAAGGTTCCAGACATAATTGGTGGGGAAGTACTTGAACATGACATCTCCTCGCGGGCTCGGCCCTTTGGCCGCAGTCGTCGGGAGACCGTGAGAAAACAGGACCCATAGGCCTGTCCGCGTCACTCCTCCCGAAGGCAGACTTAACGAAGATCAAGCCGTTTACAAAATTGCTTCGATGAATGATTTATATTCATTCGGTAAATACCAAAGAGGCGTCCCGTGCGATTCAAGAATCTCGATCTCAATCTGCTGGTCGCACTCGACACGCTGATCCGCGTGCGCAATGTCAGCCGGGCCGCAGACGAAATGTTCATCACCCAATCGGCGATGAGCAACGCGCTCGGTCGGCTGCGTGACTATTTCGACGATCCACTGCTGATTCAGGTCGGCCGCACGATGGAGCTGTCACCGCTCGCGGCATCGCTCGAGCCTTCGTTGCGGGACATCATCGTGCGCATTGAAGCGGCCATCGTCACGACGCCCTCCTTCATGCCGGAAGAGGCCACGCGCACGATCAGCCTCATCGTCTCCGACTATACGCTCCACACGGTCATGCCGCTTTTTCTCGAACGTGTCAGCCGGCAGGCTCCGAGGCTGCATATCGACTTCAAGCCCCAGCAGAACCTGCCCCATCTGCTGCTGGAGCGGGGCGAGGCCGACCTTCTGATCGCCCCGACGGTGTTCCTGTCCCCCAATCACCCATCGGAAGTATTGTTTCGGGAGCCAATGTGCTGCGTCGTCGCCGAGGATGGTCCTTTCAAGGGCGTCAAGTTGACGGAGCAGGAGTTTCTTTCGGCCGGCCACATCGCGATGCAGCCTCCGAACGGGGGAGACAGTTTCGCGCAGCGCATATGCGATCAGCTGGGTCTGAATATCCGCATCGAAGTCACCACCTATTCCTTCACGTCGCTTCCGCTCCTGGTGCGCCAGTCGCGGCGAATTGCACTGGTCCAGCGCAGCCTCGCCGACAGCATGTTGCCGCTTGGGGGCCTGCGCATCGCGGAGCCGCCGGTGACAATGCCCGCCCTCGAGCAGTCGATGCAATGGCACAGCTATCGAACACGTGACCCGGCGCTGAGCTGGATTCGCGAGCAGATTCGCCAGGCCTCGGCCAGCATCCACGTGCCCGAGTAGCCCCGATGGGGGCTACGCCTGCAGCGCTGTGACTTCCACCTCGACCTTGAATTCGGCCCGTGTGAACCCGCTGACGATCAAGAGGGTCGAAACCGGCATCGGCTCCAGCGTATAGCGGTCGCGAACCGCCATGTAGGGCGCGAAATCCTCGCGTCGCGTCACAAAGCCGGCGATGCGGATGACGTCGGCGAAGCTCATGCCAGCCTCGCTGAGGATTGCGCCGATGGCCTCGAAGCACACAACGGCCTGCTCCTCGACGCTCTCGGGGATGGTTTCGTCGGCGCGGATGCCCAGCTGACCGGATGTCACGAGCAGTTTGCCGTCGGCCGGCATGATCAGCCCATGATTGTAATGTCCGAAGGGTTTGCGCACGGTTGCGGGATTGATCGATCGCTTCATGTGCCTTGACCCCTCAGAAGTTCGAAAACTCGCGCTTCACCCTCTCAAGGAAGCGCCCACGGGTCTCTTCGGTCGCCCGGTTCATGTCGTAATGTGCCAGAAAACGTACCTTCGCCAGCGGATCGATCTGCGCCCGGATCACGCGCTTGACGATCTTCTTCGGGGGGTTGCCGGCAACAAAGGCACGGAACGGATCGGCGCCATAGGTCAGCACCGCGCCGAGTTTCTTGATATGGCGGAGCGTCGATTGCACCTTGCCATCCACTAGCTCAAATGTGACGCCCGGCAGCCAGACCCTGTCGAAATAGCCCTTCAGCATGGCCGGGAAGCCGAAATTCCAAACCGGGGTGCAGATGACCAGCGCTTCCGCCTTCTTCAGGCGCTCCACATAGCCGGAGACCAGAACCGTGTTGTCTGGATAGGTGTGATAGATCAGGCGGTCGTGGCGCGACAGGACCGGGTCGAAGCCTTCGGCATAGAGATCGCAGTCGTCGACCTCGTGGCCGGCGGCCTTCAGGCTCTCCACTGTCTGGGCGTGGAGAGCGGCGCCGAAACTGTCTTCAACGGGATGGGAAAAGAGGACGAGAACGCGCATTCACGCCTCCATGAAGGCGGCAAGCCCCTGGAAGAGGTAATTCTTGCCCGCCTTGAAGTCGAAATCAGGATTGTCCCAGGCGATCATCTTGCCGGGATTAAGCAGGCCCTTCGGGTCCGTCTCCTTCTTGAAGGCGAGCTGGACCGTATCCGTCTGCTTCATGCCGCCCTCTTCCAGCGTGTATCGATGCGGATTGAAGATCGGGCAGCCGAGATCCTCGTGAATGCGGATGATCTCTTCCAGCCGCTCGGCCGTCGTGTAGCGCACCATCGGCAGGCCGGAGCACTGGATCGTGCCATCAAAACGCATGAATTCCAGATGGCCGATGACCTCACCATGGAAGGTCTCGACCGTCTTGCGCACCTTGGCCACATGGTCGGGGGCGGGATATTGAACCTGAAGATAGGTGATGCTCGGATCGATCTTCAGCGCGCGCAGCGTCGTGTGGTTCCAGGCCAGTTCATAGGCATGCGGGATGCCCTTCATGCTCTCGACCTTGTCGGAGCGGAAGCGGATGTCGCCCTTGTAGCGCGACACCAGCGCCTCGAACGGCACCATGGAATGCGGCGCAACCATGAGCACGACGACAGACTGCCCCTCCTTGAGATAGGGCTTGTGGCGGGTGAAATAGTCGAAGGGCGCTGGTGCCTCGATGGGTGCAATCTCCTTGACCAGAATCCCGTTGGAATGCGCCACAGCGTCCGCGAAGCCAACGGCATCCATGAAGTCGTCATAGCCGACGATTACATCCACCCAGTCATAGGCAGGTGCCAGCGGCATCTCGACTTCCGTGATGATGCCATTGGTCCCATAGGCATGGCTGACCTTCTGCAGGTCCCAGCCGGTCAGGTCGAGAATACGCGGTTCGGCCTCCATGGTGATGACGCGCAGCCGCAGGATATTGCCGAGATCGCGCAGGCCGCCCCAGGTGATCGAGCCGACACCGCCGGAGCCGCCGGCGATGAAGCCGCCGATGGTCGCGGTCTGCGCAGTGGAGGGATGGAAGCGCAGCTCCTGCCCGGAATGCGCTTTTGTCTGCTTGTCGAGCTCGGAAATGATGCAGCCGGTTTCGGCAATCACGCGGCCGGGCAGGATCTGCTTGACCTTGTTCATGTTCGCCATGTTCAGGATGATGCCGCCGGAAAGCGGCATGGCCTGCCCATAATTGCCCGTGCCGCCACCGCGCGGCGTGATCGGCGCGCCATGGGCATAGGCGACCTTCAGCGTGCGGATGACCTCTTCTTCCGTCACCGGCGAAACGACGAGGTCCGCCGTCACGTTGTCGAGCTGGCTCTTGAGGATCGGCGAATACCAGTAGAAGTCCCGGCTCTTCTGCTTGACGAGCGCCGGATGGTCCTCGACCGCAATCCCCTCGAGATCCTTCTTGATTTGTGCGTAATCAACCATGGTCATGCTCCGTGTAGGGTATCGAGTTCGGCATAGTCGGGAATGACGCGCTCGATAACGCGACCGGCCCGGATGATGGTGCGATCCGATTGGGGGCGGGACAGGAATTCGCTCCAGCGTCTGGCTTTGAAGACGACGAGATCGGCGGACGCGCCGACGGCGATGCGGCTTTTGTCTTTCCGGCCGAGAATGTCGGCAGGTGTCACGGTCACCACGGACGCCGCATCGGTCAGCGGGTGATCGAGATGCAGGATGCGCACGGCCTCGCGGAAGACTTCCGCCGGGTCGAGATCGCCATAGGCATAGAAGGGATCGCGCGTATTGTCGGAGGAAACCGCGGTGCGGACGCCCGCCGCGCGCAGCTCGTTGAAGAGGGTAACGCCGCGCCAGCGCGGTGTGCGGCCCTCATGCCGGTCCTGCAGATACATGTTGCACATGGGCAGCGACACGACGGCCAGATTGGCTCTGGCGACCAGATCAACGGTCCGTTTTGCGGTCTCCTCGTCCTGACGCGCCAGCGAGCAGCAATGGCCGACGGTGACGTTCCCTTCAAAGCGATTGCGGATGACGGCCGCGGCGATGGAGGCAAGCGTCAGAACCTCGCGGTCGGCGGTTTCGTCGACATGGAGATCGACATCGACCCCGATATCGGCGGCGGTGCGGAATAGCTGGTCGAGTTCCTGCTCCAGCGTCGGCCCCACCTGCGTGAGCCCGCCGAGGAGGCCGCCGGTTTCCTGGATCACGCGCACGAGATCGCGAAAGAAAACCTCATCGGCCATGGCATAGAGCGGGAACAGCGCCGCGGCCTGCAGGTCGATCCTGCCCTTCCAGCGTTCGCGCATCTCCTGGAAAACGGGGAACGAGATGCGGTGCTGCGGGTCGAGGGAGTCGATATGCGTGCGGATCAGCGATGTGCCGTGGGCGTAGGCGCAGCGCAGCGAGAAATCCATGCGTGTCGCGACATCGTCGGCCGACCAGTTGGCCTCGCGATCGGCGCGGACGGCATCGAGCGCGCCGGGAAAGCTGCCATCAAGGTTCGGGTTCCGCTCCCAGATATGGCCCTTGTCGAGATGGGTATGCATGTCGGTGAAGCACGGCCAGACCATCCGCCCGCCGAGCGTCAAAGCAGGCAGATCGGCGCTTGCCGCGCCCGGCGGCAGGATTTCGGCAATGGTGCCATCGCGTACCACGATATCGGCGGCGGCGAGCCCTTCCCTCGGCCCCGGCAGCGCCGCATCCGTTGCGGCGAGCGGCACGGTCGCGCCGGCCAGCACATAGGTGGTCGATGAGGGCACTTGCAGATCCGATGTCACGGCTCAGTTCTCCCGCTTGAGGTTGCTCTCGTGCCAGCGATGCAGCGCCAGCCAGGAGATGAAGGAGGTTGCCGCAAAGATCGCCACACCCAGCGCCGACAGCATCAGGAGCGCTGCGAAAAGCCGGGGAATGTTCATGCGGAACTGCGATTCCAGCAGGCGGAAGGCAAGGCCGGAAGAGGCGCCTGCCGAGCCTGCGGCAAATTCCGCAACCACCGCCGCAATCAGCGCTAATCCGCCGCCGATCCTGAGGCCTGTCATGAAATAGGGTTGGGCGGCGGGGATCTTCAGATAGATCAGCGTCTGCCAGCGCGAGGCGCCGTAGAGATCGAAGAGGTTGAGCAGATTGTGATCGACGCTTTTCAGGCCCTGAACCATGTTGGACAGGATCGGGAAGAAGGCGACGAGGAAGGCGCAGATCAACAGCGCCACCTGCGTGGTCGGCGCGTAGATGAGGATGAGCGGCGAGATCGCCACGATCGGCGTCACCTGCAGGATGACGGCGATGGGGTAGAAGGCAATCTCGATCCAGCGCGACTGCACGAGAAAGATCGCGAAACCCACGCCGCCGATCAGCGCCAGCGCCAGCGACATGAGCGTGATCTTGGTTGTGACAAGTAGCGCCGGGAAAAGAAGGCTCCAGTCACCGACGAGAGCACTGACAACCGCGCCTGGGCTCGGCAGGATATAGGGCGGCACGCCGGACCAGACCACGCCGAAATGCCAGATCACGACCAGCACGGCGACCATGGCCAGCGGCACGGCAATGCGCAGCGCGATCTCCTTGCGGCGCTCGGCGGCGGCAGTGTTGAACCGAGGAACAGCGCTCGTCATCAATGGCCCTCCGGGGCATCGCCCATGGCTTCCAGCAACATCGCCGACACCTTTTCGCAGGCCTGCCGGTAATCTTCCGAGCTGCGGTAAAGCGCATCGCGCTCGCTCGCTGTCACCAGCGGGAAATCCGCATGAACCCGTCCGGGTCGCGCCTTCATGACGACGATGCGGTTGGAGAGATAGGCGGATTCGAAAACGGAATGGGTGACGAAGATCACTGTGATCCCTGTCCTGCGCCAAAGATCGAGAACGTCGTCGTTGAGCTTCTGCCTCGTGATCTCGTCGAGCGCCGCGAAGGGCTCGTCCATCAGGAGGAGGCGCGGTTTTGTAACCATCGCGCGGGCGATCGAAACGCGCATCTTCATGCCGCCGGACAGCTCGCGCGGATAGGCTTTCGCGAAGTCGCCGAGCCCGACGGCCGTCAGCGCTTCCATGATCGGCTCTTCCGCCGCTTTCTTGCTCACGCCGCGCAGGCGCAGCGGCAGATAGACATTGCCGAACACCGTCCGCCAGGGCATCAGCGTCGGCTCCTGGAAGACGAAGCTGATATCGCCCTCCGGCAGGCCCTTGGAGTTGATCCTCGAACTCGGCCAGTCGATCGACCCGCTGCTGACGCCGCCTAGCCCCGCAATGATGCGCAGCGCTGTGGACTTGCCGCAGCCGGAGGGGCCGAGCAGGCTCAGGAACTCGCCACCGCGCACCGTCAGCGACATGTCCTGAAGCGCAAGCGTTCCGTTGGAAAAGACCTTGGACACATGGTCCATCGCCACGAGCGGGCGGTTGTAAGTCGTTGTCGTGACAGGTTTATCGGCCGCCTGAGCGTTCATGCCATCAACTCTATGCGTGATCGGGATGCTCCGTTCCCAAGTGATCGGGAACGGAGATTGCGCATTGGTCTGTCACTTCTTGAGAGCCATGCCGACGCCCTTGCAGACAAACTGCGTAGTGAAGGCCTTCTTGTAGTCCATGCTGGCGTCGAAGAGCTTGATCTTGACCATTTCGTCGAAGAAAGCCTTGTACTTCTCGTCCGTCATGCAGCCGATGCCCTTGGTCAGTGCCTCGCCGGATTCCAGAATGCCATGTTCCTTCATCTGGGCGATGGAGAAGGCGATCTGATCATCCGTCATTTCCGGATTCTCTTTCTTGATCATCGCATTGGCGGCCTTGTTGTCGCCGTAGAGATAGTTGTACCAGCCCTCGATCGAGGCATCGACAAAGCGCTGGATCAGATCCGGATTGGTCTTGATCAGGTCCGCCTTGACCGTGACCGTGGTCGAATAGGGGCTGTAGCCGTTGTCGGCGAGCAGGAAGACTTTCGGTTTCCAGCCGGCCTGCTTCTCCACGGCGAAGGGCTCCGAGGTCAAATAGCCCTGCTGGGCGGATTTCTTGTCGGCGATGAACGGACCGGGGTTGAAATTATAGGGCTTGTACTGCTCGTCCTTGAAGCCCTTGAAATTCACCTTCATCCATTCGAAATAGGTGAGATAGCCGTCCTTGCCCATGAAAATGGAGCTGGCTTTGGCGAGGTCCTCGAACGTCTCAATCCCTTGGTCGGGATGGGCCATCAGGATTTGCGGGTCCTTCTGGAACATGGCCGCCACATCGACCAGCGGAATACCCTGCTTGACGGCGTTGAGTTCTCCCATTTCGCCGCCCATGTAGAAGTCGATCTTGCCGGAGATCAGAAGCGCGCTGTTGGCGGCGTTCGGGCCGCCTTGAACAATGGTGACATCCAGCCCATGCTTCTTGTAGGTGCCATCGACGACCGCCTGATAATAACCGCCATGTTCGGCCTGGGCCAGCCAGTTGGTTCCGAAGGAGACCTTGTCGAGCGCATGCGCGGGCAGGCTTGCCGAAAGGCAAATCGCGGCTGAGACGGCGATAGATTTGAAAAACTGCGACATCAAGACTGTTCCCTGCTTTATCTGGAAGGCGCTTTTTGCGCTGCAGCAAGATAGTGCGCTGGCGTTACGCTCTTTGAAAAGCATCAAAATTCGTTCGCATTGATGCCTTTTTGCGCTATGTCAGAATGTATCGTCCCAAGATTTCGGAAGGGTCTCCGGTGCTGCATTCCCGCAAACTCCTTTACATCAACGAAATCGCGCGCACGGGCTCCATTCGCAAAGCGGCGGCCAAGCTGAACGTAGCCTCATCAGCCATCAACCGGCAGATCATCGAACTGGAGGAGGAAATCGGCGCGGCCTTGTTCGAGCGCCTGCCGCGCGGCTTGCGGCTCACGTCGGCGGGTGAACTTTATGTCGAACATATCCGCGACGTGATGAAGAGCTATCAGCGGCTCGAATCCCGCGTCAAAGCCCTGAAAATGCCGGATGCCGGCAAGGTGCGCATCGTCACGACGACCGGGCTTGCAGCCGGTCCCATGCCCGTCATCGTGTCGAAATTCGTGGCGCAGCATCCGCGCGTCAAGATCTTCATGCGCAACGACATCGGCTCGGGCACGACGCTCAATCCGGTCAGCGCGGGGGAGGTCGACATCGGCATCGGCCTCAACATCCCGGCCTCACCCGGCATCCGCACGCTTGCCGCGTTCGACGTGCCCATCGGTGCAGTCCTGCCGCCGGGGCATCCGCTGACACGGCATGCGCAGGTTAGCCTTGGCGAGGTGATCCAGGAACGCCTCGTGCTCGTCATGAAGTCGCTGAGCCTACGCGAGGTCATCGACTTTGCACTTGCGCCTTTGTCCGTCGCGGTCGAACCGATGATCGAGACGAACACCACGGAGGCGGTCAAACAGTTCGTTCGCGCCGGTGCCGGCGTATCGCTGATGAACCCGCTGGATATCATCCATGATTGCGCACGCGGCGACCTCGTATTCCGCCCGCTGTCCGATCCGCATGTGAAGGTGCAGCAGATGAAGGTCTTCGCCCGCGCCCGCACGCCGCTCGACAGCGCAACAAGTCTCTTCGTCGAGTTTCTGCTCGCGGAGCTTTCAGCGCTCCTGGCTACATTGGCCGCACAGGGCGTAAAGAGTGCCGGGCCCGGGGTTAATCCGGACGAGTAGGCCAGTTTATCCAGGGGTATAAAGATTGCTCAGCGGATAGCTCTTCACATCTTGGAGCAGATCGACAAAGGCACGCGCGATATGGCTGGCGATCATTTGCCCCTTTTCCGCTGTCCCCGCCGCAGCATTGCCGACAACACCGAAGGGATTGAGGTCGTGCGCGATCCACGCGACCGAATGGGGTGGTAGCGGCTGAAGATACTTCGTGTTCTGTGCCATCCATTCCGCCTTTGAGCGGAAATCCTGCGCCTGATCCATCTTCACCAGATCCGGCCGGAAATGCAGCATGAGGGAGGTTTCCACCTCGCCACCATGAATGCCGAACCTTTGTTCGTTCGGCGACAGGACGAGACCCTCCGGATGACCGAAACGCGCCCATTGGGTGGCGACCGCCATCATGCCGAAACGAACGCGCATCTCGCGTGAGACGATGCTCATGATATCGAGATTGCCACCGTGCGAATTGACCATCACAAGCTTGCGAACCCCGGCCTCGGCCACCTTCTGCCCGATGGTCGTCCAGGCCTCGATCAGGAGCCCGGCGGGAAGCGACAGGGTACCAGGACCATAGATATGCTCGTTGGCCTTGCCGATCTCCTGCGTCGGCAGCACCAGCGCGGTGAGATCCTCCGGCAAAATTTTCCGCACCTCGGCAAGCATTCCGTTGGCGATCGTCACATCGGTGGAAATCGGAAGGTGTGGCCCATGCTGTTCGGTGGAGGCGAGCGGCAGGATGGCAATCGTCTCGTCCGGATTGAGCGACTTGAAATCGTATGCGGTGAGTTCGTTCCAGTAGAATGGGCGTGCCACGGTGTTTCCTTCCAGCGCTTGGGAACCGGATTGCGACAAATCCCTGATGGACTGCAGGGCATGAGGGCCGACGCCCGGACTTCCCGTATAAATCTGCAATCTGCGCTTGGAGAAGCATCAATTTGCGCGGAGACCGATGCCTTTTTACGACCGCTTGCGCCGCCCGGCGCATGTCGCCGTCTCAAAGGCGTTACGATTGCGGGCCCAATTCGAGAGCGAAGGATTAGGCAGTGGCTGCAATTCGGGCTATGGTATCGGCGAAGATCACGGGAGGCGGCCTTCAAGAGCCGGTGATTTCATGGGTTTTTCGGACCACATCAAGGAAATCGAGCGTGTCGGACAAGGCGGCAATACCGGGCGCGACGCGGTGGTGCTGGACTCTTGGCGGCGCTGTCTGGACACCTACCAGCTCGATCCCGCCAAGGCACGCGAGGCGATCATCGTTTCCGACACTCGCTTGCGGGAGCATCGTCAGCAGGCAGAGGACCTGGTGCATATCGCCCGCTCAGGCCTTGAGAAGCTCTATCGGCAGGTCGCCGAGCAGAACTACGTGCTTCTGCTTTCGGATCGCGAGGGTGTCACCGTCGAATTCCTCGGCGATCCGTCCTTCAACAATAACCTTCGCAAGGCGGGGCTTTATCTTGGCTCCGACTGGTCGGAGCCGCTTGCCGGCACATGCGCCGTCGGTGCCTGCATTGCCACGGGCGAAGCGCTGACGATTCATCAGACCGATCACTTCGACATTACCCACACGCCGCTCTCCTGCACCGCCGCGCCAATCTATGACACGCAAGGGTCGCTCACCGCCGTCCTGGACATTTCGCTGCTCAGTTCGCCCATCCTGAAAGCGAGCCAGAACATGGCGCGCCACCTGGTTTCCTCCACCGTGCGCCGGATCGAGCTTGCAAACCTGATGGCCGACAGCCGTCACGACCTCGTCCTGCGCTTCGCAGGCGCGCCGGAATTCCTGGATGTCGACCCGGAAGCAGCGATCGCCGTGGATGGCGGCGGGAGGATCACCGGCATGACGCATGGCGGCGCGCGGCTTCTGGCAACCTCGCGCGGGCTCGACTGGCGCAGGCCCGAGCTTCTGATCGGCCAGCCCGTTGCCGACTTTTTCGAAGCCGGGCTCGATGAACTCGCGTCGCTGACGCGCGCCAGCCTTCCGCAGGACCGCCGCATTGCGGTGCGCGACGGATCGATCCTCTATGCCCATGCCATCGAGCCGCAACAGCGCATGAGCACGACCCCGCTCGCGCGGGCCGGGGCTGCCCGACCACTTCCCGCGCTGGCGAGGCTGGGCGGCAACACCCCTATCATCGACACTCTCAGGCGCAGGATCGAAAAGCTCGCACCGAGCCGGCTGCCGATCCTGCTTCAGGGGCAGACCGGCACCGGGAAGGAACATCTCGCGCGCATCGTCCATGACGCCAGCGGCCTGGCGGGCCGCTTCGTCGCAGTCAATTGCGCCGCCATCCCCGAACAGCTCATCGAAAGCGAGCTTTTCGGCCATGCCCCGGGGGCCTTTACCGGCGCGCTGGCCAGAGGACGCAAAGGCCTGGTCGAAGAGGCAGAGGGCGGCACCCTGTTTCTTGACGAGATCGGCGACATGCCCTTTGCGGCGCAGAGCCGCCTGCTGCGGGTTCTGGCGGAAGGCGAGGTTCTGCCGGTCGGCGGTTCGGCACCCCGAAAGGTCGCGTTCCGGGTTGTTTCAGCCTCGCACCGATCCCTCGCCGACATGGTGGCCGCCGGCACTTTCCGCGAGGACCTCTATTACAGGCTCAATGCGGCCGTGCTGTCATTGCCGCCCTTGGCGGAGCGCGACGACCTGCCCTGGCTTCTCGACCGTTTGCTCGAAAGGCACGGGATGGAGGGACGCCCCTTGCGCATTTCGACCACGGCAAGGCTGATGATCCTGAGCTATCGCTGGCCAGGCAATATTCGCGAACTGGACAATGCAATCGCCTTTGCCGCCGCCCTTTGTGACGACGGCTTGATCCAGGTCACCGACCTGCCGGATCATCTCGCGCACGGCTCCGTGCCCGGCGCGGAACGCTCGACCGATGCGGAAGGACGCAACGCTCTCGACCTCAGGGCCGTGCTCGCCGCCTCCGGTGGCAACGTGTCCGAAGCTGCACGACGCCTCGGCATCGATCGCACGACCATGCACCGCCGCATGAGACGCCTGGGCATAGATCGGCCGCATTGAGGCATCCGCAACACCTGTTGCGCCACAACTGTGGCGGCGCGCTTGCGCGCTGCCTCGAAAAGCTCAATGATTTCAGCTCAGACCGGTAAGGACTCTCCTTGGCACGGCCATTGCTCCCCATTTGGCATCAAAGGCCGCCAAGGGAGGAAACATGCGCGCGCTCCGATTTCATGCAGCCAAGGACCTGCGTCTCGAGAATATTGCCGAGCCAAAACAGCCCGGTCCGGGCCAGGTTCTGGTCCGCAACCGCTTCGTCGGGATTTGCGGGACCGATCTTCACGAATACAGCTACGGCCCGATCTTCATCCCGACCGAGCCGCATCCCTATACCGGAGCCCACGGGCCGCAGGTGCTCGGTCATGAGTTCGGCGGTGTCGTCGAGGCAGTTGGCGAGGGTGTGACCTCGGTCAAGGTCGGCGACCGCGTTTCGATCCAGCCGCTGATCATGCCCCGAAAGGGCGACTATTTCGCCGACCGCGGCCTCTTCCATCTCAGCACGCAGCTTGCACTTGTGGGCCTGAGCTGGGACGGCGGCGGCATGGCGGAAGCAGCCCTCGTCAACGAATACAATGTCCAGAAAATCCCCGACGAAATGACGGATGAGGAAGCAGCCCTTGTCGAGCCGACCGCCGTTGCCGTCTATGCCTGCGACCGCGGCGGCGTGACCGCCGGTAACAGCGTTCTCGTCACCGGTGCGGGCCCAATAGGCATGCTGACGCTTCTCGCCGCACGGGCCGCTGGTGCCGCTCAGCTTTTCGTCTCGGACCTCAACGACGCGCGGCTTGAGCTTGCGAAAAGCGTGATCCCCGATGTCGTCACCATCAACCCGAAGCGCGACAATGTCGGCGATGTCGTCCGTTCGTTGACGGAAGGCAATGTCGGTTGCGATGTCGCCATCGAATGCGTCGGAAACGAGCATGCGCTGAAAGCCTGTGTCGATGCTGCGCGCAAGCAGGGCATCGTCGTGCAGACCGGGCTTCATCCGCACGAGAACCCCATCGACTGGTTCCAGGTCACGTTCCGCGACCTCGAGATCAAGGGGTCCTGGGCCTATCCGACCCATTACTGGCCGCGCGTCATCCGCCTGATCGCCTCCGGCCTCCTGCCGGCGACGAAGATCGTGACCAAGCGCATCACGCTCGACACTGCCGTGAAGGAAGGTTTCGACGTCCTGCTCGATCCGGCCGGCACGCAGCTGAAGATCCTGATCGATCTTTCGAAATAGGCCTTTGCCGCCATCGCCTGCGCCGGGAGAGGAGCCCGGCAGGATGATGTGGCGAGGCTTTCCGGCGCGCCCGTCGCGGGCGCTCCAAGCCACCCTACCCCAAGCATTTACGGAGGAGAAAACCATGCTTGATATCAGCCCCGGAACCAAAATCGACACGATCCTGGCCAAGCTCGGCGACGCGCTCGCCAGCGGCGACATCGACGCCGCCGTCAACCTGTTTCAGGCCGAATGCTACTGGCGCGACCTTGTGACCTTCACCTGGAACCTGAAAACCATGGAAGGCCATGAGCAAGTGCGCGACATGCTGAAAAGCCAGCTTGCAGCGACCAAACCATCAAACTTCGTGCAGGACACCAAGGAGGCAGCTTCCGAAGCCGGTGGCGTCACAGACGGCTGGTTCGAATTCGAAACCGGCGTCGCGCGCGGCTACGGCCATATCCGCCTGAAGGACGGGCTGATCTGGACGCTGCTCACCACCATGACGGAGCTCAAGGGCCACGAGGAACCGAAGGGCGTGCGCCGTCCGATGGGCGCCGAACACGGCCATGACCGCAATCGCAGGACCTGGAAGGAAAGGCGCGAAACGGAAGCCGCCGAGCTTGGCTATTCCACCCAGCCCTATGTCGTCATCATCGGCGGCGGTCAGGGCGGTATCGCGCTTGGCGCGCGGCTGCGCCAGCTTGGCGTGCCGACCATCATCATCGAGAAGAACGAGCGGCCGGGCGACAGTTGGCGCAAGCGCTACAAGTCGCTCTGCTTGCACGATCCCGTCTGGTACGACCACCTGCCCTATATCCCCTTCCCGGAAAACTGGCCTGTCTTTACGCCCAAGGACAAGGTGGGCGACTGGCTGGAAATGTACACCAAGGTCATGGAGCTGAATTATTGGGGCTCCACCACCTGCAAATCCGCCCAATATGACGAGAAGACCGGGGAATGGACCGTCATCGTCGACCGTGCGGGCCAGGAGGTCGTGCTGCGCCCCAAGCAGCTGGTGCTCGCAACCGGCATGTCCGGCAAGGCGAATGTGCCGAAAATTCCGGGCCAGGACATCTTCAAGGGCGAGCAGCAGCATTCCTCGCAGCATCCGGGCCCGGACGCCTATGCGGGCAAGAAAGTTGTTGTCATCGGCTCCAACAACTCGGCGCACGATATCTGCGCGGCGCTCTGGGAAGCCGGCGCGGATGTGACGATGGTACAGCGTTCGTCCACCCATATCGTCAAGTCGGACTCGCTGATGGAGATCGGCCTTGGCGATCTCTATTCGGAGCGCGCGGTTCAGGGTGGCATGACCACACGCAAGGCCGACCTCATCTTCGCCTCGCTTCCCTACCGGATCATGCATGAGTTCCAGATCCCGATCTACAATCAGATCCGGGAAAAGGATGCGGAGTTCTACAAGGCGCTTGAAAAGGCCCGTTTCATGCTGGACTTCGGCGACGATGATTCCGGCCTGTTCATGAAATACCTGCGGCGCGGATCCGGCTACTATATCGATGTCGGGGCCTGCGATCTCGTCATCGACGGCTCGATCAAGCTGAAGTCGGGCTCAGACGTATCGCATCTGACGGAAAACGCCGTCGTGCTGAAGGATGGCACCGAGCTTCCCGCCGATCTCGTGGTCTACGCCACCGGCTACGGCTCGATGAACGGATGGGCCGCCGATCTCATCTCGCGCGAAGTGGCCGACAAGGTAGGCAAGTGCTGGGGTCTCGGCTCCAACACGACCAAGGACCCCGGTCCCTGGGAGGGCGAGCAGCGCAACATGTGGAAGCCGACGCAGCAGGAGGCGCTTTGGTTCCATGGCGGCAACCTGCACCAGTCGCGCCACTATTCGCAATATCTCTCGCTACAGCTCAAGGCGCGGCAAGTCGGGATCGACACGCCCGTTTACGGCATGACGAAGCCGCATCATCTCGCAT
The DNA here is from genome assembly GCA_900215285.1 of Ensifer adhaerens. Lineage (NCBI taxonomy): Bacteria > Pseudomonadati > Pseudomonadota > Alphaproteobacteria > Hyphomicrobiales > Rhizobiaceae > Ensifer > Ensifer adhaerens. Next base: position 325,569 of record OCMG01000003.1, read on the forward strand.
AAGCCTTCACCGAGGGCGCCGGCACAACCGGCGCCCTCGGCTCGAACAAAGCCTTCGACAGCGGCGCCCATGCCCAAACTTGCCCCCTGCAGCCCAACTCGGATAATCTGCCGTTGATTCCCGGTGCTTCGCGCGCCGCGTCACGCGCCATGATGGCCAGTGCGGGAAGCAGACAGCAAGGTGACCGAGGCATGAGCATTTCCCTTTCCGGCCCCGTTCTGGCGCGCGCCGAACAGCTTGATGCCCTGGATGCCATTCTGCCATTCGACCGGCGTGATCAGCTTGCACGCCTGCTGACGGACGACGATGTTGCATCGCTCCGGCATCTGGCCGACGAGGGCATGGGCGAAAACACGTTGCGCGCCTTTGCCTCCGATCTCGGCTATCTCGAGGCATGGTCGATGGCGGCCACCGGCGAGCCCTTGCCCTGGCCCGCACCCGAAAGCCTGGTGCTGGCCTTCATCGCTCATCATTTGTGGAAGCCGGAACGGCGCGAGGTCGATCCGGCCCATGGCATGCCGGCCGATGTCGAGGCACAATTGCGCGCCCAGGGCCTGTTGCGCGCCATGGGCCCGCATGCGCCGGCGACGGTGAAACGACGGCTGACGTCGTGGTCGGCGCTGACCAAATGGCGCGGTCTAGAAGGAAGCTTCGCCACCACGACAGTCAGGGCGGCGCTGCGACTTGCCGTTCGCGCCGATGCAAGGCCGCGGGGCCGCAAGAGCCAATCGGCGGTGACCGGCGACGTGCTCTCCAAGCTCCTCGCCACCTGCGCCGGCGCGCGACTGGCCGATATCCGCGACCGTGCCCTTCTCCTCACGGCCTTTTCCTCCGGCGGACGGAGACGTTCCGAGCTCGTCAGCCTGCGGGTTGAGGATCTGGTTGACGATGAGCCCGTGCGCGAAACGCCCCTTGATGAGAACTCGCGGCAGATGCCCTGCATGATCCTGCGCCTTGGCAGCGAAGCGTCCGTCGTAATAGTCGGCCGACCGGTCGCCGCCCTGAAGGCCTGGCTTGCCGCCGCCAGGATCGAAACGGGACCGGTCTTCCGCCGCATCGACCAATGGGGCAATGTCGACCGCCGCGGACTGACGCCGCAAGCCGTCAACCTGATCCTGAAGGCGCGGTGCGAGAAGGCGGGTCTTGATCCGGCAGAGTTCTCCGCCCATGGTCTGCGGGCGGGATATCTGGCGGAAGCAGCCAGTCTCGGCGTGCCGCTGCAACAGGCAATGCAGCAATCGCAGCACCGCTCTCTGGCGCAGGCTGCACAATATTACAACGGCCAGACCCGCAGGAAAGACTAGGATCTTACGCCGGGCAGGTTACTGACCGGCTGGGCAGCCGCCTCGATCAACAAGGTCGCAGCCTCGACATGGCCGCCTGTGCAACTATCCAATGTGAATGATCATCGATGCGGGCACATAGCTGCACGCCGTCCCGGGGAATTCATGAACGCGATCGAAATCCTGGAAAAGCTGGTCTCCATTGAAAGCGTGGTCGGCACACCGAACGGCGTGATCGTTGACTGGGTGAGTGCCTATCTGGCCGATCTAGGGATCAACGCAAAGATCCTTCCTGGTCCTGAAGGTGACCGAAGCAATCTGTTCGTGACCATCGGACCTGACATGGCGCGAGGCTATATCCTGTGCGGACATCTGGATGTCGCGCCGTCTGACGAGAGCGCGTGGGCATCACCGCCCTTCCGTCTTCGCCGCCACGGCGACAGGCTTTACGGGCGCGGCACAAGCGACATGAAAGGCTTTTTGGCGGCGGCTCTTGCGGTCGCTCCAAGACTGGCCCGGATGGGCCTTGTGCACCCGATCCACTTCGCCTTTTCCTATGACGAGGATGCCGGATGCCATGGCGCGCCGCATCTGATCTCGCAGTTGCCGCACCTGTGTTCGCCACCGCTCGGCGCCATCATCGGCAAGCCGAGCAACATGCGCGCTGTCCTGGCTCACAAGGCAAGGGCGGCGGCGCGGCTGACCATACGCGGCCGTCCCGGCCACTCCTCCCGCCCCGACCTCGCACTCAACGCCATTCATGCCATGACCGCTGTGCTGATCACCACTCTTGATCAGGCAGACCGGCTGATGAAAGGCCCATTCGATGGCGCCTTCGAGCCACCCTATTCCACGGTTCAGGCCGGGATGATTGCAGGCGGCAAGGACATCAACGTCGTTCCGCACCTCTGCATGCTGGAGTTGGAAGCCCGCGGGATCTCGGGCATCAATGCCGCAGGCCTTCTATCGCCCATCCGCGCAAAAGCAGACGCGTTGCAAGACGAAGGCTACGAGGTGAGATGGGAAGAGATGAGCGCATATCCAGCGCTCGCGCTTTCGGCCAAACGGCCGCTTGCCCATCTCGTCGAAGCCTTGACCGGCCAGCCAGCACTCAGTGCGGTGAGCTATGGCACGGAGGCCGGGCTCTACCAGGCCGCCGGCATCGATGCCCTGATCTGCGGTCCGGGAGATATCGGCCGTGCGCACCAGCCGGATGAATATATTCTCGAAAGCGAACTTGCGGCCTGTCAGCGCTTTATCGAAGCACTGGGGCAGCGTTGTGCGGGATGACCCCCTGCCCCGCACACTGCCTTTTCCATCTGCTCGGCAGTCGAGCCCGTGTTCGACCCGACCACTGACAATCTGGTCATGAAGCGCAGTCTGGTGGGCACCGGACTGCCGATCCGGAAAGTGCGTAAAATCTATGTCGTCCCGAACGAAAACCGGACTTGTCCGACATATCCACAGGAGTGACCGGTCTCGGGCCGCCACAAAATAACCTAACAGAGTTTTAACTTGTCGCTCCGCAAGGGCCTCAGTATAGCGGCCCGTGGCAAGCCGCACTCGAATGGATTGCCCTCAACTTCGTCTAACTCTCTGAAAAGAGAATATAATCCTCCGGGGACGACAAGATTTTGGGCAAACTCCATTTCAGCCGAAGCATGATTTCCTTTGACATGCGAATGCATAGCCGGCTTTTGGGCGCGATCCTCCTTCTGGGTGTTGCGGGCGCCGGCTGCGGCTGGGAAGCCCTCCGGGCAACCGTTCATCAGGAACCGCACGTCGTCGCGGCCGCACCCGTCGAAATCGCCGAAGTGCCGAAAGCTCATGCCCTCACCGCGAGCCCCAGGATGGCACGACTGCCGCTGCCACCGACAGCCCATCCCGAACTTGGCCGTGTCGACATGCTGGAAGCGCGCATGGATGGCTCGTTTGCCGAATACACCTACTTCCAGACCGATATCGATCTTGACGCGCCACAGGTTGAGGATGCGAAGAAACCGGAAAGGACGCAAGAACAGGCCTTTGCCGAGCGTTCTGGCCGTCCCGGCGCCGAGGATGTCTTTGCCGCGGTGCTTCGCGACGTGAAACCGGTGCGCTCCAGCCGGATCGCCGGCATGCCGCTCGCCTATGCGGACTTCTCGGGGGGCAACAGACCTGACCGGCCGATCAATGTCAGCCTCTCGGTCAAGCAGCAAGCCGAACCGGTGTCGCGCGTTGCCTTGATGCCGAAACGGGACGAAGTGATCGAGGATGCGTTGAGCGGGCTCAAGGTTCCTCTGGCCGAATGCAAGCGGCTGACCGCAGCGCTCGCCACCTCGATCCTGCATTTTGGCGATGCCTTCGAGGTCATCCTCGCAGATCATAATGACGGCAAGCATATCGTCATGGCGCGCCTGCAAAGACAATCCGGCGACGACACGATCCTTGCCCGCCTGGAGGACCAGAGCTTTCAGCGCATCACGAAGCCTGCGCTTTACGAGAGACTGAAACGCGAGGCGATCGCAAGCGAACAGGAAAACGTCCCCACCGTCGAGGCCGATTCAGCGCCCGACCTCAAGGAGGAAATTGCCTTCGCGCCGCTGCTCGTGAAAAAAATGCTGGAGGCCCATGTTCCGGCCAAGATCATTGTGGAGGTCATTGACCTGGCCAAGAAGAACGGCATCAGCCCTGCGGGCCATGACGACCTGACGAAGAAAATCAACCTGGTGTTCCGCGAAGGACGTGGCCAGCGCGAACTGATTTCGGTGGCGTTCAAGACCAAGAACGGCGAACGCAAGTTCTATCGCTACAAATTCGACAAGACCTCTCCCGCGGAATTCTTCGATCCCAGCGGTCATTCGGTGTCAAAGTTCCTGCTTGCCAATCCCTTTCCGGGTGGCCGGCGCGGCGATGGCTTCGCCTGGCGCATCCATCCGATCCTGCATGTGCGCAAGCATCATGACGGGGTGGATTATGCGGGGCCCATGGGCTCCCCCATTCTCGCGGCCGGCGACGGAACAGTCGTGCTGATCTCGTGGGAGCCGGGCTATGGCCGGTACGTGCGTGTACGCCACGACCAGGGCTATTTCACCACCTATGCCCATATCGCCAGGGCAGCCAAGGGCCTCGCAGTCGGGCAGCGCGTGACCCAGGGGCAGGTGATCGCCTATGTAGGTTCGACCGGTCTTTCGACCGGGCCGCATCTTTATTACGAGTTGCGCAAGGACAACCGCTATCTCGATCCGACCGCCAATCCCCTGCCAGCGGGGACCGTCCTATCCGGAAACTCTCTGGCGGATTTCCACAAGCAAGCCGACCAGATCGACGGCATGACCCGGCTGATCGGGGTGTCCGAGAAGGGGGCCCAGGGGCCAGACCGCGGCTGATCCGGGCACCGCAAGAGGTCGGTGCACTCAGAACGGCTTGACAATGCGGAATTCGGAGAGCAGGGCCGTCAGGGCATCGGGGTCCATGGCCTTGTAGAAATACCAACCCTGCATGTAGTGGCAGCCGGCGAGCTTCAGCAATTTCCACTGCGCCTCGTTCTCGATACCCTCCGCGGTGATCTTGAGACCGACAGCCCGCGCCAACGCCACAACGGAATGGACGATGGCGGTCGACTTGAGGTCTCCCAACCCGTCGATGAAGGACTTGTCGATCTTCAACTTGTCGACCGGCATTTTGAGCAGATAGGTCAGCGACGAAAAACCCGTGCCGAAGTCGTCGAGCGCGATTCGGATCTTGGCCGCGCGCAACGCATTGATGTTCAGATTGGCCGTTTCGAAATCCTCGATATAGGAGCTTTCGACGATCTCCAGTTCGATCTGCGTCGCCGGAACGCCGATGTCCCTGACCATCTGGATGAAACGCGGTGCGAATTGCGGATCGCGAAAACGACTGGCCGAGAGATTGATGCCAATCTGCAGACCGGGCCAACGCAGCGCGTCCCGGCAGGCCCGCTCGGCGATCCACCAGTCCAGTGCCTCGACCTGATCCGTCTCCTCGACATACGCCAGGACGTCTGCCGTGTTCCTGAAATGCTCGGTTGGTTCCACGACGCGCAGCAGTGCTTCCGCCGCCGCAACCCCGGCACCATCGGCGGTCATCTGGGGCTGGTAGTGCAGCGTCAGATGATCAAGAAACCTGCTCAGCAAACCGATACCCGCACTTCCTACTGCGCCGTCGAGGCGTTTTGCGCGGCCGACGCAGCCACCACATCGTCGCCCAGCGCCATCAACGCATGATGCGCCCGGACCATGAAACGAACCTGATGCGACAGCAGGCGCCAGTTAACCGGCTTGCACATGAAGGCGGTGGCACCGGCGGCATAGGCAGCGTCGATGGAGGGGATGTCCTCGTTGCCGGTAATCACCATGATCGGCATCCTGTCAAACCGCGGCTGGCTGCGCAGGAGCGCCACAAGTTCGATACCACTCATGCCGGGCATGTCGACATCGACCAGCAGCGCGCCGTAGTCCTGCGCCTCGAGACGCTCCAGCCCGGCTTCTGCGCAATCCGCCGTTTCGACGGTCACCGTGGGCGTTGTCATGTAGACGGAGCAGAATTCACGCTGGATGGGATCGTCATCGACGGCAAGGATGAGCAGCGCGTCAGACTCGACATAATCGAATTTCACGTTTCGCGTGACTGTCGCCATTTCTCGCTCTTGTCCATGGGGGTTGTGGCTTTCACACGGAAGTTCTCTTGCCTTTTTGGCAGATAGGAAAATTTCTATACCGCTCGAGCTGCTAATGGTTTGTAAGGATCATTGGTTTACGTTTCCATAAACTGTTCGGATTTGTAGAAAATAACACCATGGCTCGCCATTCATTTTCAATTAGAACTAAATTAGTGCTTCTTGTCATTGGCGCCATTTCCCTTGCGGAAATCTTTGTCATTACATTCACCGCCTGGCAGGAAGCTTCCCGCTACGCGATTTCCAGGCCGTCATCACTCTTTTCAGTTGCAAACATCATCGCTTCTTCTGCCGCGACTGCGACTGCGGCGCGCGACGTCACCGGCGCCCAGGCCGCCATGCGTGGCATGGGCCACATCGACGGTCTGGTCTACGTCGGCCTGAACCTGCCGAACGGCGAAACCCTGGCGGATTTCGGAGCAACGGAGCAGCTTGCCAGCGACCTCGTGCTGACCAATCCTGAGCAGACAATCTCGATGGGCGATATCCTGGGCAGCCGGACCATAGAAGTACAGGTGCCGGTCATCCAGGCCGGCAGTCAGATCGGCCTGCTGCGCCTCATCGGAGATACGCGTGACCTGCCCGCCCTCGTCTGGTCGGCCGTGAAAACGACTCTCCTCGGCGGCGGCGCGGCACTGGTGATCGCCATCTTCATCGCTCTGAGATTGCAGGGCGCCATCACCCGGCCCCTGACGCGGCTTGCCGGCGCCATGGCGCGGATCAAGGTCGGCCACGACTACCGCGTGGCGCTGCCCCGCGAAAGCAATGACGAGGTCGGCCTGCTCGTTGAGGGCTTCAACGGTATGATCGCCGACATCCACGAACGCGACGAACGTCTCGCCCGGCATCGCGAACGACTGGAACAGGATGTCGCCGACCGCACCGCCGATTATCAGCGTGCGGCTTCCGAAGCCATGGCCGCCGACCGCGCCAAGTCCGACTTTCTGGCGACGATGAGCCACGAGATCCGCACGCCAATGAACGGAATTCTTGTGATGGCCGAACTGCTGGCGGGCAGCGACATGCCGGACCGCGCCCGCAAGCAGGCTGAAGTCATCGCGCGCTCCGGCGCGAGCCTTCTCGCCATCATCAACGACATTCTGGATCTCTCGAAGATCGAGGCGGGCAAGCTGGATGTCGAGCATCTGGCGGTCAGTCCGTTCGAGGCGGTCGACACGGTGCTGCGCCTCTTCGCGGACCGCGCCCATACCAGGAAACTCGATCTCGCCGCGCGGCTGGAACTGCCACGCAACACACGCATCGACGCCGACCCGACGCGCCTGGGCCAGGTGCTTGGAAACCTCGTCAACAATGCGCTGAAGTTCACGGAACACGGCGGCGTGACCATCCATGTCGGTCCGGACGGTGCGGATCGCGTCCGCTTCTCCGTCATCGACACGGGTATCGGCATCGCCGAGGAAAAACTCGGCACGATCTTCGAGGCATTCTCGCAGGCCGACCAGACCACGACACGCCAGTTCGGCGGCACCGGCCTCGGCCTCACGATCGCCCGCCGGCTCGTGGCCGCCATGGGCGGTGAAATCGCCGTTACCAGCAAGCTTGGCCAGGGGACCAACTTCCACTTCTCCCTGCCGCTGACCGCGCCATCCTCCGAGACGGAGTGGGCGCAGTGGAGCGGCGAACGGGCGGCCTCGCCCCGCGCGGTCGTCTCGGTGGATGGCGAGCAGACGAAAGCCGCCCTCGCGCACTATCTCGAACGGGCAGGCTTCACGGTCGAGACCGTGGGCAATGCTGATCTTGCCGAAAGCGGCCGCGGCGCCCAGCTCGTCGTCGCGGCGATGGAGTGCCTGGCTGATCGGCCCCGACTGGAGATCGGCGCCGCGGGCGCGATTGTCGTTGTCGGCTTTCCGGACGAGCGGGCTGAAGCGTTGCTGCCCTCGCGCCGCGCCGATGGCGTGCTTGTGCGTCCCGTGTCCGCCTTCGAGGTCAACGACATCGTCGCTCGTCTCATCGAAGGCCGCCCCATCAGCGAGGAAACGCGCGGCGGCGACCAGCGAGACAGCACAACGCCGACTTTCAGCGGCCTCAAGGTGCTGGTCGCCGACGATGCCGAGGTCAATCGTGAAGTGGCCGATGCGGCGCTGCGCCGCCTCGGCGTCAGGGCCGATTTCGTCGAGAATGGACGCCAGGCCGTCGATGCCGTTCTCAAGACCCGCTACGATCTCGTGCTGATGGACGGGTCCATGCCGGAGCTGGACGGCTTCGACGCCACCCGTGAAATTCGCGCCGCGGAAAGCAATGAGGCCCGTGAACGGACCCCGATTGTGGCGCTGACCGCCCACGTGATCGGGACGGCGGCCGATGCCTGGCGGGAAGCCGGCATGGACGGCGTGCTGCACAAGCCCTTTACCCTGGCCCGTCTTGCGGATGTCATCGCCACGCATGCCAGCGGAACACATGCTGTTGCCGACCATGACGCGGCCGAGACACAGCCCGCTGAAGGCCAGCTTGACCTCGCCGTGCTGGAGGATCTGCTGAAGATGGCCGGCGGCGCCCTTGCGGTGGTCGACCGCATCGTCGGTCTTTACGAGACGCAGTCGGCCGAACGGATCGCCGAATTGCGGGAAGCAGTGACCTCGGACAACATAGATCAGCTTGGCCGCGTGGCTCACGCCCTGAAGTCGATGAGCTTCAACGTTGGCGCCCGCTCCATTGCGGAGACGGCGGCCCGCTTCGAGCGGATCGCGCGCGAGGAGCAGTCCCTCGTGGACCTTGCCGAGGTCGAACGGCTGGCGCAGGAGCGGGAAGTGGTCATGCGCGAGATCGGCGACTGGCGCAACCGGATCTAAAGAGCATTTCCGGAGTAGAACGGTTCACTTGAATTGCTCTGACTGTCCGATTTGACGCCGTCCGGACGCGATACCGCTCACGCAGTCTTTCTGGACCTGCTCCAACTGTTCGCCAAGCCGGCCCGGATGGCGCTAGCGGCCTCGCCCGCATGCGGCGCCACCTGCGCTTCACAGAGAGCCTGACCTGAGCCTGCCGTCGCGCAGAAGTTCTCGGTGACGTACCTGGCTGCCCTTCAGATGCGCGCGCATGGCTTCGCGTGCGGCCTCCTCGTCGCCATTGGAAACGGCGAGAACGATTGCCTCGTGTTCCTGATAGAGTTGCTTGTAATAGGCGATCTGCCGGTCGTGCTGCGCATCCGTGACGATCTCGGCCTGCGGAATGGCCGCGACACCGTGAGAGCGCAGGAAGCTCGCAAATTGCGGATTGTTGGTCGCCTCGGCAATCGCCAGATGGAGGCTGAAGTCTGCCTCGCGGATCGGCTTGCCCGCTTCGATACAGGCAAAGACGCGGGCGTGACAGTCGAAGATATATTCTTCCTGAGACGGCGAGCGGCGGAGCGCGGCGAGACCCGCGGCCTCGATCTCGAGCGGGGTGCGGATTTCCAGCACCTCCAGAACCGAAGCCACGCGATCCTTGTCGATCCGTTCCGGCTGAACGGCCACCGCCGGCTTCAGCACATAGACACCGGACCCCTGGCGGGCGTCGACAAGATGATCGGCGCGGAGCGCCGCGATGGCCTCGCGCACCACCGTGCGGCTCACCCCATAGGTTTCCGACAATTGCGCCTCGGTCGGCAGGCGTCCGCCGGGCGCAAACGCGCCAGAGGCTATCGACTGGCGCAGGTCGTCAATCAAACGCGACACCAGCGTGCCGTTTTTCCGCACATCGACACGACCCTGCACCCCTGCCATTCCAGCCCCCAAGCCATTCGGTTTCGTCAATTCATCATACATATTTCAAAATAAGTCTGTTGACTATATGTTTTTCACGCCGCGAGACAGCAATCTCAATCCTCCTGGCCCCATAATTCGAGCTGGGTCAGGGCCGGAAAGGGCGACGGATCGTCCGCCTTGATCAGGGAATGAAGGCGCACGCTTTCGATCCGCCTGGCCTCGATGGCAAATCTCTGGGGCGCGCCGGTCTTCACAAGGGGGAACGTCTGGGTCTCGCCATCGGGCAGAAAGGTCAGGCTGGCGCGCTCCCACCAGGCATCGTGCGGGAAATCGGCACGCAGCGTGAAGACGATCTCATCGATGATCACCGGCCGTCCGAAATCGATGGTGAGCGTCGCGTCCGGATCGCGATTGATCCCCCAGCTGGTAAAGGGCCAGAAGCCGTGATCGGTATTCGCCTTTTCGCCATCGATGGCGTTGCGGGCGGCGAAGACCGCTTCGCCGCGCGTTTCCACATTGGCAAAGGCATGCGGAAATGCCCGTGCCTCTCCGTGATCGTCATAGGGATTGAGCGCCAGATTGCGCCGCGCACACAGCTCTTCCGGCCGCACGAGACGGCAGGACAGGCGCTGCAATTCGCCCGAAAACGCCTGTGGCGGATAGGCCTTGCGCCGCGCACCGAAGGGGACAGTGAAGACGAACGGGCTTTCGCGCAGGTAGATGCGCGCCGGCGGCATTCCGGCGTCGAGCGTGATATCAAGATGGCAGGGCGCGCCCTCGACCGCGACGACAAGCCGGTCGCCTTCGGCAAAGACGTGGCGTGCGAAGAGGAAGGCTTCCGTGCCGCCCTCGCTCTGCGCAACGACAGCGCCCCGAACATTTTCAATGCGAAGCTCGATCATCCCTCACCATGCTCCTCGACCGTGCGAACCCGCAATTCCCGACCGGCGAAGGGAATCAGCACCCGATAGATCGTCTCCGGCCATGACAAGCGAAGCCGCGCATCGTCAATCGGAATCGGCTCGACGCGCGGCAATCCACCGCCCTCTATGGCGAGTGCGCCGACACCGCTCAGGCGGATCGAGCCGTCCGCGATCTGCGGCTCTTGCGCAAACATCAGCGACAGCTCCGCCGGCCGGTCGCCATCGTGGATGTCATGGATTTCGACATGGCTGCCTTCCACAAGCCGGACCGTGCGGCGATAGGATCGCAGCCCCGCCTCCGGCGGATAGGCTCCGGCGATCTCCATGGACATTGACGCCTGTCCGTCCGCCAGATCGACCGTCACATCCCGCGCCGCGAAGGCCTCGCCGTCCTGCTGCATCGCGCCGTCGAAGGTCGGCAGATTGTGAAAGGCGGACTGCATCGTCCAGATCTCGTAGCGCCGGGGCGAGAAGGTCCTGGCGGTATAGGTGCCCACGCCGACATCGATCAGCAACGGCTTGCCATCGCGATAGAGCGTCAGGCTGCCGACATCGTTGTGATTGTGGCTGTCGCCATTGTCGCCGGCCTTTACGGCAAGCTGGAAGCGGTCGTCGCGAGCGATGAGCAAACCGATGCTTGGATAGAAAATATCTTTCTTTTCAGGATATTGCGCCGCCGCGTCGCGCAATTCATTTGCCGTGAACAGGACTTGCAGGCGATAGGCGAGATTGATCTCCTCCTTCAGGAGACGATCCCCGGCATCGGCCCAATCCGCCGCTGCAAAGGCCATCAGCGCTTCCGAGCCAACGGCCTTGCCGAAGAGATATTCGCGCGCGCTACACGGCTCGCAGACGGCGGCGCAGTCCGCGAAGTTGAAATAGCGCCGACCTTCGATGTGAACGTTCAGGATATAGTCCGCGATGTTGCGGATCTTCTGTTCCCGGAAGACGGGTCCAAAGGCCTCAGGGGCAATCTCCGAAAGCGTGGCCAGCGCATTAAAGAGGCAGAGCCCCGCGTGGCGGTAGTATTGCGCGCCCTCCTCGCAGGCCCCGTCCTCGCCGTAATCCTTGAGGAACGCATCGATGCTGCCGGCGGCCTTGCGGATGACCGCCCGGCGGGCTTCTGCGTCGGTTTCCAGCGCAAAGACAGTCCAGAGCACGTTCTGCGTACACCAGACTGTCCAGTTATTCATCGGTTCATCGCCATTGCCCATCCACCAGAAATGCTGCGCGAGATAGGGCTCGACAATGCGATGGCGAAGCTCGTTCTCCAGGCGCGCGGAGAGACCGGGTGCGGCTTGCTCCAGCGTCTCCCCGAGCAGTTGACGCGCGACGGCCAGCAGCGCGCCGGTCTCCGCCGCAAAAAGATCGATCACCGGCCGTTGCGGGTCCGGCAACGCAAGGCGCGGACCGCCGCGCACATAGGAATTATGCGCCGGCAATTGCCAGCCGCTTTCCTCCGCGATCGCCGATAGCCCATCCACGATCGCATCGAGAAAGCGGCCCTGCCATTCCACGCATTCGGCCAGAACGAGATCGTTCAGCCGGCGGCGGCGGGCAAAGTAGACGGTCTCGAAATCGATCCGATTTCCGTTGCGGGTATAGCCGAGATAAAGCGTCGCCGGCAGAGCCGGCCAGTCTCCGGAGAGAGCCGCCTTGCCCGCAGCGATGAGTTCTGCGCGCATGTCGCCCGGCAGCGCCTGCCAGGGCGCGCGGTCCTGCCCCGCGGGCGCAATCGCGAAGCCGGACAAGGTCTCCGGGCTATGCGCCAGACGCTCGCTCAACATGCTTCACTCATCTCCCGCCGCTCTCCCCGTGCTGCCCTGCATCCGCTTGTATCATACAAATTCCGAGAATCCATCTTTACAGACCCGATTTGTTTTGTCACTTATTGGATGAATTTAGAAATATGTCTGACATATTTTGGGAGGTCGCCTTGGTTCGACGAGAGCCGGAGGGAGGCGATCTGGAGGAGGAGACGATTTGGTCGTCGCACGCGAAGATTTCGACATTCCGGTCGCTGTCCGGCCGAAGCGTCTGACGAAGCGGCAGCGCCAGCGGCGTTCGACGCTGGTTGCGCTGTCCTTCATCGCGCCGAACTTTCTCGGCTTCCTCATCTTCACGCTCGGGCCCATCCTCTTCGCCTTCGCGCTCGCCTTCATGCATTGGGACGGGTCCAACGCCATCACCTTCGCCGGGCTCGACAATTTCTGGCGGCTCTTTTCCGACCGCTCCTTCATCACCGCCTTCTGGAACACGCTGATCTACACGGCCGTCTCGGTGCCGGCGACGCTCTGCTGCTCGCTCGGGCTCGCCGTGTTGCTGAACCAGAAACTCAAAGGCCGCAATTTCTTCCGCGCGGCCATGTTCTTTCCTTACGTCGCCTCGCTGGTTGCCGTCGCCGTCGTCTGGAACATGATCTTCAACCCGGAGATGGGGCCGGTGAACATGCTCCTCTACGAACTCGGCGTCGATCCGAAGAACCTGCCCGGCTGGGCGGCGTCCAACTCATGGGCCATGGTGACGGTCATCCTCTTCGGCATCTGGAAGAGCATGGGCTATTACATGGTCATCTATCTCGCCGGCCTGCAGGGCATCAGCCCCGAGCTTTACGAGGCCGCCGATCTCGATGGCGCGAACAGCTGGCAGAAATTCTGGTACGTCACCGTGCCGCAACTCGCGCCCACGACGTTCTTCGTCTCCGTCATGCTGACGATCCAGTCCTTCAAGGTCTTCGACCAGATCATGCTGCTGACCGAAGGCGGGCCGGGCACCTCGACGCTGGTGCTGGTCTATCATGTCTATAACGAGGCCTTCATTTCGTGGGATCTCGGCTATTCCAGCATGGTGGCGCTCGTCCTCTTCCTCATGGTGCTGACGGTTACGGTCGTGCAGTTCCGGCTCACGAGGGAGGACTGAGCGATGGCGAAGAAGCCGCTGACCCTGTTCGGCCAGAAGATCCGCCTGAAAACGATCTCGCTCTACGTGCTGGTGATCGCGATCACCGTCGTCATGCTCATGCCCTTCGTCTGGATGCTTTCCGCCTCGCTGAAGCTCGACCGCGATGTCTTTGCCTTCCCGATCGAGTGGATCCCGTCGCATCCGCGCTGGCAGAACTATGTGGATATCTGGACGAAGATCCCGCTGGCGCTCTTCATCTACAACACGACGAAGCTGACGGTGATCGTGACGCTCTTGCAGCTCTTCACCTCAAGCTTCGCCGCCTATGCCTTCGCCAAGCTCCGCTTTGCCTATCGCGAGGTTCTATTCCTCGCCTATATCGCCACCATCGCCATGCCATGGCAGGTTTATATGGTGCCGCAATTCGTGGAAATGCGGGCGCTGGGGCTCAACAACACGCATCTGGCCCTCATCTGCCTGCAGGCCTTCACCGCCTTCGGCGTGTTCCTGATGCGGCAGTTCTACATGAGCATCCCGGACGAGCTGTGCGAAGCCGCGCGTATCGACGGGATGAACGAATACCAGATCTGGTTCCGCATCATGCTGCCGCTGTCGAAACCTGCGCTCTCGACGCTGACCATCTTCACCTTCGTCAGCACCTGGAACGACTTCCTCGGACCGCTGATCTACCTGACCAAGACGGAGCTGAAGACCGTGCAGATCGGCATCCGCATGTTCATCACGCAATATTCGACCGAATACGGGCTGATCATGGCGGCCTCCATGGTTTCGCTCGTTCCCGTTCTCATCGTGTTTCTCGCTCTGCAGCGCTTCTTTGTCGAAGGCATTGCATCGAGCGGCTTGAAGGGCTGACCGCATGACCATTCATTCGCGATCCTATCTCCCGGAGCCGGCAACAGATGCGCAGGTGGCAAAGGCACTCGACGCGGCTGTGGCGCAGGTGCGGACGAACCTACCCCAATTCACCTACCGCGCGCAGAACCATTCGAGCGTCAACAACATCTACCCGGCGGTCGAGAATGACCAATGGACAGCCGGCTTCTGGCCAGGCGAAATCTGGCTGGCTTACGAGCATACCGGCGACAAGACCTTCCGCCATGCCGGGCAGATCCATGTCCAGAGCTTCCTTACCCGGATCGTCAATCGCATCGAGACCGACCATCACGACATGGGCTTTCTCTACAATCCGAGCTGCATCGCTGCCTTCAAGCTGGCAGGCGACGAGGATGCCCGCAAGGCAGCGCTTCTCGCCGCCGACCAGCTGGTCGAGCGCTTCCATGAAGTCGGCGGCTTCATCCAGGCCTGGGGCCGGATGGGCGAGCCGGGCAACTACCGCTACATCATTGACTGCCTGCTGAACCTGCCGCTGCTCTACTGGGCCGCGCGCGAGACCGGCAACCCGCGCTATCGCGCAATCGCCCGCATCCATGCCGCGACAACGCTGAAGCATTCCATCCGGCCGGACGATTCCACCTATCACACCTTCTTCATGGACCCGGCGACGGGTGCGCCTTCGCATGGGGCGACCAAGCAGGGCTATCGCGACGATTCCTCCTGGGCCCGCGGGCAGGCCTGGGGCATTTACGGCATGGCGCTCTGCTATCGCCACGAAGGCCGCCCCGAATATGCGCAAGCCTTCGACCGGCTGCTCGCCTATTATCTGAAGCGCCTGCCGCAGGATCTCGTGCCCTATTGGGATCTGATCTTCACTGACGGCGACGAGCCGCGGGACTCGTCTTCCGCCTCCATCGTCGCCTGCGGCCTTCTGGAAATGGCCGACCTTGTGGACGATGCCGCGCGTGCCGAAGATCTGCGGACGACGGCGCGGCGCATGGTGGCGAGCCTCATCGACAACTATGCCGTCAAGGACCCATCCACGTCGAACGGCCTCGTGCTGCACGGCACCTATTCCAAAAAGAGCCCCTACAACACCTGCCGCGGCGAGGGCGTCGACGAGTGCGTGGCCTGGGGCGACTATTACTACATGGAGGCGCTGACGCGCCTTTCCCGCCTCTGGTCGTCCTACTGGTGGTGAGGCCTGCAATTCCAAGAGGAATTGTGTGAAAACAAAGAGATAGAGTTCAATGGCATCGATTTCGCTTCGCAAGCTGAATAAAACCTACGGCGCGCTGACCGTGGTGCACGATATCGATCTCGAGATCGCCGACAAGGAGTTCATCATCCTTGTCGGCCCTTCCGGCTGCGGCAAGTCGACGACGCTGCGCATGATCGCGGGGCTTGAAGAGGTCTCGGGCGGCGATCTGGTCATCGGCGACGAGGTGGTCAACGACGTGCCGTCCAAGGACCGCGATATCGCCATGGTGTTTCAGAACTATGCGCTCTATCCGCATATGACGGTCTACAAGAACATGGCCTTCGGCCTCATGCTGCGCAAGGCACCGCGCGACGAGATCGACCGTAAGGTCATGGAAGCGGCGAAAATTCTCGATATCGAGCATCTGTTGAACCGCAAGCCGAAGGCGCTTTCGGGCGGCCAGCGCCAGCGCGTGGCGCTGGGCCGCGCCATGGTGCGCAATCCGGAAGTCTTCCTGCTCGACGAGCCGCTCTCCAATCTCGACGCCAAGCTGCGCGGCACGATGCGCGCCGAGATCGCCAAGCTGCACAAGCGCCTTGGCGCGACCTTCATCTATGTCACCCATGATCAGGTGGAGGCCATGACCATGGCCGACCGCATCGTCGTCATGAAGGACGGCCATATCCAGCAGGTCGATACGCCGCAGAACCTCTATGACCGCCCCGTCAACATGTTTGTCGCCGGCTTCATCGGCGCGCCGCAGATGAACATGCTGCCGGTGACAATCGTTCGCCAGGGCGAAGACTTTGCCGCGCGCTACCAGGGGCAGGATCTGCCGCTGCCCTCCAATCTCGACCAGGCGCGGATCGCCGCCTATGAGGGTCGCGAGGCGGTTCTGGGTATCCGTCCTGAGAATTTCCACGAGGTAGCCCCTGCCGATATCCCGGCGGAAGCCCTGGCGCAGATGAGCGCCACCGTGGAACTCACCGAGCCGATGGGCTCTGAAGTGCATCTGGGTCTTTCCTGGGCCGGCCGGCCGATCACCGCCAAGGTTTCGCCGCGCTGCAAGGCGGCGGAGGGCGAGACGCTGAGCCTGCTGGTCGATATGAGCGCGGCCCATCTCTTCGATCCGAAGAGCGAACTGTCGCTCTTTTCCGCCGCTCCGCAGCCGCAAGGGATTGCCGCATGAGATGGCTCGCCGACCACTATTTCGCGGAAGGGCCGGGCATCTCGAAAGATGCGCCGAAGCGCCCCGGTCTGGCGTTGGTGGCCGAGACGATGTGGCGCGAGGGGATCGAGCTGATGAAGCTCAACCTCCTCTTCGTGCTCGCGTGCCTGCCGGTCGTCACCATCCCCGCCGCGTTCGCTGCGCTGATGCGGGTGACGCTGACGATGGCGGAAGATCGCAATGTCTATCTCGTGGAAGATTTCTGGCAGGCCTTCCGCCGGCATTTTGTCCGCGCGACCGTGCTCGGTCTGGGTATCGCCGCCGCACTGACAATTCCCGGCTACGCAGCCTTCTCCTACGGGGGGCTTGCCGTGACCACGCCGCTCTTCGCAGTGCCTCTGGCCCTTGCGGTGGGAGTTGCATTCCTGTTCGCGATTGCTGCGCTCTACGCCTTCGCGCTGCTCGTCATTTCGGATTTCAGCCTTCGCAACATCCTGCGGCTTTCGCTTCTCGCGGCGTTGGCCCGACCGGGCAAGCCACTCGCGGCCCTCGGCTTCGTGGCAGGCCTCTGGCTCCTGCACATCCTTTTCTATCCGGTGACGCTGGTCATGCCAGCGATCATCAATTTCGCCTTCGGGACGCTGGCCGTTGCCTTCAGCGTTCTTGAAACCGTGCATCACCTCGTCCGCGCCAAGGAGGAGCGCGCGGTTGAGGCTGAACAGGCAATGTCCGGCGCGTGACGCCAAGAACAATGGGAGACGAGACATGAAACGCATGCTGAAGACGACATCGCTGACCGTGGTCGGCAGCCTGGCGCTGTTGGTGGCCGGCGCCGCCAACGCCGAACAGGTGACGCTCAACTGGGCGCTCTGGGACTATGCCAAGGGCCCCTATTTCAAGGCGCTGATCGACGCCTATCAGGCCAAGCATCCGGACGTGAAGGTCAACTATACCGATCTCGGCTCGACGGATTATTCGACCGTGCTGCAAACGCAGCTGACCGGCGGCGGCGGCGATCTTGACATCATCACCGTCAAGGACGTGCCGGGCTATGCCAATCTGGTGAAGTCCAAGCTGCTGACGGATGTGAAGAGCGCCGTTGCCGATCCGAAGCCCTATGGCGGCCTGATCGAAGGGCTGACCGTCGATGGCGGGCTTTATGCGCTGCCCTTCCGCACCGATTTCTGGGTGCTCTATTACAACAAGGATATCTTCGACAAGGCAGGCGTCGCCTACCCGACGAATGACATGACGCTCGACCAGTGGGCCGATACCGCCCGCAAACTGACGAGCGGCTTCGGCGCCAACAAGATCTATGGTTCGCTCCTGCATGTCTGGCGCTCGACGGTCGAACTGCCGGCCATTCTCGACGGCAAGCATACGCTGGTGGCCGACGATTACAGCTTCCTCAAGTCCTATTACGAGCGCGCGCTCAAGCTGCAGGATGACGGCGCGATCCCGACCTATGCCTCGCTGAAGACCACCAAGACGCACTATTCCGGTCCCTTCTTCAACGGCACGGTCGCCATGCTGCCCATGGGCACCTGGTTCATCGGCACGCAGATCGCCAAGGTGAAGTCGGGCGAGTCCAAAGCGGTCCATTGGGGGCTTGCCAAATATCCGCATCCGGACGGCGTTGCGGCCGGCACGACCGCGAGCCAGGTGACCAGCATCGGCGTTTCGGTCAACTCCAAGCACAAGGAAGCGGCGCTCGATTTCGTGAAGTTCGTCGCCGGTCCCGAAGGGGCGGCCATTCTCGCAAGCACCGGCACGATCCCGGCCATGCGCGACGACACGGTGCTGTCGAAGATCACCGGCACGGACGGCTTCCCGGCGGACGCCGGCAGCAAGGAGGCGATGAAGACCGTCAAAACCTATCTCGAAATGCCGGTCAACCTGAAGGCGGCCCAGGTCGAGGTCGTACTGAACCGCGCCCATGACGAGATCATGACCAACAATATCAAGGTCGAGGACGGGCTGAAGGAAATGTCAGACGGCGTGAAGCCGATCCTCGCCGCACAGTAACGGAGTTCGGGGCCGGTGGCGCCATGCCGCCGGCCTTCTCCATCCGCATCCCCTCGCCAAGCAGGCAGCTCATCCCGTGACCGATCGCATCCTTGCCGCCAATCCGCTCCATGGCAATCCGCTATCCACCCGTGCGGACGTGGCCAAGGCCGCGCTCGATGTCTTCAATCCGTTGCTGCCGTGGTTTTCCAAGAGCGGCGCACGCTTGACGCTCAGCGCATCCGCCGCCATTTTCGACCGCGCTGCGGCCGATCTGGAAGGGTTCGCCCGGCCGCTCTGGGGCCTTGCGCCGCTGGTGTCCGGCGGCAGCGATTTCGACCACTGGGACCTTTACCGGCGCGGCCTTGTCGCCGGCATGGACCCGAAGCATCCGGATTATTGGGGCGATGTCGCGGACCGCAACCAGCGGCTTGTGGAACTCGCGGCCATCGGTCTGGCGCTGCGCCTCGTTCCCGAACATGTCTTCGACCCGCTGAGCGGCGAAGAAAAGGCCATCGTCGCGGCCTATCTCCTGAAGGCACGGGACCGCGACTATGTCGACAACAACTGGAAATTCTTCCGCGTGCTGGTCGATCTCGGGCTCGAACAATGTGGCATCGAATTCGACCGCAGCGGAACCGTCGCCTATCTCGACGATCTGGAAAGTTTCGAACTCGAAGACGGCTGGTATCGCGACGGGCCGGTGCGCCGCACGGATCATTACATTCCCTTCGCCATGCATTTCTATGGCCTGATCTATGCCAGGCTGCAAAAGGGCGACGATGCGCGCGCCGAACGGTTGCGCGCCCGCGCCCGCCGCTTCGCCCTCGATATCCGCCACTGGTACGGACCGGATGGCGCCAGCCTCGCCTTCGGCCGCAGCCAGACCTATCGTTTCGCCGCTGCCGGTTTCTGGGCAGCGCTTGCCTATGCGGACGTTGAGGCGCTGCCCTGGGGCGAGATCAAGGGCTATTATCTCAGACACCTGCGCTGGTGGGGCGAGCAGCCGATGGCCGACCGCGACGGTGTTCTCTCCATCGGCTATTCCTATCCGAACCTGTTTCTGAGCGAGAGCTACAATTCCGCCGGCTCCCCCTATTGGGCGATGAAGGCCTTTCTGCCGCTGGCGATCCCGGAAGATCATCCCTTCTGGACGGCCGAGGAACGGCCTGCTCCGACCTTCGATGCGCCGATCCCGCTGACGCAGCCCGGCATGGTAGCGATGCACACGCCCGGCAATGTGGTGGTCCTCTCCTCCGGTCAGGAACATGACCTGATGCGGATGGCGGCGGAGAAATACGCGAAATTCGTCTATTCGACCCGCTACGGCTTCTCCCTCGAGGCCAACGACCGGCATTTCGAGGGCGCGGCGCTCGACGGCATGATCGGCTTTTCCAAGGACGGCATCCATTTCCGCGTGCGGGAGATGCTGGACGAGGCGCTGATTGCCGGCGACAGGCTCTATTCGAAATGGCGGGTCTTCGACACTGTCACGGTGGAAACCTGGCTGATCCCAGCCAATCCCTGGCACATCCGCATCCATCGGATCGAGACACCGGAGCCCATGAGAACAATCGAGGGCAGCTTTGCGATCCGTCGCTCCGATTTCGGCGCGGACAGGACCGCCCTCGGCGAAGGCCACGCGCAGGCGGAGAACGCGACAGACATGAGCGCCATCCATGACCTGACCTATGGCGACAAGCGGGCAGCGCGCGCCCATTTCCCGCTTCCGAACACCAACCTCATTCACGCCAAGACCATCGTGCCGCAGCTTGTCGGCACCGTTCCCGCCGGCGTGACCGTGCTGACGACCGCCGCCATGGCGCTGCCGCTCGACGATCGCGCCCGCGCGCAGGCCGTCTTGCCGCCGCAGGCTCCCGATCTTGCCACCCTCAAGGCCCATTTCGAAGCGCGTGGCGTCCCGCCGGGCGTCTTCACGCTGAAACCCAAGCCCGCCGCCGGGCCGCGACCGAATTGAAAGGACCAGCCATGCTGACCGTTGAAACCCGCCATGCGATCCATCAGGACCACGCCAAGACCATGGACACGGAAGCGCTGAGGAAAAACTTCCTCGCCACCGATCTCTTCCGCGACGGCGAAATCCGCCTCGTCTATACCCATTACGACCGCTTCGTGCTCGGCGGCGCGGTTCCGGCCGGTGGCGAACTGGTGCTGGACAAGGTGGAAGAGACGCGCACCGCGACCTTCCTCGAGCGTCGAGAGCTCGGTATCGTCAATATCGGCGCAACGGGCGAGGTGCGCGCCAATGGCGAAACCTATCCGATGGATCACGGCGACGTGCTCTATCTCGGCCAGGGCAGCGGGCCGGTGACGCTTGCGGGCAGCGGCCGCTACTATCTCGTCTCGGCCCCGGCTCATCGCCCACTTCCGGCAAAGCTGATCCGGCTTTCGGACTCGCGACAGATGAAGACGGGTGCCATCGAGACCTCCAACAAGCGCACGATCAACCAGTTCATCCATCCGCTCGTGATGGAAAGCTGCCAGCTCGTGCTCGGCTATACGACGCTCGAAGACGGCTCGGTCTGGAACACGATGCCGGCGCATGTGCACGACCGGCGCATGGAGGCCTATCTCTATTTCAACATGGCGCCGGAATCCCGCGTCCTGCATCTGATGGGCGAGCCGCAGGAGACCCGCCATCTCGTGATCGCCAACGAACAGGCCGCGATTTCTCCACCCTGGTCTATCCACGCGGGTGCAGGGATCGGCGGCTATACCTTCATCTGGGCCATGGCCGGCGACAATGTCGATTATACCGACATGGACTTCGTGCAACCTGGCGATCTGAAATAGCGATGGTGCCTGTGGCGCGTCCAGGCGGGGAGCGGCAAACCACGGCGGCTCAGGGCACCGTGATCTGCAAGCGCCGTCCAGCGCTCAACATTTTGCGCCTCCGGCACACGGATGCGGATGACGCCAGACGGCCTGTTTGTTCTCTCAAGTTTTGGACGCGGGAGGTGCGATCACCGCAATTGCGTCTATCTCTATCAGATATCCGTAATGCAGTTCCGGTACCGGCACGACCGTTCGCGCCGGTTTGGCATCGTTCAGCCGCCGCGCATAGACCCGGTTGAAGTGCGGCCAGTTGCTGACGCCCACGATATAGGCCGTGACCCTGACCAGGTCGGCAGGTGAACCGCCTGCGGCCTGCAGAATTGCCAGCATGTTGTCGATTGCCTGCTCGGTCTGCGCCTCAAAGGCGTCAGAGTCGAGTGGCGCGCCATCCGGCCTGATGGGGAGCTGGCCGGAAATGTAAACGTGCTGACCGGCGATCTTCGCCTGCACGTAATGGCCTGCAGGCGCCGGCGCGCGATCCGTGTTGACGTCGATATGTCCGGACATCACCAGCCTCCGAAACGCGACCAGCGGGCCTCGACGATGTGCGATTTTCCGCGCACGACATGATAGGCATCGTGCTGGGCGCCGGTCGCACAGGCATGGTTGGGAAGTATACGCACGCGGTCGCCGACCGCGAGATCCGGCAGTTGCGCGCCGGAACCGGACCGCACGGCGATAATGCCATGTTCCTGATTGGCGTCCGCGACGATGAGATCGGGGTAAGGCTTCCCTTCGATGTCGCAGACGAGACCGTATCCCTGATCGACAGCCTGCTTGGCTGTGCCGCGGTCGCGCGACAGCGACATCCAGCCGCCATCGGTGATGATCCAGCCCTTTTCGCGCTGGTGGCCGATGACGGTCGCCATGACGCTCAACGCGATGTCGTTGACCTGGCAGATGCCGACGCCGGTCATGAACAGATCGAAGAAGACGAAGACGCCGGCGCGGACTTCCGTGACGCCGGTCAGGTCCGCCGCGTGATGCGCGGTCGGTGTCGAGCCGACGCTGACGACCGGGCACGGCAGGCCGGAGGCGCGCAGGAACTGCGCCGCCTCGACAACCGCGGCGCGTTCGGCTTCGGCGAAGCGCTCCTGCGCTTCCGGACCGCCGCCCTTGTAGCTGTCGCCGGCATGGGTCAAGACGCCACGCAGTTCAGCCCCCGCCACCAAGGTCTGCCCTATCTCGAGAAGCAGAGCCTGATTGCCCGGCGCAACGCCCGAGCGATGACCGTCGCAATCGATCTCGATCATGGCCGGGATGCGGGTTCCGAAATTGACCGACGCCTCAGCGACCGCACGGGCCTGATCCACGTTGTCGAGAATGACGACGAGGTCGACACCGCTGGCCCGCAGTTCCAGAACGCGCGCCAGCTTGGACGGTGTGATCCCGACCGCATAGATCATGTCGCGGACCCCGGCGGCGGCAAATTGCTCGGCTTCCTTGAGCGTCGAGACGGTCGCCGGCCCTTCGGGCGTCGTCATGACGCGGCGGGCCACTTCGGCAGACTTGGCCGTCTTCAAATGCGGGCGCAGCGAAACGCCAAGACCGTCCAGCCGTGTCCTCAGCCGTGCGATGTTGCGCTCCATCCGCTCCGCGTCCAGCACCAGACAGGGCGTCTCGAGCGTTTCGAGCGTCATTGCCGCTTCCGTGCGGGTCGTATCGACCATTGCCTGTTCCATCGGTTCCATCTCTGCTTAGGTTCGATCTTGCTTCTGTAGACTGGTGACGGCGTCAGTAGCCGAGGATGGATTTCGTCTCGAGATATTCCTCGAGCCCATAGACCCCGTATTCACGCCCGTTGCCCGAGCGCTTGTAGCCGCCGAAGGCGGCCGCGCCGTCCCAGGCCGGATAATTGATATGCACCTGCCCTGCCCGGATGCGCGCCGCGACCTTGCGCGCCCGCTCTGCGTTGGACGACTGCACATGCGCGCCAAGTCCGTACTCGGTGTCGTTGGCAATGGCGACCGCCTCTTCCTCATCCGTGTAGGGCATGATGGAGAGCACGGGACCGAAGATTTCCTCGCGCGCGATCCGCATGTCGGGCGTGACGTCTGAGAAGATCGTCGGCTGCGTGTAATAGCCATGATTGAGCCCGTTCGGGCGACCGAGGCCACCGGCGACCAGTTTCGCACCGTCGTCGATGCCGGCCTGGATCATCGTCTGCACCCGCTCGAACTGGGCGCGATTGGCGATGGGACCCATGCTGGTCTGCGGATCTTGCGGATCACCGACGACGAGCGCCTGCGCGGCTTTCGCCGCCAATTCCTCGACCTGCCCCAGCCGATGCGCGGGAACCAGCATCCGTGTCGGCGCGCTGCAGGACTGACCGACATTGCGCATGCCCGCCAGCACGCCCTTCGGCACCGCCTCTTCGAAATTCGCATCGTCGAGAAGAATATTGGGCGACTTGCCGCCGAGTTCCTGAACGACGCGCTTCACAGTCGGGGCGGCGGCCTGGGCGACCAGAACGCCGGCGCGGGTCGAGCCGGTGATCGAGATCATGTCGACTTCCGGATGGCTCGACAGGGCCGCACCGACGCTTTCGCCGGTGCCGTTGACGAGGTTGAAGACGCCCGGTGGCGTGCCGGCGTCATGCATCAGCTGCGCAAAGAGGAGCGCGCTGTAGGGCGACAATTCGCTGGGCTTGAGCACGATGGTGCAGCCGGCGGCAATGGCCGGCGCGACCTTCGCGGTGATCTGGTAGAGCGGCCAGTTCCAGGGAGTGATTAGGGCGCAGACGCCGATAGCTTCCTTGGCCGTGGCACGGTTCCCGTCCACGGTCACGAACCGGTATTTCTCCAGCACCTCCATCTGCACACGGATATGCTCGGCGGCAAATGGCACCTGCGAAGCGCGTGCAAAGCTGATCGCGGCCCCCATTTCCGACACAAGCGCATCGGCGAAGGTTTCGGCGCGCTCCTTGAGCAGCGCGTGCATCCTGCCGAGCAGAGCGAGTCTTTCCGCAACAGGCGTCTGCGAAAAAGCCGGAAACGCCTTGCGCGCGGCGGCAACGGCCAGATCCACATGGCGAGCACCGCCACCGGCTACATGGCCCGTCACCATTTCCGACGCCGGGTCGACAACGGGGAGCTGGTCGACATCGGAAAAATTCTGCCACTGTCCGTCGATATAGAAGCTGTTTTCCTGTGCGATCATGGGGATGTCCTTGCGTATAAGATGACGGCCGTTCAAGCGCGACGCCTGAAAGCGCAAAGGGGGGGGGTGAGCACCGGCTCGTTTCAGCGGCCCGGCACAAGATTTGGCGACATGACGCTAGCCGAGCGTCTGGCTGACCAGCGAATAGGTAACCGGCGCATCGGCCTCGCCGGATGCGAAATCCGCAAGCGACTTGCCGAGCGACATGGTCAGGACCGTGTCGAAGACGGCGAGCCCGCTGCGCACGACGAGAAGTGCGAACTCGCCCGTTTCGAAATGCGTGTCGAGACGCAGGAACTGGCCCTCGTGATCCCGGATATGCGGCGCAACGACGGCCATGGCATCCTCATCGCTCGAGGCCACGATCGGGCCGACGACATGGCCGCGCCCGAAGCGGCGGCACAGCGCGAAGGCGACGAGGTGCCCGTCGCGGAAGAGACCGTAACCGCGCGAATGATGGAAAAGCTTCTCCATCAGCTCCGTTCGCGCCACGCCGAAGGCGCTCGCGTCCAGTCGCGCCGCCGCCTCCAGATCGGCATCCGTCAACGGGCGAAGTTCGCCGGAGATGGGCAGATCGGCCGGCGGAAGCGTCACGACGCCCTGGCACTGGTAGACTTTCTTTTCCGGCTTGAAGCCGAGCGACAGATAAAGCCGCTGGGCGGCCCGCGTCGCGTTGAGGCGAAGATTGACGCCCGCCAGATCCTTCAGCGCATATTCCATCAGCCAGAGGCCGGTCCCCTGCGTCTGCAGGCGCGGCGAGGTGATGACCATGCCGATCGTCGCGAGTTCCGGCGACTGGCTGAACCACATGGCCGAACTCATGATGCGGCCGATCTCGTCGGTTGCGACCACGCCCTTGCCGACCTCGCGCAGGAACTGCCAGTCCTCGGCGCGATGCGGCCAGCCGACGGAAATCGACAATGCGTGCAGCTGCCCGAGATCGGCATCGGCCACGTCGCCGATTTCCATGGCGAAGGCATCGATCTGAAGTTTCTCGCTCGGCATCATGGTTTCGGCCACCGATCCATTCTTGAACTGTTCACGATCAGGCTGCCTCGGCGATGCGCGGCAGCAGACACATCATAAAGCCCGCTTGCCGCACAATTTGCTCGAAAATTCCGCCGACGCGCAACATTCGACCGAAACGCATGCAGGTTCGGCATGGAATCCTGCCGAAAACAGCCATCCTGAAGCACCGCCGAACCATGTCACAGACGGGCCAAAGCCGCATCGGGGAATAGATGAACGCGACCGAAATTCTGGAAAAGCTGGTGTCTTTCGCCTCCGTCGTCGGCACGCCCAACGGCGAAATCGTCGGCTGGATCCGCGATTACCTCAAGGCCCATGACATCGAGGCGGACGTGTTTGCCGGGCCGGAAGGCGACCGCAGCAACCTCTTCGCGACCATCGGTCCGGCGGACGCGCCCGGCTATATCGTCTCCGGCCACATGGATGTCGTGCAGGCCGAGCCCGGCGAATGGGCGTCGGCCCCCTTTCATCTCCGTCGCGATGGCGAAAGGCTCTATGGGCGCGGCACGACCGACATGAAGGGCTATCTCGCTGCAGCGCTGGCCGCAGTGCCGCAATTGGTAAAGGCCGGGCTGAAGCGGCCGATCCATCTCGCCTTCTCCTATGAC
This sequence comes from Ensifer adhaerens, assembly GCA_900215285.1. Lineage (NCBI taxonomy): Bacteria > Pseudomonadati > Pseudomonadota > Alphaproteobacteria > Hyphomicrobiales > Rhizobiaceae > Ensifer > Ensifer adhaerens. The sequence continues at coordinate 351,938 of OCMG01000003.1, forward strand.
GAGGAGGCCGGCTGCCGCGGCGTGCCGCATCTGATCGCCCGGCTTCCAACGCTCTGCGCGCCGCCGCTTGGCGCCATCATCGGCGAACCGAGCAACATGCGCGCCGTGCTCGCCCACAAGGGCAAGGCCGCCGCGCGCGTCACCGTGCGCGGCCGTGCCGGCCACTCGTCGCGCCCCGACCTCGGGCTCAACGCCGTCCATGCCATGGCAAGCGTGCTCCATGCGGCCATCGGGCAGGCGCAGAAGCTCACCGAAGGTCCCTTCGACGCAGCCTTCGAGCCTACCTATTCCTCGCTCCAGGTTGGAACGATTGCCGGCGGCAAGGCCATCAATATCATCCCCGATCTCTGCACGCTGGAGCTGGAAGCCCGCGCCATTTCCGGCGTGAGGCCGGACGGTCTGCTTGCGCCTGTCAGGGAGAAGGCCGAAGCGCTGCGGGCGGCGGGTTTCGAGGTAGAATGGGAAGATGTCAGCGCCTATCCGGCGCTTGCGCTCTCTTCCGGGACACCGCTGGCTGAGCTCGTGGAAGACCTGACCGGCCAGACACCGATCGGCGCCGTGAGCTACGGCACCGAGGCCGGGCTCTATCAGGCGGCGGGCGTCGACGCGATCATCTGCGGCCCCGGCGATATCGGCCGCGCCCATAAGCCGGACGAATTCATTCTGACAAGCGAGCTTGCGGCCTGCCAGCGCTTCATCGAGGCGCTCGGCGAACGTTGTACCGCCTGAGGGATCATCTCACGGGCGGTCGTGCCATCGACCGGCCTCACCTCTTCCATCAAACCGACCCTCGAAAGGATTCACATGTCCCTCCTCAAGACCCTCGACCCGAACCCGGCCTTCACGCCCCGCGACTCCGAACCGCTGCCCGAGCGGCTGATCGCCGGCTCGCCCGCCTTCAAGACCTGGGCGATGGATGAAGCGAAGGACGGCAAGGTGCTTTCCGGCGTCTGGGAAGCAACGCCCGGCGAGACCAAGTCCATCAAGGGCGAAGTCTTCGAGTTCTGCCACATCCTCTCCGGCGTCGTGGAAATCACCCCCACCGGCGGCGAGCCGGTCATCTACAAGGCCGGCGACAGCTTTGTGATGAAGCCCGGCTTCACCGGCGTCTGGAAAACCATCGAAACCGTCCGGAAAATCTATGTCGTCGTCAACTGACCGGACAGGGGGAGGAAGCGTCGTGAACACGCATAAAATAGCATTGATCCCAGGTGACGGCATTGGCCGCGATGTCACCGATGCCGCCTGGGCCGTCCTGCAAACCGTTGCGAAAACCTCCGGCTTTGCACTGGAAGGCACCGAATTCCCCTGGTCCTGCGCCTTCTACAAGGAAACCGGCCGGATGATGCCGGAAGACGGCATCGAGACGCTGCGCGGCTTCGATGCCATTCTGCTCGGCGCGGTCGGCTGGCCGGCGGAGGTGCCGGATTCGGTGTCGCTGCACGGACTGCTCCTGCCGATCCGCAAGGCCTTCGTGCAATATGCCAATATCCGACCGCACCGGCTGCTGCCGGGGGTAGAGGGGCCGCTGAAGGCCGAAGGCTTCGACATTCTCTGCATCCGCGAGAATACCGAGGGCGAATATTCCGGCGCCGGCGGGCGCGTGCACCAGGGCACGGCCGACGAAGTGGCGATAGAGACCGCGATCTTCACCCGCACGGCTGTCGAGCGCATCCTCCGCTTTGGCTTCGAGCAGGCCCGCGCGCGTCGCGGCAAGCTCGCCTCGGTGACCAAGTCCAACGCGCAGAAACATTCCATGGTGTTCTGGGATGAGATCACCCGGAAAGTCGCTGCCGACTATCCGGATGTCGACGTGACGAGCTATCACGTCGATGCGATCTCCGCCCGCATGATCATGGCGCCGGAAAGCCTCGATGTCGTCGTCGCCTCCAATCTCTTCGGCGATATCCTCACCGATATCGGCGCGGCCATTCAGGGCGGCCTCGGCTTTGCGGCGTCTGCCAATATCAATCCGACCCGCTCCGCACCTTCCATGTTCGAACCCGTCCACGGTTCGGCCCCGGACATTGCCGGCAAGGGCATCGCCAATCCGATGGCCGCCATCTGGTCCGGCGCGATGATGCTCGATCATCTCGGCGAAACGGCTGCCGCCGCGCGCGTCATGACGGCGTTGTCGGACGTCACGGCAAAGGGGATCGGCACCGTTCCTGGCCGGGATTCCACCGATGCGATTACCGCTGCGGTCATGGCCGCGCTCAGCTCTTCAAAGGACTAAATCCATGCTGAACCTCAAGGACAAGAGCCTGCTGCGTCAGGCCGGCCTCATCGATGGCGAATGGGTCGGCGCGCGCTCGGGCAAGACCGTCGACGTCATCGATCCGGCAACGCAAGACGCCATCGGCACCGTGCCCGACACGGGCGGCGAGGAGACCCGCGCGGCCATCGCCGCCGCCGAAGCGGCCTTCAAGCTCTGGAAGATGAAGACCAATGCGGAGCGCGCATTGCTCATCGAAAAGTGGTTCGATCTGATGATCGAGAATGTCGAGGATCTGGCGCTGATCCTGACTTCCGAACAGGGCAAGCCGCTGGACGAGGCGCGCGGCGAAATCCGCTACGGAGCCTCCTTCGTCAAATGGTTTGCCGAGGAAGCCCGCCGCATCAACGGCCAGATGATCCCGGCGCCCTCGCGCGACCGCCGCATTCTCGTGATGAAGGAGCCGGTCGGCGTCTGCGGCATCATCACGCCGTGGAACTTTCCCAATGCGATGATCACCCGCAAGGTCGCCCCGGCTCTTGCTGCAGGCTGCACGGTGGTCATCAAGCCTTCCGAATTCACCCCCTATTCGGCGCTGGCGCTGGGCGTGCTAGCCGAACGCGCCGGCATTCCGGCCGGCGTGATCAACATCGTCACCGGCATGCCCACCGAGATCGGCAACGAGCTGATGGCCAACGAAACCGTGCGCAAGATCTCCTTCACCGGCTCAACCCGCGTCGGCTCGCTCCTGATGCGCGGGGCGGCCGACAGCGTCAAGCGCCTGAGCCTCGAGCTTGGCGGCAATGCGCCGTTCATCGTCTTCGACGATGCCGATCTCGACCTGGCCGTCGAAGGCGCGCTTGCCTCCAAGTTCCGCAATGGCGGCCAGACCTGCGTCTGCGCCAACCGTATCCTCGTGCAGTCCGGCGTCTACGATACCTTCGCCGCCAAGCTGAAGGCCCGTGTCGATGCGATGAAGGTGGGACCGGGCACCGAGGCCGGCGTGTCCATCGGTCCGATGATCAACGCTGCCGCCATCGACAAGATCGAGCGCCACTTGGCGGATGCTCTTTCCAAGGGTGCGAAGATCGTCACCGAAACGCCCGTCATGCCGAACGGGCGCCAGTACACGGCCCCGATCGTGCTGACAGGTGCGACGACCGACATGGAGCTCGCCACCGAAGAAACCTTCGGTCCCGTCGCACCGCTTTTCCGTTTCGAGACGGAAGAAGAGGCCATCGCCATTGCCAACGGCACGCCCTTCGGTCTGGCGTCCTATTTCTACACCGAGAACATGAAACGTGCCTGGCGCGTCGGCGAGGCGCTGGAATTCGGCATGGTCGGGCTCAACACCGGCCTCATCTCCATGGAAGTCGCCCCCTTCGGCGGCGTCAAGCAATCCGGGCTCGGCCGCGAGGGCTCACAGTTGGGGATCGAGGAATATCTGGAAACGAAGAGCTTCCATATGGGCGGGCTTGCCTGACGACCGGGAAGGGCGGCCGAAAGGTCGCCCGTTCTTCTTCGCGGACAATCGGAAATAAAAAGAAGGCGCGGATTGCTTGCAATCCGCGCCTCAAGTTTGAGCCGGGAGGGGGCTCACTGAAATCTGTCGAGCATCTTGTAATATTGCCCCACCAGAGGCAGGAACCAGGGGTTGCCGAAATGGCCGGGGACGGCGGGCCAGGGGTAGTCGCGCATGGGATTGCGATCTGCGCGACCGAGAATGGCGTCGGCCACCGTCATGCCGAGATGGGTGGAGAGCTGCGCGCCGTGGCCGGAATAGCCCATGGCGTACCAGAGACCGTCATGGAAGCCGGCGCGCGGGTAGCGGTCGGCGGTCATGTCGACAAGGCCGCCCCAGCAATAGTCGATGTCGATGCCCTTCAGTTGCGGGAAGATGCGCTCCATGCTGTCGCGCAGGATCGCGCCGCTCTTCTCGTCCGAGCGCTGGTCTGAAGTCGCCGAAAAGCGGGCGCGGCCACCGAAGATCAAGCGGTTGTCGGGCGAAAGCCGCCAGTAATTGCCGATATTCATCGTATTGACGCAGGTGCGGTTGCCCGGCATCACCGCCTGAGCCTCGCTGTCCGTCAGAGGGCGAGTGGCGATGAGGAAACTTCCGACCGCGATGATGCGGCGGCGGAACCAGCTGAAATTCTTCGTCGTGTAGGCACCGGTCGCCACGATGACATTGGCAGCAGTCACGCTTCCGCGCGAGGTCTGCAACGTGTGGAGGCCGTTTGCCTCCCGATGCCCGGTCACCGTCGTAGCCTCGAAAATCGTCGCACCATGGCGCGCCGCGGCCTCGGCCAGACCGACGACATAGCGGCCCATATGCATCATGGCGCTCTTCTTCGACAGCATTGCGCCGTGGAAGGGCGAGCCGATCTCGCCTTTCAGCTCTTCCGGAGAGAGCAGCGCCGTGTCGGGATCGCATTCCTTGTTCAAGGCCTCAAAGTTGCGGGCAAGCGCTTCGAAATGCTGCGGCTTGGAGGCGAGCTTCAGCTTGCCCGAGCGCCTGAAATTGCAGTCGATCCCCTCTTCGGCAATCAGCGCCTCGATCGTATCGATGGAATCGTCCAGCGCATGGTAGAGCGCGATGGCGCGCTCCTTGCCGAGTTCGGCCTTTGCGCCGAGATAGCTGTGCGCCAGCCCGTTGTTGAGATGCCCGCCATTGCGGCCCGAAGCGCCGAAGCCGACCCGTTCCGCCTCCAGCACGACAACCTTCACCCCTGCCCGGGCCAGCTGCCGCGCGGCGGCAAGCCCGGTAAATCCTGCTCCGACGACGGCCACATCGTAGTGACCCTCGACCGGACCCTGCGCGGCCCCCGCGAAACGCGGTGCCGTATCATGCCAATAGGAGACGAATTTCATCGCGTTCACGCTTTCTCAGAGCCCGACCACACCCGGAAGCCCCGAAATGTCGGCGATCTCGGTGTAGCCGTAATAGGGGTTGGCCGGCTCGTGGCCGCGATTGACCCAGACCTTGTTCTTGATGCCGAGATCATGCGCCGACATCAGGTCGTAGCGGAACGAGGAGGAAACGTGCAGCATATCTTCCGGGCCGCAGCCGAGCATGTCGAACATATATTCGAAAGCCTGGAAGCGCGGCTTGTAGGCCTGCGCCTGTTCGGCGGTATAGACCTTGTGGAAGGGCGCGCCGAGCTTTTCGACATTCGACATGATCTGCGAATTCATGGCGTTGGAGAGGATCACCAGCGGAATTTCCTTCGCCACCTTGGCGAGGCCCGCAGGCACGTCGGCATGCGGACCCCAGGTCGGCACGCGGTCATAGACCATCTGCGCGTCTTCGTCCTTGAAGCTCACGCCATTGGCCTTGCAGGTGCGCGACAGCGAGTTGTGAACGACCTCTGCATAGGGCTTCCAGGCGCCCATGACTTCATCAAGGCGGTAGGCGGAGAAGTTGCGGATGAACTTGTCCATGGCCTCAGCATCGAGACGGTCGCTGTAAAGATCGCGGGCCGCACCCGCCATGTCGAAATTGATCAGCGTGCCGTAGCAGTCGAAGGAGATATATTTCGGGCGAAAGGGGGCCATGACGTTCTTCCTCTGGCGTTCTGTTTCGTTGACCCGATCATAAGACGGGTCATGCCGCGTCGGCGGTCCGAATTCACCCGTCCGCGAAGCACAAAGTTTCTATTCTGACGTCCCCTTTGGCACACAATTGCAGGCCAGGGCACCGTCCCGGGTGCTCGCGGCCTTCTCAAAGACCCGCGCCGCCGAGATCGCAGCATAAGATGCGGCATCGGCGTTACGCTTTGGCGGAAGATAGCGCGTCAGGCGCGCCATTCAGACGAATAGCTTCCCCATCCTGACCGAAACTTCCTCTCACGAAAGGAAATGTTCATGCAGAACCAGATCGACCTCGTCGCCTTCGGGCCTCAGCACCTTGACGATGCCGTTGCGCTGTCGCGCGCCGAAAGCTGGCCGCATCGCCGCGAAGACTGGGCAATGGTCCAGCAATTGAGCGAAGGCGTCATTGCGACCGATGGCGAAGGTCGGGTGACCGGCACCACATTCATGACGCCGTTCGGCGATGCTTACGCGACAATCAATATGGTGATCGTTGATAAGTCGATGCGGGGTCTCGGCCTTGGCCGCAAGTTGATGGAGCGGGCCTTCGAACTTGCGGGAACGCGGCCGCTACGCCTCATTGCCACCAAGGAAGGCCTGCCGCTTTACGAAAAGCTCGGCTTCGTCGCCACCGGCACGATCCGTCAGCATCAGGGCCATGTGTTTCCGGTTGATCGACGCGAGGGTGTGGAGGACATGCAGTCCGCCGATGTCGAGGCCGTGAAGGCGCTTGACCGGCAGGCCTATGGCGCAGACCGTTCCGCCATGATCGATGCACTGCTGGAACGCGGGCAGTTCGCCGTCGTGCGCAAGGGCGGTGCAGTGGAGGCCTGGGCCGTCATCCGTCCCTTCGGACGCGGCGAGGTCATCGGCCCCATCATCGCACCGGATCTCGAGACGGCACGTGCCCTGATTGCCTATTTCGCCTCATCGCGTGAAGGCGCCTTCCTGCGTGTCGACACGGGCAGCGAAACCGGGCTCGCACCCTGGCTTTCGGAGATCGGCCTCGCCCATGCCGGCGGCGGCGTGACGATGCGGCGGCCGCTGACAGAAGAGGCGGGACAGCCGCGGCTGAAGGCCTATGCACTTGCCAGCCAGGCGCTCGGCTAAACCCACAGGAGATTTGAGAATGCTCGCCAATTCGCTGATCGAACTCGATCGCGCCCATCTGATCCACCCCGTCTCCTCCTATCGCGGTCACGAGCGGCAGGGCGTGCGCGTGCTGAAATCCGCCTCCGGCGCCACCGTCACCGAAGCCAATGGCCATCAGCTGGTCGATGGCTTTGCAGGCCTCTGGTGCGTCAATGCCGGTTATGGCCGCGAGAGCATCATTGAGGCCGCGACGAAACAGCTGCGCGAGCTTCCTTACGCGACCGGCTATTTCGATCTCGGTTCCGAACCTGCCATCCGGCTCGCTGCAGAACTGGCCGAACGCGCGCCGGGCGACCTCAACCGTGTCTACTTCACACTCGGCGGTTCGGATGCAGTGGACTCCACCATCCGCTTCGTCCGCTATTACTGGAATGCGAAGGGCCAGCCGCAGCGCGATCAGTTCATCTCGATCCAGCAGGGCTATCACGGTTCGACGACCGTGGGCGCAGGGCTCACCGCGCTTCCGGCCTTCCATGCCGGTTTCGGCCTGCCCTTCGACTGGCAGCACAAGATCCCCTCGCCCTATCCCTATCGCAATCCGGTCGGCCCCGACGATGCGGCGATCATTGCCGATTCGCTTACCAGCCTGAAGGCCAAGATCGAGGAGATCGGTGCAGACCGCGTGGCAGCATTTTATGCCGAACCGATCCAAGGCTCGGGTGGCGTCATCGTGCCGCCCAAGGGCTGGATCAAGGCCATGCGCGACCTCTGCAAGAGCTACGGCATCCTCTTCATCGCCGACGAAGTCATCACCGGCTTCGGCCGCACCGGCCCGCTCTTTGCGTGCGCCGACGAAGGCATCGTGCCGGACATGATGACGGTCGCCAAGGGCCTGACCTCCGGCTATGTGCCGATGGGTGCGGTCTTCATGGCCGATCATGTCTATGACGTGATTGCCGATGGTGCCGGCGAGGCGGCGGTCGGCCATGGCTTTACTTACTCAGCCCATCCGGTGAGTGCTGCCGTCGCGCTCGAAGTCCTGAAGCTTTACGAAGGCGGTCTGCTGGAAAACGGGGTCAAGGCCGGCGCGCGTCTCCTGGCGGGGCTTCAGAGCCTGAGCGACCACCCGCTGGTCGGCGACATTCGCGGACGCGGCATGCTTTACGGCGTCGAACTCGTGACCGACAAGGCGAAGAAGACGCCGCTTCCCGCCGCCAGCCAGCCGGCGCGCCGCATTTTCGACCGTGCCTGGGACAATGGTCTCGTCATCCGCGCCTTCCCGCAAGGGGTGCTGGGCTATGCACCTCCGCTCTGCTGCACGGATGCCGACATCGACGCCATCGTCGAGCGCACCCGCAAGACGCTCGACCAGACGCTGGAGGACCCTGATATCCGGGCCTCGCTCGCCTGAACTGCCGAAACAGTCCGCGGCGGCATTTCGCCGAAATGTCGCCGCAGGAAGCAAGTTCGCAATTTTATGCTGTCGCCCCGGACCAAATCAAACGATACGCCCCGGCGGACATGACAGACTGATAAACATCAAGCCCGAGACCAACCAGGCCTCCGGCAAACGGAATACGCAGACAGAGCCCAAGCGCCCACGCCGGTCACCCGGCACATCAAAGGGAGAAGGCGCAAAACCAGGGACGCCGCGAGACATATTCACCGGGGCCGAAAAGTCCGCACAAGACGGACGTCACCCAATCAAAGCAAAGAAGGGGAATGACATGACCGACAAGATTACCAACTGGACGAAATCAGACGATGCTCGCATCGAGGACGCCATCCGTCGCGGCGCGACCCGGCGCGATCTTCTGAAGATGATGCTGGCAAGCGGCGTTGCGCTGTCTGCCGGCGGCGCCATCTTCGGCCGCGCCGAGCAGGCCATTGCGGCAACGCCAGTTTCCGGCGGCCACATGAAGGCGGCCGGCATTTCCTCTTCCAACGCCGACACGCTCGATCCGGCCAAGGCCTCTCTCGGCACGGACTATTCGCGCTGCTGTTCGCTCTATAACCGCCTCACCTTCATCGACGTCACCGGCGTTCCGCAGATGGAACTCGCCGAAAAACTCGAAACTAAGGACGCCAAGACCTGGACGGTCACCTTGCGCAAGGGCGTGACCTTCCATGACGGCAAGAGCCTCACGTCAGCTGACGTCGTGTTCTCCCTGAAACGCCATCTGGATCCCGCCGTTGGTTCGAAGGTCGCCAAGATCGCCGCCCAGATGACGGAGATCAAGGCCATCGACCCCGCCACGGTCGAGATCGCGTTGAAGGCCGCCAATGCCGACCTTCCCTTCATCCTCGCGCTGCATCACTTCATGATCGTGCAGGATGGCACGACCGATTTCTCCAAGGGCATCGGCACCGGTGCCTTCGTTCTGGAAACCTTCCAGCCCGGCGTCCGATCCATCGTCAAGAAGAACACGAACTACTGGAAGCCGAACCTCCCGCATCTCGACTCCTTCGAGTTCTTTGCCATTCCCGACGCGACAGCTCGCGTCAATGCGTTGCTGGCCGGTGACATTCAGTTCTGTTCTTCTGTCGATCCCCGTGCCGCCAAGCTCGTTGACGGCCAGAAAGACTTCCGGCTTTCGCGGTCGACGGTCGGCAACTATACGAACCTGAACATTCGCCTCGACATGAACAAGCCTGACTTCGTAACGGGCATGAAATATCTGATCGACCGCGAACAAATCGTTGCCGCCGCGCTCCGTGGCTTCGGCGACGTGGGCAACGACCAGCCGATCTCCAAGGCCAATGTCTTCCACAACGCGGACTTGAAGCCCAAGGCATTCGATCCCGACAAGGCCAAGCATTACTTCCAGAAGGCCGGCGTTCTCGGTCAGTCGATCCCGGTCATCGCCTCCGAGGCGGCCGACTTCTCGATCGATATGGCGATGATCATCCAGGCATCGGCCACCGAAATTGGGATGAAGCTCGATGTCCAGCGTGTGCCTTCGGATGGCTACTGGGACAAGTACTGGCTCAAGGCGCCGATCCACTTCGGCAATATCAATCCCCGCCCGACCCCGGACATCTACTTCTCGCTTCTCTATTCGTCCGATGCACCGTGGAACGAAAGCCAGTTCAAGTCGCCGAAGTTCGACTCGATGATGCTGGAAGCCCGTGGCATGCTCGATGACGCCAAGCGCCACGAGATCTACAACGAGATGCAGACCATGATCTCTGAGGAAGCCGGCACCATCATCCCGGCCTACACCACCAATGCCGACGGCGTTTCCGCCAAGGTCAAGGGGCTTGAAGTCAACCCGCTCGGTGGCATGATGGGTTACGCCATGGCCGAATATGTCTGGCTGGAAGCCTGACTGGTCGAATCGAAATGAAAGCACTCGAGGGCTTTAGGCCCTCCAGGAGCGACTTTCATACATGCGAAGGCCGCAAGTGGCCTTCGCATGTACCGGGATGGCCGCGGCCAGCTCGATTTGTGGAGCGCAGGTCAGGCGTGCTCCGTGAAACAAGACCGCAGCTTATTTTGACGCGGCATGCTTTAATCCAAAACGTGATGTGGCTGTCGTTCCTCGACTCTGCGGCTGGAGAGATCTCATGAACGCTGAAATCGCAAGCATGATCGGAAAGCGGCTGATCCTCAGCCTGATCACGCTGCTAATCGTCTCTTTCGCAGTCTTCTTCGCCACCAACATGCTGCCGGGGGACACAGCCGCCATTCTGCTCGGCCAGGCCGCAACGCCGGAAGCGGTCGCGGGGCTTCGTCATGCCATGCATCTAGACGAGCCGGCACTGCTGCGTTTCCTGCGCTGGCTGACAGGGGTTCTGACCGGCGATCTTGGCACTTCATACGCGAACAACATGCCCATCGCGCAGTTGATCGGATATCGGTTCGTCAACACGATGGAACTGGCCGGCATCACCGCGCTGGTCGCGGTCCCGCTCGCCTTGACCCTAGGCATCACCGCCGCCGTCATGCGCGGCTCGTTCTATGACCGCGTCGTCACGGTTGTCACCATCGGCGTGATTTCCGTTCCCGAATTCGTGGTCGCTTCGACGGCCGTGCTGATCTTCGCGGTCTATCTGAAATGGTTGCCGGCGATTTCCTTCGTCAACGAGGTGCATTCGCTCTCCGACCTGTTGCGCATGTATGCCATGCCAGTGGTGACGCTGACCTTTGTGGTCTCAGCCCAGATCATCCGTATGACGCGGGCCGCCGTGATCGAGACGCTCTCGACGCCCTATGTCGAGATGGCGCTTCTGAAAGGCGCTTCGCGCAGCCGGATCGTGTTGAGACACGCGCTGCCCAATTCACTCGGCCCCATCGTCAATGCGCTGGCACTGTCGCTTTCCTATCTGATTGGAGGCGTGATCATCATCGAGACGATCTTCAATTATCCCGGTATCGCCAAGCTCATGGTTGACGCGGTGGCCACCCGCGACCTGCCGCTGATCCAGACCTGCGCGCTGATTTTCTGCCTCGGCTACCTGATCCTGATCACCATTGCCGATATCATCGCCATCCTGTCCAATCCGAGGCTCCGCTGATGACGCAAAGCGCCCTGTCGCCCTCCCGTTCCGGTTATCTGGGCTACACGTTCAGCCCCGTCGGTATGGTCGCCTTTATGGTCATCCTCTTCTGGGCCACGGTCGCCATTCTGGCGCCGCATATCGCGCCCTATCCGATCGGCAAGATCGTCGACATGGACTATTTCGGCCCGATGAGTTTCAAGTTCTGGCTCGGTTCGGATTACCTCGGCCGTGACATGCTCTCGCGCATCATTCTCGGTGCACGCTACACGCTGGGCATTGCGCTTGCGGGCGTGCTGATCGCCTCCGGCAGCGGCGTCATCCTGGGCATGGCGGCGGCAGTCATCGGCGGCTGGTTCGATACCTTGCTGAGCCGCTTCATGGATGCGATGATCTCCATTCCCAGCAAGCTATTCGGCCTCGTCGTCGTGGCCGCCGTCGGCTCGTCGCTGCCCGCCCTCATCGTGACGCTCGCCGTCATCTACATTCCGGGCTCCTATCGCTTTGCGCGTGCGCTGGCGGTAAATGTCAACACGATGGATTTCATTACCGTTGCCCGCACGCGCGGCGAGAACACACTCTATCTCGCGGTCTCGGAAATCCTGCCCAACATCATCCGGCCGGTCCTGGCCGATTTCGGGCTGCGTTTCGTCTTCATCGTGCTCTTGCTCTCCGGCCTCTCCTTCCTCGGCCTCGGCGTCCAACCGCCGCTCGCCGACTGGGGGGCGCTGGTGCATGAGAACATTCAGGGCCTGTCCTTCGGCTCGGCCGCCGTCATCGCGCCATCGATCGCCATTGCCAGCCTGACAATCAGCGTCAATCTGCTGATCGACAACCTTCCCCGCAAGATCCGCGACCGGAGCGCCTGATATGAGCAAGCTTGTCGAAATCCGGAACCTGCATGTCGAGGCCACCACCGATTCCGGCCGGCGCATCGAGATCATCAAGGGCGTCGATATCGAGATCGCAAAGGGCGAAATCGTTGCGCTGATCGGCGAAAGCGGCTCTGGCAAGACCACCATCGCTTTGACGCTGATGGGTCACACCCGCCCCGGCTGCCGCATTTCGGACGGCGCCATTCTTGTCGATGGCAAGGACATGGCCAAGCTTTCCGAGCGCGAACGTTCGGCCGTGCGCGGCACCGACGTTGCCTATGTACCGCAAAGCGCCGCCGCCGCCTTCAATCCGTCGCAGACGATCATGGATCAGGTCATCGAGGTGACGCGCATCCATGGCCTGATGACGCCGGATAAAGCACGTGAACGGGCCATCGAACTCTTCCGGGCGCTGTCGCTCCCCTCGCCCGAAACGATTGGCACCCGCTATCCGCACCAGGTCTCGGGCGGCCAGCTGCAGCGGCTTGCCGCCGCCATGGCGCTGATCGGCGATCCCAAGCTCGTCATCTTCGATGAACCGACCACGGCGCTCGACGTCACCACGCAGATCGACGTGCTCAGGGCCTTCAAATCCGTCATGAAGACCGGCGGCACATCCGGCGTCTACGTCTCGCACGACCTCGCCGTTGTCGCGCAGATCGCAGACCGGATCGTCGTGCTCAAGGGTGGCGAGGTACAGGAGGAAGGCACGACGGAAGGTATCCTTTCGACGCCGAAGCACGCTTACACCCGGGAACTTCTGGCCGCCTTCGAGCCGAAGGAAACGCAATTTGCCGACAAGCCTCTCGAGAAGCCGCGCCCGCTTCTCGAGATCGAGAATGTCATCGCCGGCTACGGACCGATCCAGGCTGACGGCCTGCCCTTCATCCAGGCTGTCCGCTCCGTCAACTTGTCGGTGGAGAAAGGCCGAAACCTCGGCATTATCGGCGAATCCGGTTGCGGAAAATCCACATTGGCACGGTGCATCGCAGGCATATTGCCTGCCAATGCCGGCAATATCGTCTTCGACGGCAAAGAACTCGATCACGCCGCACGACGGCGCACGCGCGACCAGTTGCGCGAAATGCAGATCGTCTTCCAATATGCCGATACGGCGCTGAACCCTGCCAAGCCCATCGACGACATCCTCGGTCGACCTCTCAGCTTCTATCACGGCCTGAGAGGCAAGGCCCGCACGGCGCGCGTGGAAGAACTGCTCGACATGGTGCAATTGCCAAGGGCGCTACGGCACCGTTATCCGTCCGAGCTGTCCGGCGGGCAGAAGCAGCGCATCAACTTCGCCCGTGCGCTTGCCGCCAATCCGAAACTGATCATCTGCGACGAGATCACCTCCGCGCTCGACACCGTAGTTGCCGCCGCCATCATCGAACTGCTCAAGGAATTGCAGCGCGAACTCGACCTCTCCTACATCTTCATCAGCCACGACCTTTCGGTGGTCGAAGCGATCTGCGACGAGATCGTCGTCATGTATCGCGGCGAGAAGATCGAGCACCTGACACGCGACGACGTGAAGACGCCGACGCATCCTTATTCGAAGTTGCTCTTCTCATCCGTGCCGAAGCTCGACCCGACTTGGCTCGACACGCTGGTGCTGGAGCCGGAACTGGTAAGGCAATATGGCGGGGCGTGAGGCTCCGCCTGGAACCTGAAACTCAAACCGGAAACAGGCTCGTCAGCGGAAGATGCGATTTCACGATCGGCGATTTCAGCACGACGAAGCTGAAATATTTGTCGATGCCGATATCCATGTCGGTCAGGCGTTCCATGATCGTCTGATATTCGCCGATCCCGGCGGTCACGAATTTCACCAGATAGTCGTAGCCGCCTGAAACCAGATGGCACTCAATGACCTGGTCGATCTTGTCGACCACGGCCAGAAAGCGGGCGAAATCGACCTGGCGATGGTTCTTCAGCGTGATCTCTGTAAAAACGGTCAACGTCTGTCCGAGCTTGCCGAGATTGATCTGCGCCGAATAGCCTTCAATATAGCCTTCCGCCTGCAAGCGCTTGACGCGCATCAGGCAGGGGCTGGGCGACAGATGCACGAGATCGGCCAGTTCGACATTGGTGATGCGGCCGTTCTTTTGCAGCTCATGGAGGATCTTGATATCCGTCCGGTCGAGTTTCATCATGGGCCTGCCGCCTTCCGTCATCTTTTGCAGCATAAAATTCTGCTGCCTGCCTGAAACAAGGTTAGCATAGACGCATCACTTGTCCATCAAGCCCGAAATTGTGAAACGACGCATAAGATTTCGATGCGTGCGGGGAGACCGGAATATTCTGCCGCCGTGGCGGAATCTGCGGTTCCGCAGACGTGAAACAAACGCCTAGTGTGGGCTCCAAGACATGGAGATTCCAATGCCCGCACCGTTGACCCTCATCGACACCCCTTCCAACCCGCCGCAAGAGGCAGATGTCGTCGTGATCGGCGGCGGCATTGTCGGGGCTTTCACGGCCTATTTCCTGACGCAACGCGGGCTCAAGACGGTCCTGCTTGAGAAAGGCCGCATCGGGGCGGAGCAGTCGAGCCGGAACTGGGGCTGGTGCCGTCAGCAGAACCGCGACGCACGCGAGCTCCCTATCGCCACCAAGAGCCTCGATCTCTGGGAGCGCTTCGTGGCCGAGACCGGCGAGGATGTCGGTTTCCGCCGCTGCGGCCTGCTCTATCTCAGCAACAACGAAGCCGAGATCGCCGGCTGGGCGCGCTGGCGCGACTTTGCAAAAACCGTCGGCGTGACGACGCATATGTTGTCGGCCGCCGAGGCAGCCGAAAAGGGCCAGGCGACGGGCCGCAGCTGGAAGGGTGGCGTCTTCTCGCCGACCGACGGCATCGCCGATCCGTCCAAGGCGGCCCCGGCCGTCGCCCGCGCCATGATGAAGCTTGGCGGCACGGTCATCCAGAACTGCGCGGCGCGCGGCGTCGAGACCGAAGGCGGACGCTTGAGCGCCGTCGTCAGCGAGCGCGGCACGATCCGCACGAAGATCGCGATCCTCTCCGGTGGCGCCTGGGCCTCCTCGTTCTGCCGGCAGCTCGGCATCCGCTTCCCGCAGGCCTCCATTCGGTCCTCCATCGTCGCCGTCTCAGGCGCCGCCGGCATTCCGCCGGCGCTGCACACGAAGGATATTTCGGTCACCAGCCGCAGCAACGGCGATTTCACGCTCGCCATCAGCGGCAACGCCCGCGTCGATCTCACGCCCCAGCAGTTGCGGTTCCTGCCGCAATTCCTGCCCATGTTCCTCAAGCGCTGGCGATTGCTTTCCCCCGGCGGGTTCGAAGGTATGAAGAGCGGGCACGAGACCGTGTCCCGCTGGCGGCTCGACCGGCCGACGCCGATGGAACACATGCGCATTCTCGATCCGAAGCCGGATCAGGGCACGCTCCGTCTCATTCACGGTCGGGCGCTGGAGCTTTTGCCGGCGCTGAAGACAACGAAGATCACCGGCACCTGGGCCGGCTATATCGACTCGACGCCGGACGGCGTGCCCGGTATCGGCGAAATCGAGAGCCTGCCGGGCTTTATCCTGGCCGCCGGCTTCTCCGGTCACGGCTTCGGCATCGGGCCAGGTGCCGGCCACCTGATTGCGGATATTGCGTCAGGCGCCGAGCCCATCGTCGATCCGAAGCCCTACCACCCCTCGCGCTTCGCGAGTTCGGTCTGGGGCAAGGTCTCCGATTTCTGACGGCCGCAGAGTTTCCGCGAAGATCGACGCCATAATCCGGGCTGCGGCGAAGCACCGCTAGACGGTGCAGCGGCGTGGCGCGGACAGCCGGATGAACGCGCTGGACGAATTTCCCCCAAGGTTGCGGTCTCCTGCCGGGGTGGGCTTCAGCGAGAAGCCCTTCGGGGTGCTTCAGGTTCACGCTTTTCAGAGTGGAAACTCGGTGCGTTGAGCTTCTTGCCGGCGAAGTCGGACTTCAATAGTCTTCAGGCAATGCTTGAAGCCCGGCGGAAGAGACGATGGCGGAGGAGACCAACAAGACGGCCAATCTGGCGATGTTCGTGTCCGGCATCGGGCGACAATCCGCGAGTCTGGCCGGCGCGCTGCAGCATGTGGCGGACAAGCCGGAAGTGCTGGTGATCTCTGACCATTGGCCGCAGGTGAAGCTTCAGCGCGGGCGCGGTGCCAAGCGGGTCGACATGCTGCGTCTCATGTCGTTCCGCGACGCCGGTTTTCTCGAAACACCGATCTCCTTCAAGACCATCCTGCAGCGCGTGACGGCCTGGGTCGAGTCCGTGGAGCGGCGCGAGCATTCGGTGCTGGTCGTTGACATGAGCTGGACGCTCGCCACCAACTCGGCAGCGGCCAATTTCGAGACCTGGACGGAGATTGCCGAGCGGCTGGCCGATATGATCGGCTGTCCGCTGATCTCGCTCTACAATCGCAATCTGATGATCGACGAGCAGCTCCTCACCGCTCTGCGCGGCCACCCGCAAATCCTCACCGAAGCCGGGTTGCATGACAATCCGCACTGGCTGCCGGCGAAGCTTCTGACGCGGGGGACGCTGCGCCAGCAGGTCGATCACTGGCTGAACGCGCTGTCGCCCGATCTTGCTCCGCCCTCGGAGGAGAGCGAAATCCACGCCGCCGAAGGCGCTGACCCCATGTGGCTCTTGCGCAAGACGGCGGAAGAGCCGGCATTTGCCGGATTCGAGGCCCGCGACCGCTGGAAGATCCGCTGTTTCGGGCGGCTGCGCATCTATCGCAACGACGGATCGCAGATCATCTGGGACACGCCGGGCGGCGCGACGCGCAAGACCAAGACGCTCTTTGCCTATCTTCTCCAGAAAGGTGGCGAAGGGGCCAGCGCCGACGAATTGACCGACCTGCTCTGGCCCGAAGCCGAGACCGTCGAGGCCGGGCGCAACCGGCTCTATCACACGGTGCGTTATCTCAGGACCGCACTCAGCCAGGATGGCGACAAGAAGGGCGCGTCCTATCTCATCCGCGATTCCTCGCGCTATGTGCTCGTGCCGCCGGACAAGAGCTGGCTCGATATTTCCACCTTCGAACAGCTCTGCCGCCAGTCGATTACCCATATGAAGGCCGGGGCGCTCGATGAGGCGATGATCTGTCTCCAGGCCGCCGACCGGCTCTATACCGGCGATCTCTTCGCCGATATCCCACCGGAATATGCCGATGACAACGAGCGCGACTGGTGCTGGTCGAAACGCTACTGGCTGCGCGAAATGTTCTTCAAGGTGCAGCGGAACGCCGCCAGCATCTACCGCCAGCGGCAGGATTATTCGGCAGCGCTCGCCCATTGCCAGAAGGCGCTCAACATCGATCCCGTCTGCGAGATTGCGCACGAAGAAGCGATGCGGGTCTTCGCCGCACAAGGGCGACCCGAGGCCATCGACCGGCAATACAAGCTCTATCTCGGCTCGCTCACCCATTTCGATGACCGGCCAAAGAGTGCGGCGGTCAAGGCGACGTATGATGCGCTGAAGGCCGGAAAGCAGGCCTGAAACCCGACAAATGGCCGGCCTCCCCGGCCTAAAGATAAACCAAAGATGGATGGCTAATGTCATCTTCATCACTTGAGCCTTCGGGGCTCTCTGTCATGGGAGGAAACAATGACAGCGACATCGGCTGCGGCACGTCAGTGCCCGTTTTCGAACGCATCCAGCGAGTTCGATCCGTTCGACATGCAGGACCCTTTCGCATTCTACGAATGGGCGCGCGCCGAACATCCCGTCTTCTATTCCGACGATATCGGCTATCACGTTGTCACCCGCTATGCCGACATCAAGGCCGTGTTCGACAACTGGCAGGTCTTTGCCTCAGACAATGCGCAGGCCCCCGTTCGGCCGATGTGCGCCGAAGGCAAGGAGATCATGCGCCAGGGCGGTTTCACCGCCTATTCCGGCCTCTCGGCGCGGGTTCCGCCGGACCATACCCGTATCCGCAAGATCGCCCAGACCTGCTTTGGCCCGCGCCGCTTCAAGGCCATCGAGCCGCAGATCCGCGAGATCGTGACCAAGGCCATCGATGCCTTCATCGACAACGGCAAGGCCGACTTCTTTTCCGAGTTTGCCTATGACGTGCCGGCGCTGGTCCTCTTCAAGCTGGTCGGCATCCCGGACACCGATGTTCCGAAGGTGAAAAGTTGGGCGCTCAGCCGGGCGCTGCTGACCTGGGCAAACCTCACCGATGAAGAACAGTTGCCGCATGCTCGCAACATGGTGGACTACTGGAACTATTGCCAGGCGCTGGTGAAGGCTCGCTACGAAACGCCGTCGGACGACTTGCCCGGCGACCTCGTTCGCCTGAAGCAGGAAGGCGCCGATATCTCGGATGCCGAGATCGCCGGTCTTCTCTATTCCGTGCTCTTTGCCGGCCATGAGACGACGACCACGCTGATGGCGAATGGGGTGCGCGAGCTTCTGAACCACCGCGAAAACTGGGAGGCGCTGGTCGCCGATCCTTCGCTGATCCCCGGTGCGGTCGAGGAAAGCCTCCGCTTCAGCCCCTCCATCGTCGCCTGGCGGCGGCGCGCGACGCAGGACGCGGAGATCGGCGGCGTGCCGATCCCGGCCAATTCCAACATCCTGCTGATCATGGGTTCCGCCAACCGCGACGACAGCGTGTTCAGCGAGCCGGACCGCTTCGACATCCGCCGGGCGAATGCCCGCAACCACCTGTCCTTCGGCTATGGCATCCATTTCTGCCTCGGCCAGCAACTGGCCAAGCTCGAATTCGGCATTGCGCTGGAAGAACTGACGCGTCGTCTGCCGGACATGCGCCTCAAGGCGGATCAGAGTTTCGACTTCGTCCGCAACATTTCCTTCCGCGTGCCGACGGCTTTGCATGTGGAGTGGCCGGTCGGCTGAGGAGCGACCGGTTACTTTGAAAACAGCATGAACAAGAGGGATGGGCGCCTAAAGCCTGTCTGGGAGAGAGATCAATGACAGCCGCAAACCATAATCACTACATCCTTGCCTTCGATCAGGCTTGCGAAACCGATTTCCCGAAGATGGGCGGTAAATGCGCCAGCCTCGCCCGCATGATCGCGGCCGGCGTCGCGGTGCCGGCCGGCTTTGCGGTGCTGACGGACGCCTATGCGGAATTCCTCGACATTTCGGGTTTGAAGCCCGTGCTTCAAGGCATCATCGACAGTATCGAGATCGGCAATGTCGCCGACGAGGCGATGAAGGCGGCTGCGATCCGCGAGAAGATCTGCTCGACCGCTCTGCCCTCGCATATCGAGGCTGCGATCCGCAGCGCCTATGTCGACATGTCACCCTCGGACGACCTGCCGGTGGCCGTGCGCTCCTCTGCGACCGCCGAAGACCTGCCGGATGCCAGCTTTGCCGGTCAGCAGGACACCTATCTCTGGGTGACAAGCGCTGACGATGTCGTCAAACAGGTCCGCGCCTGCTGGGCAAGCCTCTTCAATGCGCGCGCCATTTCCTATCGCGCCAAGAACAATCTAGGCCAGCTCGAAGTGCTGATGAGCGTGGCAGTCCAGAAGATGGTCAATGCCAAGGCCGCCGGCGTTGCCATGACGCTCGACCCGATCAATGGCGACCGCACCAAGATCGTCATCGACTCCGCATTCGGTCTCGGCGAGCCGGTCGTGTCCGGCGAGATCACCCCCGACAATTTCGTGGTCGAAAAGGTGATGATGCAGGTGACCAAGCGACGCATCGCCGAGAAGGACCATGAACTCGTCGCCGACCGCGCGCTTCGCCGCACTGTGGATCGCGTCATCGAGCCGGAACGCCGGACGCTGCCGTCGCTCAGCGATGGCGAGGTCATCGCGGTTGCCGGGCTTGCCAAGTCGCTGGAGCGCAAGATGGGCTGCCCACAGGACGTGGAATGGGCGATCGACGCCGATCTTCCGGACGGCGCGAACCTCGTGGCGCTGCAAAGCCGCCCGGAAACCGTCTGGAGCCAGAAGAAGGCGCAAGCGCCGGCCAAGACCTACGCGATGGGGATCGAGGGCGTTCTCGGAACGCTGATGTCGCCCCTTTCGGCCAAGAGCTAATCAAAGAGATTGAACGCGGATCAAGGAGGAGAGACCCGTGACAAGCCATATGAAATTCCCGAGCCCGTATGATCTGAAAGCCCCGAAGGGCGCCGAGGGCTGGGAGGAACTTTATCCCTATTACCTTCTGTTCAATGACAAGATCCGCGCCAAGGAGGAAGGCAAGTTCTGGTTCTGCGACAGCCAGCATTGGCCGAGCCCGTTCAAGCCCTTCGACACGATCACGGTGGAATTCGCCGTCAAGTGCCTCGGCCAGTACAACACGCGCCACTATCTCATCCCGCCGGCCAATGGCGTCGATTATCGCATCCATAACGGCTATTGCTACATGTCGCCGCTGGCCGTCGCGCCGGAAAACATCGCAGCCCGCGTGCCGCAATTCATGGACCGCGCTGGCCACTATTTCCAGAACTGGGCCTCGCTGCTCGACAACTGGATGGTCAAGGTCAAGGCGAACATTGCCGACATGGAAGCCATCCATTTCGAGCCGCTTCCGGAGGTGGTTCCGGTCGAATGGGTGAAGGACGGCGTCGGCCTCGACAACACCTATTTCATGATGGAGAGCTACGATCGTGCGATCCAGCTTCTCTACAAGACATGGCAATATCACTTCGAGTTCCTCAACCTCGGCTATGCGGCCTATCTCGACTTCTTCGGCTTCCTGAAGGAGCAGTTCCCGACGATCCCCGATCAGGCGATTGCCAAGATGGTGCAGGGCGTGGATGTTGATCTCTTCCGCCCGGATGACGAGCTGAAGAAGCTCTCCAAGCTTGCCCTCAAGCTCGGTGTCGCCGATGCGCTGAAGACCGGTTCGGCCGACGAGGCACTGGCCCGCGTTGCCACGGTTTCGGGCGGGAAGGAATGGCTGGACGCGTGGAAGGCCGCGCAGGACCCGTGGTTCAACTTCACCTCGGGCAATGGTTTCTACTCGACCGACAAATACTGGATCGAGCATCTCGACATCCCGCTCGGCTATATCCGCGACTACATCGCCAAGCTCGAAAAGGGCGAGACGATCGACCGTCCGACGGAGAAGATCGCCGCCGAACGCGACCGGATCACGGCCGAATATGCCGAACTTCTGTCGGACGAGCTGCGCCCGGTCTTCGAAGGCAAGCTTGGTCTCGCCCGCGCCGTTTTCCCTTACGTCGAGAACCACAATTTCTACATCGAACATTGGTCGATGAGCGTGTTCTGGCGCAAGATGCGCGAGCTCAGCGCCATTCTACATGGCGAGGGCTTCTTCGAGAATGCCGATGACATGTTCTTCCTGAACCGTCAGGAAGTGCGCGATGCGCTCTTCGACTACGGCAATGCGTGGGCTGTCGGCGGCGAGCCGATCGGGCCGGTCTACTGGCCGGAAGTGATTGCCAGGCGCAAGGCGATCCTTGCCACGCTCGCGACGCAACCGCCGCAGCCGGCGCTGAACAATCCGCCAGAGGTCATCACCGAGCCCTTCACCATCATGCTCTGGGGCATCACATCGGAATCGATTGCCCGCTGGCTCGATGGCGGCAGCGACAAGTCGAAGCTCACCGGCATGGCCGCCTCGCCGGGCATTGCGGAAGGGCGCGCCCGCGTCATCCGCTCGGCCGACGAGCTTGACCTGATCCAGGACGGCGAAATTCTCGTCGCGCCGGTCACGGCACCCTCCTGGGCGCCCGTCTTCGGCAAGATCAAGGCGACCGTCACCGATATCGGCGGCATGATGAGCCACGCCGCGATCGTCTGCCGCGAATACGGCCTGCCGGCCGTCACCGGCACGGGCAACGCCTCCTCGACGATCAAGAACGGACAGATGCTGCGCGTCGATGGCGCGACGGGCGAAGTCCGGATCATCGGGTGAGCCTGAACCAAGCATGGCGGGCCGGCCTCGCGCCGGCCCGTCTCTGGATACGACTGCAAGGACGAGAACCGTGAACATTTCCTTGAAGACCGGCCGCTACGACGCCGTCTGGCGCGCTGCCGAGACCTATATGCGGGCGCGCAAGAACGACGTGCATATTCCGCTCTCCTACGCCTTCGCGCGGAAGCTCTTGGAGGTCTATCCGGAGGCCGACGAGGATATCGTGTCACTCGCCATCCTGCTCCACGATATCGGCTGGTGGTCGATCGACGCGACCGACATTTTCGAAAAGGGTTTCGGCCCGAACATGATGCAGTCGGATGTCCGCTTCCTGCATGAAAGCGAAGGGGTGCGCTTGTCCCGCGAAGTGCTGGAACGGACGGGCTGGCCCGAGCATGTCATTGCCGCCGTTGGCGAGATCATCGACGGGCATGATACGCGGCCTGAACCGCGACACCTGAACGACCGGCTGGTGCGCGATGCCGACAAGCTCTGGCGCTTCACCGTCACCGGCGTCTCTGTCGCCTGTGACTGGTTCAAGATGAACCCGCATCAATATGCCGACCGGCTGGAAGCGACCGGCCTGCAGCAGCTCGAAACCGAAGCCGGCCTGAAAATGGCAACCGAGGAACTGGCGATCACGCGCCAGGCGCTCCTGCTTCACCTGATCTGAACGGATGTAACCCATGGACATGTTCATCGACGGCGCATTCGTCCCGGCGTTGGCCGGCGCGCGCCAGAACGTCACCAATCCGGCGACCGGCGATGTCATTGACACCGTGCCCACCGGAGCCGCCGAGGACGCGGACCGCGCGATTGCCGCCGCCGAACGCGCCTTCGAGACCTGGAAGCGCACGCCCGTTGCCGAGCGCGCCCGTTTCCAGAAAGCGGCCGCGCAGTTGATGCGCGCCGAAGCACAGGCGATCGGCCGGACGCTGACGCTGGAGCTTGGCCGTCCGCTTGCCGCCGCAATTACGGAAATCGAGCGCTCGGCCGATCTTCTCGATGTCTATGCCGAGGAAGGCCTGCGGCTGACTGCCGAGATGCCGATCACATCGGTAGCCGGCGAAAAGATGCTGGTGACGCGCGAGCCGGTCGGCGTTGTCGTGGCGATCACGCCGTTCAATTATCCTATCACGCTCCTCACGTTCAAACTCGGCGCTGCGCTGATTGCCGGCTGCACCATGGTGGCAAAGCCCGCCGAGGATACGCCGCTTTCGACGCTCATGCTCGCCGATCTCTTCCACCGCGCGGGCTTCCCCGCCGGCGTCTTCAATGTGGTCACGGGTCGCGGCTCCGGCATCGGCAAGGCGATGATCGAGCATCCCGTACCGCGCAAGATCGCTTTCACCGGTGGTACCGCTGCCGGCAAGGCAATTGCGGCCGCCGCAGTCCAGACCATGAAACGCCTGACGCTGGAACTCGGCGGCCAGAGCCCCGCCATCGTCTGTTCGGATGCCGATCTCGATGTCGCCGCCGCGGCAATAGCCCGCCACGGCTTCGCCAATTCCGGCCAGTTCTGCTACCGCGTCAACCGCTGCTATGTGGAGCGTACGGTCTATGAGACCTTCCTCGCAAAACTGAAGGACCATGTCGACAAGCTCAAGGTCGGCGACGGCTTCGATGCCTCCTGTGCCATGGGGCCGCTGGTCAACGAGAAGATCTACCGCAATTCCGAGCGCCAGAGCGCAGACGCGCGCCAGAAGGGCGCGCGCATCCTGACCGGCGGAAAACGTCTGACCGGCGGGCTCTACGACGGCGGCTGGTTCTTCCCGCCGACGCTGATTGCCGATGCGGATCATTCCATGCTGGTGATGACCGAAGAGACCTTTGGGCCCGTTCTCGGCATCATGCCTTTCGATGATCGTCGCGAGGCGCTGAAGCTGGCCAACCAGACGCGCTATGGGCTCGCTGGCTTCGTCTTCTCGGAAAATCTGGCAACTGCGCTGACGCTCGCCGAGGGCATTGAGGCGGGTTCGGTCTGGGTCAACAACATTCACCGCTCCAGCCATACGATGCCCTTCGGCGGCATGAAGGAAAGCGGCTTTGGCCGCGAGAAGGGCCGCTTCGGGATAGAGGCCTATCTCGAATACAAGAGCATCTACCTCTCCTACAGGGAGGGGTTCTGATGAGCGGCGCGCTTCTCGAACGCGACATTCCCACCTGGCTGGCCGCCCGGCCCTATCTCGACGTACGCTCCAACGACGAGCACACGCTGATCTCCTATCAGCTTGCCCGCGCGCTCTTGAAGCTGCGCCCGGATGTGGACGAGGCCACGGTGCTGACCGCGATCCTCTTCCACGATGTCGGCTGGAAGATGGTGCCGGTCGAAAAGCTGGCGGACTCCGTCGGGCCGAAGCCGAAATATCCGGAGCTTCAGCGCGTGCATGAGGTTGAGGGCGTGGCGATTGCCCGGCCGCATCTGCAGGCGCTTGCCATTCCCGGCGTCGATGTCGAGACGGTGCTGTCGATCATCGACGGGCACGACACGCGCAAGCAGGCGATCTCGCCCGAAGACGAAATCGTCAAGGAGGCTGACAAGCTCTGGCGCTTTACCAGCCATGGCGTGAAGACGATCTGCGGCTGGTTCGGCACGCCGCCGAAAGAGACAGTCGCGATGCTCGAGGATTTCGTGCTGCCGCAGATGCTGACGAAGGATGGGCGGGCCATGGCGGAAGCCTTGGTGGCGCAAGGCCAGGCCATGGCCTGGCTCGATGACATGATGACACTGGAGGGCGCACGATGAGCGGCGAAACGTTCAAGGACAAGGTGGCGCTGATCACGGGCGCGGGCGGCGGGCTGGGGCGCACCTTCGCGCTCGCCTTTGCCGCCGAGGGCGCTGCCGTCGTCGCCGCCGACCTCAATGAGGCGGGTGCGCGGCAGACGGCAGAGCTGATTACGGCTCAGGGCGGTTCAGCGCTGGGGCACGGCGTCGATGTGACGAAAGCCGCCTCGCTCGATGCGCTGGTCGGCGCCATCCAAAACTGGCGCGGGCGCATCGATGTGCTGGTCAACAATGCCGCCATCTATGCGGGGCTGAAGCGCAAGGGTTTCGAGCAGATCGCCGAAGACGAGTGGGATCGCGTCATGGCGGTCAATGTCAAGGGCGCGTGGATGGCGACGAAGGCCGTGGCGCCCGTAATGCGGGCGCAGAAATCCGGCGCGATCGTCAATATTTCGTCTGCAACCGTCATGAGCGGGTCGCCCGAATGGCTGCATTACGTCTCGTCCAAGGGCGCGATCATCGCGATGACCCGCGCGCTCGCCCGCGAGCTTGGCGGCGACAATATCACGGTCAATGCCATTGCCCCCGGCTTCACGCTCACCGAAGCGAGCCTAGGCCTGATGGAAAACGCCGCCGAATATGGCGTGACGCGCGGTGCGCTGAAGCGCACCTCGACGCCGGAAGACATGGCGGGCGCCGCCCTCTTCCTCGCCTCTCCGCAGGCTGCTTTCGTGACGGGCCAGACCCTGATCGTCGATGGCGGCAGACAGTTTCTTTAAAAGGGAATACCATGAGCCAGGTCACATTCATCGAGCGCGATGGAACGCGCCGCATCATCGAGATCGTCAATGGCGAAAGCCTGATGCAGGCCGGCACCCGCGCCGGGGTGGACGGCATCATTGGCGAATGCGGTGGGTCCTGCATGTGCGCCACCTGCCATGTCTATCTGACGGAGGAGGATTTCGCCCGGCTCGATCCGCCCGACGCGATGGAACAGGACGCGCTGGAATTCACCGCCAGCAACCAGCGCCCCACCAGCCGCCTCGGCTGTCAGGTCAAGCTCTCGGCGGCCACCGACGGCCTTACCGTCACCGTGGCGGAGGCGTGAGTCATGCAGCGCGGCGTAGTCATCATCGGGGCGGGTCATGGTGGCAGCCAAGTCGGGTTCAGCTTGCGCCAGGAAGGCTATGACGGGCCGATCCATCTCGTCAGCGACGAGCCCGATCTGCCCTATCACAAGCCGCCGCTCTCCAAGGCCTACCTGAAAGACGTAAGCCAGGACGTGCAGATCCTGCGCGCCGAAAAGGCCTACGCAGACGCTCGCATCGAACTGGCGCTCGGCCGCAAGGTGGAGGCCATTGACCGGCAGACGCAAGTTATTCGTTTTGCCGATGGCGGGACGCTGGGCTATGACCGGCTGGTCATCGCCACGGGGGCGACGAACCGTAAGCTGACGCTGACCGGCCATGATCTGGCAGGCCTCCATTCGATCCGCACCCGCGCCGATGCCGCGCATCTGCGCGCCGCGATGGATGCGGCAAGCGACATCGCCGTCATCGGTGGCGGCTTCATCGGGCTGGAGGCGGCGGCGACCTTTGCCATGCTCGGCAAGAACGTCACCGTCATCGAGCTGGCCCCCTCCATTCTCGGCCGCGCCGTATCCCCGCTGGTCGCGGCGCATGTCGATGCGGAATATCGCAAGCTCGGCATCCGCGTTCTGACCGCCACCGGCATCGAACGGCTTGAGGGCGAGGCTGGCATGGTCAAGGCTGTACGGTTGACGGACGGCAGAGCCATCCCCGCCGATCTGGTGCTCGTTGGAATCGGTGCGACCGCGAACGATGCGCTTGCCCGCGAAGCCGGATTGACATGCGACAACGGCATCGTCGTCGACGCAACGCTCGCGACCTCCGACCCCACCATCTTCGCGATCGGCGATGTCGCCAACTTTCCGCATGCCCAGGCCGGCCGCCGCGTGCGCCTGGAATCGGTGCAGAACGCTTCCGATCAGGCCAAGCATGTTGCCAAGACCATCATGGGTAAGACCGAAGTCTATCGCGAAACGCCTTGGTTCTGGTCGGATCAGGGGCCGATGAAATTGCAGATGGCGGGTCTCTCTTTCGGGGCTGACCGGCATGTGCGCACAGGCGCGCCCGATGATCCGGCCTTCTCGGTCTATCATTATGCCGGCGACCGGCTCCTGGCCGTCGACAGCGTCAACCGTCCCGGCGATCACATGGTCGCCCGCCGCCTGATTGCCGCCGGCATTTCGCCAAGCGGGTCCGATCTCGCCGAGGGGCCGGACCGGCTGAAGAGCCTCATCGGCCGGTAAGACATGTTCTGACCAAAGGAGAACGGCCGTGGCGGTTTCCGCCCGGCCGTTCTTTTCGTTTATGCAGCTGAAAAGAATACGAATTTTGGAAATTTCGGGTCGCTCTTGATTCTTTTCAAGAAAAGCCCCGGAACCAAAGGAAAACCAAAGATAGCCGTCTAAATTGGCCCTTAGTCGTACAACATTGCCGGGTTGAAACCCTGATCGCCGCGCCTGTGGAGGAGCATGCGCGGGAACGGTGAACCGTGCCCGAAGCACGTGTCAGGCACCGGCAAACGACATGCGCTGAAAGCGGCTTCGTCCGGAAGCCGCACGCCCTTGTCCAAGGGCGGCACGGATCGAACTGGGAGGTGAATTCGATGCCTAAATTGCAACGTCACGATTATTACGATGTCGCGCGCGACATGAACTGGGACTTCACCTATGTCTCGGACAGGGAAGTGTTTCCCGAAGAACTGTCCAAGAGCTTCGGCATCGAGAACACCAAGTGGTGGGGCTGGGATGAGCCTTACAAGCTGACCTACCGCGAATATGTCCACAACCAGGCCGGCAAGGACGCGGGCATCTATTCGATCCGCTCGACGATCGCCCGCTCCGACATGTATGACAAGCTGGACGAGGGCTGGAAGTCGGCGGTGAAAGCCCATTACGGCGCGATCCCGGTTCCGGAATATCTCGCCTCCATCGGCGAGGCCCGCATGGCCCGCTTCGGGCGCGCTGCGGCCTGGCGCAACATGGCGAGCTTCGGCACGCTGGACGAATGCCGCCACGGCCAGGCGCAGATCTATTTCCCCTATTGCCTGACCGACAAGGACCCGCAGATGGACTGGGCCCACAAGACGGTCCACACCAATGAATGGGCCGCCATTGCCGCGCGCAGCCTGTTCGACGACATGTTCACCGCCAATGACGCCGTCTCGACCGCCATCCAGCTGACCTTCACCTTCGAGACCGGCTTTACCAACCTGCAATTCCTCGGCATGTCAGCGGATGCGCTGCATGTCGGCGATATCGAATTCGGCGCGCTGATCTCCTCGATCCAGACCGACGAGGCGCGCCATTCGCAACAGGGCGAGCCGACGCTGAAGATCCTGATCGAAAACGGCAAGAAGGCCGAGGCGCAGAAACTGGTCGACCAGATGTTCTGGCGCTCCTGGCGCATCTTCGGTCTGCTCACCGGCTTCTCGATGGACTATTACACGCCGCTGGAACACCGGACCATGAGCTTCAAGGAGTTCATGACCGAGTGGATCTGCCGCCAGTTCGTCGATCAGTTCAAGGATCTCGGCATGGATCTTCCCTGGTATTGGGAAGAGCATTTCCTGCCGGAACTCGAATGGTATCACCATGCTCAGCATCTCGGCGTCTGGTTCTGGCGTCCGACCGTCTGGTGGAACCCGGATGCCGGCGTCTCCGCCGACGAGCGCGACTGGCTTGAGATGAAATATCCGGGCTGGAACGACCGCTTCGGCAAATATTGGGACGTCATCACCGAAAACGTCCGCGCCGGCCGGATCGAGAAGACCTATCCCGAAACCCTGCCGATGGTCTGCAATTGCTGCCAGCTGCCGGTCACCGGCCGCTCGGTCGGCAAGAAGCCCTTCATGCTCAATTACAAGGGCCGCCGGGTGACCTTCTGTTCGGAAGGCTGCGAATGGGTCTGGAAGAGCCAGCCGGAACGCTACGACACGCATCTCTCCGTTGTCGATCGTTTCCTGGCCGGCCATATCCAGCCGCCGAACCTCGAAGGTGCACTCAAATACATGAGCATCACGCCGGAGGTCGCCGGCAATGATGCCGACAATTATGCCTGGGCGCGGCAGATGCGCATGGCGGCTGAGTAAGCCAACGCTTGCGATTGCCCCGCCGCGGGAGGTGGCGGGGCGACACGCACATCATATTTCACGGGAGGAATTTCAAATGGCAATGGTCCCATTGCAGGCCGCCTTTCACGGCGATTTTCTGGTGCAGCTCATCCCCGTCGATGACGAAGACGACATGGCGACAGTCGCCGCCAAGATCGCCCATCACGCCGTCAACCTGCGCGTGGCCGAACGCAACCTGCCGATGGCCGTCTGGTTCAACGACAGGCAGTTGCCCGCGTCGATGAAGTTCTCGGAAAGCGGCATCGGTCCCATGGATTACGTTGAGGCCGGCTATGTCGAATGACGATCTGAACTGGGTGAAAGCCACGACGCTGGACGACCTCTGGGAAGGCGATTTCGTCGATGCGGAGGTCGACGGCGAACAGGTCATCATCATCCACATGCCGGGTGGGCGCATCCGCGCCTATCAGGGCATGTGTCCGCATCAGGAGATCCTGCTGGCGGACGGCAAGATCGATTTCGATGCCAGCACGATCACCTGTTCGGCCCACGAGTGGGAATTCAGCATGGAGACCGGCAAGGGCATCAATCCCTCCGGCTGCCGCCTGTTCCACTACGACGTCAAACTGGAGGGCGACGATGTTCTCATTGGCGTGCCGACAGACGGGCGGCTGCGCCGCCTGCGCCACGAAGCAGAAGAAGTTTAGGGGGAAACCATGACGCAAGAAGCCACGTTGAAACTCGTCGGTCCGATCATCCGGGGTGTAGACGACGATATCATCAACGCCGTGATCGACGCGGCGGAAGAGGATAATCCGGATCGCCAGATCTATGTCGAGGACCGCTCGGGCTATGTCCGGGTGCAGGCGGAAAAGGAATTCGTGCTCACCCAACGCACCATGGTCGAAAAACTCGGCCGGCCGTTCCGGCTGTCCGAACTGGAGCCCAGCCTTGTCTCCTTCGCCGGGCGTCTGACGACGCTGGACGACAAATGGGAATGGGCGCTGAAGGGCTGAGCGCCGCTTCGTTTCAAGGATTTTCTGCATGACGCCGCTGGAGGAAGCGCGAGCATGCAAACGGGAGGATAACACTATGGCAGTCGCAAAATCGCAAGGCCGGCAGCGCAAGCAGCCCTGGAGCCTCTGGACCGAACGGCGCGTGCCCTCGGAATACGAGGCCGTGACCTTCAAGTTCCACAACCACTTCCGCAATGAGCCCGCACCCTTCGAGCTCTCGGAAGACTGGAGCATCAACGTCTTCTACCGCACCAACCGTGAAAACTCCCCGCTCGTCGCCTCTGTCGACGACTGGGAAGGCTATCGCGACGTGCGCGCCTATACCTATCGCCGCTTCGTCGAGGAGCAAAAGGATCGCGAGGTCTATTGCGACAACCTGATCGACGAGTTCGAGGCGCGCGGCCATTACGAGAAGCTGAGCCCGGAATGGCTGGACTTCCTGCGCGACTTTTATCTGCCGGTCCGTTTCCCCGGCCATGCCGGCCAGATGAGCGCCGTCTATATCGGCCAAATGGCGCCCTCCGCTTTCGTCACCAACACCTTCTATTTCCAGATGGCGAACGAGATGCGTCGCGTCCAGCGCCAGGCCTATCTGGCGCAGGTTCTGGCCATGGATACCGGCCGGCCGGAACTCGCCGAGACCGAGCGCGCGCGGGCAACCTGGACTCGAGTGCCCGAATGGCAGGGGCTTCGCGAACTCGTTGAAAAGCAACTGATCGCCTATGACTTCACCGAAGCCTTCGCCTCGCGCCAGCTCGTGCTGAGACCGATCTTCGATCACCTGTTCAACACGGAACTCGCGCAGATCGCCGAGCGCAACGGCGATGGGTTGCTCTCCATGCTCCACGCCGATTTCCGCACCTATGACCAGAGCTATGCGGCGGAAAACACCAAGGGATTCGTCGCTTACGCAACGGCCAAGGCGGAGACGAACCGCAGCCTCCTGAAGGACACTGCCGCCGGCTGGCAAGCGCTTGGGGAGAAGGCCGCGAAGGGCATCGCGGAAGGCTTTGCCAAGGCAGCTGGCGCGGACTCGGCCGAGGACATCGCCCGCCGCACCATAGATGCGCAGCAGAAATTGCTGGCCGATTGTGGCCTCTGAGGATCAAGGGCCGGCGCGCTGCGCCGGCCCGTCATCTCATCTCGGATAGAGCCATGACATTTCATGTGACCATAGAGCCGGATGGCCGGCACTTCGATACGTTATCCGGCGAAACATTGCTGGAGGCGGCGCGGCGTAATGGTGTCGCGCTGCCGTACGAATGCGGCTGGGGCCATTGCGGAAGCTGCAAGGTGACGGTGGTCGAGGGCCAGACGGACCTCATGTTTCCCGCCGCTCCGGCTTTGACGCCGCGAGACCAGAAGCTCAACCGCACGGTTGCCTGTCAGGCGATGGCCTGCAGCGATCTCGTCATCAAGCTTTCTCCGGGCGAGCCGCAGCCGCCGGCCATTCCCGCCCGCAGGCAGGAGGCGGAGCTGATCGCCGTCGAAGAGCTTGCGCCGGAGATCCGCCGTTTCACCTTGCGTCCGGAAGGTGGGGCGGATTTCCTGCCAGGCCAATATGCGATCCTGCATCTCGGCGAGCGGCTGCGTCGGGCCTATTCCATGTGCAACCTTCCCGACGGGGAGACCTTGCAGGTCATCTCGAAGCGCTATCCCGGCGGGGCGGGCTCGAATGCGCTGGCGGAGCTTCGCCCCGGCGACCGGCTGGTGCTGGAAGCCCCATTCGGCACATGCACGCTGAAGCCGCGCCCCGGCCGCAAGATCTTCATCGCCGGCGGCACCGGCATCTCGCCGATCCTGTCGCTGGTGCGGCAGGCGGCGCGTGACAAGGTGGACTTTGCCGCGCCCGTCGATGTGGTCTATTGCGCGCGGCGGGCCGTCGATCTCGCTGCCGGCGACGAGCTGGAAGAGGCGGTCGCGCGCGTTCCAGGCTCTTTTTACATTCCCTGTGTCGAGGAGGAGACCAGCATGCCGGGCCATGCGATCGGCCGTGCCCTCGATGTGCTGGCCTCGCTCGCCTACGATCCAGCGGCGACCGAATTCTACGTCGCCGGCCCGCCGGTCATGGTCAATGCGGTGAAATCCTATCTGAAGGAGGCGGGCGTTGCGATCACCCGCATTCACTATGACAGCTTTGGCTAGACGCACGCCCGCCGATCTCCCCATCTGGATGCTGGCGCCCAGCCTGCGCCGGCTCGCGCACAGGACTGCGCCGCGGCCAAGGCTTTCGCCGAAATGGCCGTGTCTTCAGGAGGAGGCACAAGCCCCGCCCGAGATCATCGACGCCCTGGCCGACGCGATCGGCAAACTCCCCGGCGTCATTCCGGCTGACACGCCGCTCAACGCGGCCGGTCTCGGCTTCGGCCTTGAGGCGGATCTTGCGCGCGGTCAGCCGGAAGCCTTCGTCAGTGCTCCCTGCTGGGTCAATCTGCGGCCGGACGGCTCGATGCATCTGGGCCTAAGGCCCGAATGGGCACAGAAGGTTGTCAATCACGGTTGGGCGACGATCCATCCCTTTGCCCGTTATATGGCTGGCGCCGTGCCGCCGCAAAGCCTCGTCGTCTTCGCCCCGCAAAATCGCGCCGAACTCTCTGTCGCGCTCCGCATCGCACAGGCCGCGCACGGCTATGCTATGGGCCGTATCGGCGAAGTCGTCCTGCCGGATACGCGGTGGTAAGCGATGGAGACGGACGCCTGCCTTGCGAGCGCCACCATGGAAACCGATCAGACCGCACCCGCGCGGACCTTCACGATCCAGCTCGAGCGTCCCGATGGATCATGGACCTTTGAGGCTCCATCGGACGAATATCTTCTCTACGCCCTGATCGATCACGGCATAGAGAGCCCTTTCATCTGCGAACAGGGCTGGTGTCTTGCCTGCGCCGCCAAACTCGTCTCGGGCGTTGTCGATGACTGCGATGCCCTGACCCGCTATCCGGAAGACAGGGAGGGAGGCTTCCTGCTTCTCTGCTCCGCCCTCCCGCGGAGCGACCTCGTTCTTGTCCAGGACATTCGCGAAACTCGTCGCGAGATGACCCAGCATCGCATCGGCCTCAACCAGCTCGCCCGCGCGTATCCGCCAGGTCAACGCGCGGGGTTCAGAAGAGGCCGACGAAAGCCACCCGCCGAAGCCTGATTTCCGCGCCTATGCGTCATGTGACGGGGAAGACGACATTGGTTTCCTGCTTCGCTTGGGATGCAGGAGCTAAGCTATGGCGCGCAGACCCTTTTGATCCCGATGATAGAAAGCAGGGACGCTGCTGAAACCATGGTTCGCGCCATCCACTATCCGCCCCACGGCGTGCGTGGTGTGGGTGCCGCCCTGGAGCGCGCCTCTCGCTTCAACCGCATCCCTGACTATCTGCAGACAGCCAACGACGAAATTTGTCTCCTGCTGCAAATCGAAAGCAGGCCAGGCTTGGCCGCGCTGGATGACATTGCATCGGTCGAGGGCGTCGACGGTGTCTTCATCGGGCCGGCCGACCTCGCTGCCGACATGGGCTATCTCGGAAAACCCGGTGCTCCGGAAGTTCAGGCCGCAGTGGAAAAGGCCATCGCGCGTATCCTCTCGCACGGGAACGCCGCAGGAATCCCGACGGCGGACCTCACACTGGCCGGCCGCTATGTCGATCTGGGTGCGACATTCGTGGCCATTGGCAATGACCTGACCTTGTTCGCCAATGCGACGACGAAGCTGCTCAACGACTTTAACGCCCGCTCCCGGCAATCCAATCCGCTCCGGCAGGAAATGTCTACTGACACGCAAGCCGTTGGCCTGCCCTTGCGGAGCGGGGCGAGCCGGCACATCCGTGTGCCATAGACACGGGCGAGACGGCTCCAAGATTGTGCGCTTTCGAGTGACCGTCATGCAGGCGTCGAAAAGGCATTTGCCGAGCGCTTCCCCGGCATGTCTGCCCGCGTTCTCACCGACCTCAGCAAGTATCATGACGCCCGCATCGACCTGCAGCTGCAGAAAGTTCGTCTCGAAGCCGATGTCGCGATCCTCCAGACCCTTCACGACTTCGACCGTTGGAAGGAAGAAGGACAGCTTCTCGCCTACAAGTCGGTCGACTGGGATGCCGTGCTGCCACAGCACGCGGACCACCCGCCGCTTCGAGCCGATAGAGGCTGGGCGGTTGTTGCATGCCCGAGCGGTCGTTATCCTGCGCGAAGCCAAGAATGCCTTTGACGAGGTGTCCAAAGTGACGGCCACCCCGAACGGGATCCTGAGGATCGCCGCGCCGAACGACTTCGGCACTTTGACGATTGCCGGATTTTCTGGCCGCCGAGCGGCTGGAAAGCGGCGCGCTCGTCGAGGCCCTGCCCGACTGGTCCCGCCCGTCGGGCGGCATATACGCGGTTTCTCCGGCAGCCTGGTTTCGCCCGGCAAATGTCACCGCCTTCGTCGCCATGCCGGCAGCCGAGATGAGGCTCATGTAGAGCCGCGCCCCGGCCAGCCATCAATGTGAAAGACGACTTGTGACGTCGACCTACTCGTCGACAATCGTATTTCGAAGCACACCCAGCCGATCGATCTCCACTTCGACAACATCACCCGGCTTCATCCACAGAGGAGGCGTGCGCTTCGCGCCCACGCCGCCCGGTGTTCCGCTGACGATGACATCGCCCGCTTCGAGGCGGGTGAAGCTGGAGCAGTATTCGATCTGATGCGCGATATCGAAAATCATCTGGCCGAATGTCGCATCCTGGACGATCTGACCGTTGAGGCGGGTCTGCAGGCGCAGGTCCGGCAAGGGTCCAAGTTCGTCCGCTGTCATCATCCAGGGGCCGAAGGCGCCTGTATCGGGGAAATTCTTGCCCGGTGTGAACTGATGCGTGTGGTACTGGAAGTCACGGATGCTGCCATCATTGTAGCATGCATAGCCGGCGACATGCTCCATCGCCGCATCGCGCGAGATGTAACGTCCCGGCTTGCCGATGATGACAGCCAGTTCGCCCTCGTAGTCGAGATGAGTCGATACTTTCGGACGCACGATGGGGGCAAGATGACCGATCTGGCTATTTGCGTAGCGCCCGAAAATGGTGGGATGCTGGACCTCCGAGCGGCCGGTCTCCTTGCGGTGCATTTCGTAGTTCAGGCCGACGCAGATGATCTTGTCCGGGTTCGGAATGACGGGCAGCCATTCGACCTCGGCGATCGGTGTTTTTGTAGCCGAGGCCACCGCCTCCGCAACGCCTGCCAGCCCTTCCGTCACCGCAGCCTTCAGATCGACATGGCGAGACGCCAGCACGGCCCCGACATCATGAAAGTCATCCCCCTGGATGACGCCCCATGTGGTGCGGCCCGCGAGCTTGACGGTGGAAAGTCTCATGTCATTCTCCTTTATCGAATGAGTGCGGAGACGCGTTCACGCATTCCGCAACTGGTCTGGAAGGTGCGTCAGCCTGCTGAAGCGCTCGATGGTGCGATCGGGGAAGATCATCGCGAAGGCGAACACAGCGCCGACGATCAGGATGCCGGCCGTGAACAGCATGGCATTCGCGTAGCCTGTCGCCGCATGGTCGGGTCCGGCCGCTTGGACGATGGAACCGGTCAAGGCATTGGAAAACAGCGCGGACGCGGCATTGGCCGAATAGATCACCACGATCAGGCGTCCGCGTAGAACGGCGGGCGCAATCGATGCGAGGATGATCGGACCGTAGATCGTCGTCAGGCTTGGTGCGGCAAACGCGACTGTGATGCAGGCCAGCTGCATCGGGCCGCTGATATAGCATGAAACGGCAAGGGCGATGCCGCTGACCAATAGCGCGTAACCCGAGGCGCTGCCGAGACTGACTCGCTTGCTGACGCCGTTTTGAAGCATTCGCTGCGCAATCCAGGAACCGATGAGCAGCAGCGGCGACTGGAAGATATAGACGGCCGAAATGATGGAACCGGTCTGTGTCTGCGAATAGCCGAGGCCCTGCTGCAGGAATGGCGGCAGCCAGGTGGCGGACATGCCGACGATCCAGTAGGACATGGTCGACATCACCATCACGCCGATAACGGTGGGGTCCAGCCACAGCTTGGCGGCCGGCACCCGAACCTGATCGAGGGACGACACGTCTTCTTCATGGGGGCGGGAATGCGGACCTTCGCCGCCGATCAGCAGCCAGGCACCGATCCAGACGAGACCGATCAGGCCGCAAAACAGGAAGCCCACGCGCCAGCCATGGGTGACAATGATATAGGTCAGCAACGGGCCGCCGACGAGCAGGCCGATACTGACACCCTGAAGCACGACGGCACTCGGCAGGGAGCGCTTGTCGGGCGCAAACCAGTTGTGGCAGGCGTGAAGCGCCGTAGGCAGGCCGGGCCCTTCGCCGAGACCAAGCACGATCCGGCAAATGACAAGCACCGCGACCGAATGCGTGAAGAAGATGGGGATCTGGGTCAATGACCAGATCCCGGCCAGGATCGCCAGGATCCACTTGACCGGTACGCGGCCGATGACGAACAGGCCGACCAACACGCCGGAAATCGAGAACAGAAGGAAAAAGCTGCTGCCAATGAAGCCAAACTGCTGCGGCGAGATCCCCAGATCCTTCATCATAGGAACGGCGGACAACCCGAACACCAGCTTGTCGAAAAAATTGAGCGTTTGAAACAAAAACAGAAGCGCGAGCACGGCATAGGGCCGCCAGGGTGCGTATGATTGTCGGTTGATCGTCATGTTCTCCTCCAAATGACGTTTCGCCGTCCTGATGCCTACGCCGCGATCGCGGTGTGGACGCTTTCAAGCAGGTTTGAGATCTGTGTCGTGTCGCTTGCCGCGCCATAGACGTAGTGGTCCGGACGAACGACGGCGGCGACTGCGCCGTGTTTGTCGAACCATGCCGCGAGAACACCGTCCCGCTCGCGCAGCAGCCCAGCGGCGTGGGACGAATGACCGGCCGGTGCGACGATGCGCAGATCGACATCCGGGAAGTGTTCGGCAAATCCCGCCACATCGGAAAGGACCACATGGCGACCATCGAGAACGAGGCGCCAGACCGGGCCCGTCAGCTTGTCGAGCAGCTGATCGGACTTTCCGTCCGACACAACCGGCTGCGGGAACAGGACGCCCCGTGCCGGTGTCCCCTCGCCTGCAATCAAACCCTGTTCGATTGGCGGCACGATGTCCTGGCGCGTCATGCGCAGCGGCTTTCCGCCACCTTCGGCAAGTATGCGCGCGTCGCGTGCCGCTGCCGCTTCCGGGTCGCGCTCACAGATGGACTGACCGATAGCCTTGATGCGGCCAGTCAGGGTCTGGACATGCCTCTTGCGCTCAACCGTGTAGCTGTCGAGCAGCGCCTGCGATGCCGCCCCCTTGAGGATGCGATCCAGGCGCCAGACAAGATTGGAAACATCCCGGAGGCCCTGGCACATGCCCTGGCCGATAAAGGGCGGCTGCTGATGCGCCGCATCGCCTGCGATCACCACACGGCCCTTGCACCAATCATCCGCCACAAGCGCGTGGAAGCGATAGGTCGCGGCGCGCCAGAGCTCACCTTCCTCTGGCGTCAGCCAGCGCGAAAGCAACCGCCAAACAGCGTCCGGTTTCGCCATCTCCCGAGGGTCCTCGTCAGGAGACAGCATGATTTCCCATCGACGGTGATTTCCCGGCCCCATGACATAGCTGACAGGCCGTGCCGGCTCGCAGAACTGCGCCGATGTCTGCGGCAGTTTCGCGAGCGCATCCTCATGAACCTTGACGTCCACGACCAGCCACGGCTCATCGAAGACGAGATCTTCGAGCCTGATGCCGGCCAGCTCGCGCACGCGGCTCGACGCGCCGTCGCATCCCAGGAGATAACGCGCGGAAACCTTTCGCGTTTCCCCCTTGTTGTCTTTCAGCGTCACGACGACGGACTCAGGCTGGTCTTCGAAACCCACCAGTTCCGTTCCCAGCTCGACCGTCACGTTTTCAAAGCTCTCGGCATGCCCGCGCATGATCGCCTCGACCGGCGGCTGCGTGAACACCATGCTCGGCGTATAGCCGAGCGGATAAGGCGGCGGCACCATGTCGATGTGACGAATGAGTTGACCCTCAGCGCCGAAATGCTCGGAGGCCGTGAACGGAGCAATGTAGGGCATGACCTCATCGGCAATGCCCATGTTGTCGAGGTGGCGCAGGATTTCATGATCGATCGCGATGGCGCGCGGCTTGTCGTAAATTTCGCCCAGGCGATCAATGACCATGACCGAATGTCCGCGAGCGCCCAGCATGCCGGCGGCAACGGCGCCGGCCGGTCCGAAACCGCAAATCAGTACGTCATAGGTCGGGGAGTTAGTAGTTTGTTCAGTCACGGCAATGTCTCTTCAGCGGGAATTTCAGCACGTCAGGCGCCGGCGAAGGGGACGGAGACCTGAGCCTTCTTGCAGGCTTCGCTTTTGGGAGGC
This sequence comes from Ensifer adhaerens, assembly GCA_900215285.1. Taxonomy (NCBI): domain Bacteria; kingdom Pseudomonadati; phylum Pseudomonadota; class Alphaproteobacteria; order Hyphomicrobiales; family Rhizobiaceae; genus Ensifer; species Ensifer adhaerens. Next base: position 390,353 of record OCMG01000003.1, read on the forward strand.
GCGATCCCCCAATGATCGGTGCGGCCGGGAGGCCAGACCCATTCGTCGGGGCCCTTGACGCGGTAGCTGTCGTCGACCTGCAGAACTTCGGCGGTATATTCGATCACGACGCCATGGGGATCGACAAAATAGGCGAAGACGTTGTCGCCCGGACCGTGCCGCCCGACGCCCCAGCCAATGGGGCACCCCTTGTCGACAACAAGACCGGACCCGCGCATCACGGATTCCAGATCCGGCATCAGGAACGCGATATGGTTCAGGCCGTTGACCGGCGCCTCCGCCAGCACCACGGCGTGGTGATCGTCATTGCATCGCAGGAAGGCCATCATCTTGGAACGGTCGGTCAGCTGGAAACCGAGCACCTGCTGGTAGAAGCTCGACAAGTCCTCGATGGACGCGCTGTTGATGTTGACATGCGCGAGCCGCAGCACCTTGTTTGCAACCTCGGCACCCGGCTTTCGCGTGTCGCCGTGGACAAATTCCATGACGCAACCCTGCGGCTCGCGGATGACGAAGCGTGTGCCGCCGGCAGGGCCGTCCGCCGGCCCAAGCTCGCGCATCATGACACAACCGGCCTCTACAGCGCGCTGCAAAAGGGCAGAAAGATCTTCAAGCGAGCCAGCCCGGAAGGTGATCTTGCACAGCTGCGACGTGGCACCCGCTTTCAGTTCCAGGACATGGAAATCGTCGCCTGTGGCGGCGAGGAAAATCTTTCCCCCTTGCTCCGCCACTTTTTCGAGACCCCAGACCCGCGTGTAAAAATCCACGGAACCCGCAAGATCGGGGGTCGAGATTTCGACACTGCGCAGGGCCGATACAGGAAACTTCGTCATTTGGATGCCTCATCCAGAGCCAGGAAGGTGCGGGCGTTGGAGAACACGAGCTTCTCCCAGACGTCCGTTTGACCGAAGACCGCTTCGATACGAGCGACCGGATCGGCTTCGCGGAAATTGAACGGAAAATCGGTACCGATCAGCACACGGTCTTCGCCGAAGACCGTCACGAGCCGCTGCAAGATTGCGGTATCGAATACCAGACTGTCGACATAAAGCTTTCTGGCCAGTTCGGCCGGCGACTGGGCGATGGTTTCCTGCAGCGCCGGGAAGGTATGATAGGCCTGCTCCAGTCGGGGCAACAGCGACATCAGGGTCCCCGCACCGTGGCTGAAGGCAATCTTCAGACGCGGGAATTGCGTCAGAAGCCCACCGGTGATCGCCGACGCGGCGGCGAGGCCGACATCGGTGGGATAACCCAGCGCCTGCTGAAGAGCGGCAGGTCCGATCACCCTGTCCATGCCGGTCGGGCGTACGGCGTGCACAAAGACGGCCGCGCCCAGGCGCTCGGCCTCGGCAAAGAAGGGGAAGAACTGCGGGTCGCCGATCACCTTTCCATTGACGTTGCTACCGATCTGGACGCCGCGAAAACCAAACTCGTTCATGGCGCGATGAAGTTCGGCGATGGCCAGGTCCGTATCCTGCAAGGCGACCCCTGCCAACCCGACAAACCTTCCCTGCCCCTCCCTCACCAGATCGGCGATGACATCATTCACATGGCGGACCAGTTCATGCGCGATATCGGCATCCAACCAGTAACCGAAGAGCTCCGGCATGGCTGACAGCGCCTGCACGGCAATACCGGCCTTGTCCATTTCCTCGATGCGCCGGGCAGCGACCCAGCAGGCGTCGCTGACGGTCCGGTAAGGCTTGTTGTCGATCATCACGGTGGCATGGCACTCGGACGCAGCCTCCATGGAGGGCCAACCGCGCGAACGTCCCTGCATAGCGGGCGGAAAGTGCCGCGGGACGACATGACAATGCACATCCACGCCGCAGCAGGCGCAACCGTCTGAGATCAATCGCCGACCTGCGGAACCACTCATCATTTTCCTCCAACACTGGCCACAGGCATATTATGGATATTCGCTTCCGTAAAGTCATAATTTATAAATTTTGCTCATCTGTGTTCTGCTGTATATAATAGAGAGTCGGGACAGGGAAAAAATCATGGACACGGCGAAAGCAGCAGAAATCCCCGCAACACTGGCGACGAGCATCTACGAGAGGCTGAAAAGCGACATCCTCGACACGCGGCTTGAGCCGGGTCGAAAGCTGCAATTGCGGTTCCTGATCGAGCACTATGATGCCGGCCAGACGCCGCTACGTGAAGCGCTCAACCGGCTCACGACCGAGGATCTTGTCGTCGGCAAGGAGCAGCGTGGTTTTTTCGTCAAGCCGGTAAGCCTTGAAGAATTGCGCGAGCTGACAAAAACCCGGCGGTGGGTTGAAGGTCTCGCATTGAAGGAATCGATGGCGAACGCAACGCCGGAGTGGGAGGAAGCACTTCTCGTTGCCCACCACAGACTGGACAGGACGCCGCGTTCGCTCGACCCGCAACGATTTGAAGCCAATCCGGAATGGGAGCGGCTTCACAAGGCCATGCATGTCCTGCTGATCAGCAATTGCGGATCGAGGCATCTCATAGGTTTCTGCCAGCAACTGGCGGAGAGACTGCAACGGTATCGGGCCTTGTCCAGCCGCAAGGCGTTCCGTGTCAGGAACGTCGCACAGGAACACGCGGACATCGTGAAGGCCGTCATGCAACGCGATGTGGAAGAGGCCGTGCGCCTGCTGGAATCGCATTACGACAAGACGGCTGAGGTGATCCTGGAGGATCTGGAGGTCGACACCGCGTCTGCTGCGCAAGGCTGACGCGCCCCGGACCTTGCCGGGGAGCCGCCCTGGGAACGATCTCAGGGAAGCGGTATCAGGGCTCCCTTTTGATGCAACGGAACCCGATATGGCTGGGCGAAGTGTCGATCGTTTCAGGATGCCGTGCGGCCGGACGGTATCTCTGGCAATCATTCGGCGCACACAGATGCGAACCGCCCTTCAGGACCCTCCTGGGAAAGGATTACCGGGAATCGTAAATCGCCTCCCGGCTCGCACGCCCGATATTCTGGTCAATGCTGACCATCATTTTGGAATATGTTTCGAGCGAGCCGCCGGAGGGATCGTTCAAGACCTTGAGTTCTTCCGCATGACCTGAATCCTCGGGACCTTCCCATGGCCAGTAGCGCCGCTGAAGCACCCAACTTCGAAGATGTCTTCATCTTCTCCTTCAGGGTGGCGGCTTTTCGCCGGCCGTTTACAGGGCGGCTATCTTCACGTCGGGCAGATGGCAGTTTTCAAAGGGCTTGGTGCTGGCCTCCGCCTGAACAGCAAAGGTGAACTCCTCGGTGGGCTGACCGAGGTCATCCCAGAAGTTGAGGCCCGATCCATGCGCTGCGGTGAGCAGCCAGCGTGCGTGACCGGACAAGACTTCGGTCGAATAGCCTGTCCCGGCCGGAATGTTCGCGAAATCACCCGCTTCGAGTTCGTGGACGTCGCCATCGAGCACAAGACGCAACCTGCCCTCCAGCAGGTAGAGGCTCAGATGGGTCCGGTCGTGCTGGATCGTGGGCATTTTCGCGCCGCGCCCGGCCTCGATCGTCCGCATGTCGATGCAGCCGTCGGAAAGCTTCGGCGCCATGATCTGCGTCGAGAGATGGGCGTTCAGGCGGCAGCGTTTTCCGTAACCGGCCTGCAGCACATAGGACCGGGGTTCCTCCGGCAGGACCCGGTCCGTCGCGTCCCCCGAGGAGACGTCCGCATAGACGGCATCCGGCACACGCATGACGCCGAAGCGCTGCATCGCCCCGCCCATGCGGGAAAAGTCGAAGGGATGATTGACCGGCGGCAGACCGGGTTCGCTCCATTCGCCACCGGCGCTCTCGAAAAAGCCTTCCCAGCCGCCGGGCGCTACGATGCCGAAGAACTGGGTGCGCGGCGCGATGGATTGGTAGGAATGAACATGGTTGGGGCGAACATAGGCAAAGTCCCCTTCCGTCAGCATGCGCGAAATGCCGTCAGCCCAGATCCGCAAGCGGCCTCGGGTGCAGAACCAGGTGTCGTGCTCACGCTCGTGATAATGCAAAGGGATCGCCTGGCGATCGAGCGTCGCTTCGCAAACCATGGCGCCATAGCCGCCCACCGTTTCGTCAATGCCAGCCAGGACGCGAACAACCTGTCCCGCCACCATGAAGCACTGCCCCTCACCTTGGCGAAGCACGTAAGGAACGGCTTTTGTCTGCTGATCGGCGATGTTGTTCGACATGGGACTCTTCCGATTTATCTTGAATGATTACAAAAGGGTGTCACCGCCGGGCAGGCGGCACCGAGGTGCCGGTGCGCCGGCATCTCAATCGAGATTTCGTTTGAAAAAGCGAACGAGCGCGGGCGCAATGCGCGCTGAAAAGCTGTTCGCAGCTTCGGGGCTTTCTTCCGAAAACCAGATATGCGGCGCATCCGGAAGCTCGATTGCAGTGACCGGATAGCCGGCCTGGCGCAGCGCGCGCGCAAATGTCGCCGACTGCTCAGGGTCTACGTCGCGATCCAGATGCCCCCAGCACAACAGCACGGGCAGCTGGCGACCATAGGTAATCTGGCGGAGCGGCGAAGCGCGGTGATACAGCAAAGGGTCGGCAAACGGCGCAACGCCCAGCATGGCTTGCGTCTTGTCATCGGCTGTGACGCTGTTGGCATCGCGATCTGCCTGCCAATGCGCAAAGAGATCGTAGACCCCGTAGATTCCAGCGAAGACTTTCGGCTTGGGGCATTCGAACTCGTCCGAGAGAGTGACTAACGCACCGAGATGAGCTCCGGCCGATGCGCCGAGGATGCCGATCTTTGCCGGATCGATGTTGTGCTCCCGGCCCTTCTCGGAAAAATAGCGCAGCGCCACAGCGATGTCTTCGGCATTGGCCGGGAAGGCGGGCTTATCGGCGACGCGGCGATAATCGACGCTGGCAAAGGCGAAGCCCGCGCGTGCGAGATGCTCACCCCAGGCCTTGAGCGCGCCCCGGTTTCCCCGGGACCAACCGCCGCCGGAAATACCCACGATCAGCGAGAAAGGACCCGCTCCTTCCGGCAGATAGAGATCGGCTTGCAAGGTGATGCCGTCGCTATCGCCGATCCTGATCGTGTTCATCGTCTTGCTCCACCTGGCTGAAGATCAGGCTAATCGCCTGTCCCCTCCCCTCATCCTTCAGATGGAATAAAATACCCACTCTGGCTTGTAAAGAGAGAATTTATATATTTCTGCATATTCATACTTCATATTATAATTTGAACAGAGTGTTCCATCCGCGGACAGGCTTTCTGGTCCGCACCACCGGATACCGGCGGCGTCGGTTCCCCTTCCCGGTCTCGACGGAGGGACCTGGAACACCAATTGCAAGGGAAATTCGATTGGACGCTCCCGTGGCGCCGGATACCGGACGCGCCGGCTGCATGAAGCAGGCCCGCAATGTAACGCCCGTGTGACGGACAATGCCGATGACGTCGTGGCTGGAGACGGGGCCGCATGAGGCCCCGCCGGCATAGGATTCAAACCGCTGAAATTCTCAGAACGGATAGTGCTGCTGGGAATCCTCGATGGTGATCCAGCGCAGGTCGGTGAATTCCGCAATCGCCGCCTTGCCGCCGAAGCGGCCATAGCCGGAGGCCTTGACGCCGCCGAAGGGCATCTGCGGTTCATCGTTCAGCGTCGGACCGTTGATGTGGCAAATGCCGCTCTCGATCCGGTCGGCAACCCGCATGGCGCGCTGCACGTCGCGGCTGAAAACCGCCGAAGACAGACCGTATTCGGTGTCGTTGGCGACGCGGATTGCCTCTTCCTCACCCTTCACGCGGATGACCGGCTTGACCGGACCGAAGGACTCCTCCTCGTAGATCGTCATGCCGGGCTTGACGTGATCGACCACGGTCGCCTCGACGATGGCGCCGGTGCGCTTGCCGCCAGCGACGATCTTCGCGCCCTTGGCGGTCGCGTCGGCCATGATCCGGTCCATCTTTTCCGCCGCCTGCGGGGTGACGAGCGCGCCAAGCACCACATGTTCGCGCGGATTGCCGGCCGGAAGGGCGGCAGCGCGGGCGGACAGCTTGGCGACGAACTCGTCGGCGATCTTCTCGTCGACGATGATGCGCTCGGTCGACATGCAGATCTGGCCCTGGTTCATAAACGCGCCGAAGATGGCAGCATTGACCGCGCCGTCGATATCGGCGTCGTCCAGCACGATCAGCGGCGCCTTGCCGCCGAGTTCGAGAAGCGCCGGCTTCAGGTTTTCGCCAGCAAGCCGGCCGATGATGCGGCCGACGCGCGACGAGCCCGTGAAGTTGACGTGCTTGACTGCGGGATTTGCGATCAGCGCCTCGACGATTGCCGCTGCATCTTCCGGCGCGTTGGTCACGACGTTGACGACGCCCTTCGGCAGGCCGGCCTCGTTGAAGCATTCGCCGATGAGCCGGTGCACCGCCGGGCAAAGTTCGGAGGCCTTGAGGACAACGGTGTTGCCGCAGGCGACGGGCATCGCAACCGCGCGCGTGCCGAGGATCACCGGTGCGTTCCACGGCGCGATGCCGAGGCAGACGCCCTTCGGCTTGTAGACGCCCATCGCGAGCGTGTTCGGCTTGTTCGAGGGAATGATCTCTCCACCGATATGGGTCGTCATGGCGGCCGCCTCGCGGATGATGCCGGCGGCCAGCATGACGTTGAAGCCGGCCCATCCGCCGGTCGCGCCGGTTTCGGCGATCATGGCGGCGATGAATGCGCCCGCCTTCGAATCCATGATGTCGGCGGCCTTCATCAGAAGCGCACGGCGCTCGCCAGGACCGGTCTTCGACCAGCTTTCGAAGGCGACGGCGGCAGACGCAACGGCGGCATTGGCATCCTCGATGCCGGCAGCAGCCGAGGTCGAGGCAACAGCGCCGGTGACCGGATCAAGCCGTTCAAAGGTCCGTCCGCTGGCCGCAGCCTTTGTTTCGCCGTCGATAAGAAGATTGATGTTCATGAGTGTCTCCGTTCAGATAATTCAGAAGCCGAGAACTTCGGCGTTGATGGACGCTTCAAGCCCGCCGTCGCAGGGAATGTTCGCGCCGTTGATCCAGCGTGCGGCATCCGAGCAGAGGAAGAGGACAGGCGGCGCGATGTCTTCAGCGGTGCCGGCGCGGCCGACGCGCTCGATGTCGCTGTCGACACGGGGATTGCCAAGCACTTCGCGGAACTGGGTGAGGATCGGCGTTTCGACAGGACCGGGGCTAACCGCATTCACGCGGATGCCGCGATCCTTGAAGACCGGCTCGTGTGCTGCCTGCATGTTCCATAGAAGCAGCAGTTCCTTCGACAGAGGATAGCCGAATTCGTTATGCAGGCCCTCGGCCCGCAGAACCGCATCGACATCCGGGAAGCCTTTCACCGCAACCAGCTTCTTCGCCCGCTCCAGATTGGCCCGCCAGCCATAGCCGGCGATGGACGCCACGTTCACGATCGAGCCGCCCTCGCGGATCTTGGCCGAAGCGGCATAGGAAAGCGCGCGCAGACCGTAGAAATTAATCGCCAGCGTCGGCACGATCCCGGCCTTGCCGGAAATGCCGGCGACGTTGCACAGCGCATCGATCCCGTGCGGCAGGGCGGCGGCAATCGCCTCAACGCCCGCCGCCGAGCCGATGTCGCCCTCGACGAAATGGCCGACCGTGACGTCGGGCTTCTTCAGGTCGATGCCAATGACATCCGCGCCGAGTTGGGCAGCGAGTTCTGCGGTGCGCTTGCCGATCCCCGACGCAACGCCGGTGATGACGATTTTCTTGCCGAAAAGCATGGTGCAATCCTCCTTGATTATGGTGTGTTCGATGTCGCCGCGATCACTCGCGCACGACGTAGCCGACCGGCAGAAGCCGAAGCCCCGTGCGGTCCGCGAAATAACCCCAGAGCCCCTTGGGCAGGACGAGGGAGAAGATGAGCGCGACCGCGCCAAGCCCGATCAGGTACCAGACGCCGGCGGCGGCAAACCATGTCTCGATCAGGAAGAACAGGATCGCGCCGAGGATCGCGCCCTCGAACTTGCCGATCCCGCCGACAAGCACCATGAAGATCATGTAGGCCGTCCACTGCACCGAGAAATAGGTCTTCGGCTGGAAGGAAATCGCCGAGGCGAGCCACAGCGCACCTGCCGCGGCAATGCCGCCGGCCGCGATCACGAAGATCAGCCTCTTGGTGCGGATGGCGTCGACACCGAGCGACGCGGCCGCCTCCTCGCTGTCGCGGATCGCCTGGATGGCGGCACCCGTGCGGCTGCGCAGCAGAAAGAAGAGCGCCGAGAGAAGTCCCGCCATTGTGGCGAGCGCCAGCCAGTAGATGAGGTTGCGGCGGAGCCCGATGTCATAGGCGTTGAGCGAGATGAGCGACGTACCGGTTTCGCCCTGGATCAGCGTGTCGAGATTGACCAGCAGATGGGCGAGTTCCGCCAGAACCCACATGCCGATGGCAAACTCGCCACCCTTCAGCTTCAGCATGAACCGGCCAACCGGATAGGCGATGACGGTCGTCACGATGGCGCCGAGCGCCATGGCTATGAACGGATCGACGCCGAGATCGGCGATGCGGATGGTGAAATAGGCGCCGAGCCCGAAGAAGAGCTGCTGGCCGATTGAAACAAGGCCGCCATAGCCGGCCAGCGCATTCCACATCGCGGCGAGCACGATGTAGATGAAGAGCGCGGTCAGCCGGTCAACGGCCCCCGCCCCCAGCACGGCCGGCGCAATGGCGAGCGCCGCGATGGCGGCGACGCAAAGGCTGACGGCAACGACGGAAGCCTTGGTCCAGCGTTCGATGCGGATAGACGTGAGGTTGGTCGTGGTCATTTCGCAAGCCCCGCAATGCGTCTCAGCCGATAGGTGAATTCGCCCGGCAGGAAAAAGAAGCGGGCAAAGAGAACCAGGATGAAGGCCAGATGCCCGCCGATCAGGAAGCCCTGCGGATGGATCGCCGCCCCCGCCGTCTGTGCCAGCGCCAGCACGATACCGCCGATCAGCGTGCCCCAGAGCGAGCTCGCGCCACCGATGATCGTCGCCTCAAAGGCGAAGAGCAGCTGCGCGCCGCCGGCATAGGCGTCGAACGTGGCGCGCATGCCGAGCGCGGCACTGGCCAAACCGATCGAGCCGACGGCGATGGCCGAGGCAATCGCGCTCGCCTTGCGGGCGTCGATCCCGACAATGCCCACCGTATCCGGGTCTTCCGACGTCGCGCGGATGGCTTTGCCGGTTCCGGTGCGGCTCAGGAAGAGCTGCAGCCCGCCGAGAAGCACGATCGCCGCCACCAGCGTCAGCACGCCGATCTTGCCGATATAGATATCGCCGGGTAGCTCGAAACTGTCCCAGGCGAGATCGCCGATATAGGGTGCAAGCGAGCGGGTATCCGCGCCGAATTGTTCGAAGAGCAGATTGTCGAGCACGATCGAAAGGCCGAACGTGGTGAGGATCGGGAGAAGTTCGCCGCCGCGCGCGCTGCGCTCGAGCAGGAAACGCTGCAAGGCCCAGCCGATCAGCGCCAGAAGCGGCACCAGAGCGAGAAGTCCGACAAAGGGCGAGACCTGGTAATTCTCGCCGAGATACCAGAGGAAGTAGCCGCCAAGGACCAGCAGGCTGCCATGCGCCAAGTTGATGACGCGCATCACCGACAGCATGAAGGAGAGCCCGCAGGCGATCAGCGCATAATAGCCGCCAAGGACGATGGCTTGGGCGATCTGGTTCAGCATCAGTGCGCTCCCTCCAGGTTCTGGCCGCGCTTGAGGCCGAAATAGGCCTCGGTGATCTCGTCGCGGGTGGTCTGCGCCATCGGCCGGTCCAGCACGACCTGTCCCTCCAGCATGCAGATCGCGCGCCCCGCGACCGCCATGGCGCGCTTCAGGTCCTGCTCGACCAGCACGACCGTGACGCCGGATTTCAGAAGCTCGACAAGCGAGGCATAGACCTGATCGACGACCAGCGGCGAAAGCCCCAGGGAAATTTCATCGAAGAAAATGACGTCCGGATTGGTCATCAGCGCGCGGCCGATCGCGGTTGCCTGTTGCTCGCCACCCGAGAGCGTGCCTGTCTTCGCATGCCGGCGCTTCACGAGGTTCGGAAAAATGGAGAAGATGCGGTCGACGGTCCAGTCGCCGCCGCGCTTGACGAGCCCGCCAAGCTGCAGGTTTTCCTCAACCGTCATGCGGGCGAAGAGCCGTCTACCTTCCGGAACCAGAACCATCCCGGATTTCACGCGCTCATGCGCGGACATCGCGGTCACATCCTTGTCCTTGAAGAGGATGCGTCCGCCGGCCGGCCGGATCGCGCCGGCAAGCGTGCGCATCAGCGTCGTCTTTCCTGCACCGTTGGCTCCGATCATGGCCACGACCTCGCCCGCGCCGACCTGGAGACTGACGGAGCGAACGGCCTTGAACTGTCCGTAGCGGACGTCGAGATTTTCAATCGACAGAAGCGTCATTCCGGCGCTCCTCCGAGATAGGCCTTGACCACTTCCGGATGGCTCATCACCGCCTGCGGGTCGCCATCGGCAATGATCCGCCCCGCATCCATGCAGATGAGCCGCCGGGCAATCTTCAGGAGCACATGCACGATATGCTCGATCCAGATGATCGAAATGCCACGCGCCGTCAGTTTCGCAATGGTCGCGACAAGCTCTTCCGCCTCGCTTTCGGTCAAGCCACCGCCGATCTCATCGAGGAGCAGCAGCTTCGGATCGGCGGCGAGCGCCCGGGCCAGTTCCAGACGCTTGCGGTCAAGCAGGCCGATCGTGTCGGCCTGCCGGTTGGCAATCGGCAGCATGCCGCAGAGCTCGAGCGCCTCCAGCGTCGTCTGATAGGCGGCTTCCCGGCCGCGGCCGCCGTTATGGACGGCCGCGACATGGACATTCTCGAAAACGGTCATGCCGGAAAAGGGTCGCGGGACCTGATGCGTGCGCACCAGCCCCATATGGCAGCGTTGCATCGCGGGTGTGGCGGTAATGTCCTTGCCGAAGAAGGCAATGCGACCTTCGCTTGCCGCATGCGCGCCGGAAAGCACGCTGAGGAAGGTGGTCTTGCCGGCCCCGTTGGGACCGACGATGCCGACCGCCTCGCCTTGCCTCATCGTGAAGTTGACACCGCTCAGCACCTGGAGCGCGCCGAAGCGTTTACCAACGCCCGCCGCCTCCAGAAGCATGGATCCCGTCATCTCTGCCATCGCCCTGATCCGCCTCTTAGCCGTTATAAGGCTGCAGCTTGGCAGCGACCGGCACGTTCTTGTCGGTCGCGTTCTCGGTGATCACGAAGTCGTACTTGAACTTCGGGTTCTGCGACTTGACCCATTGGCCGCCAATGATTGGGCCCGGCGACACGTTCGGGAACGGGCCGCTGGTGAAATCGACCTTGCCGATCATGGTCTCGGTGTTCAGCCCGGCAAGCGCCTTGGCCACCGACGCCTTGTCCTTGGCGTCGCTGGCCTTGTTGAGCGCGGCAAAGCCGGCATCGAAGAGCGACATGGTGGCGCCGAGCTGCTGCGTCCATTCCTTGCCGCTCTTGGCCTCGTAGCCATCCGCAAGCTCGGGACCGCTCAGCCCGGTCAACGAGGATTTGTAGGGGAAGGCCTTGTGCCAATAGCAGGCGCCGGCAATCTTGTTGCCGAGGCTGCCGAGCGCTTCGACATCCGAGGGGAAGAGACCCGTCTTGGCGACCTGGACGATCTTGACCTGCTTGTGCAGGCCCTGCTGCGCGGCCTGGCGCCAGAAGGCGGCGAAATCCGGCGGGATCGGGAAGGTGTTGAAGATCTCGATCTTCTCCTTCTTGAACAGCGCGATCTGCGAAGAATAATCGGTCGTGCCGTCTTCATACGGGCCCGGATCGATGATGGTGAAGCCGGCGGCGGCAAGCTTCGGCGCCAGCGAGGCGCGGATCGCGTTGCCGTCGGCATCGTTCGGGTACATGACGCCAACCTTCTTGTTGGTCTCGATCAACGCCCACTGCGAGACATAGGTCTTGTAGAACTCGTCGACACCGAAGCCGAAGTGGTAGGTCCACTTGAAAGGCGACGGCTGGCCGGGCTTGGCGCCACGGCCGAAATACCAGGCTTCCCAGGGCATGACGGTCGAGAGGCAGGGCACACCGGCGGCTTCGCAGGCGTCAGAGACCGGATTGATGACTTCCGGCGTGGAGATGACCAGCATCATGTCGATGCCGTCATTGTTGATGAGGTCCTTGGCGAGCTGGCCGGCGCGCGAGGGATCGGACTGTGTGTCGCGATCGAGAATTTCCACCGCATAGGCCTTGCCGCCCAGCGTTACGCCCTTGGCCAGCGTCTCGCGGACCTTTTCCAGGACGTAGCCATCGGTCTGGCCGAAACCGGCAAGCGGGCCGGTGCGCGGGCTGATGAAGCCAACCTTGAGCTTGGTCGCATCGGCCGCAAGGCCGCGTCCGCCGAGCGCCAGCGCCGCCGTGCCGGCAATCGAGGCCGACACGAAGCCGCGCCGGCTGATGTTCAGGATATTCGTCGTCATGGTTTCCTCCCAGTTTGAAGACGTATGGTGCAGATCGCCGGCATCAGATCGGATAGGCAGATGGCCCGGTTTCGATCGAGATCCAGCGAAGTTCAGTAAATTCGTCGAGCGCGGAGACCCCGCCGAACCGGCCGTATCCGGAGGCCTTCACGCCTCCGAAGGGCATTTGCGGCTCGTCGGCGACGGTCGCGCCGTTGATGTGGCAGATGCCGCTCTCAATGCGCTTGGCAATCGACAGCGCCCGCCCGATATCGCGGCTGAAAACGGCCGATGACAGCCCGTATTCCGATGCATTCGCAATCGTCACCGCCTCGTCGTCGGAACCGGCGCGCAACAGGCTGACAATCGGCCCGAAAGACTCCTCCTCGTAGATGCGCATGGCCGGCGTGACCCGGTCCAGCACGGTTGCGTCGAGGAAATTGCCGTGCATCTCGCCGCCGCAGAGGATTTCCGCACCCTTCGAAACGGCATCGTTGATCAGCGCCCGGATGCGCGCTGCCGCGAATTCGTTGATGACGGGCCCGAGCGGAAACTGCTCGCGGCGCGTATCGCCGGCGATGATGCCGCGCGCGCGCTCCACGAAGCTGGCGATGAAACTGTCGGCAATCGCCTCGTGCAGGATGATCCGCTCGGTCGACATACAGATCTGCCCCTGGTTCATGAAGGCGCCGAATGCGGCCGCCTTCACTGCCTCATCGATGTCGGCATCATCCAGCACGATCAACGGCGCCTTGCCGCCGAGTTCCAGCAGGCAACGCTTCAGATGCCGCGCCGCCTTTTCTGCGATCTGGCGACCGACGCGGGTCGAGCCGGTGAAATTGATCCGCCGCACGGCCGGATGCTCGATCAGCGCGTGAACGATCCGCTCGGCCTCGGGCGGCGCATTGAGGATGACATTGAGCACGCCGGCCGGAAGCCCCGCCGCCTGCAGGACTTCGCCGATCAGGCGGTGAGTGCGCGGGCAAAGCTCGGAAGCCTTGAGCAGAACCGTGTTGCCGCAAGCCAGCGCCATCGCAATCGCGCGGACGCCCAGGATGACCGGCGCATTCCAGGGCGCAATGCCGAGACAAACACCCACGGGCTGCCGATAGGCCAGGGAAAACGATCCCGGCCTGGAGGCGGGCACCACGTCGCCGGTCACGGCGGTCGTCATCGACGCCGCCTCGACGAGAATGCTCTGGGCGATGGTCACATTGAACTCCGCCCATTCGCGCGTCGCACCCAACTCGTCATACATCGCCTCGCAAAACGCCGACCGCATCTCGACGAGCTTGTCGGCCGCCTTCAAAAGTATGTCGCGGCGATAGGAGGGGCCGGATTCAGACCACGCCGGAAAGGCGGAGGCCGCGACATTGGCGGCATGGCGGGCATCCGCCACTGTGGCGGCCGAGGCCACGGTGACAACCTGATCGGAAATCGGGCTGCGTCGTTCGAACACGCCAGAACCTGTCGCGTCGACATCCTTGGCATTGATCAGCAATTTTGCGTCAAGCATCGGCAGCCTCCCAGCCCGAGAGAGGAGTTTGGGCGCGTAGGCACACAAACCTCCATCCGCCGCCGCGCACATTCCGGCGCGTGTCTGGCAGATCAGCCTCCTCCCATAAGGCCCGCCAACCTTAGTAGCGTACCCCGCTTTCAGGAATGTTGTTTATTGGGATAAATTTGATATTTATTGGGCAATATTGGTCATCCGGAGGATGCAATGACCGTCTCGTCGGGGATTGGCGTCGAACAGTTTCGTGGCGAGGCGTTCCATTCGACGCTCTATCGCCGGATTGTCCGGCCAGGTCTTCCACCCTATGGCCAGTTCTTTCACATCTTCGTCCTGATCGACGGCCGCGCGGTCGCCCAATTCTCCGGCGAGACGCACGAACTGGCCGAACAGGCGGCCTTCACATTCCCCGCCTCGGTTGCCCCCACACTCTCGCTCGACCCTGGCGCCGAAGCGCTCCTCGTCGGCCTGTCGCAGGAACTTCTGATCGACGCGATCGGCAACAAGGCCGAGTCGGTGCTGCTGCGCACCTTCACGGAGCGGCCCGCCATCGTGACGCTCGAAGGGGCATCGGCAGAGACGTTTCAAGACCTGAGTCACCTCGCAAGAGGATTTCTCAGGGAGCTGATGATTACCGGCCGCGGCTCGGATCTGGCGATTGCGGGCTACGCGCGGCTGCTCATCATGACGCTCTGGCGTACAGGGGAATGGGAGAAACCTGCTGCAACCGGACACGGGCTGGACATCGCGATCCTGCAGCGTTTCCGGCAGTTGGTCGAGCTTCATTTCCGCGAGCGCCGCCCCATCGCCTTTTACGCCAAAGCCTTGGGTCTCAGCCACGACCGCCTGCACGCCATCTGCACACGAACACTGGAGCGGACACCCAAAGCTCTAATCCAGCAGCGGATCATGCAGGAGGCGAATCTGAGACTTGAGCGCTCGGCAGGTTCGATCCAGGAAATTGCCGCTCAGCTCGGCTTTCCCGACCAGACCTATTTCAGCCATGCCTACAAACGCGTGACCGGCATCTCGCCCAATGATTATCGCCGCCAGGCCACGAGCCCCGAAAACCGCGCGGCGCGCGCCGTCAACGCCGAATATTTCGATTGGCCATAGGTCCGGCGAGACAACGATGCAGGAGAGACCGAACCGGTAGGCACAATTGCGGCTCTAGTTGACGTGTGCTTCAGGCAGCGTGGCTTGCGCCAGCGCCAGACGATAGGCATCGACGAGGTGAGCCGCATGCACATCGATCAGACGTTCCGCTTCATCGGCATTCTTCGCCCGGCAGGCTTCCAGCATGTCCAGATGTTCCTTCATGGAACGGCCAAGGTTCTCATTCATGATCATGAAGAGATGCGTCCGAAGCGCCATCAGCGGACCGATCGTCCGCCGGTAGGATGACGCGATGGAATGATTGCCGCCGCTCAGGATGAGCGAGTTGTGAAACTCCATGTCTCCCCTGGTGTATTGGAGAGGATCATTCTCTTCGACGGCCTTGGACATGCGCGCACAGGCCGCGCCCAGGCTGTCCAGCAGCGCTGCATGATTTCGGACAATGGCCTTTCGAATGGATGCCTTCTCCAGAATGCACCGATGCTCGTTGATCTCGTCGACACTCTTCAGGTCAGGCGTGAAGACAAAGGAGCCGCGCTTGGGGGAAACGGTGACCAGACCTTCACGCTGAAGTGCGGCCAGTGCATCGCGAACCGGCGAGCGACTGACGCCGAGCTGATCGGCGAGCCGCTGCTCGGACAGCTTGCATCCCAAGGGCAATTCTCCGGTAATGATCGCATCGCGGATACGATCAATGGTGACCTGCATGAGGGAGAACGGCGGCTCGATCGGTTTCAAGGACTTACTCATGGGATTAATCTAACATGTTACATGGTAGTTGACAACACAATCTGGCATGTACCATGTTAGTTCTGAAGAGGAGCCGGGCGCGAACGAGACCGGAAGGGAGTGTGCTTTGCGTCAGAACGTCAAATTCGTGGAGGCCGCGTCAGACGGCTTTTTGAGAGACTTGCGCGCCATTGTCGGCGAACAGCGGGTCCTGACGGATGCCGCTTCGATGGCCGCCTTCCTGACCGACTGGACCCGACAATTCACCGGCGAAGCGCTTGCGGTCGTCAGCCCCGTGGAAACCCGACAGGTCTCGCAGATCGTCAGGCTCTGCCGGGCAGCAGGGGTCTGCATCGTCCCGCAGGGTGGCAACACGGGTCTCGCCGGCGGCGGAATTTCGTCCGCTGCCACGCCGTCCGTCGTCCTCTCACTGTCGAAGATGAATGCCATCCGTCACCTTGACGAGGCGGGGCGCACGATCGTGGTCGAGGCCGGTGCGATCCTCCAGGTCGTTCAGAACCATGCCGATGACCATGACCTGCTTTTTCCGTTGACCTTCGGCGCCAAGGGCAGTTGCAGCATTGGCGGCAACCTGGCGACCAATGCGGGCGGCTCCAACGTCGTGCGCTATGGAAACACGCGGGAACTGTGCCTCGGCATCGAGGCAGTTCTGCCGGACGGCTCGATCTTCAACGGGCTGAGCGGACTGCGCAAGGACAATACCGGCTATGATCTGAAGGACCTGCTGATCGGTTCGGAAGGGACGCTCGGCATCATCACAGCGACGGTGTTCAAGCTCTTCCCGAAGCCGCTGACGCGGGTCACCGCCTTCCTGTCGCTGGCCTCCGTGGACTCCGCGGTCCGGGTTCTCAACCGCATTCAGGATCATACAGGTCAGGCGGTCGAGGCTTTCGAATATGTCCCGGCGCCCGTGCTTGCCGCCATTGAAAAGGCCTTTCCAGACCTGAAGTCGCCGCTTGCGGGACCTGTCGAAACCGGCTTCCTGCTGGAGGTGGGATCGTCGCGCGCGGTGGACGCACGGTTGGATGAGAGTGGTTCCACGCAACTCTCCACCGAGACGTTGGCCGTGCTTGAGGACATGATGGAGGCAGGCGATGTCCTCGACGCCGTGGTCGCAACCTCCGAACAGCAGCGCGCCACGTTCTGGCGTATGCGCGAATCTGTCCTCGAGTCGATCCTGAAATACGGCGCCTCCTACCATTTTGATATTTCCCTGCCGCTGGCGAACATCTCTCGCTTTCTGCGCGACATGGATGCCACCGCCCACGAACTCGGCTTCGAAACGCTGACCATCGGGCATTTCGGCGACGGCAATCTGCACTATGCGCTGGCCTGCGCCGACCGCGAGCGTTGGCTCACCCTTCCGCTCGAACAGGCAAAGGACAGAGCCTTCGCATTGCTGAAGTCGCTGCACGGCTCGTTCAGTGCCGAGCACGGGATCGGGCAAAGCAAGCTCGATGTCATGCTGAAGCTCAAGGAGCCAGCGCAGCTTGCCGCCATGCGGGCTATCAAGCGGGCGCTTGACCCCGATGGCATCATGAACCCCGGCAGGCTTGTGCCCGACAGCGCCTGACCCGGCATCGCACGACCCAAACACGACACTTCAGCTTCCGAGAATGGCAAGACAGGATATTCCGATGACCCGCATGACCACCGGCGAAATAATGGCGAAATCTCTGATCGCCCATGGCGTGGATACCGTTTTCGGCATTCCGGGCGCCCATATGTATGATTTCAACGATGCGCTGGCGCGGGAGGCGGAGAGCATCCGCTTCATCCATACGCGCCACGAGCAGGGCGCCGGCTACATGGCCTATGGCTATGCGAAGTCGACCGGCCGGGCGAGCGCCTATACGGTGGTGCCGGGACCGGGGCTTCTCAATTCCGGAGCGGCCCTCTGCACCGCCTATGGCGCCAATGCCCCCGTCATGTGCCTGACCGGCAACATCATGTCGCATCTCATCGGCCAGGGCAGAGGGCAATTGCACGAATTGCCCGACCACCTCGGCACGCTGAAGGGCCTGACCAAATGGGCCACGCGGATCAATCATCCGACGGAAGCCGGCGCGGTCATGGCCGAGGGTTTCAAGGAGATGCTGTCCGGTCGTCAGCGGCCCGTCGGCATTGAGGCGCCTTGGGATGTCTTCGGCATGGCCGCCGATGTCGACATGCCGCAAGTCGCTTCGCCGACCCCCGTGCCGCGCCCCGATCCGGAAGTGGTCGCAAAAGCCGCGGCGCTCATCCGTTCGGCAAAGAACCCGCTGATCATGCTCGGCTCGGGAGCCATCGGCGCGGAGGCCGAGTTGGCCGAGCTCGCCCGGCTGCTGCAGGCCCCCGTGACCGCGCACCGCTCCGGCAAGGGCATCCTGCCCGACGACGATCCGCTTGCCCTGATGCCGCCCGCCGCATGGCAGTACTGGCAGAATTGCGACTTGCTGATCGGCATCGGGTCCCGGCTCGAACTGCAATATTTCCGCTGGCGCTGGATGCCCAAGGGCCTGAAAGTGATCCGCATCGATATCGATCCGACCGAGATGGTGCGGCTGAAGCCCGATCTCGGCCTGGTCACGGGGTCGGCAGCCGGCATTCGCGCTCTTCTGGCAGAACTTGAAGGGCTGCCCGCGCGCCCCTCGCGCGAGACCGAACTCGCCGATCTCAAGACCAAGGCGGCAGAGGCACTGACCAGCGTTCAGCCGCAGGAGGGTTATCTTCGCGTGATCCGAGACGTGCTCCCGCGCGATGGGTTCTTCGTCGAGGAAGTCTCGCAGGTCGGATTTACCGCGCGCATGTGCTTCCCCGTCTACGCCCCCCGGCAATATGTCACCTGCGGTTATCAGGACAATCTCGGCTTCGGCTTCAACACCGCGCTGGGCGTCAAGGTGGCCAATCCCGACAAGGCCGTCGTGTCTGTCTCTGGCGACGGCGGCTTCATGTTCGGCGTTCAGGAACTGGCAACGGCCAGGCAGTTCGGGATCGCCGTGGTCGCCATCGTCTTCAACAACTCGGCCTATGGCAATGTGCGGCGGGATCAGCAGACGGTATATGGCAACCGCCTGCTCGGGGCCGATCTGGAAAATCCGGACTTCGTGGCGCTCGCCAAGTCCTTCGGCGTGATGGCGATGAAAGCCTCAGATCCCGAAGACCTGCGCGGCAAGCTTTCGGAGGCCCTGCAGGCGAACGAACCGGTGGTGATCGAGGTGACCGTCCCGCGCGGTTCCGACAGTTCGCCGTGGCCATTCGTTCACCCGGCGCCACTGAGCTAGAGCAATTCCAGCGAAACTGGAAACCGGTTTCGCGTCCGGAATTGCGCAAAACAAAGAGATGGATCGTTTCTAACGCACCCGAACAGAATGCTGGAACCGGCGGTGGGAAAATCCTGCCGCCGGTTCAGTCTTTCCGACAGATTGCACGCGCGGGTGAAATCCGATGCGCCATCCCGCGCCAGATGCGAATGTCACTGGGATAGCCGCCCGTGGTTCTGCCTGTCAGCCTGCCGCGCAGAAAGCGCCTCAAGGGTGACGAAGGGAGCGTCATGCGGGCTCTCGTCACGCGGTCGCCATCCTGCGAAATCCCCGAAAACAGCAGAATTCACGATGCCGAAGGGGCAAATGGTCGGAAACACTAACGCCATGAAATCGATGACACAGGCGGCATGAAATGAAAGCTATAATGGCTTTCATTTTCATTTATCCGATTCAGACCGCCGGGCTCACCTCTCGGGTCGCGCGCGTGACGCCCGCACCCATTGTCCGGCCAAGGGGTTCGAGAGCTTGACCCTAATGCGTCAGGATCGTGGAGTCCTTGAAGGCTTCCGGCGGCGGCGGCACGGGTGCCGCATCGTAATTGGCATTGAGCACAAGGTTGACGCCGGCGTTGACGGCCACCTGCCGCGCCACGATCAGCGTCCAAGCCGACTGCAGAGAGATGTTGATCGGCGGGAGAGGACAAGGCACAAGACCGACATGGACCAAGACGCCAGCCAGCAGCGGATGGTGGTTCAGCGCCTGCACCTTGCAGTCGAAATTGAGGATACCGTCGGTCGGCTGCTGACCAACAACCAGTTTGCCGCGCGACAGGTAAATCGTCCCGAGCAACTGGGGCGCAATTCTGCTACCGATTTGGTGTAGTCGGCCAAGCGGCGCATCCCTGTCTTCGAAAAACAGGATACCCGCCATGGGACCCGCAACCGGCGCGCTCAGGTCAAGCGAGGACGTATAGTCGAAATAGAGCACTGAATCGGTGCCGGTCAGATAGACCGAGGCGTCAACCATGTTCAACGAGGCGCCATCGGTCAGTACCAGAGGGCCGTCCTTCATGATGTAGGTGCCGTGCATCATGCGGATTCGGGTCGGCTGCTGGACAATCAACCCGCCGCAATAGACGCCGGGACGAAGTGTCTGCAAACCCAGATCCACCTTAAAATTCGTGAAGTCGCATTTTGTCTCGGTGGGCGCCAGGCGCGCACCCAGCGGGTCTGCAGCCTCGGGGCAATCCGTCGCCGGCTTGGGCGAAAAGGCGCTTTCGGAGCCCACATACCCGCCACCGGTGCAGATCACCTTCGATGAGATCGTCGCAAGCCCAGCCGCGACAAGGCCGTCGCTGGCCTTGGAATTGGAGTGCGTGTTGCACTTGGGAGCCGTGACGCGGCCATTGTCGACACCCAGATTCGTCGAGCCGTCGCCAAGCGCAAGCAGGCAGATCACACTCGTGCTGCCGGCGCGCGCCACGGCCCTGGAATTCAGGTCGATGCCTTCGTTGCCGCTGATCCTGATGAAGCGAAGCTTTACTCTCGCCTCAATGCGCACCGCGACCGACCTGTCGGATTCGTTGACCGTGACAGTCGGATGGCCATCGATATCGGCCGTCTTCAACGCAGAATCGGCAAAGGCCAGCGCCACTTGCTTCACAACGTTGGTATCGCTGTTGCTCAGGCGGTATTGGGATGCGCCGGCCAGGGCAGCACTGTCAGCGACGTTCTGCATGTTGGAGCGAACCCGCATGATGTTCGCAATATCGAGCGTGCCGCCGGTGGCCAGCATGAGACCGCCGAACAGCAAGCAAAACATGAGCGGCATACTCGCCTGTCTTGCGCGCATGAAACGCTTCAAATGTGGGATGGGCCCTTTGAAGAACAAAACTTGTTTCGCCTCTGGCTAAAGAACAGTCGCTGTGACGTCATTCTGAGGTCGGCTTGACTACCTCGGAATACTTCGTTGCAGGGCACATTCACATGAAGGCGTTATCTAATTCTGAAAATTATATCGCGACTGCGAGAAATCGGCGATTTTTTGCCAAAATCATTTGTTCAAATATAACTAAATAAATCTAGTGTTGCAGGTTTTCATTTTGCTCCTTTTCCGGATGCAACTTGAAAGATTAATCTGTTTCCCAGACTTGCAGGGCTGACCTTCCTGATGGTCTGGCAAGACTTCCCGGCGCCGCCCCGCTAGGCGCAGGGCGGCAAACGAGGATGTTTTCAGGTGCTCCGGCTCCGCTTCTCGAAGCGAGGCAGCATTGCGGAGAAATCCTTACCGCGGCCGTCTTCCTGCTCGACAAAAGCGGCGTAGAGCTCTGCCGCCCGCGCACCCATCGGCGTGTCGGCATCGACACTCTGGGCGGCCTCCTGGGACAGCCGCAGGTCCTTGAGCATGAGTTCCGCGGCGAAACCCGGCTTGTAATCATTGTCTGACGGCGATTTCGGCCCGACACCGGGCGCCGGGCAATAGGCGTTCATCGACCACGAATAGCCGGACGAGGTGGAAACCACATCGAACATCTTGGCCCGATCCAGGCCCAGCTTGTCGGCCAGCGCGAAGGCCTCGCAGGTCGCGATCATGGTCGCGCCGAGGATCATGTTGTTGCAGATCTTGGCTGCCTGCCCTGCCCCTGCCGCGCCGCAATGAACCGCCTTCTGGCCCATGATATCGAGCAGCGGCTTGACGACGGCAAAGGCGGCATCGGGACCGCCGGCCATGAAGGTCAGCGTTCCTGCTGCGGCACCCGTAATGCCGCCCGAAACAGGAGCATCCACGGCCATCAGCCCGGCGGCCTCCGCCTCCGCTGCCACGGCGCGGGCGCTGGCGACATCGACGGTGGAGCAATCGAGAAAGACCGCTCCCGCGCGCATGGCGGGGATGATTTCAGCAGCCACCGCCCGCAGGATCGCGCCATTGGGAAGCATGGTGATGACGACATCGACACCCCTGGCGGCCTCAGCAGCCGTTGCCGCCTTCGTCACGCCATCCGGCACCGGCGCGGCCAGGTCAAAGCCCACGACCTCGTGGACGGCCTTGGCCAGATTATGCGCCATCGGCGCACCCATGTTTCCGAGGCCTATAAAGCCGATCTTCATGATGTTTCCTCCCGATTAGCTCAAGTCGTTTTCGCCAAGGCCCGAAAGCATCATGGCAATATAATCGCCCGGCGCAGCGTCTGCAGCCGGATGTTTCCAGTGCGGCGTCCGATCCTTGTCGATCAACTGCGCGCGAATGCCCTCGACGAAGTCGCCGAACTCGTGGGAGCGCCAGGTGAAGCGATATTCCAGCGCCACCGCCTCCCGTACAGACGAAAAGCCGCGTGCCCGGCGCACGATCTCCAGGGTCGCCGCAAGGGAGATGGGCGAGCCGCGACGGATGGCAACAAGCGCCCTTAGTGCCGCCTCCCCCTCTTCCCGCTCCAGGCGCTGCAGGATCCCCGTCAACGTATCCGCGGAAAAGACGCGCTCCAGCATCGGCATAAGGCCGGGCAGAGTGCCGCCTTGCGCTGCCCGCGTCGCCTTTTCGGCCAGTGCCGCATCGCCGGTTTCGGCCAGCTTGGCTTTCAGTGCCGGCCATTCCGGCTCCGGCACGTAGAGATTGGCAAAGCCCGAATAGATGGCGTCGGCGGCTCCGAGCCGCTCGCCGGTCAGGCCGAGATATTCACCCGCCCGCCCGGGGGCCCGCGCCAGGATCAGCGATCCCCCGACATCCGGAATAAGCCCGATGCCACATTCGGGCATCGCGACCTTCGTCGTGTCGCCGACAATCCGATGGCTGCCATGACAGCCGAGGCCGACGCCGCCGCCCATGACAAATCCCTGCATGAACGAAATGATCGGCTTTCGATACTCGGCAATCTTGACGTTCAGCCGATATTCCTCGCGCCAGAAGTCACGCGCCGGCTGGAGCTCGCCTGCCCGGGCCTGGTGATAGATGCTGGCAATGTCTCCGCCTGCACAGAAGGCTTTTTCCCCTTCGGCCTCCATGATGACCAGCGCCACGCGCGCATCATCGCGCCAGGCGTCGAAGGCGGCCTCGATCGCAAGGCTCATCGGATGGGAGAGCGCATTCAGCGCCTGGGGACGGGCAAGCGTAACGATCCCCGCCCTCCCCTCGATCCTCGTCTTCACATCGGCCATAAGCGCATCATCCTCCTGTCAACGGCTTTGAAGCCGTCAACGAATTCCTTGTTTTTGCGAGGCAAAACCAGCGGTCAGAACGTATCCGGACCGCTGCACTGACGGGTCTCCTCCCTCGGCGCTGGCGACTATAGGGGCAGGCAAGCGCCGCTCGCAAGCCGTCTTTTGGATAATAAGCCCTGCTTAGGGCTTGCCATTAGCAGTAGTCTCGCGGCACAGTCTGCGCCAAAAGCAATGAGGAAGCACACGTGTCCATGTCCCGCCCGGCGACGGCCAAACCCTCCGATTCCAACGCCAATCCTGCGCGACCGGTGAGCTTTCCCGTGGTGACGCCGCCACAATCCGGCGAATGCGTGGAGATCGCGCCCGGCATCCTCTGGGCAAGGCTCGCCCTGCCCTTCCGGCTGAACCACGTGAACATCTATCTGATCGAGGACGGAGACGGCTATGCAGCAGTCGACACGGGCATTGCCGACGACCAGACGCGACAAGCCTGGCGGATGCTGCTTGCCGGGCCGTTGAAGGGAAAGCGCCTCACCCGCCTCATCGTCAGCCACCATCATCCTGACCATATCGGACTTGCGGGCTGGCTGTGCGCCGAATTCGATATCCCCCTGCTGACCAGCCAGACCGGCTTCCTGGCCTGCAACAACATCTCCCTGAGCCCCAACGCGCTCGGCTCTGAGTCCTATCGCGCGTTCTACCGCGCCCATGGCATGAGTGACGCCACGGCGGAAACTGTTTCGACACAAGGCAATTTCTACCTGCGCATGGTGACGCCGCTGCCGCTGACATTTTTCCGCCTGGTCGCGGGCGAGCGCTTGAAGATCGGAAGCCGCGTCTTCGACATCATGTCCGGAGACGGCCATGCGCCGGAGCAGATCATGCTCTATGACGCGTCGGCCGGGTTGCTGTTGGCCGCGGACCAGGTTCTGGCCCGCATCACGCCCAATGTCAGCGTCTGGGCTGTCGAACCCGATGGCGATCCGCTCGGACTTTACACCCGCAGTCTGCGCGCGCTCGCGACAACCCTGCCCGACGACACCTTCGTTCTGCCCGGTCACGAACTGCCCTTCTACGGCTTGCATACGCGCATCGGCGAAATCCTTGCCCATCACGAGGAGCGCTGCGACCTCATTCTGGCGGCCGTCCGCGAAGAGCCCAGAACGGTGGCCGATCTGGTGCCGGTGCTCTTCCCGCGACCGCTCGACCCGCATCAGATGAGCTTCGCATTTTCCGAAACGCACGCGCATGTGAACCTCTTGATTCATCGCGGCAATCTGGTCTGGACGAAGGACGATGGCGGGATCCAGCGGGTGCTGCCCGCCCCACGTTGACAGCTGTCAACTCACATGCCGCCCGAACAGGGTTTGAAAATCTCAGCGCAAGCGGATAAGCAGTCGCAACACGCTTGTTACGCTGGAGCCCGCAGATGCCCGACACGATTTTTGTTCTCAATGGCCCGAACCTCAATCTCCTCGGCAAGCGCCAGCCGCATATCTACGGGCATGAAACGCTCGCCGATGTCGAAAGGGACTGCCGGGCGCTGGCCGGCGAACTGGGTTTTGAGATCCGCTTCCATCAGTCGAATGCCGAGCATGAGATCATCAACTGGATTCATGAGGCCCGTGAGACCGCCCTCGGCATCGTCATAAACCCGGCCGCCTTCACCCATACATCCGTCGCCATTCTGGATGCGCTCAATACTTTCGAAGGGGCCGTCATCGAAGTGCACATCTCGAACGTCCACAAGCGCGAAAGCTTCCGCCACCATTCCTATGTGTCGCTGCGCGCGGATGGCGTGATCGCCGGCTGCGGCACGCTCGGCTATCAGCTCGGCTTGCGCAGCGCCGCGCAGAAGATTGCAGAAGCAAAGGAAAAGGCGGGCCGATAGCCCGCCTCCTGCAATGCGTCACGATAGGTTTCGCCGGTAAGCCGCGTCAGTCCTTGAAATTCCGGATTTCGTTCAGGCCGGCTTTCAGCAGTTGTACTGCGTCCTCTTCCGTTTTCGCCTCCACATAGCAGCGCATTTCCGGTGCGTTGCCGGACGGGCGGAAGTGAATGATGCGTCCGTCCTTGAGCGTGACGCGCAAGCCGTCGATATCGCTGGTCGATGCGGCCTCGCCAATCGGCATCAGGAAGCGATCGAGATTCTCAGCGGAACCGCGCAGATAGGCCATCAGCGCTGCACTGCGCTCGGTGGCGAAATTTTCCAGCCGGTCAGCAGCGGCAACGGGAAGCGCGAAGCCGCTGGCAAGCTTCGAGACGGGCTGTCCTTCTGCCGCAGCGCGCGCAAGAACCGCCAGAACCGGCAGGAAACAGTCGCGCGTGGGAAGAGCCGTGAACGTCTCCCCGTTCACCTTGAAATCGCTGCCGGTGAGGGTGCCGCCATTGGCCTCGAACCCCACCACGGCCACGGCACCGCCTGCGCGAGCCTCATCCATGCCGGCGATGACGAAGGGCGAACCGACGCGGGTGCGCAGCACGCGAAAGCCACCCGCCGCCTCGATGCCGGAATTCGACGTCACAGGCGTGACCACGGTATCGGCGCCAAGGAAGAGCGAGGCGAGCAACCCCAAGAGGTCGCCGCGAAGCGGTGTGCCCGTCTCGTCGGTCAGGAGCGGACGGTCGCCATCGCCGTCGGCGGAAACAATGGCGTCGAGCCCATGCTCGCGCGCCCAGCCCTGCATCAACCCGATGCTCTCCGGGGACACGGCTTCGGTATCGACCGGGATAAAGACGTCGGAGCGCCCAAGCGGTGTGACGTCCGCCCCGTAATGGGCGAGCACATCCACAAACATGTCGCGGGCGACCGTCGAATGCTGATAGACCCCGATTTTCAGTCCCTTCAGCGCGCCCGCCTGCAACAGTGACTTGTTTCGGGAGACAAAGAGATCGGCAGCTTCGGCGCCGCGCTCCTCACCCTGTCCGGTCAGGAATTTCATCGCCGCGCGATCAGCACGCACGAATTCCGCGGCGGCGGCAATCGCCGTCTCGTCCGCCTTGCCGATTTCTCCATCCGGTCGATAGAACTTGATGCCGTTGCGATCGGCAGGAATGTGAGAGCCGGTAATCATCAGGGAGGCGGCCCGCAGCTTCAAGCCGAAATGCGCGAGCGCGGGCGTCGGGAGCGTGCCGCAATCCACCGGCTCAAGCCCCGCCTGCTGAAGCGCGCCGATGCAGTTGGCTGCAATTTCCGGGCTGGAGTCGCGAAAATCGCGCGCCACCAAAACCTTGTCGCCAGGCTTGGCAAGCCCTGAATCGAAAAGGTAAAGCGCAAACGCTCTGGCATAGATGAAGGACGGCTCGCCCTTCAGGTCCGCGGAGAGGCCGCGCAGGCCACTTGTTCCGAATTTCAAGCTCATGTCCCGAAGTCTCCCTCAAAAGTGTGCGCCGCTTTGTAACACGTGTTCACCAACGGTCAACGAAACCACATGGTTCCGCGCCAGGTTTTCGGATGCCGCAGGTTGGCTATTGCCACATGGCATCCGACCTCCTATTTTCCGGCAATAAGGACGCTCCGAGAAGGATGGTGCATGGTCTCTCTGCAGCCGCTGGAAACACTTGCCCGGGAATATGTCGCCTCGCCGGTCACGGACGAGGAAGGCGAGGCCATGTTCCGCGCTGCCGTCGCCCTGTTCAAGAGCTGGTCGCTGACCGATGAACAATCCTCGATCCTTGTCGACATGCCGGTTCGGACCTATCGCCGCTGGAAGGCCGGCGAGATGGGGCGGCTTTCGCGCGACGGCAAGGCGCGGCTCTCCAACCTGATGGGCATTCACAAGGCGCTACGAATGATCTTCCGCGATCCCGAGCGGTCCTATGAGTGGATTTCCAAGAGCAATGCGGTCTTCGCAGGCAAGTCAGCACTCGACATCATGCTGAACGGCGAGCTGACCGACATCATGCGCATCCGCCGCTTCCTGGATTCCGGACGGGGCGGCTGGTGAAACTTCCCTCCGTCACCCGCATCGAGTGGCCGCAGGCCCGTCGCTTCATTCGCGTGGGGACCGCATGCGTCAACATCTTCGACGACATCGCCCGGCCTGAAGACTGGACACGTCTGGCATCGGCCGAACGCAAGACGGATGCGCGCCTGGCTGAATCGGTCGGCAATATCGAACTCGTCGCCGAAGCGCACAGGGTCGAGGACGAAACCGGTGTCCTCATGGGCCCCTTCACCCATGTCAGCTATGACCTGCCGAGCCGCTTCTCCACCGGGCGCTATGGCGTTCTCTATGCAGCCAACTCGCTCGAGGCGGCGCTGCTGCAGACCATTCACCATCACGAACGCTTCCTGCGCGCGACGGGCGAGGCGGCTGGCTGGGTCTCTTCCTGCCAGGAAATCGTGCTCTCGGTCAGCGCGGATCTCCACGACATTCGCGATCCGGAATTTTCCGCATGGCTCCACAGCGAGAACTATGCCGGCGCCCAGGGCGTTGCCGAACCGCTGCATGCCTCCGGATCTCATGGCATCGTCTACCCGAGCACGCGCTGGCCGGGCGGCGAATGCGTCGCACTCTTCTATCCCGACCTTGCCGCCAATCCCGTTCATGGGCGGATTTACGATCTGCACTGGAATGGCACGGCCGTCGACTATGTGCGCGAGCATGATACGGACACCGTCTTCAGACTCGATCGCAGCTGATGCACGCCGCCTGTTGACAGCTGTCAACAGGTGCTTCATGCGCGCCTCGCTGATGCGGTATTCTGCCGAAATTGCGAGTCACAACAAAGGGAAAGAGCCGGCATTTAACGCTTGACGCGACTCGGCTTTGGTCTCACTTTTACGCCAAGTTGGATATAATCCGCGTTGAAGCGTAACTGACGATCAGCGATGTAAAAGGTAATGCACCTTCGTATCGCTTTTATGAAGCGTCAATCACCTTCACGCGCAACAAGGCAGATGACGCTTGACGAACCGCGCGACCGCAAACTCCCGATCGCTACCCCCCGCCGACGAGACGATCGCCGCGGACGCCGCAGCTCTTTCCGATCAGTTGAAGGCAATGCGCGAGCGGCTGTTTCCACCAGCCGCGCAAAAGGTGTTGCGTGGCTTCACCTCCGGCGAGGCCGCCCGTATGATCGGCGTCTCAGACGGCTATCTGAGACAATTGTCTCTCGCGGGCGAGGGGCCGCAGCCGTCGACGGGCGTTGCCGGGCGGCGCTTCTATTCGCTGGCGGACATTCACGCCCTGCGCCAGCATCTGGCCGAACAGGCGCTGGCCAAGGGCAATGCGCAGAAGGCGCGCAGCTATCTGAAGTGGCGTGACGCCGAACGCGGCGAGCATTTGCAGGTGATTTCCGTCACCAACTTCAAGGGCGGATCGGGCAAGACGACCTCTGCCGTGCATCTTGCACAATATCTTGCCATGAGCGGTCACCGCGTGCTGGCTATCGACCTCGACCCGCAGGCGTCGCTTTCCGCACTCTTCGGCTACCAGCCGGAGCTCGACCTGACGGGCAACGACACGCTTTACGGTGCGATCCGTTACGATGCGGAGCGTCGGCCGATGCGGGAAGTCATCCGCAAGACCTACTTCGCGGGTCTTGATCTTGTGCCGGGTAATCTTGAGCTCCAGGAGTTCGAGCATGTCACGCCGCAAGTGCTGGCAAACCGCAAAGCCGGCGAACATTCAGATGCTCTGTTCTTCGCCCGCGTGCAGGAGGCGCTGCAGACGGTGGCCGACGACTACGATGTCGTGGTGCTCGATTGCCCGCCGCAGTTGGGCTATCTCACGCTTTCCGCGCTCTGCGCCTCCACCTCCGTTATCGTCACCGTGCATCCGCAGATGCTCGACGTCGCCTCGATGAGCCAGTTCCTGTTCATGACCTCGGACTTGCTGGCGGTCGTACGCGAGGCCGGCGGCACCCTCAATTTCGATTTCCTGCGCTACCTCGTCACCCGCTACGAACCGAATGACGGACCACAAACGCAGATCGCCGGTTTCATGCGCTCGCTCTTCGGCGATCGGGTGCTGACGGCACCGATGGTGAAATCCACCGCGATCTCCGACGCCGGCCTGACCAAGCAGACGCTTTACGAGGTCGGGCGCGAGAATTTCACCCGCACCACCTATGACCGGGCTCTGGAAAGCCTGAATGCGGTGAATGCGGAAATCGAACAATTGATCCATGCGGCCTGGGGCCGCGCCTGACGAGTGGAAAACGAGTGAAGACGCCCATGTCCAGCGGCAAGCGACGCGATGAATTGAAGGCTATGTTCACCGGGCGACCGGGTGGGCCCGTTGCGCCGGAAACGAAATCGGCGGAACAGGTCCCGCAGTCTGAGCCTGGGGCGGCGCAGCGCCCGGGCGAGCCGCAACGCGCCGCGTCGGGTGCCGTCCGCGCCATGGGTCTTTCGCTGGGTTCGCTGGCTCGCGAGGCGGAGGAGGCACGGAACCTGCGTCAGGCAATCGAGGAGGGAGAACGCATTGTCGAACTCGACTGCGCGCTCGTCTCCTCATCCTTTGTCGAGGACCGCTTTGCCCGGGGCGAGACGGATGGCGAGTTCATGGGGCTGGTCGAGAGCATTCGCGAGAGCGGCCAGCAGGTGCCGATTCTCGTGCGCCCGCATCCCGACAGGCCCGGCCATTTCCAGACCGCCTACGGCCATCGCCGGCTTGCCGCCGTGCGCAGTCTCGACCGCAAGGTCAAGGCGATTGTTCGCCCGCTAACAGATGACGAACTGGTTCTGGCGCAAGGCAAGGAAAACGCCGAACGCCGCGACCTCACCTTCATTGAACGCGCCTTCTTCGCCCAGGCTCTGGTGCAGCGCGGTTTCGCCCGCAAGGTGGTGGAAGATGCGCTCGGCGTTCAGAAGAGCGAGGTCTCGCGGCTGCTTCAGGTGGCCGACAGCATTCCGCTCCACATCGCCCGCGATATCGGTCCGGCCCCCAAGGTCGGTCGCGAACGCTGGATGGCGCTGGGGGCGATCTTTACCGCGCGTCCGGCGGCGGAAGAAATCGCCAGCGACGAAGCCGGATCGCAGCGCTTTCGCGCGGCCGAGACGAACCGCCGCTTCCAGATGCTGTTCGATCGCCTCTCGCGCAAGCAGAAACCGAAGCCGGACCGAGGCGAACCGCTCTCCGGGCGCGACGGGAAAGCCTTCGGCAAGATCTATGCAGGCGGCGGCAAGCCGCGCATCGAATTCACCGCGCCGGTCCCCGACGCATTCCTTTCGACCGTTACGTCACTGATCGAAGAGGCCTGGAACGCCCTTCATCAGGAGGCGAAGTCCGGTAAATAGACATCATCGCGGGGAGGGGGAGTTGAAGCCTGATCCCGGCGTCTTGAAACAAGCAACAGGAGCAAAGCGAGCAAGAAAAAAGGCCCCCGAAACGTCACCATCCCGGAAGCCCTCTTCTATCTAGCAGTTCAAGAGAATCACTTCCATCGGGCAAAGTCAAGAGTCTGCGCAAAGCTTTTTGCGCCGAGTTGAAGAAGTGTGACTATTTTCAATGTGTTAAGCATCGTCATTGCGTGCATGAAAATGCGCGACGATGGGTCGTGCCCGAAAGAAAATGCCGTTACGGGCGCCGTCTTGCCTCTTGAAGGAAGAGGGCGATCATGAATGAGGACATGGCAACGACGCCTTTCGGCGGCGGACAGATAGTTGCGCGCCAGTTTTTGCGGCGCAGACAGGTGTCTGAAAGGCAGGCGAGGCTTGCCGGAACAGGGCAGACCGGCGCGAGGGCCGGGGCGGACAAGTGGCAATTGCTGCGTTCGTTGACAGAAGCAAAGCTGGCCTACGATCTTTCCGACCGATCTATCGCGGTTCTGGAAGCGCTGCTGAGTTTCCACCCGGAACGGCTTCTCGATGGCGCGCGGCCGCTCATCGTCTTTCCCTCCAATCAGCAATTGTCACTGCGCACGCGCGGCATGTCGCCGGCCACGATCCGCCGTCATCTGGCCGCTCTCGTAGATGCCGGCCTGATTTTCCGTCGCGACAGTCCCAACGGCAAGCGCTATTGCCGGCGCGATGCGGACGGCGCACCGAAGGAGATGTTCGGTTTCGATCTTGCGCCGCTGGCACTGGCGGCAGACGCCATCCACGCCAAGGCACAGGCCGTCCACGCCGAGGAGCGGCAACGGCAAGCCTTGCGGGGCGAGGTGACGCTGCATTTGCGCGACATCGCCAAGATGCTGCAGGCCGCGCTGAACGAGCAAAGGGCAGGCGACTGGACATGTCTTGAAGCCTCGCTCAGGGCGCTGTCCGGTCGGGTAGCACGCAATGCCACGATCGCCTCCCTGACCGAGCGGCGGAACAGCCTCCTGCGTCTGCGGGCAGAGGTTGAAAACGCCTATCTCACCGCGATTGCAGCGGCCGAAATGAGCACCTGTGCATGCGAATTTGAGCACCACATACAGAAATCTGAATCAGATCAGACTCATGAATCGGCTGTTGAAAAGGAGGAGGTGGTCCATCACTCCGAAAACAGGACGAACAATGGCGAAGCCCAGCCCGAACGAGGCGATGCAGCGACAGATAGACGTGGTGAAACCATATCCCTTCCCCGGATTCTGGCTGCTTGCCCACAGATTGCCGACTACAGTCGTTGCGGGATCGGAACCTGGTCCGACTTCCTCCGTGCGGTGGCGCTCGTGCGAGCCATGTTGAAGATCTCGCCGGCAGCCTGGAACACGGCTTGTGCTGCCATGGGAGAGATTCAGGCCTCCATTGCCGTTGCGGCCATGCTGGAGCGGGCGGACCGCATCCGTTCGCCGGGCGGCTATCTCAGAACCCTGGCAACCAAGGCCACAGCCGGCAAATTCGCTGTCATGCCGATGATGAAGGCACTTGAGCAGACTGCAGAACGGCATCGTCTGGAGCGCAGCGAGCTTGTTTGACAGCGGAAACGAAACTTGGCAGCTTGCGGCACCTGGCAAGAGAAGACCCATGGCGAGACGAGCTGAGAGCAATTCGAGACTGGATGACGCGGCGCGAGCCGGCTGGCTCTACTATGTCGCGGGCCGGACACAGGACGAAATCGCGGTCATCATGGGCATTTCGCGACAGAGCGCCCAGCGGCTGATTTCCCTGTCGGTTGCCGAAAAGCTGATCAAGGTCCGCCTCGACCATCCGATTGCGGCCTGCATGGAAATGGCAGAGGCGCTGAAGTCCCGGTTTGGCCTGAAGAGGGTGGAGATCGTGCCGACGGATCCGGGCGCGGATGGGCTTCCGGTGGGTGTCGCGGAGGCGGGCGCGGCGGAACTCGAGCGTTGGCTGAAGCAACCGGACCCGCAGATCATCGCCATGGGCACCGGGCGAACCCTGCGCGCCGTCGTCGACCAGCTGCCGCCGATGGATTGTCCGCAGCACAAGATCGTCTCGCTGACCGGCAATATCAGCCCGGACGGATCGGCGGCCTATTTCAACGTCATCTTCTCGATGGCGGATGCGGTGAAGGCGCCGCATTTCCCGATGCCGCTGCCGGTCATCGTGTCGTCGCGTGAGGAACGAGACCTCATGCATCGCCAGCCACTGATGGAAACGGCCATCGACCTTGCCCGTAAGTCGAACGTTACCTTTATCGGTATCGGCGAAATGGCGCTGAAGGCCCCGCTCGTGCTGGACGGTTTCCTGAGGCCCGACGAAATGGAGGATATCCTCAAGGTGGGTGCGGCCGGCGAGATCTGCGGCTGGATTTTCGGAGCGGACGGCAAACTGCTCGACCATCCCGTCAACCAGCGGGTGGCCAGCCTGCCGATCCCGAGCCGGGAGACCTCCACGGTCATTGGTCTGGCGCGGGGCGTACGCAAGCATGCGGCGATCAAGGCCGCGGTGAAGGGGGGTCATATCAACGGGCTGATCACGGATGAAGAGGCGGCGAGGATGCTGCTTCAGGGGTGAGGGCGTATTTCAGTTCAAGAGGCTGACTGGTACGTAAGGGGAAGCCCCGGCTTTTTGTACCGCAGCCCGTAAACGCTTGTCATTGGTCCACAAGCGGGCTCGCTCGTCGAGAAGAACAGATGCCAGCAATTGTGCATCGGTGTAACCAATTCCCATGCTGAAAAGACTATGAACTTCGATCATAGTCATGATCTCATAATGAGTGGCAACAGGGGCTTGGCGCTGCCGCGAGAGCAACGCGATCACCCGCGCTCGGTCGCGGAGACTGCCGAGCGCAAGCTCGCCTATGACGGATTCGTGGCAAAGTAGTTGGCCGTCTTCTATAATCCGTTCGAGCTCCAGATTTCGCTCACGGAAATGATCGATCCAGATCGAGGTATCGACCAGAATCACGATGCGCTCGCCGTCCGACGGCGTGGCGCGGCTTCGGCGTCAGCCATGGTTCCGCCAAGCGCGATCAGTCGTTTCCCGGTTTCAACACGGATAAGTGCTTCGAGCGCCTGCCGAACCAAGGCAGTCGTTTCTTTCGTTCCGGTCAAAGCGCGGGCTTCTTCCAACAAGGCATCATCAATGTTGATGGTAGAACGCATATTAACATCTCCATTTCGAGGCATCGATATTAGCACCAAATGATGACGAATTCAATGCACAGCGCTGCCGCGCAATTTTAGTACAACCTGTTGCGAGCAGCATTTGCCAATGGTGTCAGCATAAACACTTATTACGCATAGCCCTCTGCAAAGCGCCCTTATGACGCGAATATTCAGGTCGGGCAAGCTCCGCTAACCTGTCAAACTCCTACTGTGACCACCCAAGCCCGTTTGGGCTCAGCAGTTTAAATTTTCTCACCCATCCAGTGGCTTAACCAACTCTTGTGCAGCGCAGCGACGATTTGCCGTTGACAAAATTCGTATTAAATCGATTATTTGCCCATGAGCATAGCATTTGCTCAGTACCGCTTCTGGGAGGAAACAATGAGATTTCAAGCATGGCTGCTGGGCGCCGTATCCGCGCTCGCAATGGCCGGTGTCGCCAACGCCGAAACGACCCTGACGATCGCCACCGTGAACAATGGCGACATGGTCCGCATGCAGAAGCTGACCGACGACTTCACCAAGGCCAATCCGGACATCAAGCTGAACTGGGTGACGCTCGAAGAAAACGTGCTGCGCCAGAAGGTGACGACCGATATCGCCACCAAGGGCGGCCAGTATGACGTCCTGACCATCGGCACCTATGAAGTTCCGATCTGGGCGAAGAACGGCTGGCTCGTCGCCCTCGACAAGCTCGGCCCCGACTATGACGTAGACGACCTTCTGCCGGCGATCCGCAATGGGATCAGCGCCGACGGCAAGCTCTATGCGGCGCCCTTCTACGGCGAAAGCTCTTTCGTGATGTACCGCAAGGACCTGATGGAGAAGGCCGGGCTGAAAATGCCTGATGCGCCGACCTGGGACTTCATTGCGGATGCTGCGCGCAAGATGACCGACCGCAAGGACGGCATCAACGGCATCTGCCTGCGCGGCAAGGCAGGCTGGGGCGAGAACATGGCCTTCCTGACCGCCATGTCCAATTCCTTCGGCGCGCGCTGGTTCGACGAAAAGTGGCATCCGCAATTCGACCAGCCGGAATGGAAGAAGACGCTGGACTTCTATGTCAAGCTGATGAAGGACGCCGGTCCCGAGGGCGCATCCTCCAATGGCTTCAATGAAAATCTGGCGCTCTTCCAGCAGGGCAAGTGCGGCATGTGGATCGACGCGACGGTCGCTGCCTCCTTCGTCTCCGATCCGAAGAACTCGAAGGTTGCCGACAAGGTCGGCTATGCGCTCGCCCCTGACAACGGTCTCGGCAAGCGCGCCAACTGGCTCTGGGCCTGGAACCTCGCGATCCCCGCCGGCTCCAAGAAGGTCGATGCGGCTGAGAAGTTCGTGTCCTGGGCAACCAGCAAGCATTACACGGAACTGGTCGCTTCCAAGGAAGGCTGGGCAAACGTGCCTCCGGGCACGCGCAAGTCGCTCTATGCCAATGCCGACTACCAGAAGGCAGCGCCCTTCGCCAAGATGACGCTGGACTCGATCAACGCCGCTGACCCGACCCATCCGACGGTCAAGCCGGTGCCTTATGTGGGCGTGCAGTTTGTCGCCATCCCTGAATTCCAGGGCATCGGCACGGCGGTCGGACAGCAGTTCTCGGCAGCCCTTGCCGGCAAGGAAACCGTTGATGCGGCGCTCAAGGCGGCTCAGTCCTACACCGAGCGCGAAATGAAGAAGGCCGGCTATCCGAAGTAAGCTTCCTCTTGACGCAAAAGGACCGCCGCTCTTCAAGGGGCGGCGGTCCGGGCAGGGGAAACGTGGGCGGTTGAAAAGCAGCACGTTGTGCTGCCCCCTCATCTGCCTGCCGGCATCTTCTCCCCGATGGGGAGAAGAGGAAGAACCGCAGCCTCGCGGATATCCTCGCCCCTCTGGGGAGAAGTCCGCCGAGCGATAGCGGAGCCGGGGTGAGAGGGCTTCACCCAAGAGCCGCGCGAATATCCAACGAAAACCCGGACGCCCGGACCGGCCACGCGCCGGAACCAGACGCCATAACCCTGGAGAGGAATTGAGCCATGGCAACGATGCAGATGCGCACGACCGCGCGGGCAATGATGGCACCGGCCGTCATCCTGCTGCTGGTCTGGATGGTGGTTCCGCTGGCCGCCACCCTCTATTACTCCTTCCAGAACTACACGCTGCTGAACCCGGTCATCTCCTTTGCCGGTCTCGACAACTACTATTACTTCATCACCGATCCCGCCTTCGCATCAGCCGTGCTGAACACGATCTACCTGGTCGGCGGCGTGCTGCTGATCACGGTCGTCGGAGGCCTGTTCCTGGCGCTGCTGATCGACCAGCCCATCTTCGGGCAGGGGATCGTGCGCATTCTGGTGATCTCGCCCTTCTTCGTCATGCCGACGGTGGCAGCACTCGTCTGGAAGAACATGCTGATGAACCCGATTTACGGGATCTTCGCCTGGCTTCTCTCGCTGTTCGGTCTGCCACCGATCGATTTTCTGGCGCAAATCCCGCTGCTCTCGATCATCCTGATCGTCGCCTGGCAGTGGCTGCCCTTCGCTACGCTGATCCTGCTCACCGCCCTGCAATCGCTGGACGGCGAGCAGATGGAAGCGGCCGAAATGGATGGCGCCGGCGTCGTCAGCCGCTTCATCTATCTGGTCCTGCCGCATCTTTCGCGGGCGATCACGGTCGTCATCCTCATCGAGACGATCTTCCTTCTGGGTGTCTTTGCTGAAATCCTCGTCACCACCAATGGCGGGCCGGGGACGGCGAGCACGAACCTGCCCTTCCTCGTCTACACGCAGGCGCTCTTGAACTTCGATGTCGGCAGCGCATCCGCCGGCGGGATCATTGCGGTGATCGTCGCCAATATCGTCGCATTCTTCCTGATGCGAATCATCGGCAAGAACCTGGAGGCTTGAACCATGGCACGATCGGTTTCCACATCGCGGCGCATCACTTTCACCGTCATTGCCTGGGTGATCGCGCTCATCCTCTTCTTCCCGATCCTCTGGACGGTCATCACCAGCTTCAAGTCGGAAGGCGACGCCATTGCCTTTCCGCCTGTCTTCCTGAACTTCCACTGGACGCTGGACAGCTATCGTGAAGTGCAGGAGCGCTCGGATTATCTCCTGCATGTCTGGAATTCGGCCGCCATTTCCTTCGGTTCGACGCTGATCGCGCTGCTGATCTCCATCCCCGCCGCCTGGGCGATGGCCTTCAATCCCGGCAAGCGGACGAAGGACATCCTGATGTGGATGCTGTCGACCAAGATGATGCCGGCGGTCGCGGTCCTCGTGCCTTTCTATCTGGCCTTCAAGAACCTTGGTCTGCTCGACACCAAGCTCGGCCTCATCATCATTCTGACCATGATGAACCTGCCGATCATCGTCTGGATGCTCTACAGCTACTTCAAGGAAATACCCGGCGAAATTCTCGAGGCCGCCCGTATGGACGGGGCAACGCTCGGCAAGGAGATTATCTATGTGCTGGCCCCGATGGCCGTGCCCGGCATTGCCTCGACAGTGCTCCTCAACATCATTCTCTCGTGGAACGAGGCCTTCTGGACGCTGAACCTTTCGGCCTCAAAGGCAGCGCCGCTTTCCACTTTCATCGCATCCTATTCCAGTCCCGAAGGCCTCTTCTGGGCGAAGCTTTCCGCGGCCTCCACGCTCGCCATCGCACCGATCCTGGTGATGGGCTGGTTCTCGCAGAAGCAGCTCGTGCGTGGCCTCACCTTCGGCGCAGTCAAATAAGGAGACCGTCATGGGCAGCATTAGATTGAACAAGGTTTCCAAGACATTCGGCGAGATGAAGGTCATCCCGTCCATCGACCTGGAGATCGAAAACGGTGAATTCGTCGTTTTCGTCGGCCCCTCCGGCTGCGGCAAGTCCACGCTGCTGCGGCTGATCGCGGGGCTGGAGGACACGTCCGGCGGCACGATCGAGATCGACGGCCGGAACGTGACTTCGGAAGCTCCGGCAAAGCGCGGTCTTGCCATGGTGTTCCAGTCCTATGCGCTCTATCCGCATATGACGGTGCGCAAGAACATCGCGTTTCCGCTGAAGATGGCGGGCGAGGAGCAGTCGGTCATCGACCGCAAGGTGGCGGACGCCGCCAAGGTCCTGAACCTCACCGATTATCTGGAGCGCAAGCCCGGCCAGCTTTCCGGCGGTCAGCGCCAGCGCGTCGCCATCGGCCGCGCGATCGTGCGCCAGCCGACGGCCTTCCTCTTCGACGAGCCGCTCTCGAACCTCGATGCGGCATTGCGCGTGACGATGCGGCTGGAAATAGCGGAACTGCATCAGCAGCTCGGCACGACGATGATCTATGTGACCCATGACCAGGTGGAAGCCATGACCATGGCCGACAAGATCGTCGTGCTCAATCGCGGCAATGTCGAGCAGGTCGGTTCGCCGCTGGAGCTTTACAGCAAGCCCCGCAATCTCTTCGTCGCCGGCTTCATCGGCTCGCCGCGCATGAACCTGATCGAGGGTGCGGAAGCGGCCAAGCTCGGGGCGAAAACCATCGGTGTCCGGCCGGAACACATGACCGTGTCGGCGACCGAGGGCGCCTGGAAAGGGACGGTCGGCGTCGCCGAACATCTCGGCTCCGACACGTTCTGCCATGTCCATACCGAGACGGTCGGCACGCTGACACTGCGGACCGCCGGTGATGCGATGCTGAAGCATGGGGACACCATCTATCTCACGCCGGACGAGCGACGCATCCACAAGTTCAACAATGAGGGACTGGCCGTATGAGCGGACGTCTGCAGGGAAAATCGGCGCTGATCACCGGCTCCGCGCGTGGCATCGGCAGGGCTTTTGCCGAGGCCTATATCCGCGAGGGGGCGACGGTTGCGATTGCCGATATCAATATCGAACGCGCTGAAGAGACTGCGCGCGAGCTTGGGCCGCAGGCCTATGCGGTGAAAATGGATGTGACGGATCAGGCCTCCATTGACGCGGCGATTGCCGCTGTCGATGCGCGGACCGGAGGCATTGATATCCTGATCAACAATGCAGCGCTCTTCGACCTTGCTCCGATCGTCGAGATCACCCGCAAGAGCTTCGACACGCTCTATGCGATCAACGTCGCGGGCACGCTCTTCACGCTTCAGGCGGCGGCGAAGTCGATGATCGCCCGCGGCAAGGGCGGCAAGATCATCAACATGGCGAGCCAAGCTGGCCGGCGCGGCGAGGCGCTGGTCGCCGTCTATTGCTCGACCAAGGCTGCCGTTATCTCGCTGACGCAGTCCGCTGGGCTCGATCTCATCAAGCATGGGATCAATGTGAACGCCATCGCGCCCGGTGTCGTGGACGGCGAGCACTGGGATGGTGTCGACGCGCTGTTCGCAAAGTATGAGAACCGCCCGCTCGGTGAAAAGAAGAAACTGGTCGGAAAAGAAGTGCCATTTGGCCGCATGGGAACCGCAAATGACCTTGTGGGCATGGCGATCTTCCTTGCGAGCCCCGAAGCCGATTACATTGTCGCCCAGACATACAATGTCGATGGCGGCAACTGGATGAGCTGAACAGACCCTCAATACCCGCCAAGCCGGGGAGATGACGATGACCAAACTATCCTTAGCCAACCTGCCGAAACTAGCCGACAAGGCCTCCGTGCCGACGTACCGGCGCGAGGATCTGACGGCCGGCATCCTGCATTTCGGCGTCGGCAATTTCCACCGCGCCCATCTGGCGGTCTATCTGCACGACCTGTTCAATCAGGGCAAGAACCTCGACTTCGCCATCATCGGCGCGGGCGTTATGGCCTCCGACGCTAAGATGCGGGATGTTCTCAAGGCGCAGGATTATCTGACGACGGTGGTCGAACAGGATATTTCCAAGTCTGCTGCGACCATTACCGGCCCGATGATCGACTTCATCGCCGCCCCCGATTTCGACACGATCATTGCCAAGCTCGCCGATCCGGCAATCCGCATTGTCTCCATGACGATCACTGAGGGCGGCTATTTCATCGATCCGGCAACCGGGAAGTTCGACCCCAAACATCCGGCCATTGCGGCCGATGGCGCGAACCCCGATCATCCGAAGACGGTGTTCGGCCTGATCATCGCGGGCCTCAAGAAGCGCCGCGCCGCTGGCCATCCCCCATTCACGGTCATGTCCTGCGACAACATCCCCGGCAATGGCGAAGTTACGGAGGCGGCTGTTGCGGGTCTTGCTGCTCTCTCGGATCCCGATTTCGCCCACTGGATCGAGAAGAACGTGGCCTTCCCGAATTCCATGGTCGACCGCATCACGCCGGCGACCGGCAAGCGCGAGATCGATATCGCCCGCGACACCTATGGCATCGAGGACGGCTGGCCGGTGTTTTGCGAGGAGTTCAAGCAATGGGTGCTGGAGGACAAGTTCCCCCTCGGCCGCCCAGCCTTCGAGGACGCAGGCGCCGAATTCGTGCCGGATGTCGCGCCTTACGAGCTCATGAAACTGCGCATCCTCAATGGCGGTCACGCAGCCATTGCTTATCCGGCTTCGCTGATGGACATCCACTTCGTCCACGAGGCGATGGAAAACCCGCTGATCAAGGCTTTTCTGGCAAAGCTTGAGCATAACGAGATCATTCCCGTCGTGCCGCCGGTGCCGAACACGAGCCTCGCGGACTATTTCGATCTCATCGACCGTCGCTTCTCCAATCCGAAGATCGGCGACACGATCCCGCGTCTGGCGCAGGACGGCTCCAACCGGCAGCCAAAATTCATCCTGCCGGCGACCGCCGCGCGGCTTGCCAAGGGGCAGGACGTCACCGGTCTGTCATTGGTTTCCGCGCTCTGGTGCAAGTATTTCGAGGGCACGTCGGACAGCGGCAAGCCGATTGTCTTCAACGATGAGAGCGCCGAGCGGTTGCAAAAGGCGGCCCTCGCCTCGCGTGACGACCCGAAGGCCTTCCTCGCGCTCGGCGACATTTTCGGCGATGTCGGGACACATCCGCGCTTTGTCGAAAGCTTCTCGAAGGCGCTGTCGAGCCTGAGAAAAAAGGGCACGGCGGCAACTTTGATCGATTACATCGACGGCAAGCTCTGAAGGCCCGGGGCGATGCGCGCCGTGTCCGACATTCTGGTGATCTTCGATTGCGACGGGGTTCTCGTCGACAGCGAGCCGATCGCGCTTTCCGTTCTGGGTGAGATGCTGCAGGGGCAGCAAGTGGCGCTATCCGAAGAGGAGATTGCGGATCGCTTTCTGGGACGAAGCCTCGGTGCGGTGGCCGAGACGGTGCAGCGGGAATTCGGCGTCTGTCTGCCGGGGGATTTTCCGGCCATGATCCGCCGCCGGCTCTTCACGCGCTATGAGCGTGAGCTGCAGGCCATGCCGGGTATTCAATTGGCACTGGAGGGCTTGGCGGCCCGCGGGGTCGCCACCTGCGTTGCCTCGTCCAGCCTGCCGGAGCGAATCGAAAAGAGCCTTCTCGTCACCGGGCTTTCGGGCGCATTCGGGCCCCGGGTCTTCAGCGCCAGCATGGTCAAGGCCGGAAAGCCGGCACCCGATCTCTTCCTGCACGCCGCACGGCAGTGCGGATTTTTGCCGGCAAATTGCATCGTGGTCGAAGACAGTCCGGCCGGCATTCAGGCGGCGCGCGCGGCGGGCATGCATGTCCTGGCCTTTGGCGGCGGTGGACATGCCCGCTCGCCGGCCTTCCGGCAGAAGATTACGGCATTGAAGCCCGATGCATGGTTTGACGCCATGCCGGAATTGCTGCAGTTTGTCGACCGGTGGGGGAGTGCGGAAGACAGCCGACATGGGTGATTATATCGTTGCGGTGGACGTGGGGACCGCCAGTGCACGGGCAGGGGTCTTCACG
Organism: Ensifer adhaerens; assembly: GCA_900215285.1. NCBI lineage: Bacteria > Pseudomonadati > Pseudomonadota > Alphaproteobacteria > Hyphomicrobiales > Rhizobiaceae > Ensifer > Ensifer adhaerens. The sequence goes on from OCMG01000003.1 coordinate 431,741, forward strand.
TCCGACGGCCGACAGCTGGCGCGCGCCGTTTCGCCCACGCGTGTGCTGCAACCGCAAGCCGGACATTATGAACAGGTCAGCGACGAAATCTGGCAGGCTGTCATCGACAGCGTGCGCGCGGCCGTGCTCGAGGCGCAGGTCGATCCGGCGGATGTGGCAGCCATCGGCTTCGATGCCACATGCTCGCTGGTCGTGCGCGATTCTCACGGGCTCCCCTTGCCTGTGACGGCGGGAGGCGCGACGGAAGCCGATACCATGCTCTGGATGGACCATCGCGCGAATCGCGAGGCAGAGGAATGTTCGCTCGACGACCCGCTGGTGGACCGTTTCGGCGGCAGGCTTTCGCCAGAAATGCAATTGCCCAAGCTGCTCTGGATCAAGCGTCATCTTCCGCAAACCTGGGCTCGCATGGGTTCCGCCTTCGATCTTTGTGATTACCTCGCCTGGCGCGCCACCGGCGGCGACAGTCGTTCCCATTCGTCGCTCGCCTCAAAATGGGGGTATGAACCGGCCGCGCCCGGTGCTCGCCCGGACGCCTTCTACGCCCGCATCGGACTGGCCGATTTGGCGGACAAGGCCCGCCTGCCGGAATTTTCGCGCGCGCCTGCCGAGCCGGCAGGGCGTCTCTGTCCGGCCGCACAGAAGGAACTGGGACTGGGTCCGGGCTGCGTGGTGGCTTCGGGGCTCATTGACGGCTATGCCGGTGCCATCGGAGCCTTCTGTGGCACGGATCTGAGTCTCCACGAGCGCAAGGCGGCGCTGGTGGCGGGAACCTCCACCTGCCTGGTCACCTTTTCCGATCGCGCCTTCAACCACTCCGGATGCTGGGGCGGCTTTCGGGATGCCGGCCTCCCGGGCCTCTGGCTGATGGAAGCCGGGCAGTCAGCCTCCGGCGCTCTGCTCGATCACGTGATCCGCATGCATCCCGAGGGTGGTGCGCCGACGCGGGAAAAGCATCTGCACCTGCTCGAGCATATCGCCCGGCGCGTCGAGCAGGCAGGCGTCGAATATGGACGACCGATTGCGATCCTGCCTGACATTCACGGGTCGCGCTCGCCGGTGTCCGATCCGACCCTGACGGGCGCGGTGACCGGTCTGACGCTGGACACAAGTTTTGACGGTCTTGCTCAACTTTACTGGCGCGCCTGCGTGGCGCTGGCCTGCAGCATCCGCCAGATCCTGGAACATCTGCCGCAGGCGAGCACGATCGAGAGCCTGTTGATGACGGGCGGCTTTGCCGCTCATGCGCTGATTCCGCAGCTTTATGCGGATGTCACCGGTCGCGTCGTTCGCCTGCATGAGGGACGCGATGCGGTGCTGCTGGGAACCGCTGTCAATGCAGGGCTCGCCGCGGGGTTTTACCGCGACATCGCCGAGGCCTCGGCCCGCATGTCGCCGGCGACGAAACAGGTGTCGCCACGGGCAGAGGCGTCCCGCGCCTATGAGCGCGATCACGCCGTATTTCTCGCCATGCAGCGCCACCGCGCCGAGCTTGCGGCACTCCTGCAGCCGGTCGCTTGAAAGCCTCGCGCAAGTCCTTGTCGGCATTGTCGGATCTCAAGCATGTACGTCGCCCGCCCGTACGGCCAGGAACCCGCATCGATGACCAGTTCAAGTCTCAAGACCGTGACGGATGAAGCGCGTGCGCGCTATGTCCTTGGATTGAAGGAGCAGGCGGAAGGCCGCCTCGAGCGCGCCATTGAATTCTTCGACGCGGCCCTTGCCGTGCAGCCCGACTTTCCCGAGGCGCTCTGCTCGGGCGGCTATATCCTGCAGACCACGGGCCATTTCGAGGGGGCGCTTGCCTTCTACGGCCGTGCCATCGACCTGGCACCGGATTATTTCGATGCGCTGTTCAACCGTGGCTGTCTCCATTTCGCGCTGAAGCGGCTCGAACCGGCCGTCGACGATTTCACCCGTGCAGCCGCGCTGCAGCCTGCGGATGCCGGTGCCCAATCCAATCTGGGCGCCGCACTTTACCAGGTCGGACGTCTGGCCGAAGCGGTGGAGGTGCTGCGCAAGGCCCTGAAGCTCGATCCCGGCCTGATCGAGGCAGAGCTAAATCTCGGCAGCGCGCTGCGTCGCATGAGTCGCGAGGATGAGGCCGGCGAAGCCTTCATGCGTGCCGCGCTTCTGAAGCCGGATTGTGCCGAGGCCTATTGCGGACTGGGAATTGTCGCCCGCGCCAAAGGCGCGTTCAAGGAGGCGATGGACTATTATGACTGCGCGCTCGCCTTCGACCCGAAGCTCGAAGAGGCGCTCTGCAGCAAGGGCAGCCTGCATCTGCTTCTCGGGCAGTTCGAGCAGGGTTGGGAAGGCTACGAAAGCCGCTGGGTCGACAGTCACCGGCCAATCCCGATGTCGGACGCACGTTTTGATGCGGCGCGTCGCGAAACGATGGCAGGCAAGAGCGTGCTTGTGGTCAACGATCATGGCCTGGGCGACACGATCCAGTTCTATCGCTATGTCAAACTGCTCGCTGACAATGGCGCCGACGTGACTTTCGCGGGACCTGCCAGGATGCAGCGGCTTCTCGCGACTTCCGGAGCCAGGACTGCCTGGCGCGATTCCAACGATTTCTCCGGCGCCTTCGACGCGACGATTGCCATCAGTTCGTTGCCGCGCGCCTTTGCCACGGTCGAGAGCACCATTCCCGCCGACATTCCCTATCTGTCCGCCGAGCCGGACAAGGTTGACGTCTGGCGCGGACGGATGGGTGGCGGGGCCCTCAAGGTCGGGCTCTGCTGGCGCGGCAGCCAGGATTTCCGCGTCGATCCGCGCCGCTCGATTCCGCCAGCGGCGCTGCTGCCGCTTGCGGCCCTTTCGGGCGTCGAGTTCTATGCGCTGCACACGGATGTGCGCTCCGACGAATTGCCGGCCGGACTCGCCACGCGTGTTCAGGTCTTCGGCGACGGCTTCGACCAGGGCGCTGACGCCTTTGTCGACACAGCGGCCGTGATGGCCAATCTCGATCTGATCGTAACCTGCGACACCTCGATTGCCCACCTTGCCGGTGCGCTCGGTCGTCCGGTGTGGGTGGCGTTGCGCCACATCGCGGAATGGCGCTGGATGCTCGAGCGGGAGGACTCCCCCTGGTATCCCACGATGCGCCTGTTGCGCGCCAAGGCGGACGACGACTGGCTTGAACTTTTTGAACGTATTGCCAACGATATTGCTGTGCTTGCACAAGAAAAGGAAAAAGACTGATGATCGAAGTGCCGGTCTCCTGGGGCGAACTGGTCGACAAGATCACGATCCTCGAAATCAAGGCGGAGCGGATCAATGATCCGAAGAAGCTCGCCAATGTCACCCGCGAACTCTGGCTCCTGAACCGACGTCTCTCGCCCGTGGCGACCCAGGTGCTGCGCCTCAAGCTGCGCCTCAAGGATGTCAACACGAAGCTCTGGGATATCGAGGATCAGATCCGCGATTGCGAGCGCGAAAAGGATTTCGGCCCGCGCTTCGTCGAACTGGCTCGCGCCGTTTATGTGACCAACGACCAGCGTGCGGATGTGAAGCGCGAAATCAATTTCGCGCTGTCGTCTGAACTGGTCGAGGAAAAGTCCTACCGGCCCTATGCATGATTTGTCCTCTCCCCCTGTGGGAGAGGAAGAAAAATCAGCATCTTAGCTGAAAGCTAAGTGCTAGATTTTTCAGGTGAGGGGGCATTCTGCGCCGCTCTCGCATTCACCCCCTCACCAAGCTCGCCACGCCAATCGCCTGCGGCTCTTGGGGCGAGCTATCCTCTCCCACAAGGGGAGAGGAGGGGCATCGCTCTGCCTTGAGCATAAAATTACCCATAAAAGCACAAGCCTTCTCTTTTCATCTCCGCCCGCCCGGCGATATTCAAGCAATCAGAGGCGGTTGCGGTTGAAATCCCCCTGCGCTGCCGATTGAGCACAATATGGCCAACATCGAGACGATTGGCCGGCAGCGAGGAGCGCGACACCGATGAACCGGAACCCGAGAATTGCCTTTATCGGCGCAGGCTCCACAGTCTTCATGAAGAACATCATCGGCGACGTCCTGCAGCGCCCGGCGCTGGCGGGAGCCACGATCGCGCTGATGGACATCAACCCGCAGCGCCTTGCCGAAAGCGAGATCGTTGCCTCCAAGCTGATCAACACGCTCGGCGTCCCGGCGAAGATCGAGACGCATTCGGACCAGCGCCGCGCGCTCGACAAGGCCGACTTCGTCGTCGTTGCCTTCCAGATCGGCGGCTATGAGCCCTGCACGGTCACGGACTTCGAAGTGCCGAAGAAATACGGCCTGCGCCAGACGATTGCCGACACGCTCGGCATTGGCGGTATCATGCGCGGGCTGCGCACCGTGCCGCATCTGTGGTCGATCTGCGAGGACATGCTCGCCGTCTGCCCGAACGCCGTGATGCTGCAATATGTGAACCCGATGGCGATCAACACCTGGGCGATTGCGGAGAAATACCCGACGATCAAGCAGGTCGGTCTCTGCCACTCGGTGCAAGGTACGGCTTACGAACTGGCGCGCGATCTGGACATCCCGGTCGAGGAAATCCGCTACCGCGCCGCCGGCATCAACCACATGGCCTTCTACCTCAACTTCGAGCATCGCCAGGCAGACGGGTCCTACAAGAACCTCTATCCGGATCTGCTGAAAGGTTACCGCGAAGGCCGGTTCCCCAAACCCAGCCACTGGAATCCGCGCTGCCCCAACAAGGTGCGCTACGAGATGCTGACGCGGCTCGGCTATTTCGTCACCGAGAGCTCGGAGCATTTCGCCGAATACACGCCCTATTTCATCAAGGAAGGCCGCGAGGACCTGATCGAGAAATACGGCATTCCGCTGGATGAATATCCCAAGCGCTGCATCGAACAGATCGAGCGCTGGAAGTCGCAGGCCGACGCCTACAAGGCGGCGGAGAAGATCGAGGTGAAGGCGAGCCATGAATATGCCTCGTCCATCGTCAACTCGGTCTGGACCGGCGAACCTTCGGTCATCTATGGCAACGTGCGCAACAATGGCTGCATCACCTCGCTGCCGGAGAACTGCGCCGCGGAAGTCCCCTGCCTGGTCGACAATAACGGCATCCAGCCGACCGTCATCGGCGCGCTGCCGCCGCAGCTGACGGCGCTGATCCGCACGAACATCAACGTGCAGGAACTGACCGTTCAGGCGCTGATGACGGAAAATCGCGAGCACATCTATCACGCCGCGATGATGGACCCGCACACCGCCGCCGAACTCGATCTCGATCAGATCTGGTCGATGACCGACGACCTGATCGCCGCGCACGGCGATTGGCTGCCGGAATGGGTACGGGCGAAGTAAGTGGCTCTTCAGGGCTGGATAATTCAAAGGCTGCGGCGTTCTGCAATGCCGCAGCCTTCTGGGTTTTGCAGGTTTCGTCACGTGGGAAAGTAGAGGGCAGTTCAGGATAAGGGCGACATAACACTCGAACGAACAAAGTCGGGGTTCGGCCCAAAGCGGTCGAATGTGCTCTTTGTGGGATCAATGCCAATTCGATAATAGCAGAGGTAGGGTTAGCATCATCCCGACAGGGGTGGCCACTCCAAACAGCAGGAAATATGCAACCGAGGCAACTCCCCAGCAACACCAGAATATGCGAAATCGACCCGACGCGAATCCGATCGCGCAGAGTGCTAAGGTGAGCAAAAGGACGGTTAGACCTATTGAAAATCCTCGTGACCCCAATGCCATCATGGCACGAGGGATTAGGCCCAATACTATGGCGATCGCAACAAGAACTGGTGCCTTCGCCGCGACGCTCTGGACTGTTTTACCGTCTGTCATTCTGGCGTCATTCTCCACAAAAATGTGCGTTCGCCACTAAGTTGGGGCAATAATTTCTCAAAGACCTTAATGTCCAGTGTTGGCGCTGAGCGGCAGACGCCTCTCGGCCCCGTGCCGACATTGAAGGAGCCCCGGATCCTACAGAAAGAGGCGGCGGGAATCCTAGACTCTGTTATCATTCGTCGGATCTTGGTGTCCGTCCCAAGGTACGCTTGAAGGCATGAGCAAAGGCGCTTTGGGAACTGTAGCCGACTGCGGCGGCGACCGTGGCGACTGTCTGGTTCTCTTTGAGCTTTTGCTGCGCCAAGACCATGCGCCAGCGGGTGAGGTAGTCGAGAGGCGGCTGACCGACACGCTCGGTGAACCGTTGCGTGAAGGCCGAGCGTGACATGCCGACCTCCGACGCCAGCATTGGAACTGTCCAGCGGTACGCGACATCGGCATGCAGCAATCTGAGCGCCTTGCCGATCCTCGGGTCCGCCAGCGCGGTGATCCAGCCGACACTGTTCTTGGGACTGGTGGCCACGAAAGCGCGGACGGCCGCAATGACGAGAATTTCCGCCAATCGCTCGGCGGCGAGCGAACTGCCTAGTTCCGCGCAAGCCACCTCCGTCCTTAGTGCATTCAGCGTTCTCGCGACAGCCTCGGCGGTGGACGATGTCGGATCGACGCGCAGAAATTTCGGCAGCGCGTCCAGAACGAATGCGGCGCTGCCATCGGCAAAGCCGCTGCCGCCGCCTATCAGCGCCGTTTCGTTTGCAGCGCCTAGTCGCACCAGGTCCTGTCCCGGCGCAGCGAAGAGCGGCATTCCATCCATCGGGTCGACCGCCGGGTCACTCGCCAACGTGTAGCGCGTGTCACTGATGAGAACCAAATCACCTTCCGTAAGTGCTTGCGGCGAATGCTTCGGAAGCAGAAGCCAGCATCGACCTCGTGTGACGGTGACGAACTTCAATCGCATTCGCCCGTCGAAGGCCAGTGCCCAGTCTCCCGCCGCTTCGAGTCCGGTCCCGCGAACGCTCCGCGCACCCAGAGCCGCAAGAACCTCGGAGAATGGATCGGCAATTATTCTGGCGGATCGCGACAAAGACATGGCCATTCGAGCATAGATCATCCGATCTCCGCTGTATAGAACTTGCTTCTCATTGCAAAGGACGGAGCCCCTATAATGACCATAGAGAACAAGATCGTCGCCGTCACCGGAGCCGGACGCGGTATTGGCCGGGCGACAGCTATTCATCTTGCAGCGCGCGGCGCGCGTCTTGTGCTCGGTGCACGAAGCGAAGCGGAAATCGCGACTGTAGCAGGAGAGATCGAGGCAGCAGGCGGTGAATCCGTTTATCGGGCCATCGACGTTACGAGACCTGAGGACCTGCAGGTTCTGGTCAAACTTGCATGTGAGCGTTTCGGGCGGCTTGATGTCATCATCAACAATGCGGGTATTGGTCCGCTCTCCCGTTTCGACGCGCTGAAGGTCGATGACTGGGACGCCATGATCGACGTGAATCTGAAGGGTGCACTTTATGGCATCGCTGCGGCTTTGCCCGTGTTTAAGCGCCAGGACGCCGGGCACGTCATCAACGTCGTGTCAACTGCCGGGCTGAAGATCGTGCCGACGATGGGCGTCTACGCCGCGACCAAGAATGCGCTGCGGACAGCCACCGAAGCCCTGCGCCAGGAGTCGGGCAAAAACCTGCGCGTGACGGAGATATCGCCGGGTTTCATCGACACGACCTTCGCGGACGCCGCAATAGCCGATCCTGACATCCGGGCGGCTATTCTGAAGCGCAAGGAAGAGCTGGCCATTTCCCCGACTGCGATTGCACGGGCGATAGCCTTCGCAATCGAGCAGCCCAGCGACGTGGAAATCGGCAGCATCGTGGTCCGTCCAACCGCACAGGATTGACATTGGGAGAGCGTTTCGGCCCTGGCGCACAGAGCTCTCCGTCGGATCTGGGACGACCGCCGAAAATGCTCCAGAGGCTGCGACAGGTATGCACTGCGATTTACATTGACAGCGCAGCCATGTCCGCTTTTGGCGCAAAGCCACCAAACCCTTCCTTTCCCTTTAAACCAAAGCCTGCATGAGAGACGTCAGCCCATGCAAATCAAGGCTTTCCGCGCCAGAATCAAGAGAGTTCAATTGGGATAGTAGCCGAGGCGCTTACAGTGTAATTCCGCCCCCGGGTCGGAATTGATCCGCTCATCGCGCCAGCCAGCCGCCGTCCACATTGAGGATCGCGCCGGTCACGTAATTGGCGGCGGGCGAGGCGAGGAAGACGGCGGTGCCCGCGATGTCGGAGGCTTCACCCCAGCGTCCGGCGGGGATGCGTTCGAGGATCTGGCGCGAGCGGTCCGGATCGGCGCGCAGCGCGGTCGTGTTGTCGGTGGCGATATAGCCCGGCGCGATGGAATTGACTGTCACGCCATGCGGGGCCAGTTCGTTGGCGAGTGCTTTCGTCAATCCGGCGACGGCATGCTTGGAGGCGGTGTAGCCTGGAACGCGAATGCCACCCTGGAAGGAGAGGAGCGAGGCGATGTTGATGATGCGGCCGTGCTTGCGCGCCTGCATCCGGCGCGATGCGGCCTGCGACAGGAACCAGACGGAATCGAGATTGGTGGAGAGCACGGCGCGCCAGTCTTCCTCGCTATGCACGGGCAGATCGGCGCGGCGGATGATACCGGCATTGTTGACGAGAATGTCGATGCCGCCGAATTCGGCTTCCAGCTTGTCGATCAGCGCTTCGGCACCGGCGGCGTCGAGCGCGCCGAGATCGGCATGAACGTCCTTCGCCTTGCGGCCATGGGCGGCAATCGCGGATGCGGTTTCATCGCCGGGACGCGAATGGGTTGTGAAGGCAACGTCGGCGCCGGAGGCGGCCAAGGCCACCGCAATCGCCTGTCCGATGCCGGCCGCTCCGCCGGTGACCAGCGCCCGCTTGCCTGCCAGCGAAAAAGCCTGTGCCCAATCGAATGTCGCCGTCATCGTATCCTCCCGCATGTGGTCGTCTTTCGAGCGAAGTCATGAAGGCTCGGGAGAAGCGGCGCAAGTCTGAAAATAATTTGCGTTCCGGTGGGGTTTTCGGAGAAACAGAAGGATCATCCGGGTGCTTTGGGAACCCCTCATCTGCCTGCCGGCATCTTCTCCCCAAGGGGAGAAGAGGAAGAGCCGCAGCCTTGCCATTCCCCCTCTCCCCTTGGGGAGAGGGTCGCCGAGCGAAGCGGAGGCGGGGTGAGGGGCTATACGGCAGAACAGACAACTATTCTGCCTGATCCCGCATCACCTGATCCGCTGATCATCCGCCCCGAAGAACAGCACGCTTGCCGCATCGAACTCCGCGCGCACCGTCTCGCCATCCTTCATGGGACGGATGCCGGCATATTTGACGGTCACGAGGGTTTCGCCACTGCGGGCATGGACCAGCGTTTCCGAGCCCAGATGCTCGACCATTTCGATATCCAGCAGCAGGCTTGAATCGCCACCATCCTTGAAGATTTCCGGGCGCAGACCGGCCACAAGGCGGGTGCCGTCGGCTAGCTTCGTCGCCAGATGACCGGCCGGCAGGACAATGCCGGATGCGTCAAGGCGGATGCAGGGTAGACCGTTGTTCGTTACCGCCGTGGCGGGCAGGAAATTCATCTTCGGCGACCCGATGAAGCCGGCGACGAAGCGGTTGTCGGGATCGGAATAGAGCTTGAGCGGCGAGCCGACCTGCTCGATCCGGCCATCGCGCAGCACGACGATCTTGTCGGCGAGCGTCATGGCTTCCACCTGATCGTGCGTCACATACACGACGGTCGCGCCGAGCTTCTTGTGAAGCTTGGCGATCTCGACGCGCATATGGACACGCAACTCCGCGTCGAGGTTCGACAGCGGTTCGTCGAAGAGGAAGACCTTTGGATGGCGCACGATGGCGCGGCCTATTGCCACGCGCTGGCGCTGGCCGCCGGAAAGCGCCTTGGGCTTGCGGTCGAGCAGCTTTTCGAGTTCCAGGATGCGGGCGGCATCCATGACCTGTTTCTCGATTTCCGCTTTCGGCACGCCGGCGAAGCGCAGGGCAAAGCCCATGTTCTGCCGTACCGTCAGGTGCGGATAGAGCGCATAGGACTGGAAGACCATGGCGATGCCGCGCTTCGACGGGTCCGTCTCGTTCATCCGCTCGCCGCTGATTTCGAGATCGCCGGAGGAGATGTCCTCCAGACCGGCGATCATGCGCAGAAGCGTGGACTTGCCGCAGCCGGACGGCCCGACGAAGACGGTGAACTCGCCCTTTTCGATCTCCAGATCGACGCCCTTGATCACCTCCAGCGCGCCGAAGATCTTGCGGACGGATTTCAGTGACAGCTCGCTCATCGCCATGTTGCCCCCCCTTAGACGGCCGTCAGTGAAAGGGTCTGCGTCGCGAAGCGCGGCGAGGAGACCTTCACGCTGACGGCGCCGGTTGTCCCGGTCGATTCGATCCAGAAGCCCGTTGCACCACCGGTCAGGATGATGGTCGAGGGACCCAGAAGCTTGGCCGCGCCCGTGACTTCGACCGTGACCGGCTCGTCAAGGAACGGCAGGAGATTGCCGGCCTGATCGAGCGCGCGGACGATGAAGCGGACCTGATCCTTGGTGGCGGCGGGGAGCGTCTTATCGTCGGCGACGACTTCGAGCCTGGCCGGAATCGGATCGGCAACCATGGCCATGCGGGCAACTTCCTTGCCGCCGATGAAGCCGATCAGCTCGCCCGGCTGCCATTCCATGCCCCAGAGGCCGAGTTCGTCCTTGGAGAAATGGCGATGGTCGATGACGACCGGCGGATGCGGCAGATGCGGGAAACGCTCGCGATCCGGGCCGACGCGCTTGCGGATGCCGGAGCCATAGGCGATCTCGATCTCGTCGCAGTTCGTCAGCACGATCAGCGGCAGGATGCCGCCGATATTGCGCTCGCCGCGCGCCCAGAAGGAGGCGGGCTGCATGACGACTTCGTCGGACGGGTCGCACTGGCTCTTATAGACGTAAGCGGCGAATTTCGGTTCGCGGAAGATGTCCATCACGCCATGATGGCAGATGCGGTCGCCGGAGCCGAAATCCTTGTGCGTGTTGTAGTCGAACATGCACCAGCCGATGGCGCCCGAAATCGACGGATCGCCATACATGGCGTTCAGCACCTGCAGGTGGCGGGTGACGTGTTCCGCCTGACGCTGTTCCTGGTCATGCCGCTTCGTCGGATACATGTGGCCGCCGAATTCGGTGATGATGTAGGGCACCTTCTGTTTGAGGCCAGTGCATTCCTGCTGGTCGCGCAGCGGAATGCGGCCACGGTTGGCGCCCGGCATTTCTTCCGAGCCCAGCACGAAGTCGTTCATGGTGAAGACGTCTTCGAGGAATTCGCTGTCGGTGATGTAGCGCACGCCGCCGGTCTGACGTGTCGGGTCGAGCGCACGGGCCGTCTTATTGGTCTCGACATAGAAGTCGTGATTGTCCTGCGACTCGTTGATACGCACGCCCCATAGGATGATGGAGGGGTGGTTCCAGTCGCGGCGGATCATGCGCTCGACATTCTTGACGCTCTCGGCCTGCCAGTCCTTGCCGCCGATATGCTGCCAGCCGGGGATTTCTTCGAACACGAGAAGGCCGATGCGGTCGCAATGGTCGAGGAACCAGGGCGACTGCGGATAGTGCGAGGTGCGCACGAGATTGCATTTGAGATCGTATTTCAGGATCTCGGCGTCACGCTCCTGCGCGCGCTTGCCCATCGCATAGCCGGTATAGGGCCAGGACTGGTGACGGTTGAGACCGCGGATTTTCAGCGGCTTGCCGTTGAGGAAAAAGCCCTCCGGCGTGAACTGCGCGGTGCGGAAGCCGAAATTGGCCGACAGGTCGTCCGTGCCGCTCGCCGTCGTCAGTACAGCCTCGATCGTATAGAGAACCGGGTTTTCCGGCTCCCAGATGGAGAGGCCGGCCATATCGGTGAAGGAGACGATTTCGGAGGCGCCCGAGACGGTCTTTTCCGTTGAGGCGATGACCTTGCCGTCGGAGGACTTGAGCGACAGCGTCAGCGTGCCTTCCAATGCGTGGCCCGATGCCGCGCGCAGATCGACGCGGGCGGTGACGGACTTCTTCTCGGCCAGCGCCACCGGCGTTTCGATCTTGATATTCTCGATCGACACGGGGCTCGCGACCTTCAGCCAGGCATCGCGATAGATGCCGGCATAGGTGAGATAGTCGATGCGGCCGCCGAAGGGCGGGATTTCGGGGTTTTCGGAACCGTCGATCTTGACGGTGATCAGGTTGTCGCCCTGCTTCAGATGACCGGTCAGCCGCGCCTCGAAGGGTGTATACCCGTCCTTGTGGGCGACGACTTCCGTGCCGTTCAAATAGACGACCGCATCAGCCATCGCGCCGTCGAAGACGACTGATACGTCTTTGCCTTCGAACTCCGGCGCCCAGGCAATGACCTTCTGGTAGGTGAAGGGCTTTTGATAGGCCTTTTCGTCGAAATAGTTCAGCGGCAGATCCAGCGCATTGTGCGGCAGGCGTACGGTCTCGCCCTTGAGGGGGGAGCCGACGGCGACCTTGTCGAAGCCGGGAGCAAAGATCCAGTTGTCGTTGAAAAGCGTGGTATTGCGCATGTGAAGTCCTATTTGACCGAGCCGATCATGCCCCGCACGAACTGGCGCTGCATGACGAAGAAGACGACGAGGGTGGGAAGGGTGGCGAGAATGGCGCTGACCATCACTGCGCCGTAATCCGGATAATAAGCCGAGGCCATGGAAGAGACGACCAGCGTGATCGTCTTCATCTCGTTGCTTTGCAGCACGATCAGCGGCCAGAGATAGTTGTTCCACGCTGCCATGAACACGATGATGAAGGCCGCCGCATAGGTCGAGCGCATCACCGGTACATAGATCAGCAGGAATATCTGCCATTCCTTCAACCCGTCGACGCGGGCGGCGTCGCGCAGTTCGGACGGGAAGGCCTTTGTGGATTGGCGAAAATAGAAGATGACGAAGGCCGAGCCGATGGTCGGCAGGATGACGGCCCAATGCGTGTCGATGAGACCGAACTTGCCCATCATGACGAAGAGCGGGATCATCAGCGCCGCGAACGGCACCATGAGGGTGAGCAGGATCGCGCTATAGACCCGCTCGCGATATTTCGAGCGGAAGACCTCGAAACCGTAGCCGGCCAATGATGCGACGATCAGCGTCAGTGCGGTCGAGATCAGCGCGATCTTGATCGAGTTCCAGAACACCAGCGGCACATCGACGGCGGCCGCGAAGGCGCGGATATTGTCCAGGAGGCTGGTGCCGATGCCGACCTTGCCCTTGATGATGTCGATCGAATTGTTCGTCGCCCCCAGGACCATCCAGAGGAAGGGAAAGATCGAGAGAAACGCCATGATGCCGAGAAAGGCATAGGTGAAGAAGGCGGTGAGCCCGCGGGTGAGCCTGTCCATCAGTCCTTCTCCCTGAGCGCATAGAACTGGAAGACGGCGAGCACCGCGACGGCGAGAACGATCACATAGGAGACGGTCGCGGCGTAGCCCATGTTCGGCATGAACTTGAAGGTGAGATTGTAGATGTAGACCGAGAGCGTGAGCGCCGAATTCGAGGGGCCGGCCGCTCCCCCGGCATCGCTCGTCATGATGTTGCGAACCTCGTCGAAGAGCTGCAGCGTGCCGATCGTGGACGTGACCGTCGTGAACAGGATGACGGGCTTCAGCATCGGCACGGTCAGATAGAAGAAGCGGCCCCAGGAGGGCACCCCGTCAATGCGCGATGCCTCGTAGATCGACTTGTCGATGTTCTGGAGAGCGGCAAGGAAGAAGATCATGTTATAGCCGGTCCAGCGCCAGGTGATGGCGATGATGATCAACACGCGCGCCCAGAAGGGGTCCGTCATCCACGGGATCGGGTGATCGGACAGGCCGAGCGCGAGAATGGTCGAGTTCACCAGACCGTCCTGCACGAACATGCTTTTGAAGAGCACCGAATAGGCGACCAGGGACGAGACGCAAGGAAGGAAGATGGCTGTGCGGATGAGGCCGCGGAACTTCAGGTTGGGGTTGTCGAGCAGCGAGGCGAGGAAGAGCGCCAGCGTGAGCATGACCGGCACCTGAACGATGAAGAAGATCATCGTATTGTAGAGCGCCAGCGTGAACATCGGGTCGTCGAAGAGGCGGCGAATATTCGCAAGCCCGCCGAAATGCGTCATCATGCCCCGCCCGGTCTGGAAGGACATCCAGAGCGATTGCAGGATCGGATAGACCATGAAGATGGCGATCATCAGTGCGGCAGGGGCGACGAAAAGCCAGCCGTTGATGTCGAAATAGCGGTTCAGGCCGCGGTTGGCGCTTGCCATCGTTTTCAATCCGGGGTTCGTATAGAGGCATTTCCCGCCCGAAGAACGGATGGGATTTCCGCCGCTCCGCGGCGGCAATCGGTGCAGAGGTGTGGCGGCGAACCGGTCACTCGACCGGCCCGCCACCACGCGGGAGGATCTTACTGCATCGAAGACTTGGCCTGCGCCTCGATGGCCTTCAGGGCCGCATCGACATCGCCGCCCTTGCCAATGGCCGGCAGCTGCGAGGCGACGGCTGCGTCGACTTCATTGGTGAAGACGCCGTAGTTGACCGAGGGAACCTTCGAGAGCCAGTCGGCGAATTTCTGCCAGATCTTGTCGCCGCCGAAGAACTTGTCGGCCGTTTCATAGGCCGCGCCCTTGCGGGCTTCCATCAGCGAGCCGACCGCGCCCTGGTCGACGAGGATCTTCTGGTAGAAATCGACATCCTTGCCATAGACAGAGTTCAGGAAGTCGATGGCTTCCTTCTTCTCGGGCGAAGAGGCCAGAACGTACCAGCTGGAGCCGCCGAGGTTGGAGGCGTCGGTCGCGCCCTTGATGTCGAGCTTCGGGATTGCGGTGACGCCCCACTTGTTTTCCTGGTCTTTCGTCGCCTTGATCGTGCCGGTGATCCACACACCGGTAATGACGCTCGCGACGTCGCCGGATGTGAAGGTGCCAACCCAGTCGGCCCAGCCGGACGCCGGCTTGGTGATCCCGGAGGCGATCAGCTTGCCTTCGGTCGTGAGGGCAGCCTTCAGCGCTTCGTTGCCGGTGATGTTCAGTTCACCCTTGTCGTTGAAATACCAGCCGCCGGCCGACTGCATCATGATGCGGATGAGGCCGGCATCGTTCGGGTCGAGACCCATCATCTTGTGGCCGGTCTTCTCTGCGACCTTCTTGCCGATCTCGATATACTTGTCCCAGGTCAAGTTCTGCATGTCTTCGGGCTTGAAACCGGCCTGTTCCAGGTAGTCCTTGCGGTAATAGAGACCAGTCACGCCGGAATCGAAGGGCATGGAATAGGTCTTGCCGTCGACGGTGGCGAGCTTGACCTTGTAGGGCGCGAACTTGGAGTAATCGACAACGTCGTTCATCGACGCGAAAGCGCCGGGGAAGGACTGGATATACTTCTGAGCGCCGTAGTCTTCGATCAGAACGATGTCGGGCAGGCTCGTGGTCACGCCGGACGCCAGCGTCGTCTGCAGCTTGGCCTCGACGTCCGCCTTCGCGAAGTCGACGACGTTGATCTTGATGTCCGGATGCGTCTTCGAATAGATCGCGCCGGCTTCCTTCATGATGGCGACGTTGAAATTGGGGTCCCAGCACCAGACGGTGATGTCCTTCGCCTGAGCCGCCGTCATCGCCAGGATGCTGGTCGTGCTGAAGACAAGGGCCGCCAGCGAGGTCTTGAAAGTCGTGGTCATCAGATTTTCCTCCCGAGAATTCAGAAAACGTGCGGCTTCTCCCTCCGCTCGTGCGGGAGTAAAGCCCAAAACATTTTGCCGTGCAAGAAAATTTTTACTAAATATTTATTGCACTGCAGCGAGGTCGGGTACCTCGGTCTGCGATCCTTGCGGGGCGAGGCAACTATGGCGCCAAATCATGGTGGTAGGAATGATCACACGCTTGGCGTAGTCACGGCCCGAGAGCCTCTCGATCAGCAGATCGACGGCGGTTTCGCCAATGCTTTCGCTGCGGATGCGAACGGTCGATAGCGGCGGATTGAGAAATTGCGAGACCGGTATATCGTTGAAGGAGGCGACGGCGATATCGGACGGAATGGAAAGGCCCGCCTCCTGGAACGCGCGATAGGCGCCGATGGCCATATTGTCGTTGGCGGTGACTACCAGATCGGGATGCTCGTCTCTCTCAAGTAATTGTTTTGCCAGCATGTATCCGGTCTCGAGGCGCAGGTTCTGTCCGGTGTCGCAAATATTGCCGAGTACCAGTCGGCCCGGCTCGAACAGGCCCTTTTCCTTGTGCCAGTCGATATAGGCGCGGCAGCGTGTCTCGCCATGCGGTTCCGACCGGCCATCGATGTTCTCGTAGCTTCCGATGAAGGCGATGCGTCGGTAGCCGAGGTCCGAAACATGATCGAGAAGTCGCCGTGTCGCCTCGTTGAGATCGCTGTAGACGCTATCCAGGTCGTCCCGCTTCGGGTTGAAATCGGCGAAGACGAGATTGCGGCAATTGTCCTGAAGCCAGTCGATCTCCCGCGGGGAATGCTTCCCGATCACGATGACGCCTGCCGCACCCTGCAGGATCACAGGGTCGGGGAGCTGGTCATTATGGTAAACTTTTACGATCTCGGTCTTCATGTCGCGGCATCGGTTCTCGATGCCGAGCCGCACGCCGATATAGTAGGGATCGGCCATTTCCTCGGAAGATTGCAGGAAATGCACGATGACAAGCCGCGACAGGGCAGCTGCGTGGCTGCTGAAGAATTGCGCCCCCGTTGCGCGGTTGCGGTTGCGCGGCGTCTCGTAATTCAGCGCCTCTGCCGTCTCGATGACCGCTTGCCGCTTGGCCGCCGAAATGGAGAGTGTCGGGTCATAGTTCAGGACGCGCGATACCGTTGCGGCGGAAACGCCGGCAGCCTTTGCGATCTCCTTGATGGTGACCATGCTTCTCGCCTCGATACGTCCTGGCGATCCTGATTTAGTAAAATTTTACTTCGCCATTCACTCTTGATAGCGCAAATTCCGCCTATTGTCTGCCCCTTGTCACGCTTTGGACATGGAGTTTTAGTGGGGCATCCGGGAAATGCGGGCGCCGCGCGGCGGCGTGTGGGGAGGATGGAAGGCGCCAGCTCGGAAGCCGAATTTCTTGCTGCATTGCAACATTTGCATAGCTGCAATGCAGCAAAAGCGCTGGCGATCGCCCTGGCCTATGGCTATGTTGAAGTCATTGAAGCGCGGCACCTCCTCCCGCCCGCTTCGAGCCTCAGGCCTTCTCTCCTCCCGAAGGGCCTGAACAAGAGCAGCGACACTCCTCCTCCCAGTCGCTGTTCTGAATTTCGAAAGCCTGCCGCACCTCCTCCCGCGGCAGGCTTTTTCGTTTGTGCTCTCCAAAATCTTCGAGAACCCGTTGGCAGTCCCCTCGTCCGACCCTTCGGGCAACCTTCTCCCCCAGGGCAGAAGCGGGAATTTGCCGCAGCGTTGCCGTTCCTCCTCGCCCACTCGGGGAGTCTGCGGAGTGGAAGTAGGGTGAGGGGAGGCTGCGCATTAAAGCAGAAGCAATCCTGCACTGTGTCATCAGCGCCGTGAATCGGTCTAACCCTATGGATTCATAAGTCTCATTGGACGCGGGATTAGCGATCGGCGATTCTTTGCGCATGACGATGAATTCCGACGACATCTATCTGGAACGGCGCGATGCGACGAAAAATATGGCGCGCTTTTACTACCTCTCCATCGAACTAACGCTGTTCGGCGATGTCCGGCTGCGGCGGCATTGGGGGCGGATCGGGACGCGCGGGCGGGTGAAACTTCATGATTTCGCCAAGCGCGAGGAGGCGGCGGCGCTCTTCGATCGCGTGCTGAAGGCCAAGCGCCGGCGGGGCTATGGCGAAGCATGAGGCGGACATTGAAAAAGCCTGCGCGGGGTCTTGTCCGCGCAGGCTTCTGTCTTGCATCAATCAATCGATCAGGCGAGCGAGACGCGCTTGCCGGTCTTGGAGCTTTCGAGCGCAGCATCGGCCAGCTGGAGCGCCTTGAGGCCGTCCGTGCCGGTCGGGCTGATGGCGGCACCGTCGACGATGGCCGCGATGAAGGCGGCGATTTCGTTGGCGTAAGCCTCCGTGTAGCGCGTCATGAAGAAATCATGCAGCGGCGGGCGGGTATAGCCTTCGCCATTGGCGATCTCGATGGAAACGGCGCGCTGGTTTTCCGCAGACACGACGCCCTTCGAGCCATGAACCTCAATGCGCTGGTCGTAGCCATAGGTGGCGCGGCGCGAGTTGGAGATGACGGCCTGCTTGCCGGACTTGGTTTCGAGAATGACGGTGACGCTGTCGAAATCGCCGGCCTTGCCGATTTCCGGATCGACGAGAACTGCGGCATGCGCGGAAACTGAGGCAACCTCTTCGCCGAGCAGGAAGCGGGCCATGTCGAAATCGTGGATCGTCATGTCGCGGAAAATGCCGCCCGAACGCTTGATATAGTCGACCGGCGGGGCGCCCGGATCGCGGGAGGTGATCGTCACCATTTCGACCGCGCCGATCTTGCCATCGGCAATCGCCTTACGAACGGCCATGAAATGCGGGTCGAAGCGGCGGTTGAAGCCGACCATCAGCTTGGCCTTGGTTTCATCAACCACCTTGATGCAATCGCGAACGCGGGCAACATCCAGATCGACCGGCTTTTCGCAGAAGATCGCCTTGCCGGCGCGGGCAAAGCGCTCGATCAGGTCGGCATGGGTGTCGGTCGGGGTGCAGATGATGACGGCGTCGATATCGGCCGACTTCTCGATCTCCTCGATCGTGCGCACATCGCAGCCATAGGTCTTGGCAATCGCGTTGGCGGCCTCCGCGAAGGGGTCGGCGACGGCCACCAGCTTGGCATCCGCATTGCCGGCAACAGCCTTGGCGTGGACCTTGCCGATGCGGCCGGCGCCCAAGAGTCCGAATTTCACTGTCATGAGTGTGCTCCCGAAAATGTCAGTTTGTTGGCTGCAAACCCGGCGGAAGCGTGACGCGCTTTTCCGGAATTGCCGATCCGAAATGGAACGAAGATTTCATTTGCACGGTCTTAAAGGAATGTCTGGTTTCAAACAACGGGTCTTCGATGAATTTTGGAAGAAGCAGTTGCCGAATTCCATTTTTGGCATAAACATTCCATCACGAGAGCGGGGATATGGAGAACTGATTTGGCGGATATGAGCGAAGCGGGCGCTGTGCCGCCGGCGGATTTCGAGAGCCTGAAGGCCCAGGTCGTCGGCAATCATGTGAAGCTGCCCAAGCGGCTGAAGCAGGCGGCGGCCTATGCGCTCGAGAATCCTGACGAGATCGCTTTCGGCACGGCGGCCAGCATCGCGCAGGCGGCCTCCGTCCAGCCTTCAACGCTGGTGCGGTTGGCGCATCAGTTCGGCTACGAAGGCTTTTCGCATTTCCAGACGGTCTTCAAGGAGCGCCTGCGGCTTCGCACGCCATCCTACGAGGAGCGGCTGACGCAGATCGAGAAATCCGGCGATGCCGCTCCGGAAGCCGCGCTCCTGCATGGGTTTTTCGGGGCTGCACGCTCGTCCATCGTGAAAATGGAAGAGGCGATCAGCGAGGAGGATTTCAAGCGGGCCATCGAGGTTCTGGGTGCGGCGGACACGATCTACCTGATCGCCAAGCGGCGCTCCTATGCGTTGACGGCGCATCTTGCTTACGCCTTCTCCAAGCTCGGGATTCGCCACCAGATGGTCGCGTCCACCAACGGGGTGGACATGGAGACTGTGCAGTTCGCACGGCCGAGCGATGCCGCATTGGCGATCTCCTTCTCTCCCTACGCCGCCGAAAGCCTGGAACATGCCCGCGCGCTGCATGCGCAGGGCGTGCCGCTGGTCTCGATCACCGATTCCGCCTTCTCGCCACTCGCCTCGATTTCCACGCTCTGGTTCGAAGTCGCGGAGACGGATTTCGCCGGTTTCCGCTCGCTTTCGGCATCCATGGCGCTGACGATGGCCTTGTCTGTCGGCATCGCGGAATATCGCCGGCATGAACAGAACGGGGCAGAGTAGATTTGGAATATAAATTCCGAATTGACAATTTATTGGCTTTTGTGTTTCATCCGCCGCAACCGGCCTGACGGCTGACAAGAACACATGTGGAGGATCGAATGCCGCGCCTTTCCCCCGGCTTCAAGCCCGAGGCTGAACTCGACGTCATCACCATCGGCCGCTCCTCCGTCGATATTTACGGCCAGCAGATCGGCGCGCGGCTGGAAGATACGGTGAGCTTCGCCCGCTCCGTCGGCGGCTGCCCGGCCAACATCGCCATCGGTACGGCGCGGCTGGGGCTGAAATCGGCCATCATCACCGGCGTCGGCGACGAGCAGATGGGCTCCTTCATCAAGGAACATCTGGCGCGCGAGGGTGTCGAGACGAAGGGTATCAAGACCGACCCGACGCGGCTGACCGCGCTCGTCCTGCTCGGTGTCGAAAACGACAAGACCTTCCCGACGATCTTCTATCGCGAAAACTGCGCCGACATGTCGATCTCGGAAGACGACGTTACGGAGGACTTTATCGCCTCCGCCCGCGCAGTGCTCGTCACGGGCACGCATTTTTCCAAGCCGAACACCGAAGCGGCGCAGAAGAAGGCGATCCGCGTCGCCAAGGCGAACGGTGCGAAGGTGATCTTCGATATCGACTATCGCCCCAACCTTTGGGGTCTTGCCGGCCACCGGGCGGGCGAGGAGCGCTATATTGCCTCGGATGTTGTTTCCAGCCGCCTGAAGCCGATTCTCGCCGAATGCGATCTCATCGTCGGCACGGAAGAGGAAGTGCTGATTGCTTCTGGCGAGGGCGATCTTCTGGCGGCGCTGAAGACCATTCGCGCGTCGTCGTCTGCCACGATTGTTCTCAAGCGCGGGCCGATGGGCTGCATCGTGTACGACGGCGCGATCCCGGACGATCTGGAACAGGGGATCGTCGGTCAGGGCTTCCCGATCGAGGTCTATAATACGCTCGGCGCCGGCGACAGCTTCATGTCCGGCTTCCTGCGGGGCTGGCTGAAGGGCGAGGCGCATGAGACATCGGCCACCTGGGCGAATGCCTGCGGCGCCTTTGCCGTCTCGCGCCTGCTCTGCTCGCCGGAAATCCCGACTTTCACCGAGCTGCAATATTTCCTCAAGCATGGCAGCAAGGAACGCGCGCTGCGCAAGGATGCGGATCTCAACCATGTCCATTGGGCAACGACCCGGCTTGCCGGCGACATCCCGCTTCTGATGGCGCTGGCGATCGACCATCGCTCGCAGCTGGTCGACGTCGCGCGTGAACTCAACGTTCCCGAAGAGCGCATCCCCGCCTTCAAGCGCCTTGCCGTGGCGGCTGCCGCCCGCGTTGCCAAGGGCCGTCCGGGCTATGGCATGCTGATCGACGAGCGTTTCGGCCGCGATGCCTTCTTTGATGCGATGAAGCAGAATTTCACCTGGATCGGTCGTCCGGTCGAGCTGCCGGGCTCCAAGCCGCTCAAGTTCGAGTTCTCGCAGGACATCGGCTCGCAGTTGGTCGCCTGGCCGGTCGAGCATTGCATCAAGTGCCTCTGCTTCTATCATCCGGACGATCCGGCGGCACTCAAGGCCGAGCAGCAGGAAAAGCTAAAGGCGCTGTTCGACGCCGCCCGCAAGGTGGGTCGCGAGCTGCTCATCGAAATCATTGCGGGCAAGAACGGTCCCCTCACCGATGATACCATTGCGAGGGCCATGCGGGAGCTTTACGATCTCGGCATCAAGCCGGACTGGTGGAAGCTGGAGCCGCAGGCGTCGCAAACCGCCTGGGCGAAGATCGAGGCGGTGATTGCCGAACACGATCCCTTCTGCCGTGGCATCGTGCTGCTGGGGCTGGAAGCGCCGGCGGAAGAGCTGGAAAAGGCTTTCGCCGCGACACTGGTTGCGCCCTCGGTCAAGGGTTTCGCGGTCGGTCGCACCATCTTTGCGGATGCGGCGCGGCAGTGGCTGGGTGGAAAGATGGACGACGAGGCGGCGATTGCCGATATGGCGGCGCGCTTCGAAGGGCTGACAAAGGCCTGGCTGAAGACGCGCGGATTGGAATGACCCCTTCTCCCCTTGGGGAGAAGGTGGCGCGAAGCGCCGGATGAGGGGTTTTTAAGTCGAGGCAGTGGGAACCCCTCATCGCCTCGCTTTGCTCGGCACTTCTCCCCAAGGGGAGAAGAGGGAATATGCGGTGACCGCTCGGCCAGACAATTGGCCGGGCAGTTGCAAATAAGAATGGACGGACCCGGGAGGTCAAGATGGGCAAGACGATCAGGCTGACGATGGCGCAGGCCCTCGTGAAGTTTCTTTCCAGCCAGATGACGGTGATCGATGGCGTCAAGCAGCCGATCTTTGGCGGCTGCTGGGCGATTTTCGGCCATGGCAATGTCGCCGGCATCGGTGAGGCGCTTTATCAGGCGCGCAACGGCTTTCCGACCTATCGCGCCCATAACGAGCAGTCGATGGCGCATTCGGCGATTGCCTATGCCAAGGCGAATTTCCGCCGCCGCTTCATGGCCTGCACGACCTCCATCGGCCCCGGGGCGCTCAATATGGTGACCGCCGCCGGCGTTGCCCATGTCAACCGCCTGCCGGTGCTCTTCCTGCCCGGCGACGTCTTTGCCAACCGCGCCCCCGACCCGGTGCTGCAGCAGATCGAAGCATTCGGTGACGGCACGGTTTCGGCCTCCGACGCCTTCCGCCCGGTGTCCCGCTATTTCGACCGCATCACGCGGCCCGAGCAGATCATCATGGCGCTGCGCCGCGCCATGCAGGTGCTGACCGATCCGGCCGATTGCGGCCCGGTGACGCTGTCGCTCTGCCAGGACGTGCAGGCGGAGGCGTTTGATTATCCGGAGAACTTCTTCGAGGAACGCGTCTGGACGACGAACCGCCGCATCCGCCCGGACGAGACCGAACTCGCCAATGCTATCGCGCTGATCTCGGCGGCGAAGAAGCCGGTGATCGTTGCCGGCGGCGGCGTGCTCTATTCGCTTGCCACCGAGGAACTGACCGCCTTTGCCGACAAGCACGGTGTTCCGGTCGTCGTCACGCAGGCTGGCAAGTCGGCCATTGACGAGCGCCACCCGCTGGCGCTTGGCTCGGTCGGCGTGACGGGAACCTCGGCCGCCAATGCGATTGCCGAGGACGCCGATCTGGTCATTGGTATCGGCACGCGCTTCCAGGATTTCACCACCGGTTCCTGGGCGCTGTTCAAGAACGAGGATCTGAAAATCCTCTCGATCAATGTCGCCCCGATCGATGGCGGCAAGCATGGCGCGGAGCCGCTGATCGCGGATGCACGCGAGGCCCTCACGCTGATTTCGGAAAAGCTGGGCAGCTGGCATGCGCCGACGGCGGTCGCCGACAAGGCCGATCTGGCCAAGGCGACATGGACGAAGTCGGTGGAGAAGATGTTCTCGCCCGATTTCGTAACGGGCACGGGACTTCCCTCGGACGCGCAGGTGATCGGCGCGGTGACGCGTTCCATCGATCTTCAGAAGAGCATGGTGCTCTGCGCCGCCGGCGGTCTGCCGGGCGAGCTGCACAAGCTCTGGCCGGCGACGAAGCCGGGCAGCTACCACATGGAATACGGCTTCTCCTGCATGGGCTATGAGATCGCCGGTGGGCTCGGCGCCAAGATGGCGCGGCCGGACCTCGACATCGTCGTCATGGTCGGCGACGGGTCCTATATGATGGCCAATTCCGAGATCGCGACCTCGGTCATGATCGGCCGCAAGATCACCGTCGTCGTGCTCGACAATCGCGGCTATGGCTGCATCAACCGCCTGCAGATGGCGACCGGCGGGGCGAACTTCAACAACCTGCTGGACGATGCCTATCACGTCGTGCCGTCGAACATCGATTTCCGGGCGCATGCGGAATCCATGGGTGCAATCGCTGTCAAGGTCTCGACCGTCGCCGAGCTGGAACAGGCGCTTGCCGACTCCAAGTCGCACGACCGCACCTCCGTCATCGTCATCGACACAGACCCGCTGACCACGACGGGTGATGGCGGCCACTGGTGGGATGTCGCCGTGCCGGAAGTCAGCCCGCGCGCCGAGGTCAACAAGGCCCACGATGCGTATAAGAAGGCGCTCGCCTTCCAGCGTCTCGGCTAAACTTTTTAAAAGGAGCGTATGTCGCTCCCGCGTCTTTTCGAGGAGAATTTCATGAAAGCCAAATTGGGCATGTCCCCCATCGCCTGGTGGAACGACGACCTTCCGGACCTGTCCGACGACGTGTCGCTGGAAGAATGCCTGCGCCAGTCGCGCACGGCGGGCTTTACCGGCATGGAAAAGGGCCGCCGGTTCCCGGACGATCCGGCCGTCATGCTGCCGATCCTGCGCGGGGCCGACGTGACGCTCTGCGGCGGCTGGTTCTCCGGCACGCTGGTCAACGAGGAGCTGTCCGCCAACAAGGACCGCATCGCGCCGATGATCGAGCTCTTCAAGGCGGTCGATGCGCCCTGCATCGTCTATGGCGAAGTCGGCCGCTCGATCCAGGGCGACCGTTCGAAGCCGCTGGCGACGAAGCCGAAACTCTCGGACGACGAGATGAAGGCCTATGCCCGCAAGGTGACCGAGTTTGGCGAATGGTGCGCGGAACAGGGTATGCCGCTCTCCTACCACCACCACATGGCGGCCGTGGTGGAGACCGAAGCTGAACTCGATGCCTTCATGAAATATTCGGGCGAGGGCATTCCGCTGCTGATGGATGCCGGCCATCTCGCCTTTGCCGGCGGCGACGTACTGCGCGCCATCGACAATCACCATGCCCGCATCAACCACGTGCATGTGAAGGACATCCGCCGCCCGGTCGTGGATGGCCTTGACCGCTCGAAGCAGTCTTTCCTTGACGCCGTGGCGCTTGGCGCTTTTACGGTTCCGGGCGACGGCTCGCTCGATTTCGGCGCCATCGTGCAACGCTGCGCCGACTATGGCTATGAGGGCTGGTTCGTGGTCGAAGCCGAGCAGGACCCCAAGAAGGCCCCGCCGCAGAAGATGGCCGAGATCGGACATGCCGAACTGATGCGCGTCATGACGGCGGCAGGGTACGAGGTGGAAACGCAAGGGTTTCCGGTGAAGTGACCCCTTCTCCCCTGAGGGAGAAGGTGGCCCGAAGGGCCGGATGAGGGGCACCACTCGGCTAGAAGAAGAGCCTGCGGCAAAGACCCCCTCTGGCTGCCGCCATCTCCCCCACAAGGGGGGAGACGACTCGCTGCTCTGCCTTCGTCCCTCTGGGCGTTGAGCGGTGCGGCTGGGTTAACTCCCTCCCCTTGTGGGGAGGGTTGGGGAGGGGCATTTATTCGAGACAAAGGGAGCAAGCCATGTCCAAACTTCTCGTGAAGCCGAAAGGCGATCATGGTCTGGTGACGAAGGTCACGCCGGAAAGCGCGGGCTGGACCTATGTCGGCTTCGAGCTGCACAAGCTCAAAGCCGGTGAAACGGTGTCCGCCGAGACGGGCGACCGTGAAAACTGCCTCGTCTGGATTTCCGGTTCCGCCACTGCAAAGGCGGGCCAAGAGGATTTCGGCACGCTCGGCGGCCGCAAGAGCCCGTTCGAGGGCGCGCCGGATGCGCTTTATGTGCCGATGGGCTCCAGCTGGTCGGTCACGGCGGAAACGGATCTCGAGCTTGCCGTCTGCTCGGCCCCCGGTGGCGGAAGCTACAAGGCCAAGCGCATTGCGCCCGGCTCGCATCCGCAGATCACACGCGGCAGAGGCTCCAATGTCCGCCTCGTGCACAACATCATGCCCGAGGACGACAATTCGGCGCATTCGCTGCTCGTCGTGGAAGTCATTACCCCGAATGGCAATACCTCGTCCTATCCCTCGCACAAGCACGACCAGGACAACCTGCCGAACGAGAGTTTCCTCGAGGAGACCTATTATCACCGCCTCAACCCGCCGCAGGGCTTTGCCTTCCAGCGCGTCTATACCGACGATCGTTCCCTCGATGAGGCGATGGCGGTGGAAGACGGCGATGTCGCGCTGGTGCCGAAGGGCTATCACCCCTGCGCGACCATTCATGGCTACGACCTCTACTATCTCAACGTCATGGCCGGGCCGAAGCGGGTGTGGAAATTCCATAACCAGAAGGAGCACGAGTGGCTTCTCAAATAGCGCCTTGTAAATGACTCCCGGTGTTCTCACGCCGGAGGAAGGGTTTCTGGCCACGCCTCGCACCAAGCAAGGCGTGGCCTTGTCTTTTCCGCACCCGCATGCGTGGCCTGATCGTGCGGGATTGTAGTTGGAAAATCTGCCTTAGGCTCGGATGAACCGCGACTGAATGATCCCTTCAGCTTCCGTTCGAAACGGAGCCTCTAAAAGGGAGATGTTCAACCGCGGTCCCATCCGCCTCAGGAGATACAGTCATGATCCGCACGTCATTTCTTGCAACCGCTCTCGTCGCACTTGTTGGTTTCGGCGCCGCCGTGCCTGCCATGGCCAACGATGTTCGCATCGAACAATATGGCTGGGGCAACTCTGCCGGCGGCGCGCAGGAGGGCTACCAGAACCGGATCAGAACCTACCAGAACGGTGGCTATAACCGGATCACCAGCCACCAGTACGGTCGTCACAACCTTTCCGCTGTCGGTCAGGAAGGCTACGACAACTACGGCACCACCTATCAGCGCGGAAACGGCAACACGGCCGGCATCGGCCAGTTCGGTTCCCATCACACAACCATTCTTACCCAGGACGGCAATGGGAATATCGCCGCCGGTGTCCAGGTGGGCCATGGCTGCAGCGCCAATGTCAGCCAGGGTGGCAATGGCAATGTTGCGGCCTTCGTCCAGGCCTGCCCGTAATCGGCTGAACATGATCAGCACCTGCAACGGCAGACGATGAGAGGAAACGATCCATGTCCCGGAATGTCATGTTTTCGCGCCACCTGATGGCAGCCCTTGCGCTGGTCGTGCTTCCAGTCGGCGCCATCGCCGCCGTCACATCGACCAGGCAGGCAGGCGGAACGCAGCTTTGCGAAATCAGCACGACGCCGCAGGCCGGTCTCGTGAAACTGGATGCGCTTGTCCATGCCGACAAGTCCCTTAACGGAACCTACACGTTCCGTGTCCGCAAGACGGGTGGGGGTGGAAGCTCCACGATCAACCAGAGCGGGGATTTCGATGCCCGCGCCGGTCAAACGGCCACCCTCAGTTCCGTCTCGCTCGGAACCGGCGGCACCTACACGGCGACATTGAATGTTCAGACGGGTGCGGACAGTGTCACCTGCACGAAGCAGATCGGCGGCTCATGATCCGATGGGTAGGTCATGAGCTCCGCTTGAAGGGCGCCGGTTTGCGGCGCCCTTTTGCATGCCTGCCTGCTGCCGGAATGGCTGAACGGCAACTGAACAGGCAGTTCCGGCTGGGTTCAGCATCAAAATGCGAATGTAGGTCATCGGCTCAGGCAGCCAGACCATGGAGATGACAATGACCCGCACGATGCTTAAACTGATGACACTAGCTGTTCTGGCAGCAGGCCTCGGACAGGCCGCATTGCCAGCACCGGCTTATGCCGGCGGATTCATCTCCTTCGACGTCGCGCCGAACAATGCGAGGGACGCGGGCATCTTCTCGGCCGGTCTCCGCGCCTATTCGCTTTATCGCGGCCTGAAGGATGGGGATATCCGGCAGCTCGGCAGAGGCAACATGGCCGGCCTCGCGCAGGCGGGTCGCGGCAATCTTGGCATCATCCAGCAGCAGGGGGACGGCCATTCCGCCACGCTGCGGCAGAACGGCAACAACAACGCCTATGGTATCTTCCAATACGGTCGCAACACGCGGGCCGACGTGGTTCAGAGTGGTGACAATGGCAGCGGCGCCACGTTCAGTTACGGCTGGTAGCCGGTCCGGACGTCGGGGCTTGCAGGTTAGCCGAAACTGGCCTGCAAGCACAACGCCGAGGCGAAAATGGCGCCAGACGGATCAGCAGGCGGTTCGCGCGAACCGATGGAAAGCACTGGAGCGTCGTTTTTCAGCGCTTGTTCTCGCTGAACACGGGACTGATCATGAAAAAACAGAAACCGATCAGAAGCAGATAGCACAGAGCAATCAGGTGCGATGTATTAAGCGTCCCATGGGTAACGCCATATACAAAATGGCTCACTGCAAAAAATGGTGATAATGCGATCGCTGCCAAAGCTGTGATCATAATAGTTCTTATAAAATACAATTCCAGGCGCTTCATGAAAACGTCCCCCGAAGCTTGTTCTTAATATAGATGCTTCCGATTATATTTCTTGATAACCCTTTGTTAAGGTTAACGCACCAACTGCGATGACGTCAAGGTGGACTGTCGCCAGTTGGGCGTTGCGCCGGTTCCATCAACCGCAAAATTGCAGCCGCCAGCTTGCGGACTCTCAAAAAGTTATATAGCATAATTATCTGACGGTTCTGTCGGGAGGGGGCGTTGCATCCGGAGGGGATGCGACGGTTAGCGCGCAGACGCCTGCGGCAGCCTTTGGCAACCATATAGGGACCGGCATTCAATAGGGAAGTCACGGGAGGAGTTCCAATGAAATTCAAGTTCTCATTGCTGGCCGCAGCATGTGTGGCCGCGCTTGGTTTGTCTGCCGCTGTCGCCAAGGCGGAAGACGGCGTCTTGACGGTGGGGGCAACGCTGTCGACCACTGGGCCGGCTGCCGCGCTCGGCATTCCGGAAAAGAACGCGCTGACGCTTGTTCCGACCGAAATCGGCGGCCTCAAGGTGAAGCTCATCGTTCTTGACGATGCCGGCGATCCGACACAGGCGACGACGAATGCCAAGCGCCTGATCAACGACGACAAGGTCGACGTGATCCTGGGGTCATCTACCACGCCGCCGACGATTGCCGTTTCGGCTGTCGCCTTCGACGCCAAGGTGCCGCATTTCGGTCTCGGCCCGATGCCGATCACGCCCGGCAAGGAGCGCTACACGGTCGTCATGCCGCAACCCGTTCCGCTGATGGCTGCGGGAATCTTCGAGCACATGAAGAAGAGCGGCGTGAAGACGGTCGGCATGATCGGCTTCGCGGACAGCTGGGGTGACCTCTGGGTTGGTCAGTTCAAGTCTGCCGCCGAGAAATACGGCCTGAAACTCGTCGCTGACGAGCGCTACGCCCGTGCCGACACGTCGGTGACCGGCCAGGTTCTGAAGCTGCTGGCCGCCAAGCCCGACGCGGTTCTGGTTGCCGCTTCCGGTACCGGCGCGGCCCTGCCGCAAGTGGCGCTGCGCGAGCGCGGCTTCAAGGGTCTTATCTATCAGACCCATGGCGCGGTCTCGCAGGACTTCATCCGCATCGCCGGCAAGGCAGCCGAAGGCGTGATCATGGCCTCCGGCCCCGACATGCTGCCGGAAGGCCAGCCCGACAGCGCGCTCACCAAGGCGCCCGGCCTCGCACTGGTTCAGGCCTACGAGCCGAAGTTCGGTCCGCGCAACCAGTTTGCCGGCCATCCGTGGGATGCGTTCGAAGTGCTGAAGCGCGTCGTTCCCGTGGCTCTGAAAAAGGCCAAGCCCGGTACGCAGGAGTTCCGCGAGGCGATTGCCGACGCATTTGTCACCGAGAAGGATATCGCCGCTTCCCAGGGCGTCTACAATTTCACGGCCACGGATCGCTACGGCGTGGACGAGCGCGCCCGCATCATGCTGACGGTCAAGGACGGCAAGTTCGAGCTGATCAAGTAAAGATCGCTGCCGTTCGGGAGACCATCATGAGATCCGGCCTTGCTGCCGGGTCTCCTTCCGAAAATCTCCAATCCATGACAGGCTGCGACTGCGGCATCTCTAAACCTGTGTCCACAAGGAGATGAAACTTGGATCTGACGATTCTGCTCTTTCTGGTGCAGGACGGCATCACTAACGGGGCGATCTATGCGCTCCTGGGATTTGCCCTGGTGCTGGTCTTTGCGGTGACGCGCATCATCTTCATCCCACAGGGCGAGTTCGTCGCCTATGGCGCGCTCACCTACGCCATGCTGCAGAGCGGCCACGTGCCCGGGACAGCCTATCTTCTACCGATTTTCGCGTTTATCGCACTCCTCTTTGATCTCTATGCAGAGCGCAACCGCATCACCGGCGGGTTCCTGCTTCGTCAGGGCATCGAGAAGATTGTTGTGCCGCTGGCGCTGCTATTTGCGGTGCGCGAAATGGCCGGGGTCTCCACCATTGCAAGCCTTATTCTGACTGTGGCGATCGTTTCGGCTCTCGGACCTCATCTTTATCGTATCGCCTTTCAGCCGTTGGCGGACCGCAGTGTCCTCGCGCTGCTGATCGCTGCGGTGGGCACGCATCTTGCGATGACCGGGCTCGGTCTCGTCTTCTTTGGCGCCGAAGGTCAGCGTGCCGATGCACTCACCGATTTCTCCGTCGATCTCGGCCCACTGCCGATCAGCGGCCAGAACATTGCCGTGTATGTCGCGACCGTGCTTCTCATTGCCGGCCTCTACTGGTTCTTTGAGCGCACCGTGCAGGGCAAGGCGCTGCGCGCCACGGCCGTCAACCGTCTCGGCGCGCGCCTCGTAGGTATCCGAACGAAGGGCACCGGCAAGGTTGCCCTGGCGCTTGCCGCCGGAATCGGCGCGATCTCCGGCGTCTTGCTCGCGCCCATGACGACGATCTATTACGACACCGGCTTCGTGATCGGCCTGAAGGGCTTCGTCGCCGCGATTATTGGCGGGCTTGCAAGCTATCCGCTGACGGCCGCCGCCGCCCTTGCGGTGGGTCTGATCGAGAGCTTCTCGTCCTTCTTTGCCAGTGATTACAAGGAAGTCATCGTCTTCACGCTGCTGATCCCGGTTCTGCTGATCCGGTCCTTCACCAGCAAACATACGGACGAGGAGGACTGAGCCATGACCAATCGTATTGCCCTCTGCCTCTTCACCGCCGTCGTCATTCTGGCGCCCTTCGTCCCAGGCTTCCCGCCCTTCTGGATCATCCTGCTCGACAATATCGGATTGGCGGCCATCGTCGCCGTTGGCCTCGTCGTGCTGACGGGCGTCGGCGGTCTCACCTCCTTCGGGCAGGCGGCTCTTGCCGGTTTCGGGGCCTATTCGGCCGCCGTGCTGACGACGCATTACGGCTGGACGCCGATTGCGACGCTCCCCGTTGCGCTCGCCGTCTCCGCACTCGCGGCGCTTCTTCTCGGCTTCGTCACCGTGCGGCTAGCGGGTCACTACCTGCCGCTCGGCACGATCGCCTGGGGCCTTGCCCTCTACTATCTCTTCGGACAGCTGGAACTTCTGGGCCGCCATGACGGCATCAGCTCGATCCCGCCGCTGACCATCGGCCCGATCAGCTTTCATGAACCGGCGCGGCTTCACGCCGTGATCTGGGGTGTATTGCTTCTGTGCGCCATCGCGACGCTCAACCTTCTCGACAGCCGCATCGGCCGGGCGATCCGGTCGCTGCGCCGCGGCTCGACCATGGCCGGCGCCTTCGGCATTTCGGCGAGCCAGGCCAAGCTCATCGTCTTCGTCTATGCGGCGGTTCTGGCGGGTCTTTCCGGCTGGCTCTATGCCTTCTTCCAGAGCGCGGTGACGCCGAGCCCGTTCAATCTGAATGCCGGCATCAGCTATCTCTTCATGGCCGTGGTCGGCGGAGCGGGCCAGGTCTGGGGCGCGATCGCCGGGGCCTTCATCATTACGGAATTCCGCGACGTCATCCAGCGCGTCATGCCGGTGCTGCTGACCGACAGTGCGCTCTATGAGCCGATCGTGTTCGGCGTCCTGCTGATCGTCCTGCTTCAGGTCGCGCCCGATGGACTCTGGCCACTGGCGCAGCGCTGGTTACCCGAACCCAAGCCGCGCCGGATCCCCGCCAATGCACAACCCCTGGCCGGTCGCGATATGCCAGTCGCCCGTGGCAACGAGATCCTGAAGGTCAACGACGCCACGAAGAAATTCGGCGGGTTGACAGCAGTCAACGCTGTCAACTTCGGGGTCAGATCCGGCGAGATCGTCGCGCTGATCGGCCCGAACGGCGCCGGCAAGAGCACGACCTTCAACCTGATCACCGGCGTACTCTCCTTAAGTTCGGGCACTGTCTCGTTTGCGGGACAGACCATCTCGGGCATCGGCCAGCAACGGATCGCCGACCTCGGCATTGCCCGCACCTTCCAGCATGTGAAGCTGCTGCCGGACATGTCGGTTCTGGAAAACGTTGCGATCGGCGGCCACTTGCGCGGCCGCAAGGGCCTGCTCTCTGCCCTCATCCGCACCGACCGGGCCGAAGAGGCTGCGCTTTTCGCCGAAGCCGCGCGGCAGATCGAGCGAGTCGGCCTTGGCGAACATATGCACAAACCGGCCGGCAGCCTCGCGCTCGGCCAGCAGCGCATCGTTGAAATCGCCCGCGCGCTGACGATGAACCCCTCGCTGCTTCTGCTTGACGAACCGGCGGCCGGTCTGCGCCACTTCGAAAAGGGTCAGCTTTCGGAACTCTTGAGCCAGTTGCGCTCGGAAGGCATGAGCGTGCTTTTGGTCGAACACGACATGGGCTTCGTCATGGGACTGACCGACCATATCGTCGTGCTCGATTTCGGCACCAAGATCGCCGAAGGTCCCCCGGAGGTCATCCGCAAGCATCCGGCCGTGCTGGAAGCCTATCTCGGCGGCGCAGCCGAACCCAGACAGAGATCCGAGGCCGTTTCGGGAGGTGCCGAAGCATGAGCAAGCCATTGCTTTCCGTGTCCAACCTCTCCGTTTCCTATGGCAAGGTCGAGGCCGTGCGCGGCGTTTCGCTGGAGGTCTTCTCCGGCGAGATCGTCACTGTGATCGGTGCGAATGGCGCGGGTAAGTCCACGCTCCTGAATGCCGCCATGGGCATCCTGCCCGCCACCGGCGAACAGGCCTTCGACGGCGCGCCCATCGGTCGGCTGGAAGTCGAGGACCGTGTCGCAGCCGGCCTTTCGCTGGTCTCCGAACGGCGTGAGCTTTTCTCCTCCATGAGCGTCGAGGACAACTTGCGCCTCGGTGCGGTGCGTTTCTCTGAACGCGAGGCGCAGGCCCGCATGGCCGGCGTCTTCGACCGCTTCCCGCGCCTGAAGGAACGCCGCCGTCAGGAGGCCGGCACCATGTCGGGCGGCGAGCGTCAGATGCTTGCCATGGGCCGCGCGCTGATGGCCGGGCCGAAAGTGCTCATGCTGGACGAACCGAGCCTCGGCCTTGCCCCGCGCATCGTCGCCGACATCTTCACCATCATCGAGGACCTGCGCAAGGACGGCGTGGCGATCCTCCTGGTAGAGCAGAATGCGCGGGCGGCGCTGAACGCCGCCGACCGCGCCTATGTGATGGAGCTTGGCGAGATCACCATGAGCGGGCGGGCGGCGGATCTCGCCAACGATCCGCAGATCGAGCGGAGTTATCTGGGGCTGCATTGAGGCACGCATCCGCTGGCGGCAAATGTCGCCGGGGAACCCCTCATCTGTCCTTCGGACATCTTCTCCCCAAGGGGAGAAGAGGGAAGCCGCGACGTTGCCACTCCTCCTCTCCCCTTGGGGGAGAGGGTCGCCGAGCGATAGCGGAGGCGGGGTGAGGGGGCGACGCGGCAGAACATCGGCCGTCTCACAAACCACCCGCCTCCCGCTGCCGTATCCCTCACGCCCACCCTTGAATTCCCCGGAACCGGCGCATCATATGGGCGTTACTGATCAATCACCGCCCCTTTGATGAGGTCCCGCCACGCCCATGGATGCCGAGCAGCTTCTGAGCCCGAGACCGGAAGGGCTTTATTGCCGGCCTGGCGGCTTCTATATCGATCCGGTGCGGCCGGTCGAGCGGGCGCTGATCACCCACGGCCATTCCGATCATGCTCGCCCCGGCCATGGCGCGGTGCTGGCCACACGGCGCACGCTCGATATCATGGGACTGCGCTATGGCGCGGACTTTTGCGGATCGGAACAGGCCGCCGCCTTCGGCGAGACGATCAATATCAATGGCGTGACAGTCAGCTTTCACCCCGCCGGCCATGTGCTCGGCTCCGCGCAGATTGCCGTCGAGATGGACGGCACCCGCATTATTGTATCCGGCGATTACAAGCGCTCGCCCGACCCGACGGCGGAAGCCTTCGAGCCCGTGCCCTGTGATGTCTTCATCACCGAGGCGACCTTCGGCCTGCCGGTCTTCCGCCATCCGGATCCCGACAAGGAAATGGGCAAGCTGATCGCCTCACTGAAGCTCTTCCCCGAGCGCACGCACATGATCGGTGCCTATGCGCTCGGCAAGGCGCAGCGGGTGATCGCGCTGTTGCGCCGCCAGGGCTATGACGCGCCGATCTACATTCACGGCTCGCTCGACAAGCTCTGCCGCTATTATCAGAGCGAGGGGATCGATCTCGGCGATCTGCGTCCGGCCACCGTCGAGAAATCCGAGCGCGCGGATTATCGCGGGGCGGTCGTCATCGGCCCGCCATCCTCCTTTTCCGACCGTTGGGCGCGGCGCTTTGCCGAGCCGCTGACCGGCTTCGCCTCCGGGTGGATGATGGTGCGCCAGCGTGTTCGCCAGCGCGGCGTCGAACTCCCGCTCATCATTTCCGACCATTGCGACTGGGACGAGTTGACGGCGACCATCCGCGAGATCGGCCCGCAGGAGGTCTGGGTGACGCATGGGCGCGAAGAGGCGCTGGTGCGCTGGTGTGAGCTGCAGGGCGTTGCCGCCAAGCCGCTGCATCTCGTCGGCTATGAAGACGAGGGCGATTGATGGAAGCCTTTGCCGCCCTTCTCGACCGTCTCGTGCTGACACCGCAGCGTAATGGCAAGCTGACGCTTCTCGCCGACTATTTCGCCACCACGCCGGATCCGGATCGCGGCTATGCGCTCGCCGCGCTCACCGGCACACTCGATCTCCATCTCGTCAAACCGGCGCTGATCCGCGAGCTGGTTTTGGAACAGATGGACCCGGAGCTGTTCCGCTATTCCTATGATTATGTGGGCGATCTGGCCGAGACAGTGTCGCTGGTCTGGCAGGCGCCGCCGGGCGACAAACCCGAGCCGCCGCGCCTGAGCGCCGTGGTGGAAGAACTGAACGGCCTCAGCCGCAGCAATATCCGCTCGCATCTGCGCGCGCTGCTCGACCGGCTGGATGCCAGCGGCCGCTATGCCTTCCTGAAGCTCGCCATGGGAAACTTGCGCATCGGCGTCTCGGCGCGCCTTGCCAAGCAGGCGCTTGCCCAGATGAGCGGCATCGACATCACCGAGATCGAAACGCTTTGGCATGGGTTGGCCCCGCCTTACGTCGATCTCTTCGCCTGGCTGGAGGGCAGGGCGGACAAGCCGATGCTGGTGACGCCCGCGATCTTCCATTCGGTGATGCTGGCGCATCCCATTGGTGACGATGACCTGAAGAAAATGGACCCCGCCGATTTCCTCGCCGAATGGAAATGGGATGGCATCCGCGTGCAGCTCTCCGCCTCGGGAGATCGCAAGAAACTCTATTCGCGCAGCGGCGACGATATTTCCGACACCTTCCCGGATGTGCTGGAGGCGGTGGATTTCGAGGGCGTCATCGATGGCGAACTCCTGATCGGCGGCACGGCGCGCACCAATTCGCCGACGTTGACCTTTTCCGACCTGCAGCAGCGGCTGAACCGCAAGACGGTGACGCCGGCGCATCTGCGCGACTACCCCGCCTTCATCCGCGCCTACGATCTCCTCTTCGAGGGCGAGAACGACGTGCGCGGCGAGGGGCTGGAGACGCGGCGCGAACGGCTTGGCCACCTCATCGAGCGCGCCGCCCATGACCGCTTCGACCTTTCGCCCATCGTCGGTTTCGACAGCTGGGAGGGCTTGGAAAAACTGCGGCTCGACCCGCCTGATCCGGTCATCGAGGGCGTGATGATCAAGCGCCGCGAGAGCACCTATCAGGCCGGCCGCGTCAAGGGCGAATGGTTCAAGTGGAAGCGCGATCCCTATCTCATCGACGCGGTGATGATGTATGCCCAGCGCGGCCACGGCAAGCGCTCCAGCTACTATTCCGACTTCACCTTCGGCGTCTGGACCGGGGAGCCCGGCCAGGAAGTCCTCGTGCCCGTCGGCAAGGCCTATTTCGGCTTCACCGACGAGGAACTGGAAATCCTCGACAAATTCGTCCGCAACAACACGACAGACCGCTTCGGCCCCGTCCGCGCGGTGCGCGCCGAGCGAGAAAAGGGTTTCGTGCTGGAAGTGGCCTTCGAGGGGATCGCGCTGTCCAACCGGCACAAATCGGGCGTGGCGATGCGCTTTCCGCGCATTGCGCGGCTGAGAATGGACAAGCCGCCGATCGAGGCGGACCGGCTGGAGACATTGATGGGGTTGGTGGGGGAGCGGTGAAATTTGCCGACGTTGATCACTATGACAAAGACTTGGCCGGCAACCACCGACGGTAGTAACCTCTCGACAACCAAATTTGGATATGCAACCCTTATATCAGGGGAGACATATATTGAAAGTTAGACCTTTTCTAAAATGGGCCGGCGGCAAGCGTTGGCTTGTTGAACGCGGAGATTTTTCATTCCCGCGTTTTGACGGAACATACATCGAGCCGTTTCTCGGTAGCGGCGCCGTTTTTTTCAGTCTGTCGCCCAAAAAAGCTTTATTGTCAGATGTAAATCAAAGACTTATTGAAGTATATAATGAGCTAAAAAATAACTATAACGATGTCGTTGAAATTCTAAAATTGCACCAAAAGAGACATTCGAAAGAATATTATTATAAAATTCGCTCTCTTTATCATGAAAATGCGGTTGAGCGGTCTGCGCAATTTATTTATCTCAATAGAACCTGTTGGAATGGGCTTTATAGGGAAAATTTAAAAGGGGAATTTAACGTTCCAATAGGGACGAAAACAAAAATCGCCCCAGCTGATGAGGACTGGGATGCGATTACTTCGGTCCTGAAAAATGCAGAAGTTGTTTGCTGCGACTTTGAGAGCACTATTGATAGAGCTGGGGAAAATGATTTTTTGTTTGTGGATCCGCCTTACACTACTGCTCATAACTTAAATGGATTCGTGAAATATAACCAAAGAATTTTCACTTGGAGTGACCAGATTAGGTTAAGGAACTCCGTTGTTAGAGCAGCTGAGAGAGGGGCAAAGGTTGTTGTGACAAACGCTCATCATGATTCTATATTGGAATTGTATGATGGGATAGGAGTGACGGAGCAAATTAGAAGAGCGTCTATCATATCAGGTAAGAATCTCGGTCGTC
Organism: Ensifer adhaerens; assembly: GCA_900215285.1. Classification (NCBI taxonomy): domain Bacteria; kingdom Pseudomonadati; phylum Pseudomonadota; class Alphaproteobacteria; order Hyphomicrobiales; family Rhizobiaceae; genus Ensifer; species Ensifer adhaerens. Next base: position 468,726 of record OCMG01000003.1, read on the forward strand.
AAAGTACATCCGAATTGATAATCCGTTGCAACATGTGAGCTGTTAAATGCCGCCTTGGATCAGAGTTGCTATTCGTTATGCTTATAGATCGTTACGCGAGTTCTTGTTCCTGGTGTTCTTTTCGTTCATGCCGGTATGGCTTGGTGCTGTCGCGCATTTCCTGTTTGATCAGAGCGTTTCTGTCTATTTGAATGGCTACCTTATAAATGGGGAAGCACTGCTCTTGTCGGCAACGACAGTTGGCCCCCTAATGTTTACATTAGTTAGTGCGGAAACCTTGTCTACTAAGACGCGACGCAATTTCCCTCTCAAGTGGATGTATTATCTAGCAATTATAGGTGTTTGCGTGGTGGCGGCTTTTCTAATCGGAGTGCGGGCCACTCCACAAGCCAGCACCTATCTATCCCCCACAGCGATGCAACTTGTTTCTTTGGTGGTATCCGCGATTTCGATAATTGTTTGGTTCGCAATTGTCGGCACGAATGCAGCGCATGAGAGCGGAGCACCAGATATCATGCGACAAGATGAAACTGATTTTGTGAGCAACTATAGAGCACAATGATGCAGCAATCTTTGAATTTGGTGGACCCAGACAAAATTGAAAGGCGCTTTAAGGCTCTTAGAGTCAGGCAGCCTATAGGTGATATATTTGTTGCTGCGGTTGACTATAAATCAATACAAGAGATTACATTCTTTGATGTTAGAAGAAGACTTCAGGACGAGAGAGATATTGAGAGGTATCTCGGAATACAGCGTCCGCTTAATGATGCTCGCGTAAGAGAATTAAACCAATACGTAAATTTTATTGATGCAACATTTCCAGGCACAATAATTGTTTCTGTAGAAAATGACTATGCGAGATATGATGAAGCGAGCGGGCAGATAATTCTGTCGAATACTCGTGTCGGCGAGGAAACCCCTTCAATTCCGCTGCGGAATCTTTGCCGAGTGATTGATGGCCAACATCGAATTGCGGGGCTCGAAAAGTTTGACGCCCGAGATGATAAACACTTTGATGTTATGGTCTCATTCTTCGTTGGAAGTGATATTTCCGATCAAGCTTATGTTTTTGCGACAGTAAACCTGGAGCAAACTAAAGTAAATAAAAGCTTAGCCTATGATTTATTTGATTTGGCTCGTTCTCGTAGTCCGTATAAGACATGCCATAACATCGCTGTAGCTTTGGATCAGCTTGAGACAAGTCCCTTTTACAAGAAGATTAAGAGGCTGGGAACTTCCGAAAATGATAGAGGTGGAGAAACATTAACGCAGGCTACTTTCGTCAACGGTTTTGTGGGGTATTTGTCCGATGACCCTAAAGGCGATCGCGATGCGATTCTAAGGGGAAAGAAGCTTCCCATTCCCTCGACCAAGGAGCTTCAGAAGTATGTATTTCGAGGTCTTTTCCTAGCCGGTGAGGACCTGAAAATTGGGAAGATTTATGAAGAGTATTTTCAGGCTGTCAGAGAAAAATGGTCTGAGGCGTGGAATTATTCCGGAACAGGAATAATGTTGTCGCGCACAAACGGGTATCGAGCTCTAGCGTCGGTGTTTGGTCGCGTCTACAAATCTGTAGCGCGACCCGGCGAAATTGTGGACCGGAGGGAGTTCCGTCGAATGTTCGATCGGGTTGACCTGCGCTGGGACGATTTCAATACCGATCGGTTTAAGCCCGGATCTTCAGGGGAATCCGAGCTGCGTAAACTTTTGATCGGTGAGATGGCTTTGGAAGACTAAGCGCTTTCTATTGCCATGGACTTAGTCTTCTAAGAGGCCGATGCCTCACCCCTTCTTCTTCTTCCAATCCGGCTTGCCACCCTTGCCGCCACCCGGCTTCCCATCAAAGCCCTTGCCCTTATACGGCTTGCCCCCACCCGCATTATCCCGGTCGCCCTTCTTCTGCCAGTCGGGCTTCTTGAAGTCGCCTTGCGGGCGGTCGTCGCGGTTTCCGCCTTCACGGGGGCCGCTGCGGGACATGTCGGGGCGGGCGTCGAGCTTTTTGACGCGCAGCTTGTCCTCGATCATCATCTTCGGGCCGAGGGCGGCGGTGAAGCCGTCGGCGGCGCTGGCGTGGATTTCGACATAGGTTTCGGCGGGCATCATCTTGATCGTGCCGATGTCGCGCTTGCCGATATTGCCGGCGCGGCAGAGCATGGGGATGAGCCAGCGGGGTTCGGCATTCTGCTTGCGGCCGACCGAGAGCGAGAACCAGACGCTTTCGTCGAAGTCTTCGCGAGCACGGGACGGCTGCGGCTCGAAATCATTGGTGCGGCGCTCGCGCGTGGCGTCGCGCGCCTCGCGGGATTTCGGCGCATAGACGGCCATTTCCTGGATGTCTTCCGGCGCAAAACGGGTCGAGCGGAAATGCCGGATATAGGCGGCGGCGATCTTCTCGGCGCCATGTGCCTCGATGAGGCGGGCCGCCATGTCGCGATCGTCCTCATCGACGCCAAGGCTCAGTTCCGGGTCGGTCAGCAGGCGTTCGTCGTCGCGCTGCAGGATGGCGGCTGCGGTCGGCGGGTTGGCCCATTCGGCCTGGATGCCGGCGGCATCGAGCAGGCGCTCGGCCTTGCGGCGGGCGGGCAGCGGCACGATGAGGGCGGAGACGCCCTTGCGCCCCGCGCGTCCCGTGCGGCCGCTGCGATGCTTCAGCGTTTCGGCATTCGTCGGCAGGTCGGCATGGACGACGAGTTCGAGGCTCGGCAGGTCGATGCCGCGCGCGGCGACGTCGGTCGCGATGCACACGCGGGCGCGGCCGTCGCGCATGGCCTGCAGCGCATGGCTGCGTTCGTTCTGCGTCAGTTCGCCGGAGAGGGATACGGCCGGGAAGCCGCGATTGGAAAAGCGCGCCGTCAGATGAGCGACCGCCGCTCGGGTCGAGCAGAAGACGATGGCCGTGGCCGCATCGTAGTAGCGCAGCGTGTTGAGGATCGCATTTTCGCGGTCGGGGGCGGCGCAGAGGAGCGCGCGATATTCGATATCGCTGTGCTGCTGCTCTTCGGCGGCGGTGGTGATGCGCATCGCGTCGCGCTGGTAGCTCTTGGCAAGCGTCGCAATCGACTTCGGCACAGTCGCCGAGAACATCAGCGTGCGCCGCTCTGCGGGGGATGCGCCAAGAATGAATTCGAGGTCATCGCGGAATCCGAGATCGAGCATTTCGTCGGCTTCGTCCAGCACGACGGCGGCGAGGTTGGACAGGTCGAGCGCATTGCGCGTGATGTGGTCGCGCAGGCGGCCGGGGGTGCCGACGACGATATGGCAGCCGCGCTCCAGCGCCCGGCGTTCTTTCCGCGTATCCATGCCGCCGACGCAGGTGGCAATCACGGCGTGAGTTTCGGCATAGAGCCATTCGAGTTCGCGCGCGACCTGCATGGCCAGCTCGCGCGTCGGCGCGATGGCGAGTGCGAGTGGTGCTTCAGCCGGGCCGAACAGGCGGTTGTCGCCGAGAATGTCGGGAGCGATGGCGAGGCCGAAGGCCACCGTCTTGCCGGAGCCGGTCTTGGCGGAGACGAGCGCGTCGCGACCCTTCAGGTCGTCCGAGCGCATCGCCTCCTGCACGGGGGTCAATTGCGTATAGCCGCGCTTTTGAAGCGCGTTGCCAAGCGGCGTCGCAACGCCGTCGAAAATCGTCATGCGGAAATCTTTCGGAACAGGACCGGCTGGCGCTTGGAAAGCACGCTGCGGGATCAATCATGCGCGCCTTCTACCCTCACTTTGGCAAAATGTACAGGGCGCAGCGGGCAAGTGCCGCAATGGAGGTGGCGGACTGCCGGATCGCCAAGCCATCGCCTTGACCTGGGCTGCAAGTAATGTAATAACGTTACAGTTTGAAGCGGCGACGGTCGTGCTTGACAATTGTCGGGCGCGGCGCATAACTGGCGATGACGGTTCCTGAAGGCCAAGCCGGATGGATTAATAGGGAACATGGTGAGGACGACCCGAATGGGGCCGAAACCATGGCTGCCCCCGCAACTGTGAGCGGTGAGGCTCTGTCAACGACGCCACTGGCCGAAAGGCCGGGAAGGCAGACAGAGCTTTCGACCCGCGAGCCAGGAGACCTGCCGTCAAGACACGTAGCAACCGGACGGGGTGTGCCGGGAAGCGTTGATGACCATCAGGCGCGATTTGCCCGCCCTCGATGGCCGATCATCCTTCTCCAGCGCCGATTGCCGAGAGATGAGATGACCTTGACTGCGCTCAAAGCAGAAAACCTGACCTTCCGCACGACTGCCGGCGCGCCGATCGTCGATTGCGTTTCACTCGATATCCGCACCGGTGACCGCGTGGCCATCATCGGCCCGAACGGGGCAGGCAAGACGACCCTTCTGAAACTGATGTGCGGCATGAGCCGCCCCAGCGCCGGTTCCATCGAGCTTGACGGCAAGCCGCTTCACGGGCTGAAACCCATTGAACGCGCTCGCCAGATCGCCGTCGTCGGCCAGGCCGACCAGCCGGACCGGCGCATTTCCGTTCGAGATTACGTCGCCCTTGGTCGTATTCCTCATGCCCTGCGCAAGACGCGCGCAGAGGACGCCGATCTGATCGATGCGGCCGTGGAGCGCACCGGGCTTGCAGCGCTTGCCAAGCGCGAAATGGGTCTTCTGTCCGGCGGCGAGCGCCAGCGGGCGCAGATTGCCCGGGCGCTGGCGCAGGAGCCGCGCATCCTCTTCCTCGACGAGCCGACGAACCATCTCGACCCGCGCGCCCGCGGTGCGCTTCTGGCCCTGGTCGCGGAGCTCGACCTGACGGTCGTCGCCGTGCTCCACGATCTCAACCTCGTGCCCGATTTTGCAAGCCGCGTTGCCGTGATGCGGGATGGCAAGCTGGTGTCGTTGGAGGAGACGCTGTCGCGCGATCTCGTGCGCGAGGTCTTCGGCATCGATCTTCTGCGCCTGCCGCACCCGCATGAAAACCGCGAACTGACGGTTTTCGACATTCCCATGACCCATCACTGATTGAAAGATTTCACCAATGAGACGCCTGACCCTCGGCCTCCTGCTGTCGCTGGCCGCAACCTCTGCCTTCGCCTTTCCCGTCACGGTCGATAGCTGCGGCAAGCCGCTGACATTTGACGCTCCGCCGAAGCGCGCCGTGATCAACGATATCAACATGTCGAAGATGGCCTTCGCGCTCGGCCTCCAGCCCGAGATTGTCGGCATTACCGGCGTGTCCGGCTGGTACAAGCTGGATGACGAGTTCAAGAAGGAGCAGGGCTCCATTCCCGAGCTTGCGCCGAAATATCCAACGATGGAAAACATCCTCTCGGCCAATCCCGATTTCTTCTTCGCCGGCTGGTATTACGGCATGAAGCCGGGCGGTGAGGTGACGCCGGATATGCTGGCCGAACATGGCATCAAGACGCTGGTGCTGACGGAAAGCTGCGTCCATCTCGACAAGAACCGCCCGGCCGCTTCCATGGACCTGCTGTTCGGCGACATGGAAAAGCTCGGCAAGATCTTCGGCAAGGAGGCCGAAGCCGACAAGCTCGTGAACGGCTGGAAGGCGCAGCTTGCCGAAATCCGCGCCAAGGTCGGCAAGAATGCCGGCACGCGGGTCTTTCTCTACGATTCCGGTGAAGACAAGCCGTTCACGGCCGGCAAGTTCGCCATACCGACCGCCATGATCGAAGCCGCGGGTGGCGAGAACATCATGGCCGACATGCAGACGAGCTGGGGCAATACGGACTGGGAAACGGTGGCCGCGCGCAATCCCCAATTCCTTATCCTCCTCGATTATCAGGATGGCGCCGGCTACAAGAAGCTGCTCGATTTCCTGAAAAACCATCCGGCCATGAAGGAAACGGACGCGGTGAAGAATAACCGTTTCGTGGCGCTGCGCTATGAAGAGCTGACGCCCGGCCCGGACAATGTGAAGGCCATCGACAAGATTGCCCGGGCGCTGCATCCGGAAGCGTTCTGAGCGCATAATCCGACCGGAGTGAAACGAGGATCGGTAGGATTATGCGCCAAACAAAAGAATTGGAGCGTCGATCTGATAAAGTCAGATCGAGCCACGCTCCAAATCCGACCGCGCGCTTTGCCCTGAGCGTGACGGCGGCGGTGCTTGCCGTTGTCATTCTGGCGTGTATTTCGGTCGCCTATGGCTCGACCGTGATCCCGCTGGATCAGGTGGTCGGCGCGCTGGCGCGCGCCATGGGCCTGAGCCATGCGAGCGCGGCGACGCCGATTGACCGGATCATCGTCGACCTGCGCCTGCCGCGCGCGCTGGTGGCGATTGCGGTCGGGGCGGGGCTGGCCGTCATTGGCCTGCTACTCCAGACGATCACCCGCAATGATCTCGCCGATCCCTTCCTGTTCGGCCTCTCGGCGGGCGCGGCGGCGGGGGCCGTTGCGGTCATCACCCGCGTCGGCGACCAGCTCGGCGTCTTCACACTGCCGATTGCCGCCTTTACCGGCGGCATGTGTGCGACGGGTGCGGTGCTGTTTCTCCTGCGGCGCACGGAGGGTCAGGGCAATGAACGGCTGGTGCTCGCGGGTCTCGCCGTGTCGTTCCTCTTCACGGCGCTCACCAATTATCTGGTCTTTTCCGGCGACCAGCGCGCCGCCCATTCGGTGCTCTTCTGGACGATGGGCGGGCTCGGCCTTTCCAGCTGGCACAATATCGGCATCGGCCTTGCCGGTGCAGGGCTGGCGCTTGCCTATACGCTTGCCCGCCATCGCCAGCTCGACGCGCTGCTCGGCGGTGAACAGACGGCCGAAAGCCTCGGCGTTCCGGTGAAGCGGCTGCGCAATGTCACCTTTCTCGTCGCCAGCTTCTCGACCGCCCTGCTGGTTTCAATCACCGGCGTCATCGGTTTCATCGGTCTGATGGTGCCGCATGTCGCCCGCGCGTTCGCGGGGCCGCTTCATGCGCGCCTCGCCATCGTTTGCAGCCTGATCGGCGCCGCGCTCATGCTCGGCAGCGATCTGCTCGCCCGCACGCTGCTGCCGCCGCAGGAGCTGCCGGTCGGCGTGGTGACGAGTTCCATCGGCGCGTTCTTCGTGATTGCCATGCTGATGCATGGGAAGCGGTGAACGTCAGGAGCGTTTTCGGGTGAGGCACCCCCTCATCCGACCCTTCGGGCCACCTTCTCCCCGATGGGGAGAAGCGGGAATATGCCGCAACGCTGCTGGCCTCCTCGCCCCACCGGGGAGGGTCCGCCGAGCGTTAGCGGAGGCGGGGTGAGGGGGTAGCCGCACCCCGAACCTTAGGGGTTAAACCGACCGGCTGGGTCTCACTTCGCCGACTGGATCGCCTGCCAGATCCGCTGCGGCGTGGCCGGCATCTCGATATGGCCGATGCCATAGGCGCGGTAGAGCGCATCCGTCACCGCGTTCAGGGCCGCTGGCGTTGCGCCGATCGTGCCGGCTTCGCCCGCGCCCTTGATCCCGAGCGGATTGATCGTGGAGGGCACATGCGCGCCGTCCCAGTCGAACATCGGCAGATTGTCGGCGCGGGGCATGGCGTAATCCATGAAGCTTGCGGTCAGGAGCTGACCGTCTTGCGCATAGACAGCGCCTTCGGTCAGCGCCTGACCTATGCCCTGCACGATGCCGCCATGAACCTGGCCTTGCAGCAGGATCGGGTTCACCACGACACCGAAATCGTCCACCACCGTATAGCCGGCGATCTCCAGCGCGCCCGTTTCCGGATCGATCTCGACCTCGCAAATATGCGTACCGTTCGGATAGGTGCATTCTTCCGCAGTGAATTCGCCGAGACCCTTCAGGTCTTCCGGGCGCTTGGCCTTGCCGGCGAGCGTGGCGAAGTCGACCTGCCGGTCGGTGCCAGCAATGCGGGCGATGCCGTCATCGAACTCGATATCGGCCTCCGCCGCTTCCAGTTCATCTGCAGCCAGCTTACGGATTTTTTTTGCCAAATCTTCACCCGCGCGCGCCGCCGAGACACCGCCAAGCGGGATCGAGCGCGAGCCGCCCGTGCCGCCACCGGACTTCAGCCGTGAGGTGTCGCCCTGACGCACCTTGATCTTCTCCGGCGGCAGGTTGAGCTTGTCGGAGACGAATTGCGTATAGGCGGTCAAATGCCCCTGGCCGCCGGCCTGTGTTCCGATATCGAGCGTCACCGTCCCGTCGGTCTCCAGCGTCAGATGCACCGGCTCGCCGCCCGGGAAGGCGCAGCATTCGATATAGGTGGCAAGGCCGATGCCACGGATCTTGCCCTGGGATTTGGAGGATTTCAGGCGCGCGTCGAAATCCTTCCAGCCGGCCTTTTCCAGTGCCGCATCCAGGTGCTGTTCGAAATTGCCGACATCATAGGAGCGACCGAGGACCGTCTTGTACGGAAACTGCGCGGGCTGCACGAAATTGCGGCGTCGGATTTCATCCGCACCGACGCCGAGATCGCGTGCGCACTGGTCGGCGAGCTTTTCGAGGAGAAGCGCGGCCTCCGGCCGGCCAGCGCCGCGATAGGCATCGACCGGGCAGGCATTGTCATAATAGCAGGTGACGGCGATATCCACGGCCGGAAGGTCGTAGACGCCCGTCAGCATGGTCGCGCCGACATAGGGGATGTAAGGGCCGAACTGCGAGATATAGGCCCCGAAGCTCGCCTTGGTGCGCACCCGCAGCGCCAGGAATTTGCCGTTTTCGTCCATCGCCATTTCGGCGACGGAGAGGTTGTCGCGGCCTTGCGCATCGGTGAGGAAATGCTCGGTGCGGTCGGCGGTCCATTTGACCGGGCGGCCAAGCCGGCGGGCGGCTTCCATGACGAGCGGATATTCGCGATAGACGAAGCTCTTCGGGCCGAACGCACCGCCCACGTCGAAGGTGAGCACGCGGAGTTTCTCGGGGTCGATCTTGAAAATATCGCGTGCGAGGATCCCCTGGAAGCCGTGCACGCCTTGCGTGCCGGTCGTCAGGACGAAACCCTCATTATCACCCTTCCACTCGGCGACGGCCGAGCGCGGCTCCATGTAGTTGCAGACGAGGCGGTTGTTGATGAACTCGACGCGGCTGACATGGGCGGCCTTTGCAAAGGCTGCATCGCTCGCCGCGCGGTCGCCCATGCGATACGTGACGGCGGCGTTTGAGGATAGGTCGGGCCACACCTTCGGGGCGCCCTCGGCCAGAGCGGCCTCCGCGCCGATCACGGCGTCTTCCATCTCGAAATCGATGTCGATCAGTTCGGCGGCATCCTGCGCGAGTGCACGGCTGTCCGCCACGATGAAGGCGACGGCGTCGCCGACATAGCGGACCCGCTCGCGACAGAGGAGCGGAATGCCGTGCGGCACCGGCTTCTGGCCGTCCTCGCCCGGCAGCAGCGCCTGCGGCGGCAGGTCGGGCAAATGCGCGATGTCTTCGGCTGTCAGCACCAGATGGACACCGGGAGCCTCCCTGGCGGCGTCGACAGAATTGATCCTGAAGGTGCCGCTTGCGACCGGCGAGCGCAGGACATAGGCATGCAGCACCCCGTCGAATTTCAGGTCGTCGGTAAATTTCCCTTCGCCCTTGAGCAGGGCATTGTCCTCAAGGCGCAGAACAGAGGCTCCCAAGCCGAATTTCGCGGTGTAGACGTTCATATTTTCCTCCGGAATCAGGCAGGCGGCGCACCGGGCGGTGCTGCGGTGGCCAGACAATCATGACTCGATGTCCGACAATGGCTGATAAGGCACTATCAAGGGCGCGGAGGGCATTTGTCAATCTAGGATCGCCTCGGGGCGTAATGCGCCAGCATCAATTCCCAGAAGTTGCAATTTTTCTGGAATAAGCAGTCTTCCATTAGCAATATCTCAACACATTACCCCAAGAAATGGGGAGTGAAACCTGGGGGTGCCGGGTCGCGATCCGAGAGGATCCGGACGCCGCCGGGACTTGACCTGCTTTGCGTATCGGGGACGAGGCGTGGACGGGCGCATCAAGATGTCGGTCGGAATTCAGGGGAATTGATCCAGCATGTGTGCCGTTATTGTCAGCAATCCGGTGACAGAACTCATGCGTAGGCGCAAGGTGCCGCCGCTGCCCCGCAATTATGAGCTTTTTTATGAAGCGGTGATCGGGTCGAACGCCAGGCTTTCCTCCGAACTGGCTGCGTTGGGCGTCCAGCCGCTGCAAGCCCAACTCGATAGCCTTTTTGACAAATACATGGGGGAGTTGCGTCGCAATCGGCAGATCGACAATGCGCACAACAACCTTTCCGTGGAGCTTTCCGCCCTGCTCGGTCTGCTTGGGCGGGAGAAGGAGGAGCTGGAGAACCATGGCGCCTCGATGACCCATCTGCGCAAGGCGCTGGGCGCCAAAGATGACCCGGCGCTGGGCCAGATCGTTCGCGCCATCGCCGAGGTGAAGACGGTGACCGAGAAGACGCTGGCCGCCAACAGCAATGTCATGGCTGAAGCGGAGAACAAGTCGGCCAGCCTGCAGGAGATGCGCCGCAAGCTCAACGAGTACAAGCGTCTCGCCTATATCGACAGCCTGACGGGCCTGTTCAATCGCCGTGCCTTTGACGATCGGATGGCCTCGGCCTTCGCGAAGTACCGCAAGCTCGGTGGATGCGCCTTGATCCTCGCCGATATCGATCATTTCAAGCGCTTCAACGATACATATGGTCATCCTGTCGGCGACAAGGTCCTGACGGCCGTGGGCCACGCTCTCGCCAAGTTTGCCGGCCGCAATATTTTCGTGGCCAGGCCGGGGGGCGAAGAGTTTGCACTGATCGCCGAGAACATGTCATCCGAGGAGGCGGTGCGTCTGGCCGAGCTTGTTCGGCAGGAGGTGGCCTCGATCAACTTCGAGGTCAAGGGAGGCGGCGCGAAGATCGATCCGGTGACGATCTCGCTCGGCGTCAGCATGACGGACGATGCCCTCGACGGCGTGGAATTCTATCAGAACTCCGATATGGCGCTCTATACGTCGAAGAACGCCGGCCGCAACCGCACGACCGCCTATTCGATGGAGCTTCGCGGCGCGCTCAGCAACAACAGGGTCATGTATACCAAGGCGATCTGAACGCGCCTATCTGAGGTTTTCCGAGGCGCTTGCCTCTTCAAGCTCCAGGATGCGGGCCAGATGGACGCCCGCGCTCACGTCGTCACCCGCCTCGACCGCCTGTGCAAGCGCCCGTTGTTTCAGGATCGAGATCTCGTAATAGGGTGAGGTGCCGTCGGTGAATTCGCCCTTCGGCATGGCTGCAGCAAGCGTGAATTCCACCACGCCGAGCGCGGCCCGCATCAGGGGGTTCTGAGATGCGGTGAGGAAAATCTGATGCAGTTCCAGATTGGCCAGCGCGAAACTCTCCGACACACCGCGCGAAATGCTCATCTGCTGCACCCAGTAATACATGGTGCGCACCTGATCGCCCGTGCGGTTGCGGCAGGCAAGCCTGACGGACTCGCCCTCGATCAGCCGGCGGATCGAGAAGAAATGCGCGATCAGGCCTGCATCGAAGCCCCCCTCGAAAAGCCAGAGCAACACCTGCTGGTCGAAATAGGCCCAGCGGTTCTTCGCCGCCACGCGTGTGCCGACCTTCGGTCGCGCCTCGACCATCCCCTTGGCTTCCAGCGTCTTCAGCGCTTCGCGCAGCACCGTGCGCGAAACGCCATACATGTCCATGAGTTCGGCATCGCGCGGCAGGATCGAGCCCGCGGGAAACTTGCCGGTCACAATGCCGAGCCCCAGTTCGTTGATCACGAAGGAGTGGAAATTCGGCGCAGCCGACCGCCCTGTTCGGGAGCGAATCAGGCTGCCGGGTTCACTCATGTTTCAATTTCCAAAAGGCCCTGGACCGCGAAGACGAAGCAGAGAAGACAAGCCTCTGCAGGACAATGAAGACGAACAACAGTCCCCCTATTACAATCTTCGTCCACCAGCTTGAAAGGGTTCCATCGAAAATAATGTATGTTTGGACCAGACCCTGCAGCATGACGCCGATGAAGGTGCCGGCGACGAAGCCATAGCCGCCGGTCAGAAGCGTTCCGCCGATGACGACCGCGCCGATGGCATCGAGTTCCACACCAACCGCCGCCAGCGGATAGCCGGCGGACGTGTAGAGCGAGAAGACGATGCCCGCCAGACCGGAAAGCGTTGCCGAGAGCGTGTAGATGAGGATTGTCGTGCGCGCGACCGGCACGCCCATCAGCGCGGCCGAAGTCGCATTGCCACCGAGCGCATAGACATTGGAGCCGAAGCGGGTGCGATGCGCGACCAGCGCGCCGACGATGAAGACGAGGATCATCAGCCCGCCGATGACGCTCAGACGCCCGCCGCCCGGCATCAGCCAATAGGTCGAGGTGACCTTCGTGTAGAATTCATGGGTGACGGGAATGGAATCCTGCGTGATGACGGAGGCCGCCCCGCGGGCCAGGAACATGCCCGCGAGCGTCACGATAAAGGGTGGCACCTCGAGATAGTAGATGGCCGCTCCCATGGCCGCGCCGAAGGCTGCTGCGACCGCAAGCGCTATGACAAAGGCGGCGAGCGGGTGGATGCCGAACCAGCCGATCAGCACGGCAACGAGAACGCCCGTGAAGCCGATGATGGCGCCGACCGAGAGATCAATGCCGCCCGAGATGATGACGAAGGTCATGCCGACGGCCGTGATGCCGAGAAAGGCATTGTCGGTCAGGAAGTTGCCGAGCACGCGCGTGGAGAACATGCCCGGAAACTGGAAGATGCTGGCCGCATAGGCGAGCGCGAAAATGATGGCGGTGGCCGCCAGCGGACGGAGACTGCGGTTCATGATGCTTTCCTGGCGACGGCGCGTGCGGTCTTGCGTGTTTCGAGAATGCGGGTGGCAAGCGGCGACTGCATGGTGAAGATCAGGATGATCACGCCGGCTTTCACGACGAGGTTGAATTCCGGCGGAAAGCCGGAGACCAGGATGCCGGTGTTCATGGCCTGGATGATGATGGCGCCGAGCACCGACATGGCGATGGAGAAGCGGCCGCCCAGAAGTGACGTGCCGCCGATCACGACCGCCAGGATCGCGTCGAGTTCCAGCCAGAGGCCGGCATTGTTGGCATCTGCCCCCTTGATGTCGCCGGCGACGATCAGGCCCGAAACGGCCGCACAGAAGCCTGAGAATCCATAGACGGCCACAAGCAGAAGGCTGCTGCGGATACCGGCGAGGCTGGCGGCCGCCCGGTTGACGCCGACGGATTCGATGAACAGGCCGATCGCGCTGGAACGTACGGCGAAGACGCTGAGGATCAGCAGCACGAAGGCGATGACCACCGGCATCGGCATCCCGGCGAACGAGCCCGTGCCGATGAAGATCAGCACCGGATTTGAGAAGGTGACGATCGAGCCGGCGGTGATCAGCTGTGCGATCCCGCGACCGGCGACCATGAGGACGAGGGTGGCGACGATCGGCTGGATTTCGAGAAAGGCAACGAGAAGACCGTTCCAGATGCCGCAGACGATGCCGATGGCAAGCGCCGCAACAACGGCGACATAGCCCGGATAGCCATCGACGACGAGCGTTGCGGCGACCGCGCCGGAAATCGCCATGACGGCGCCGACCGACAGATCGACCCCCTTGGTGGCGATGACTGCGGACATGCCGATGGCCAGGATCGCGACCGGAACACCGCGGTTGAGGACGTCGATCAGGCTGCCGAAGAGCCGACCGTCCTGCCAGGTGATGTCGAAGAAGCCGGGAAACAGGATCCAGTTGACCAGAAGCACCACGACGAGGGCGACGGATTGCGGGCTGATGAGCCGGGAGAATTTCTTCAGTTTCATGCGCTGGTTCCCTCGGCGGCAAGCGTTTCGTGCTGTGCCGCGATCGCCTGGACTATGACGGACGGGTTGATGTTGTCGCCGGTGAGTTCGGCCACCATTTCGCGGTCGCGCATCACCACGATGCGCGACGAATAGGCGACGATCTCATCGAGTTCGGAGGAGATGACGAGGAGGGCGAGGCCTTCCTCCCTGAGCCGGTTGATGGTGCGCACGATTTCCGCATGTGCGCCGACATCGATGCCGCGTGTCGGCTCGTCGAGGATCAGGAAATTCGGATCGGTGGCGAGCCAGCGGGCAAGGATCACCTTCTGCTGGTTTCCGCCGGACAGGAGCTTGACCGGCATGTCGAGCGAAGCGGCGCGGATGTCGAGATCCTCGGCAAACTTGCCGGCGATTTCCATCTGTTCGTCGCGGTTGAGCGCCTTGAACCAGCCGAGCTTGCCCTGCAGCGCGATCACGATATTTTCGCGCACCGACAGGTCGCCCAGAATGCCTTCGATCTTGCGGTCTTCCGGGCAGAAGCCGAAACCGTGGGCAATGGCTTGCACGGGAGACTTCAGCGCTACCTGTTTCTCGCCAATGCGTATTTCGCCTCCGTCGCATTGATCGGCGCCGAACATGATGCGTGCCATCTCGGTGCGGCCGGAACCGAGAAGGCCGGCCACGCCGACGACTTCGCCGCGGCGGATCTGGAGTGAGAAGGGGTGGATCTTGCCGGCCTTGCCGCAATCCTTGAATTCGACGAGGGCGGGGCCCGCCGCACGTTCCTCTATCCCTGTCACGGCGGGCGCAAAGGCGATATCCTTGCCCAGCATCATGCGAACCACATCGGTGCGGCTAAGGCCCGAAAGCGGTTCGGTGCCGATCAGGCGACCGTTGCGCAGGATCGTGACGCGATCGGAAATGGCGAAGACCTGGTCCAGAAAGTGGGTGATGAAGACGATGGCCATGCCGCGCTGTTTCAGCTGCGTGACCACTTCGAACAGTTTCTCGACCTCGAGCTTGTCGAGGCTGGCAGTCGGCTCGTCGAGAACGAGAACCTTGCCGGACAGCTCCACGGCGCGGGCAATCGCCACGATCTGCTGGACGGCGACGGAATAGGTGCCAAGCTCGGCCTGCACGTCGATGTCGAGGCCGTAGCGCGACAGGAGTTCACGGGCGTTTTTCTCGATCAGCGATTTGCGCACGAAACCGAAGCGGGTCGGCTGGCGACCGAGATACAGGTTCTCGGCGACGGAGCGGTTGGGCAGGAGGTTGACTTCCTGATAGACCGTGCCGATGCCGTGGGCCTGGGCGTTCAGCGGGTCGGCAAAATGGACCGGCTCGCCCTCAAGCAGGACCTCGCCGCCATCCGGCTGATAGGCCCCGGTGAGGATCTTGATGAGTGTCGACTTGCCGGCGCCGTTTTCCCCGAGCAGGGCATGGACCTCGCCGCGGCGCAAGCCGAGGTTGACGCCATCCAGCGCGCGGCTCTGGCCGAATATCTTGACGACGCCGCGCGCCTCCAGCACGAACGGACTGTCCGCTGATGTCTGAACCGTGGTTGCCTCAACCATCGTTTCCCTCCCGTTTTTCATGATCTTTGACCGTGTCAGGCCTTAAGACAAGAACGTTCCGCCGGATGGGTCCGACGGAACGCCTTTCAGCCATGATCGCCATGGCGTGGGGTTACTCCGGGATCAGTAACCCAGACCCTTCTTCTCTTCATACACCTTCTTCGGATCGTCGTTCGGCGTATAGAGCTTCGATTCCGTGATGATGAACTTTGGCGGCTGCTTCTTGCTCGTCCAGTAGGCGTCGAGCGCGTCGAAGGCGGGGCCGGCCATATTCGGGGTCAGTTCGACCGACGCGTTGGCTTCGCCGGCCATCATGGCCTTGAAGATATCCGGAACGGAGTCGACGGAGACGACCAGAATGTCCTTGCCCGGCTTCAGGCCGGCATCCTTGATGGCCTGGATGCCGCCGACGGCCATGTCGTCGTTATGGGCATACATGGCGCAGATGTTCTTGCCGCCGTCTTCCGCCTTGATGAAGCCTTCCATGACTTCCTTGCCCTTCGAGCGGGTGAAGTCGCCGGTCTGGCTGCGGATGATCTTGATGTTGTCGTGGCCCTTGATGGCTTCTTCGAAGCCCTTCTTGCGGTTGATGGCCGGCGTGGAACCGACGGTGCCCTGCAGTTCGACGACATTGCACTTCTTGTCGCCAACGGTCTTCACGAGCCAGTCACCGGCAACCTTGCCTTCCTTCACCTGGTCGGATGCAACCGAGGTCAGGTAGAGGTCCTGCGGAGCGTCAACGCCGCGGTCGAGAAGGATAACCGGGATCTTCGCGTCCTTGGCTTCGCCCAGAACCGCGTCCCAACCGGTGGAAACGACCGGCGCGACGAGGATGGCGTCAACGCCCTGGGCGATGAAGCCGCGGATCGCCTTGATCTGGTTTTCCTGCTTCTGCTGGGCATCGGCGAACTTCAGGTTGATGCCGCGCTTTTCAGCTTCCTGCTTCGTCACCGAAGTTTCGGCGGCGCGCCAGCCGGATTCGGAGCCGATCTGCGAAAAGCCGATCGTCTTGCCCTTGAGGCTGTCGGCATAGGCGGCAGAAGACAACAGGGCAGCTACGCCCGCGGCGACCGCGAGTTTCGTCAAGAATTTCATGATTTCCTCCCAAATGCTCACCCGCTCTCTCCGGGTAGCTGAAGAGACGCTATCAAAAGTACTATTATATGTAAATATATCTTCATAAAAAGTGTATTATAGATTATTTTACACACGTATAAGATGAAAATGCCCGCAGGAGGTGCCATGGGTGAGTTTCACAATCAATGTGGAATCAAGCGCTTCCCGCATCTGCGTTGTGCAGCCGCAGCGTGAGCGAGAGATTGCCTGATCCGCCTGAATCGGCCAAAACCTAAACGCAAGCCAGATAAAAATTCGGGAGGAATTCATGTCCCATGCGCGACTGTCGCTGACTGCAGCCACGATTTTACCGGAGGATTCGGACGGCGCGCTTCTGGTGGGTCGGGTCTGGTCGAAGGCCGCCGGCGGTCCTTCGCCGGTGTTCTTTCGGGGCGGACGCGTCCATGACCTCTCCGGTCACGTCGCAACCATCGCCTCCCTCCTTGAGAAACCGGATGTCACGGCATGGCTTTCAAGCCTGCCCGATCTTCCCGATCTCGGCCCGCTGGATGCCTTCCTGAATGGCGAGGCGGGCGAACTGCTGGCACCGGTCGATCTGCAGGCGATCAAGGCCGCGGGCGTCACCTTTGCAGGCAGCATGCTGGAGCGCGTGATCGAGGAGCAGGCCAAGGGCGACAGCGGGCGCGCGGAGGAGATCCGCAAGCGCCTTGCCCCGGTTCTGGGAGAAAGCCTTAAAGGTGTGGTTGCCGGATCGCCGGAGGCGGCGAAGGTCAAGGCGCTGCTGCAGGACATGGGTCTCTGGTCGCAATATCTCGAGGTCGGCATCGGCCCGGACGCGGAGATTTTCACCAAGGCGCAAGTCATGTCGGCCGTCGGCTGCGGCGCGAAGGTCGGCATTCACCCGATTTCGGAATGGAACAATCCGGAGCCGGAAGTGGTGCTGGCCGTGCGCTCGGATGGGACAATTGTCGGTGCGACGCTCGGCAACGACGTGAACCTGCGCGATGTCGAAGGGCGCTCGGCACTGCTGCTCGGCAAGGCGAAGGACAACAATGCATCTTGCGCGCTTGGCCCCTTCATCCGCCTGTTCGACAAGGGCTTTACCCTTGACGATGTTGGGGGCTTGAGCGTCTCGCTCAGCGTGACGGGCGAGGACGGGTTTGAAATGACCGGCATCAGCCACATGTCCGCCATCAGCCGCACGCCGAAGAATCTCACCGGGCAGATGCTGAACCGCAACCATCAATATCCCGATGGTGCGGTTCTCTTCCTCGGCACGATGTTTGCCCCCGTCAAGGACCGGCGCGGGCCCGGCCTCGGCTTCACCCACGAGATCGGCGACCGGGTGGAGATTGCCTCGCCGAGGCTGGGTCGGCTGGTCAATATCGTGGATCGAACGGATGCCTGCCCGCAATGGACCTTTGGCGTCCGGGCGCTGATGCAGAATCTCGCCGCGCGCGGGCTGAGCGATCGGGTCTAAGTCCGAAAGTAGGTCAGGGGATAAACTCCCTGCTTCCTTGTTTTCGTTTGCTGAAAGGGTCATCCTCACGCAACGGAAGGGCCTTTGAGTCTTCACCGTCGATCTGCCAGAGGGGAGCTGCCAGCCGCCATGCGAGAGCCGATCACGATCAGTTTTTCGGGCGGCAGCGCATTGCTCCTGCAATCCAATTCGAGCCGCTTCGACGAGCAGTTCCAGAAACGCATCTGGTCGCTGGCAAGCGACCTGCAGGTGGCTCCCGGCTTTACCGAAACCGTGCCGGGCATGAACAACATTCTCGCTCTCTTCAACCCGGACGAGATCGCACCGGAGGAGGCGCGCCGCGATTTGTCGGAGCGCTGGGCCAAGGCGCAGCCTCTGCCGCGCCGGGGCAAGACGGTGGAAATTCCGGTCGTCTATGGCGGACAGATGGCCGAGGATTTCAAGCCCTGGGCGCGCCATTGCGGGCTGGCTCCGCTGGAGGCCGCGCAGCGCCATGCGGCGGGCACCTATCAGGTGGCGGCCATCGGCGCGATGCCGGGCTTTCCCTATTTGTCCGGTCTCGATCCGGCGCTCGCGATCGCACGGCGCTCCACCCCCCGGCTTGCTGTCCAGGCGGGTTCGGTGATTGTCGGCGGGGCGCAGGCGGCCGTCATGCCGCAGACCTCACCGTCCGGCTGGCACATCATCGGGCACACCAAAATCGCGCTTTTCGACCCGCATCGCGAAGAACCCTCGACATTGGCGCCAGGCGACATCGTCCGTTTCACCATTGAGGATGTCTGGCTATGATCGAGGTGCTGACGACGGGCGCGGCGAACACCATTCAGGATCTCGGACGCAATGGTCGCTTCGATATCGGCGTCAGCCGCAGCGGGGCGATGGACCGCCTGTCGCTGATGATCGGCAATGCGCTGCTTGGCAACGATCTGAATGCGGCCGGACTGGAGATCGCAATCTTCCCGTTCCGCCTGCGCTTCGATCGAGCCGCGCGCTTCGCCGTCACGGGCGCGGAGAGCGCGGTGACGCTTGCCGGACGGCCATTGCCGCCGCGTTGGGCCGCGAGTGCGGCGCAAGGTGAAACGCTGGTGATTGCCCCACCAGACAAGGGGGCGCGGGTCTACATCACTTTCGCCGGCGGAATTGATGTCGAGCCGGTGCTGGGCTCGCGGGCCACGGACCTGAAATCCGCCTATGGCGGGCTTGATGGGCGGGGCTTGAAGCGCGGCGACCGGCTGAACGTGATGGCTACCGCTCCGAAGCGTGCATTCGGCGCGACGCTCGATCCGATGGCGGCGCTCGATTTCGCCCAGCCGCTTCCTGTCCGCGTGGTGGCTGCGGCGGAATATTCCGTTTTTACCACCGACGCGAGGCGGCTTTTTTCCCGCTGGTCGTGGCGGGTGACACAGGAGGCGGACCGCATGGGTTATCGGCTCGAAGGCCCGGAACTCAAGCTGGAGCGCCGGCTGGAGCTGATGTCGCATGGCATCCTGCCCGGGACGGTTCAGGTCCCGCCGTCCGGCAAGCCGATCATTCAGTTGGCGGATGCCAACACGTGTGGCGGCTACCCTAAGATCGCGACCGTGATCGAGGCGGATCTCTGGATCGTTGGCCAGGCAGGTCCCGATAGCCGCTTTCTCTTTCTCGAAGTCACACCCGACGAGGCCAATGACGCGCTTCGCAAACAGCGCCTCGAGATCGACGCGCTCGCGCGTACGGTTGAGGTTGCCCGATCACTGGCCGGCTAGGAACACCATGGATATCGACTTCATCGAACGCCTGATCGAACTGGCGAAGAAGAGCGGGATCGCCGGTCTCGAATACGAGGCCAATGGCGAGACTGTCCGTATCACACTGGGCGACGAGGAGACGGCCGGCTCGGCAGAGCGCGTGGCGCATGTCGAAACGAAAAATGTCGGCGATGAAGCCGCCCCGTCGCTGCATCGCCTGACATCCGGCATGGCCGGCACCTTCTATCGCGCCTCTGCGCCGGGGGCGGAACCCTATGTGAAGCCGGGCGATGTGATCGAGGAGGGGCAGGTTCTGGGTCTCGTCGAGGCGATGAAGATGCTGACGCCCATCGAAGCGGATCGTGCCGGAACGATCCTTTCGATCGCGGTCGAGGATGGCACGGCGGTCGCGCGCGGCGCGCTGCTTTTCGAGATCGGCGCCGTTCCGTCCGAAGTCGAGAGATCATGATGTTCGATACGGTTCTCATCGCCAACCGGGGGGAGATCGCGCTACGTATCCTGCGCGCCTGCCGGTCGCTGGGCCTGAAGACGGTCGCCATTCACTCGGAAGTCGATCGCGAGCTGCGCCATGTGCAGCTGGCCGACAAGAGCCTTTGCATCGGCCCCGCGTCGCCGCGCGACAGCTATCTCAACATCGCCTCCATCCTGCTCGCCGCGAAGGCGACCGGGGCAGGAGCGATCCACCCCGGCTATGGCTTTCTGTCGGAGCATGCCGGTTTTGCGGAGGCGGTGGAAAAGGCAGGTCTCGTCTTCATCGGTCCGCCGGCCGAGGCGATCCGCGTGATGGGCGACAAGATCGCGGCCAAGGCGGCGATGCGGGCGGCAGGCGTGCCCTGCGTTCCCGGCTCCGAGGGCGCGCTCTCTGATGAAGCCTGGCGGGTGCGCCATGTCGCCGCCGAAGTCGGCTATCCGCTCATCGTGAAGGCCTCCGGCGGTGGCGGCGGCCGCGGCATGCGCATCGTTCGCCGCGAGGAGGATCTGGCCGATGCCGTGGCGCTGACGCGGGAGGAGGCTGGACGCGCCTTCAACAATCCCGACGTCTATATCGAGATGTTTCTCGAACATCCGCGTCATATCGAAATTCAGGTGCTCGCCGACAATCATGGGAATGTGGTCGTGCTCGGCGAACGCGATTGCTCGATGCAGCGCCGACATCAGAAGGTGATCGAGGAGGCGCCGGCGCCCGGCATTCCACGCGAGGCGATCGAGCGGGTCGGAGCGCGCTGCGTGGCGGCGTGCAGGCAGATGGGTTATCGCGGGGCGGGAACGTTTGAATTCCTCTACGAGAACGGCGACTTCTTCTTCATCGAAATGAATACTCGCGTTCAGGTCGAACATCCCGTGACCGAGATGGTGACGGGGATCGATATCGTGCGCGAGCAGAACAGGATCGCCATGGGAGAGCCGTTGTCATTCAAACAGAGCGATCTCGTGCTCCGCGGCCATGCGATCGAATGCCGGATCAATGCCGAAGATCCCTTTGCCTTCACGCCGGCCCCCGGCCGAGTCGAGGCTCATAGGCCGCCGGGCGGGCCGGGGATAAGGCTCGACACGCATCTTTACGACGGCTACGAGGTGCCGCCCCACTACGACTCGCTCGTCGCCAAGCTGATTGCCTATGGAGAAACCCGCGAGGAGGCGGTGATCCGAATGAAGGCGGCCTTGGACGAATATGTGATCGGGGGGCTGAGGACCACCATCCCGCTGCACCGCGCATTGATGGACGAGCCGGGTTTTCGGGCGGGCGGATTCGACATTCATCATCTGGCAGCGCTGATTGCGGATGGTCACCTCAAGGCGGAGGACGGGCCATGACGCTCGACGAAATCGAGCGCGCCATCGCGCTTGCCAAATCGCGCGGCCTTTCCGAGCTTGAATGCGCGATCGGGCAGGGCGGGCGGCTGAAGGTGATCGTCAGTCGGCCGCACAAGGCCGCGGTGATATCTGCAAGCCCCCGGCCGGCCAAGGTGAGCGACGCCATCCGCGCCCGCTACTTTGGCGTCTTTGCCGATACCGTTCCCGCGATCCGAGCGGGGGACAATGTGCATCCGCACCAAATCATCGGCTTCCTCGAACTCGGAGAAATCCGCTTCGCTATCGAGGCGGACAGGGCTGGACTCATCGCCGCAAAGCCCGTCAGGCCCGGCGATCTGGTCGGCTATGGCGAGACCGTTTTCGAATACGCATAGCGCTTCGGGTTCAACGGTCGCCGCGCATGCGGACGCTGAAATCCTGTCAGACGCCATGTCCGGGCGCGAAGCATTCGCCTGCGCCCGGAGGATTTCAGCCCCGATCTATCCCTGAACTGTGACGAGGTTGCGTACGATTGCCAGCCCGAGAAAAAGTGCGCCCACGGAAACCACAACGGACGCCAGCGCATATCCGGTCGCCAGCCAGCTCTCGCCGCGTTCGAAGATGGTTGCCGTATCCAGCGAAAAGGTCGAGAACGTCGTGAAGCCGCCGAGAATGCCGGTGGTGAGAAACAGTCTGGCCGATTGCGGCAGGCCCGATTTCAGCGCCCAGTATTCGGCGATGAGCCCCATCACGAAACTGCCGAGAACGTTGACGCAAAGCGTGCCCCAGGGAAAGTTCGGCCCCAGCCATTTCAGGGTCGCAACGTTCACACCCTGACGCAGCATCCCGCCGATGCCGGCACCCAGGAAGACGATCAGATAGTTCATGCATATGTCCTTTCGTTGTTGCAACGAAAGCCTGCGCAGGTGGGAAGGTCAAGACAGACTCCCGCCATCGCGGAAGGCTTTCGAGCATTCCACCCTTGGCAGGAGCTATCAGCCGACGCCTCGAAGCACCGGCGGTTGTCGGGAAGCCCCATTCCCATCTAGGATCTATGTAGGGAAGGAGCCGCGTCGCTGCAATCTCTGCGTCGCGGACCGTTCAAACCGACATGTCTGCGTTGCGCTCGGTGGACCGCGGCGCTGACTGCGACAGTCTGTGGAGAAGCGCGATCTCCGCATCGGGCAATCCCGCTGCTGTGGCGAGCGAAAGCGCATAGGAAGACAGGGCCGCGCAGGGAGCATTGAACGCTTCGGGAACCGATTGCCGAAGGGCCAACAGCGCCTTTTGAAGCCGCACCTGCACCTCGATCATCGGTGCACCGTCGCGGGCGATCGGTCTGAAAGCGTCTTCAATGGCTTCTGCGGGCCTCAGGGGACTGACGCGAACGGCAGGAAAGTCGGGTTCGAGATCGGCGCGGGCATTCCATTCGGTCAGGATGCGCACGAGCCGCCCGATAACGCTGATTGCCGTACCGGGGTCGTTGACGGCCGGCGAGAGCGCCCGCGACGCGATTTCCGAAAAGACGATCAGCCCGAAACGCGGATCGTCGTCGAAGGCGCGCTGATTGCCGATTGCAAAGGCCGATTGCACCCGCACGACATCTTCGTCGGAAAGGCTTTCCACGCGCAGATGGGCGATGGGTCCGCGTTCGACCACGAAGGAGCCCGGAACGTTCGGCAGATAGACTTCGCCTCCCAGCGTTTCGGCGACCGACTGGAGAGCCTCCATGTCGATATGTTCGATATAGCCGGTGACTGAGGCCTGAATCTCGATGCAGCCCTCGGGTAGCGGTCCTTCGAAGGGGCAGCCGCCCAGATAAGGCTTGCCGAGCCGGGCCGCGAGCGCAATACGCGTGGCGCTCTCGACCCGGTCGAGCGTGTAGTCCATGCGTCCGAAGCTCATCAGGTGGCCGATCCAGCGAATGAGCGCGATCACCACCAGAAGGACGACGGAGATGGTGAAGAGATAAAGCACCACCTTGCCCGACTGGCTGTAGAGCTGCGCGTTGAGCGCGATCAATCCCAGCAGGCTGAACAGAAAGGCGCCGATGAAGGTTGCAAGAACGTTCTGCGTGGTCGTGTCTTCCTGCAGGAGCGCAGTGGCGCGCGGTGTCGCGGTTGCCGCGGCGGTTCCGAAACCCGTGACCGCAATGGAGAGCGAGAAGGTCGTCACCGCCAGCATGGAAGAGGCAAGGATTTCGAGGATCTGCGAGACGGCATCCGATCCGGCCTTAAGGGCGACGAGTTCCGGCACATAGGGGGCAAGCAATTGCGCCAGCGCCACCGAAAGCACCGAAAGGCAGGAAATGGCGACGACCCGAAGCCAGATTTTCTGCCGCCACGCCTTGTAGAGGTTCCAGATCTTGAAGTTCATCATGCCTCGCCATATCGCTGTGATCCATTATCCTTGGGATCGAGCTCAAAAAGCAAGCGCCGGCGGCTTCGTTCCCGAAAATCCGGAAGGGCCTGCCCTTCGTAGAAACGATCATGGTCGAGATGGACTCCCTGAGAGAAAACTACCGCGCACTTGTCATCGGCGCATCGGGCGGGATCGGATCCGCGATTGCCGAGGCACTTGAACGCGACCCGCGTGCGGGGGCGGTTGTCAGGCTGTCCCGCACGGACATTCCCGATTTTGATCTGACGGACGAAGTTTCCATCATGCGGGAGGCGGGGCGGATTGCCGCTGAGGGGAACGATCTCGACCTCATCGTCAACGCGACCGGCGCTTTGACAATCGGCGCCTCGGGACCGGAGAAGGCACTGAAGGCAATCGATCCCGACGCCATGTTGCGGCAGTTCCAGCTCAACGCCATCGGGCCGGCGCTTTTGCTGAAGCATTTCTCGCCCCTCATGCCCCGCGACCGCAGGAGCGTTTTCGCCTCCCTTTCCGCGCGCGTCGGTTCGATTGGCGACAACCGTCTCGGCGGCTGGATTTCCTACCGCGCAGCAAAGGCGGCACAGAACCAGATCATCCGGACGGCGGCGATCGAAATCGCCCGGACCAGGCCGCATGCCATCGTAGCGGCTCTGCATCCGGGCACGGTGGAGACGGCGCTTTCAGTGGGCTATCGTGGAAGCCACGCAGCCGTTTCGCCCGCCGAGGCGGCGGCCAATCTACTTTCCGTGCTCGATAGCCTGCCACCGGAGAAGACCGGTGGCTTTTTCGCCTATGACGGCTCGGTGATTGAGTGGTAGACCGCGACGGTCGACCTCAAGGCTCCGGAAATTCCAGCTTGCGCGTGTCATAGCCAAGCGATTTCGCCTTGGCGACCATGACGGCCAGTTCCTTTTTCGACGGCGCCTTGCGCGCGTAGATCCAGAGGTTCTGCATCTGCGGGTCGGCACTGATGAACCAGCTCCTGTCCGGCGACTTGTAGAGCACCCAGTATTTGAAGACGATGAATCCGAGGTAGCGAACGGTCAGCTTCGCATTTGTGGTTCCGGCGTCCTCGAGCTTTCCGATCCCGTCGATCGTCCGCAGTTCGCCCCGTGGAGACCCCATGCGGCAGCCGTCCTCGATGCGATAGATATCGCGGCTTGCCGACGGCTTGTAGGTCGTGTAGCCGGCGACGCAGCCGTCGGTGATCCGCATCGGCGTTCTGCCGATCTCCAGCCACGTGCCGGTATAATGGTCGCGTCCGACCTTGACGACCTTCGGTTCGGCCTGAGCGGGGGCGGTGGCCAAGCCGAGGCCCAGGGCGAAGAGCAGGGCGGCAAGGGGCAGGCGTTGAACGATTGGCATGGGCGTCGATCCTCCATTTGCCTTGAACTACGTCGCGCATTTGCCGCCGGATCACGCGGAAACGATCTAGCCGTCTAGCCGTCGCGTCGGATCGGGGTGACGCCGGCAGCTTTCAGCGCGCCGGCCAGCTCGACCGCGTTTCTCGCCCCCATCTTTTCGAGCAGGCGGGCGCGGTGGACTTCCACGGTGCGCATGGAAATCGAGAGGTCGTCGGCGATCTGCTTGTTCAGACGGCCTTCGAGCATGAGGTTCAGTACACCGATTTCACGCTCGGAGAGGCTTCTCAGACGGCCGGCCAGCTCGTCCCGGATCGCCGAGTCTCGAAGTTCCTCCCTGCGTCGGGCAAGGCAATCGAGAACCGTGTCGACCAGCTGGTTGTCGTTGAACGGCTTTTCGACGAAGTCGGCCGCTCCCTTCTTCAGCGCTTCGACAGCGACGGGAACGTCGCCATGGCCGGTGAGAAAAATGACCGGCAGCGCGACGCCCGAGGCTTTCAGGCGGTCAAAGGTTTCGAGGCCCGAGAGGCCATCCATGCGCATATCCATCACGATGCAGCCGAGCGGCTGGAGCGGCAGGGCGGCCAGAAGCGCCTCCCCACTGCCGAA
The DNA here is from genome assembly GCA_900215285.1 of Ensifer adhaerens. NCBI lineage: Bacteria > Pseudomonadati > Pseudomonadota > Alphaproteobacteria > Hyphomicrobiales > Rhizobiaceae > Ensifer > Ensifer adhaerens. The sequence goes on from OCMG01000003.1 coordinate 494,430, forward strand.
ATCCCGCACCGCGAGCCGACGCGAGCGAAACAGGAAGCCGAGCGAGTCGCGGATCGCCTCGTCGTCATCGACAAGATAGACCAGGGCATCTGTTTGCTTCGCGTCTGTCATGCCGCGCGCTCCGCGGTCGCATCGCCGAGCGGCAGCCTGAGGGAAAAGACCGCACCACCGCCGTCGTGACCCCTGTGGGACAGGTGGCCCTGATGCAGTTCGACGATCGTCCGGCAGATGTTCAGACCCATCCCCATCCCGTCACCCTTGCTGGTCACGAAGGGTTCGAAGATGCGGGGTGCGATATCCTCCTGGATACCCGGCCCGTAGTCTTTCACCTCGATCACACCCCAGCCGTCACGCCTCACCACGCTGATATGCAGGGTCTTTTTCGCCGGCGCAACGAATTGCATGGCCTCTATCCCGTTGCGCATCAGGTTGAGAAGGACCTGCTCCAGAAGAATGCGATCGGCTCGCACGGTCGGAAGGCCGTTCTCGATTTCGGTTTCGATGGTGGCATGATGGCTGCGCGCGTCCGCTGCGAGGAACTGTGTGGTATCGAGCACCACCGAGCCGAGGTCGACGGTTTCGAACTTGGGATCGCGCTTGCGCACGAAATCCTGGATGCGACGGATGATTTCGCCAGCTCTGGCGGCCTGGGTTGCAAGCTTTTCCAGCGCACCGGCGATGGTTTCCTTCGGTGCCTCGGGGTCCTTGAGGATGTTGAGCGAGCCCGCGGCGTAGCTTGCGATCGCAGCCAGCGGCTGGTTGAGTTCGTGCGCCAGCGACGATGCCATCTCGCCAAGCGCGACGAGGCGTCCGGTTCTTTGCAGGCTCTCCTCCTGCAGGCGGGCATTCTGGGCGGCCTTCTTCTGTTCGGTAATATCGATCACGGAGCCCATCCAGCCCTGATGTCTGCCTTCAGCGTCGACAAGGGGCGCTTCAAAGACCTGGATGTCCAGTTCCGCGCCATCCTTCCGGCAGAATCGGGTCTCGAAACTCTGGTTTCGGGGGCCGCCGGCATTGAGAGCAGCGTGCCGGCTCAATGTCTCCTCCACGCGATCCTTCGGCCAGTAAGGCATGGGCGGCAGGCGGCCGATCAGTTCGTCCGGCGCAAAACCCGTCATCCGGCAGAAGGCGTTGTTCACATAAAGTATCCGCCCTTCATGGTCGCGCGCTCGCAAACCGACGGTCAGGCTTTCCTCCATGGATCGCCGGAAGGCCATCTCGGCACTCAGGCGGGCCTCCGCCAGACGCCTGCGGCGTGCGTGGCGATACAGGATGAGCAACGAAAACATCACGAAGGCCAACAGCGCAAGAATGGCACCGATCAGAAGCCTGTAGGTGAATTCGGTTCCGACCCGGTAGCTGGCGATGGAGAGCCACGTTCCGGCAAGCGGCGGGTCGAAGGCAACCTTGTAGACAAGGTCTTCGTCAACCGGCTCCACACGCGTCTTTTCGGAAAGGACGGTATTGCCGGCATCGACCAGTTGGACCGCATATTTCTGCGTGATCCACCAGGGGATCTGCCGGGCGATCAGGGTCTTGACCGACACCGTTGCGACAATGGTCCCGCGTGTGCCGGCATGGATGGACATGTCGCTCAGAAGTTCGCCGTCCACCGTGTAAAGCGGACTGTAAACCGGCTTCAGGGTCCGCGCCGCAATCTTCGGCAGCGTCGCCGATACGCTTTCGGAGCCACTGGGCACGGAAACGACCGGTTTTCCATCATCGGCAATGAGCGCCATGCGAAGGACTTCCGGATTGTTCTGCAGATGGATCCGCATCCGCTTGCGCAGGCTTTCGTCGGTGACGTCGCTCTGTTCCGCATCCAACGCCAGTCGCTGGATGGCGTCTTCATCGGTCGAGAGCTGGAAACGCAGCGTCTGCTCGACCCAGAGTGCGTCGGAAATCAGCGTCGACCGGGTGCTTTCCGCGGCATTGCGATTGACGAACCATAGCAGCGCCGCCACCAGGGCGACCAAAATGCACATGGTGATGAGCGGCACGACCTGGATAAGATCGTAGCCTCTTGCCTCGTTCTGTCTGTCAGTCGTCCCGAATCCCCGATTCAACGGTTGCCCCTCGCCCCGCGCCAAAAGTGACGCGGTCGCCCGCCAAAGGCAAGACCCGGCGTCTGCCCACACGGGACCATGTGGAAATCCACAATGGAAATTCGCGAGATCGCCACGTATCAAGCCTCCATACGGTGCGGCGAGGGAGAGGACCTGGATCGCCAAGCGCCGCCGATATGAAGGAGGACATTCAATGATCAATCGCCGCAATCTCATCAAGTCCACGACCCTCGCAGCGGGCGCTCTTGCCCTCGGCCTTTCAGCCGGTTTCGCGCGCGCCGCCGATCCGATCGTCATCAAGTTCAGCCATGTCGTGGCCCCCAATACGCCGAAGGGCAAGGGCGCGGACAAGTTCAAGGAACTGGCCGAAAAATACACGAACGGTGCGGTAAAGGTGGAAGTCTACCCGAACTCGCAGCTCCTGAAGGACAAGGAGGAGCTGGAAGCTCTGCAGCTTGGCGCAGTGCAGATGCTGGCACCGTCGCTCGCCAAGTTCGGACCGCTCGGCATCAAGGAATTCGAAGTTTTCGATCTTCCCTACATCTTCCCGGACTACGATGCCCTTCACAAGGTCACCAAGGGTCCGGTCGGCAAGGAGTTGCTCGACAAGCTCGGCGACAAGGGGATCCAGGGCCTTGCCTATTGGGACAACGGCTTCAAGATCATGAGCGCCAACTCCAAGATCGACAAGCCGGAGGATTTCCTGGGCCTTAAGATGCGAATCCAGTCGTCCAAGGTTCTCGAAGCGCAGATGAACGCTCTGGGTGCCGTACCGCAGGTCATGGCCTTCTCGGAAGTCTATCAGGCACTGCAGACGGGCGTTGTCGACGGGACCGAAAACCCGCCGTCGAACATGTATACGCAGAAGATGCATGAGGTGCAGAAGTTCGCCACGATGTCCAACCACGGCTATCTTGGCTATGCGGTCATCGTGAACAAGAAGTTCTGGGATGGCCTGCCGCAGGATGTTCGCGCCTCGCTCACCAAGGCCATGGACGAATCGACCGACTATGCCAACGGCATCGCCAAGGAAGAGAACGACAAGGCGCTTGCCGCCATGAAGGCCGCCGGCACCACGCAGTTCCACGATCTGACCGAGGACGAGTTGAAGCTGTGGCGCTCTTCGCTCGCGCCCGTTCGCAAGCAGATGGCGGACCGCATCGGAGCGGACCTCGTCAAGCGCACGGAGGCGGCGGCGGGGACCAAGTGACCCGCATGGCCTGACCGGGCCCGCCGTCGCCGGCGGGCCCGCTTTCCAGTTTCAACGTCAGATTTGCGGGACACTCTGTCATGCTGCGCCTTCTGGACCGGCTTGAGGAAATCCTCATTGCCACATTGATCGCGGCTGCGACCGTGATCATTTTCGTCTCCGTCACACACCGTTACGCGTTGAGCGGTCTTGCCTCGCTCATCACCTACGCGCGGGTGCACGATTTCACTATGCTGTTCAGCATTGCAAAGAGTTCGTATTTCGGACTGAAGGCAATCAATCTCATCTGGGCGCAGGAACTCTGCATCATCATGTTCGTCTGGATGGCAAAATTCGGCGCTGCCTATGGCGTGCGCACGGGCATCCATGTCGGCATCGACGTGGTAATCAACCGGCTGAGCCCCGAGCGGCGTTTCGTCTTCATCCTCTTCGGCCTCTGCGCCGGCGCCTTCTTCACGGGCACGCTGGCAGTGCTGGGCGCAAACTTCGTCTGGCACATGTATAACGTGTCGTCGATTTCGCCCGATCTCGAACTGCCCATGTGGATCGTCTATCTGGCCGTCCCGCTCGGCTCGGGCCTCATGTGCTTCCGCTTCCTGCAGGTCGCCTATTCCTATCTCCGCACCGGTGAGTTGCCGCATCACGACCATGGCCATGTCGACGGCATGGACGAGGTCGAAGATGCCATCGCCGACAGCCCGCTGACACCAAAGGATCGCTGACATGACCGCAGCCATTATCTTCGGCGGTCTGATCGCCCTCATGCTCACCGGCATGCCGATCTCGATCGCACTCGGCCTCACCGTTCTGGCCTTCATGTACCTGATGACCTCCGTGCCTGTGGACACGGTGGCCCTGAAACTCTTCACCGGTATCGAAAAGTTCGAGATCATGGCGATCCCGTTCTTCATTCTCGCCGGCAATTTCCTGACACATGGCGGCGTGGCGCGGCGCATGATCAACTTTGCCTCGTCCATGGTCGGCCATTGGTATGGCGGCCTCGGCCTTGCCGGCGTCATGGCCTGCGCGCTCTTCGCCGCCGTCTCGGGTTCCTCGCCGGCAACGGTTGTCGCCATCGGTTCGGTCATTCTGCCGGCCATGGTTCGTCAGGGCTTTCCGACACGGTTCGGGGCTGGCGTCATCACCACCTCGGGCGCGCTCGGCATTCTCATCCCGCCGTCGATCGTCATGGTCATGTATTCGGTAGCCACGTCGGGCATCACGGCGACCGGGCCGGACGGCAAGGTGGTCTCGGCGGCGTCCGTCGGCCAGCTCTTCATCGCCGGCGTCGTCCCCGGCCTGATCCTGGCCGCAGTGCTCGCCGCCGTCACCTGGTGGATCGCCTGGCGCAACGACTATCCTCGCCTGCCGAAGGCAAACTGGGGCGAGCGTTTCGTTACCTTCCGCAAGGCGGCCTGGGGTCTTCTGCTGATCGTCATCGTCATCGGCGGCATCTATACCGGCGCCTTCACGCCGACCGAAGCCGCGGCCATGAGTGCCGTCTATGCCTTCGTCATCTCGGTCTTCGTGTACAAGGATCTGAAGCTCTCGGATGTGCCCCGCGTGCTCCTGTCGTCCGCCAACATGTCGGCCATGCTGCTCTACATCATCACCAATGCCGTGCTCTTCTCCTATCTGATGACCAGCGAGAACATTCCGCAGGCGCTGGGCGAGTGGATGGTGAATTCCGGCCTGAACTGGTGGATGTTCCTCATTGCCGTCAACCTCTTGCTGCTGGCTGCCGGCAACTTCATGGAGCCGTCCTCGATCGTGCTCATCATGGCGCCGATCCTTTTCCCCGTAGCGGTCAAGCTGGGGATTGATCCGGTCCATTTCGGCATCATGATCGTCGTCAACATGGAAGTCGGTATGTGCCACCCGCCCGTCGGGCTCAACCTCTATGTCGCCTCGGGCATTACGCGAATGGGGATCACGGAACTGACGGTTGCGGTCATGCCCTGGCTGCTGGCCATGCTCGTTTTCCTGCTCGCGATCACCTACGTGCCGGCGATCTCGACCTTCCTGCCGCGCATGCTTGGCATGATGTAGCAACCCGCAGGGATCAGACAGAACGGCCCCGCCGCACTGCGGCGGGGCCGTTCTGCTTTTGATTGTTCGGGCGGAGGTGCTTGCCGTCAGGCGAGCTTCAGGGTGTGAACGACCTTCCAGTCTTCGATCGGGATGGACTGCGCCGAATTCACCACGGCAATGGCGTCGAAGCGGATCGGCTGTCCCGCGAAATCCTGTTTCAGTTCCGGAAGCACGAGCAGCCTTTGCTCTTCGTTAACACCATACGCGAGCGAGATATGCGGCATGAAGGTCTCGACGGAGCCCACACCGAAGGCCTCGACCGAGATGGCTTTCAACGCCTTGAGCCGCCCCGCCGGTTCGAAGGCGGCATAGAGGGAGCGGAAGAATTGCGGCAGGCCGTGAATGCCGGTGACCGGCACCGAAAAGGCGGTCTCGCTGGCGAAATGCGTGTCGAGAACATCGGCCAGATCGTCCGCCGTGCGCTCCATATCCTCAACCAGCGTCAGGTGCGGGATGAAGCGGGGCGTGCCGAGAACGCCGGAGAGGCGGCGCACGGTCCTGTCCAGTCGGTCGAGATCGGCGCTGGAGGGCTGGAGCCAGATGGAGTGCCAGTTCGTCATGGGTGGTTGCCTGTGTGTTTGTTTTACGCAGTTCAGGAGGCGAAACCGGTTTCGCCTTTCGGCTCGGAATTGCTCTATTGCCCGGAAGGATTTCGCTCGATCTTCATCGTCCGCACCGTGTCGCGCATGATCAGCGGCACGTCGAGCTGCGTCACGCTGGGCGGGGCGGCGGGATTGGCGAGGCGCTGGTCGAGGATGCGCAGGATTTCGCGGGCCTGTTTTTCGGCGCTCTGCTGGAAGGTGGTCAGGCGATAGGCGCCCCAGCTCGCTTCCGGGATGTCGTCGAAGCCGATGACGGAAAGGTCGTTGGGGATGCTCAGGCCCAGCATGTTGCGCGCATAATCCATGAGGCCGAGCGCCATCAGGTCGTTGACGCAGAAGACGCCCTCGACCCGGCGGGCAGGCGAGAGCAGCAACGAAGCGGCAAGACTGCCGCCCTCGTAATCAGTGCGCTCGGCCCGCTCGACGAAAACCTCAAGGCCTGCCATGCGGGCTGCCTCGACATAGGCCTGTTCGCGCTCCAGAAGATTGGGGCTGCCGACGGCGGAGGTCACCATGCCGATGCGGGTCATGCCGCGGGCGGCAAAGACCTGCACGGCTGTGGCGGCGGCGAGCGCATTGTTCACCCGGATATGATCGGGGCCGTCTTCGTTGCGGCCGATGGCGATCAACGGCTGGCCGTTGCGCTGGGCAAGCTCGATGAAGGCGCGGGACGGCATGCCGGAGAGCACGATGGTGGCCTGCGCGCGATAACGCAGCAGGTTGGCATGCGAGGCTTGACCGGCAGCGGTGCCGTCCGTGGTGATCAGCACGGGCACGCGGCCGCTTTCCACCAGAAGCCGGGAGAGCGTCGAAATCTGCAGCGAGCGGAAGGGTGTTTCCGGATCGGAGGCGATCATGCCGACGAGTTGGCTGCGATTGGCCAGCAGCCCGCGCGCCAGATCGTTGACCTGATATCCAAGCTCTTCGGCCGCCCGCAGAACCTTTTCCCGCGTCGCTTCCGAGACGCTCGCGCCATGGGTGAAGGTGCGCGACACGGCCGAGCGGGACACGCCGGCGCGTTCCGCCACCTCATGGGCGCTGATATAGCGCGGCGATGCTTCGGTTTCGCTCTTATCGCCCATTAGCGCCCCACCTTGGAAAGAACGTCGGCGCGGAGAAACCGCTCGATGACGAGCATGAAGGCAATCGACGGGATCAGAAGAATGAGCGCCGTGATCGATGCGATTTGGTAATTGCCGCCGGAACCGGCCGTATAAAGAAGCAGCGGCAGCGTCGAAATATCCGGCGCGCCGACGAAATAGGTGCCGGTGAATTCGTCGAGCGATTCCAGGAAGACGAAGACGGCGCTCGCGAGCAGGCCGGGCGCCGCGATCGGCAGCGTCACGTCGCGGAACGTGCGCAGCGCCGAGGCGCCCATGGAGCGGGCCGCCTCTTCGAGTTCCCGGTCGATCGCCGAGAAGGCGGCGGTGGCGATCCACACCGCATAGACGAGGCCGTGGGTGACATGCACGAGCACGACGCCGACGACAGTGCCGTTCAGCCCGATCTGGTAGAAGAGCCGTGCGATGTTCACATAGACCGGCAGGTTCGGAAACGCCTGCGGGATGAGCAGCACGAGCAGGATCGCGCCGCGGAAGGGCAGCTTCAGCCGCGCCAGCGCATAGCCGGCGGGGATGGCAAGGCCGATGGAGAAGACGACGGTGAGGCAGGCGATGATCACGCTCATGGTCAGCGAGGTTGTGGCATTGCCGCGTGGCGAGAAGACGCTGACCCAATAGGAAAAGCCGTATTGCAGCGGTAGCGCGTGCGGGAAATACCATTTCTCCGCCACGGCCCAGAGGACGAGATTGGTCAGCGGGCCGAAGATGGCGAAGGCGATGAGGCCGAGACCCAGCGCGCGCGGTATCCACTTGAGGTCGACCATGGCCGTTTTCATCGATGTTCCCTCATCGTCTGGCGCAGATAGACCCATGCCACGAGGCTGGTCGTCAACAGGGAGATGACGCCGAGCGCGTTGGCGACACCGTAATCCCCATAGGCATTGATGCGGAAGGCCATGCTGGCCGTGAGCATGGTCGGCGACTGCGCGTTGATCATCAGAGGTACGGAGAGAACCGACATCATGGTGACGAAGCTGAGGATGAGGCCGACGAGCAGGGTGGGCAGCACCTGCGGCAGGATGATTTCGATGAGAATGCGCAACCGGCTGGCGCCGAGATTGCGAGCGGATTCGATCATCGAGCGGTCCAGCGAGGCCATGGCGCCGGCAAGCAGCAGGGTGACGAAAGGCGTCTGCTTCCACACGAAGGCAATGACGATGCCGCGCCAGTCGAGGAAGCTCGTGGTCTGCATGGGGGTCAGAAGATGCGCCTCCATGAGAATGCTGTTCATCAGGCCGTTCTTGGCGAGAAAGGTGCGAAGGATCTGGCCGACGACGATGAAGGGCACGAAGAGCGGCCAGCGATAAAGCCAGCGCAGGATCGCGACCGCGCGCGGATTGGAGCCGAGCGTCAGATAGCCGCCGATGGCGATGGAGAGAAGCGCGATCAACAGTGCCGAAAGGCTGACGATCACGACCGTGAAGAGAATGTCGCTGCTATAGAGCTCGAAGGCCTTCTGGAAATTGGCGATGCCGAACCTGCCATCCACGGAAAACGCCCCCGTGATGGAACTCACCAGAGGCACGATGAAGAGCAGAAGAACGATAACCAGTGCCGGCATGACCAGCAGGAGGCCTAGAAGCGGGATCGGCATGGCTTTCACCGAAATCTTGGGTTCGATCAGGTCTCGCCGTTCAGGGCGAGAAGGGTGCCGGGCGGGGGCACGATGCCTCCGCCCGGCCGCGTTTCAATCAGTTACCGACCTGGCGCTCATAGGCTTCCAGGATCGCCTTGTTATAAGGCGCGATCGGGAAGGCTTTGCCGCACTTGGCGAGGTCTTCTGGTGAAATGTCGGTGAAGAGCTTGTTCCACGTCGCCTTGTCGAGCTTGGCCTGGACATGCTGGGCGTCGATGCCCGGATACCAGTTGAAGCGCTCGACAATGCCCTTGGCCTGGACTTCCGGGCTGGTGGCGAGGTTGACGAACTTCTCGGCCAGCTCCTTGTGCGGGGCCTTTTCCGGGATCGTGTAATGCATTGGCTGGCCGGGCATGCCGGGGGCGGGCAGCACGAGCTTCATCTCCGGCGGCAGCTTGCCGGTGGCCTTCCAGCTGTAGAACATGTCCACCCAGACCGGGCCGATGGCGATTTCGCCGCGGCTCAGCATGTCGAGCGTGCCGGCGTTGCCCGGCGTCAGCGTCGCGTTGGTGGTGAAGTCCTTCAGCTTGGCGAAGGCCGGGCCCCACTTTTCGGCTTCCGCCGCGTCATAAGGACCGTTCTGCAATTTATCGCCATCGCCGGCAAACGCATAGATCCAGCCCATGACGAAGCTGACGCCGGAGGCGCCGCCCTTGATGCCGTTATAGCCGAACTGCTTCGGATGTTCCTTCGCCCAGGCAACGAGTTCCTCGTAGCTCTTCGGCGGGTTCGGAACGAGCGCCGGATTGTAGGCGAGTGCCGTCTGGCTGTTGAACATCGGCATGACATAGCCGTCGACATTGGTGCCGAGCGCCATCTTCGCGTTCTCGCGCGTCACCAGCTTGCCGCTCTCGATCTTGTCGCGATACTTTTCGAGATAGTGCTTCTCGACCATCGGGCCGACGAACTTCTCGTGCACGACGGCAACGTCCGTGTCCCAGGTGGGAACGTTGGCGCCAGCCTGGGCGTCGAAGCGCTCCAGGATCTTTTGGGAACCGGCATCGCCGGGGCCGGTGCCGACGGCGCGAACCTTCACGCCCGGATTCTCTTTCTCGAAGAGCGGCCCGAGATAGTCGTTGATGTAGTCGACCATGTTCTGGTCGCCGGCCGTCATCACGGTCAGCTCTTCAGCCATGAGCGGCGAGGTCGTGAGCCCGAGGGCGACAATCGAGTAGGCGAGGATTTTCATGTCATCTGTCCTTTTCGAGGTGATTAGAGACATTCGTTGAAGGGCATGCGGTATTGAACGTGTCTTGCGGGAGCCCGCGACGGGAGCCCGGGTCGCGCGTTGTTACGGACGCGGGAAGATGTAGAGCGCGGGCTCCGGCACGATGATTTCGACGGATGCGCCTTCGTCGAAGCGGGTCGCGCTATCGACGATCAGGCTCGTTTCGCCGAGATGCACGACATGGCGCCAGAGCCCGCCGGGATAGCTGACCTGCGAGACCGTACCGGTCAGCACCAGGCCGTCCTTCTCCGAAATTGCGGATGTGCCGGCGGCGGCCATCTGCACGGCTTCGCTGCGGAAGCGGACAATGGCCGGGCCAGAGGCGAGAGAGCGGTCGCCGCGATCGATCACGGCCTTGCGGTTGTTGCGGCCTTCCGAGATGCCGATGCTGTTGCCGAAGACGTTGACATGGATCTCGACGACATTTTCCGCGCCCATGAAGGCGGCGACGAAGTCGGAATTGGGTCTGTTGTAGACCTCCTGCGGGGAGCCCGCCTGGGCGATTTCGCCGCCATTCATGATGACGATGCGGTCGGCCATCACCATGGCTTCCTCGCGGTCATGGGTCACATGGACGGCGGTGATGCCCAGCCGGCGCTGCAGCGCGCTGATCTCGTGGCGCACGGTGAGGCGGATGCGGGCGTCCAGGTTCGAGAGCGGCTCGTCGAGCAGCAGGATATCCGGATTGACGGCGAGCGCCCGGCCGAGCGCCACGCGCTGGCGCTGGCCGCCGGACAGTTCGGCGGGCTTGCGGCTTCCCAGCGCCTGCAGGCCGAGCAGGCCCTTCATCTCGTCAATGCGCTGGCGGGCAGCTGAGGCCTCGACGCGGCGCAGCTTCAGGCCATAGCCGATATTCTGGTCGACGCTCATATGCGGCCAGAGCGCATAGGATTGGAAGACCAGCGCCATGCCGCGCTTGTCCGGCGGCTGGCGGGTCACGTCGCGGCCGCCGATGGAAATCGTGCCATGGGTCGGCGTATTGAACCCGGCAACGGTGCGCAACAGGGTGGTCTTGCCGCAGCCCGAGGAACCGAGAAGGGCGACGAACTCGCCCTTGCGCACGGACAGATCGATCCCCTTCAGGATCTCATTGTCGCCATAGCGCACGCGGGTCTGCGAAATGTTCAGGTAGCCTTCCATCGGTCCCTCCAATACCAATGAAATTTGCACAGCTGTGCAAAAGTTTTATGACACCCTCGTCCGAATATGGACCGATGGTGGCTTAGCGCGCCTCCTCCCGAGGCGCGCTAAGCGGTATGCGCATGATATCGCTGATCGGTCCGGCAAGGCCGGGAACCGAGGCAAGCACCGGGCCGCCCTGCAAGATCTTCTCGCTGCCTTCGAAAGAGCAGACCCTCCCGCCTGCCTCCTCGACCATCAGCAAGCCTGCAATGCAGTCCCAGGAATTCATATGCCGTTCGGCGTAGGCTTCGTTACGCCCGTCCGCCACATAGGCGAGACCCAGCGCGCCGGAGCCGGCACGGCGGACGTTGAAGCCGAAGTCGAGCAATCCGCTCATGGCGGAGAGATAATCGGCATTGGGGATGCGCGCCGACCAGCCGAGTTCGACGGTCGCGGCTTGCGGATCGCTGACGCCCGAAACACGGATGGGCTTGCCGTTCAGCGTGGCGCCTTGGCCGCGGCGGGCGAAATGCAGCTCGCGCAGGACCGGATTGTAGATGGCGCCGAACTCGGCCCGGCCATTCTCGACATAGGCGATGGCGATGCAGAAATGCGGGATGTTGCGGGCGAAATTGGCCGTGCCGTCGATGGGGTCGACGACCCAGAGGGTCGCCGCGTCGCTGCCGCCGCCTTCCTCGCCGAAGAAGCCATCCTGCGAATAGGCCTCCGCAATGGCGGCGCGCAGGAACTTCTCGCAGCGCCCGTCGAATTCGGTGAGATAATCCTGGCGGCCCTTCATCTCGATGGCGCGGGCCTGTCCAAAGCCCTCCATCACCAGTTCGCCGGCGCGAACGATGAGGTCCTTGCAGAAATCCGCCTTTTCAAGAAGCATGCGCGTCATCCAGAAAACTTGTCAGGTGGATCATTGCACAGCCGTGCACTCTTGTAAATGAAGACTGTCGGCAAGGGCGATTGGTCAATTGGCCGGCGCCGGGAAGGGTCCGAAGCCCGAGGGCCGGGCGGCTATAATTCATAGAGTTCGAGCGGCAAGCCGTCGGGATCGGCGAAGAAGGTGAAGCGCTTTCCGGTGAACTCATCGATCCGCACTGGCTCCACCGGAACGTCCCGCGCCTCAAGATGGCCGATCGCAGCGTCGATATCCCCTGTCTCGAAAGCCAGATGCCTGAGGCCTGCGGCCTCCGGGCGACTTGGGCGGGGTGGTGGATCGGGAAACGAAAACAACTCGATCTGCCCGCCATCGGGAAGGGCGAGGTCGAGCTTGAACGACCGGCGCTCGGCCCGATAGTTTTCCGCAATGATCCTGAGCCCGAGGATGCCGACATAGAATGCCTTCGAACGCGCATAGTCCGTGCAGATGATCGCAGCGTGGTGAATGCGACGCAAATCCATGCCGGCCTCCTTGATTAGGTTTTCGCCGCTGGCGCCGGGCCAACGGAGGCGCGTTCGATCAGGGAAGTCGGAAGGACGAGTTTGCGCGCAGCCCCCCGTTCTCCGTTCAACCGTTCCACCAGAAGTCTGGCGGCGGCTTCGCCGAGTTGATAGACCGGCTGGCGGATGACGGTGACCGGTGGCGAGGTGACCGAGGTCCAGTCGGCATCGTGGAACGACACGAGCGAAAGATCTGCGGGAAGGGTGAGACCGGCATCGCGGCAGGCCTTGAAGACCGCAAGCCCGATGACGCTGTCAGACGCGATCATGGCGGTAGGGCGGTCGGCGCCTGCAAGAAGATCGATGACGATTCGGTGGGTCCTATCGGGCGTCGTGGCGCCGACACAAACCCAGCGCTCGGCATCGTGAATGCCCTTCTCCCGGCAAGCCTCAAGAAAGCCCTCGATGCGACGGCGCACCGAGCCCGTATGGATTTCCGCCGGCACCCGGAACCTGTGGTCTGGCGTGTCGCAGGCCGTCAGGTAGACGATGCGGCGGTGCCCCAGCGCTGCCAGCCTTAGGGTCACGTCCTGCGTGGTCCGTCTCTCGTTGGCAATGACAGTGTCCACGTCGAGCGCCGCGCTCCCGCGATCGAGCAATGCCAGGGGGCGCTCGCTGCGCAGCACGTCTGCCAGATGGTCGGTTTCGCTCTCGCGTGCCGGCGAGACGATCAGCCCATCGACGCGTTTGGCCAGAAGGGTGCGCACCGCAGCCCGCTCGGCGGCGGCGTCCTCGCCGGAATTCATCAGGATGACGGTGAATCCCGCCTGGCGTGCAACGTCGGTGATCCCGCGGACGGCCAGGCTGAAAAACGGGTTCTCGATATCGCCGACAACAACGCCGATCGTGCCGGAGCGTCCGGTGGTCATGCTGCGGGCGAGTTCGTTGGGGCGGTAGTCGAGCGCCTTTGCAGCCGCACGCACCGCATCGCGCACCTTTTCGCTGACCGAGCCGTAACCGCCCAGAACGCGCGCGGCAGTGGCTTTCGAAACGCCCGCGCTGCGTGCAACGTCGGCGACCGTGGCTGGCGAGGATCGAGGTGTTGTTTGCTCCATGGTGCCTAGCCTTACAAGAGATGTTGACGACTGGCAAATGCGAAGATAACAATTGTCAAAACATAAAGAGACCGGTCTCATCTTAAAAAGAGACCGGTCTCATAAAGAAAACCACGACTCCGGAATGCGATGTGCAGCAGCCTGGACGACCGCTCTGTCGGTTTGCCGGGAGGGGTGCCTGCGCGCTGCAGATCCGCCGATAAAACCACCAGAGAAGGAGAGCAAACCGATGAAATTTTCCAGCCCCGTCAAATCCTTTAGCCGGATGCGCGCAGCGATCGCAGCGATGGCATTCGGTCTCATCAGCGGCGCGTCCGTTCCGGCGATATCCGCAGACAATCCCTACGGCCTGATCGATCCGAAGGTCATCAGTGTTGGCACCATGGGCGACTCGAAACCCTACGCCTTTTCGACCGCCAATGGCGAATTCACGGGCTTCGATATCGAACTGTTCTTGAATGTTGCGGAACGCATGGGCTTCAAGAAGGATCAGGTGATCTTCACCGGCCAGGAATTCTCCGCGCTGATGCCGTCCGTCGCCAATGGCCGTTTTGACGTCGCGGTGGCTGCCATCGGCACGACCGAAAAGCGCAAGCAGACGGTCGATTTCTCCGATGGCTATCTCGCCGGCTATCTCTCCGTTCTGACGCCGGAAGCAGCCATAACGGATGCGGCGGCGCTGAAGGGCAAACGGCTTGGCGTCGTGCAGGGCACGCTGCAGGAAATCTACGCGCAGAAGAACTTCACCGGCACCGACCTCGTCAAGTTCCCCGACAACAACTCGGCGGTTGCCGCGCTCAACAACGGCACGATCGATGCGCATTTCCTCGATTACGAGGCCGCAAAGGATTATTCGGCCCGCTATCCGGCGCTGAAGGTGGCAATCAACATCCCGAGCTTCGACGCGCCTGCCGGTTTCGTTGTCCGCAAGGGCAATGATGCCCTGCGCGAAGGCCTGAACAAGGCGCTGCACGCGGCCATGCAGGACGGAACCTGGAAGAAGCTCTATGAGAAGTGGTTCCCGGGTTCGCCCATGCCGGCAGAATACCTTCCCAAGCCCTGATGTCGCCCGGCCCGGCTGCACGATCAGGCCGGGCCGGTCATTCCCATCGACCTTGAAGGAAGTGCCTGATGAATTGGCTTGAAAACCTGCGTCGCAGTTTTCTCGATTGGCCGGCCATGGCCGAAGTTCTGCCGAGCATGATCACGGTGGGCTTGAAGAATACGCTGATCCTTGCGGCGGCCTCAACGTTCTTTGGCGTGGTGATTGGCATGGTCCTCGCCATCATGGGGATTTCGCGCTCGGCCTGGCTGCGCATCCCCTCCCGCATCTATACCGACATTTTCCGCGGTCTGCCCGCCATCGTCACCATCCTGCTGATCGGTCAGGGCTTTGCCCGCATCGGGCGGGAGATTTTCGGGCCGTCGCCCTATCCGCTGGGCATTCTCGCCCTGAGCCTCATTGCAGGCGCCTATATCGGCGAAATCTTCCGTTCCGGTATCCAGAGTGTGGATCGTGGGCAAATGGAAGCCTGCCGGGCGCTGTCGATGAGCTACGGGCAGGGCATGCGCCTGATCGTCGTGCCGCAGGGTGTGCGACGCGTGCTGCCGGCGCTGGTCAACCAGTTCATCGGCAATGTGAAGGATTCGAGCCTCGTCTATTTTCTGGGGCTGCTCGCCTCCGAGCGGGAAATCTTCCGCGTCGGTCAGGACCAGGCCGTTGTCACCGGCAATCTCTCCCCGCTCTTGCTCGCCGGCATCTTCTATCTCGTGATCACCGTTCCGCTGACGCATATCGTCAACCTGATCGACACGCGTCTGAGGCTCGGAAAGCAGCGGCCTTCAAGCCCTGCCAGCGGCTTGCTGGAGGTCGCAGAACTGGATAGCGCCAATCAGGCCGTGGCGGCTGACAGCGGACGTTCCACTTTCCGGGGCGGCAGTCTCGCGGTCAGCGATCTTCACATGGCCTATGGCGATTTCGATGTGCTGAAGGGTATCGATCTCGCCGTGCGCCCCGGCAGCGTCACCTGTATCATCGGCCCTTCCGGCTCCGGCAAGTCGACATTGCTGCGCTGCCTCAATCGGCTCGTTGAACCGAAAAGCGGCGATATCCAGCTCGATGGCCAGAGCATCCTCGCCATGAAGCCGGAAAAGCTGCGCCGCCGTGTCGGCATGGTGTTCCAGCATTTCAATCTGTTTCCCGATCACACCGCGCTGGAAAACGTCATGCTGTCCCTGACGAAGATCAAGGGCCTGCCGCGCGAGGAGGCGGAACGCATCGCGAAGGCCAAGCTTGCCGATGTCGGTCTGGCAGCGCGCCAGCACCATCGACCCGGCGGCCTTTCCGGCGGGCAGCAACAACGCGTGGCGATTGCCCGCGCGCTCGCCATGGAACCCGAGGTCATCCTCTTTGACGAGGTGACCAGCGCGCTGGATCCGGAGCTGGTCAAGGGCGTGCTGAACCTCATGGCCGGGCTTGGGCGCCAGGGCATGACCATGGTGGTGGTGACTCACGAAATGGGCTTCGCGCGTCGGGTGGCCGATCAGGTCGTGTTCATGGACGAGGGGCGCGTGGTGGAAGCCGGAACGCCGGACGCCATTTTCGACAATCCGCAAAATCCGCGTCTGCAACGCTTCCTGGCGGAAGTGCTCTAGGGCAGTTCCAGCGAAAGAGGAAACCGGTTTCGCGCCAGGAATTGCGCAAAAACAAAGAGATAGGTTGCTTCAGCGTTTCCATGAAACACTGAAGCAACCTAGGGCCCGACCAGCAAGAATGACACTCTGAACTTTGAAAGACATATGACCATGAAAGACAATGTAATTTCCTCCGCTGTCGTGATCGGTGCCGGCATTTTCGGCGTTTCCACAGGATTGCAGCTGGCCCGGCGCGGCATTCAGGTGACCATCCTCAATGACGGTCCGCCGGCCAATGGCGCCTCCGGCCGGTCGCTGTCCTGGCTGAATTCGGCGCGCATGCGCTCGGAGCCCTACCATCGCCTGCGCGTGGCGGGCATAGACCGTTATCGTACGCTGGCGGCCCGACTGCCGGGCATCGACTGGCTGCGCTTCGACGGAGGCCTGACCTGGGATGCCGATGGGCCGGAAAACGCCATCGCGAATGTCTACCGTTACGAAGCCTCGATCGGTTACGATGCGAACCTGCTGGCAGCGGAAGAGGTCGGCCTGGTAACGCCGGGACTTGATGCGCGGTCGATTGCCTCGCAAGGGGCGATCTTCAATCCAGGCGAAGGCTGGGTCGACCTCCCGATTCTGATTGATTTCCTGCTGCGGGAGTTCCTGTCACGCGGTGGTGTTCTCGTGACCGGTGAGGGAGCCGCCAGTGTCATCGTGGAAGGAGGCCGGGCGCGGGGCGCTGTCACCTCCAGCGGCGTCCGGTTCGAGGCGGATGCCGCCGTGCTGGCGACCGGTCCTGCCGTGCCGGCCATGGCGGCGCAACTCGGTCAGGTGATTGGTGACGACACCCCGATCGCTCTTCTGGTGCAGACCAAGCCGCTCGACCATCCTTTGCGAGCCGTATTGAATACGCCGCGCGTGGCGGTGCGGCCAGCTCCGGGCGGGGCCTTCTCGCTCGACGCCGATTGGGCGGCGGAGGAGGGCGTGACGATGCGCCCGGATGGCAGTCACGACATCGACGCCTCGGTGGTCGAGGCTCTCGTGGCGGAAGCCTCGAACGTGATGCAGGGCAATCCGAAGCTCGAGATCCAGTCGGTCGGCGTTGGCGGCAAGCCTATTCCGGGCGATGGCGAGCCTGTGATCGGCGCGCTGAAGGCCGTTCCCGGTTGCTACGTTGCCTTCAGTCACAGTGGTGCGACCCTTGGCCTGATCGTCGGCGAATTGCTTGCGGGCGAGATCGCAACCGGCCGGGAGCATCCGATGCTGCAGACATTCAGGCCGGAGCGTTTCGCCTCCTGACCCCATCGCAGCAACGCCTTGGCGAAGTTGCCGCCCGTCCGGCCTGCGTGTCGCCGGATGGGCTTTGGCGTTCGCCCTTGCCCGGCTGCCGGCGTGCTCCCGCCTCAGTCCTCTTCAGAGAGATGGCGCTGGGCGGATTCCTTGACCTGGCCGAGTTCGGCAAGAAGCCGCTTGAGAACAGCGGGTTCGACTTCGGCCATCATTTCCTTGATCCAGCGCTCATGTGCCTCCGCCATTCCCTCGAAATAGGTCCGGCCCTTCTCGGAAAGCCGGGCCACGGTGACGCGCTTGTCGTCCTCGAGGCGCTCGCGGATGATCGTGCCGTCGGCTTCCAGCCGTTCGACCAGACCGGTAACATTGCCGTTGGTGACCATGGTGCGGCTGGAAAGCTCGCCGAGGCGCAGGCCGTCCTTTTCGCGATAGAGCTGGGCGAGGAGGTCGAATTGCGGAAGCGTCGCGCCGAACTCCCGGCGCAGCCGCCGGCGGATTTCCTGCGACATGAGCTTGGTCGTGGCAAGCAGGCGCAGCCAGAGCTTCAGCTCCTGCTTCTTGCCTTCCTGGGCGTCGCTGGCAACCAGTTCGAGATCCATCGCGTGTCCGTCTGCACCGAATTAAAGTCGAACCTTACCTGCGGGAAGCGGGCTCGGCCGTCAAGACTTTCCTTGAGGCCTGAAGCATTTGCCCACCAGCAAACAGATTTCCTAGCCGGCAAGCATCTTCGCCAGCATGAAGCCGGAGCCCGCGCCCGTCCCCGCACCCGGCCAGGTTGCCGCGCCGCACATATAGAGACCGTCCACCGGGCTCTTGTAGCGCGAGTAGCCGGCGACCGGGCGGAAGAGGAAATTCTGGTCGAGATGATGGGAGCCCGAAAGGCTGTCGCCGCCGATGAGGTTCGGGTTTTCCGTCTCCAGGTCGAGCGGCGACCAGACGGCGCGTCCGCGGATCTTGGAGCGGAAGTCGGGCGCGTAGCTCTCGATAACCGAAAGCACGCGATCGGCATAGGCCTCCTTTGCGGTCGGCCAATCTGTCGCCGAAATCTCACCCGCCGCATCGCCCTTGATCTCCGCCGGCAGAACACGGACCTGCACCCAAAGCACATGCTTGCCCTCCGGCGCGCGGGTCGGATCGAGCGTCGTGGGCTGGCCGATGACGAGGGCGGGTTCGCGAGGCAACAGTCCCGAAACCGCTTCATCATAGAGCCGGTTCATCATCGAGAGGTTCGGCGCGATGTGGACATAGGCATAAGATTTCAGGTCGGGTGAGGCGGACCAGTCGGGCAGGCCGTCGAGCGTCAGATGGATCATCATGGCGCCGGGGCCGGCGCGATAGTGCTTCACGCCATCGGCAAAACGGCGGGGCAGGGTGACGCCTTTTACCAGACCGTTGAAGAGAACCTTGGGATGGATGTTGGAGATGATTGCCCGCTTGGCCGTCAGCCTGCGTCCATCGGCCAGCGTCACCGATTTCGCCCGGCCACCGGCAACCTCCACCGAAATCACCGGGGAATTGAGTAAGAGTTCCCCACCCTTGGCTTTCAGCAGCCCCACCATCGCCTTGATGATCGCATCCGCGCCGCCCTCGCCAATCACCATGCCGAAGGCCTGGTTGGTCATCGTTTCCAGATAGGGAAAGAGCGCGCCGCCGGCGGCATCCGGAGGAAAGTCGAGATGCAGGCCCCACGCGGCCATCATGGCCTTGAGCTTCTCATTGGCGAAATGCCGGTCGAGGAAGCCGCGGGGCGACGAGAGAAGGAGGCGCAGGAGATCGGTGAGCAGCGGAACGCCGCCCGCGCGCCATGCTTTCCACGCGGTCTTGACGCTTCCCACGGACGGCATGGGATTGCCGAGCAGGCCGAAGAGATGCGGCGCCATATTGCCGAACTCGGCGGTCATGGCGGCGAAGCTTTCCGCATCCTTGGAGGAGAGTTGGGCGATGGCCGACCGGTTGGCGGCCGCATCGGTGCCGATGCCGAGATGGGTGCCGTCCCGAAAGACGCTCGCGAAGCATTTCGGCGCGGGGACGAATTTCAGGCCATGGGCGGCAAGCTCGCCGGCATAGGTCTGATGAAAGGCGGAGCCGGCGAACATGGAAAGGTTCATGGCGGCGATGTCGTGGCGGAAGCCGGGCTCGACGAGTTCCTGCGTCTTCACCGCGCCGCCGGCGCTCGCCTTGGCCTCGACCACTGCGACCTTCCAGCCCTTCGCGGCCAGATGCACGGCAGCGGCCAACCCATTGTGACCTGCGCCCAGGATCACCGCATCGAATTCAGACATGTCGTTCCCCCGAATTTCCGGATTTATTTCTGTATGCATACATCTTCGGCAAATTGCATCAAGCTTAAAATAAATCGGAGCACGGGGAATGCCGACGTTTGGAGCTTAAACTACGGCATCTCAAGCGCTGTCGGATGAAGGTGAACGCAAAGTGAAGTCGGGCATCTGGCAAAAGCCTATGCAAAATTCCTTGCATTTACATATTTTGTGATCTAGCGTCGCCTCAATGCAGGACCCGGCCGGGCTTCCGCCGGGTGCGCATCCGCCACATAAAAGGGGATCACCATGTCGGATACAAGCTCACTTTCGCAACTCGCCGCCCAACTCCTGACCGGCAAGGTCAAGGTCGTCGACCTGACCGCCCCGCTCGGGCCGGAAACGCCGGTTCTCTATCTGCCGCCGCAGTTCGGCAAGAACACGCCGAACGTCAAGGTGCACGAAATCTCGGCCTATGACGAGAACGGTCCCTTCTGGGCCTGGAACTGGCTGGAACTGGGCGAGCATACCGGCACGCATTTCGATGCGCCCTGTCACTGGGTCACCGGCAAGGATCATCCCGGCAACACGACCGACACGATCCCGCCGCAGAATTTCGTCGCGCCGGTCAATGTCATCGACCGCTCGAAGGAAGCCACCGAAAACCCGGACTATCTGCTGACCGTCGAGAGCATCAAAGAATGGGAAGCTGAAAACGGCGAAATCGAAGCCGGCTCCTGGGTCCTGATGCGGACCGACTGGTACAAGCGCAACGGCTCGACCGAGACCTTCCTCAATGCCGACGAAAACGGCCCGCATTCGCCCGGCCCGACGGCGGAAGCCATCGAATACCTGCTCTCCAAGGGCATTATCGGCTGGGGCCAGGAAACGATCGGCACGGATGCCGGCTCCGCCGGCGGCATGACACCGCCCTTCCCGGCGCATAACCTCATGCACAAGGCCAACAAGTACGGCCTCGCCAGCCTGTCGAACCTCGACCAGCTTCCGGCCAAGGGCGCGATCCTGATTGCGGCTCCGCTCAAGTTCGTCAAGGGCACGGGCTCGCCGGTGCGCGCGCTGGCGCTGATTGCCTGAGGTGCTAAAGACCCCTCCCCAACCCTCCCCACAAGGGGGAGGGAGGGTGACCGCTGCGGCAAGCCTCTTTCTCAGAGCCTCGAAGGATGGGGCAGGGCAGCGCTTCTTTCCGTCTCCCCCCTTGTGGGGGAGATGGCGGCAGCCAGAGGGGGACTTTGCGGCGAACGCTGAGCGAGCGGAGGACAAGTCCCCTCCCCAACCCTCCCCACAAGGGGGAGGGGGAACGGGCGCTGCGGCGAGCCTCTCCTAACCGAGAGGTACGAGTTTTTCGCACAGACCACACAACACCAACCATCCCCATAGGGAGATGACCCATGAGCGATCCGGATTACATTATCGTCGGCAGCGGCATCAACGCGCTGGTGGCAGCGGCCATGCTGGGCAAGAAGGGCAAGAAGGTTCTGGTTCTGGAGCGCAATGGCCAGATTGGCGGATGCCTTCGCACCGAGGAGATCACCGCGCCGGGCTTCGTGCATGATGTCATGGCCACTACCATGGTTCTGTTCATGACCTCGCCGGCCTTTGCCGCACTCGGCAAGGATCTGGAGGCGCGGGGCTTGGAATTCTGCCATTCGGCGACGCCGACCGGGGTTCTGCGGCCCGATGGAAGCCACGCGATCCTTGCGATGAACCGGGCGGAGAATATCGCCAATTTCGACAGGCTCGCCCCCGGCGACGGTCAGAGCTTTGATCGCGAGATGAACCGCTTCGGCGGCAATGCCGGCTTCGTCTTCGGGCTTCTGGGCGGCAATCTCTGGTCCATGGCGACGGCCAAGCTGGTGGCCAAGGAAGCATGGTCGCGGGGCCTGAAAGGCCTTGCGGCCTTCTTCGGCGAGGCGCTCGCGCCGGCGCGGTCCTATCTCGACACCAATTATCAATCCGAAGAAATGAAGGCGCTGTGGGCGCCCTGGGTGCTGCATTGCGGGCTGGGGCCGGAAAGCAGCTATTCGGCCGAGATGGTCAAGGTCATCGGCTTTGCCGTCGAGCTAGCCGGCTGCCCCATCGTCAAGGGCGGGGCGGTCAATCTCCTCAAGGCGTTTGAAAAGCTGATCAAGGATCAGGGCAGCGAGATCGTCACCGGGGCGGATGTCGATGAAGTCATTCTGGGGCAGGGCGGCAAGGCCACCGGCGTGCGCCTCACCGATGGTCGCAGCTTCAAGGCCGGCGCCGGCGTGATCGCCTCCATGACACCCGACCAGATTTACAAGCGGCTGCTCAAGAGCGGGGCTGCGGCCCTGCCGGACTACGTGAAGGACGGGCTGAAATCCTATCGCTACGGCAAGGGCAACATGCAGATTCACTACGCCCTGAAGGCCGCGCCGCGCTGGAAGGCGGGCGAGGCGCTCGGCAAGGTGGCATTGCTGCATCTGACGCCGGGGCTTGACGGCGT
Organism: Ensifer adhaerens; assembly: GCA_900215285.1. Classification (NCBI taxonomy): domain Bacteria; kingdom Pseudomonadati; phylum Pseudomonadota; class Alphaproteobacteria; order Hyphomicrobiales; family Rhizobiaceae; genus Ensifer; species Ensifer adhaerens. Next base: position 516,677 of record OCMG01000003.1, read on the forward strand.
GTCGCGCTCGGCCAACGAGGCGGAGCGCGGTCTGCTGCCGGCCGAACCGACCGTTTGCGTCGGCCAGCCCACCTCCTTCGACCCGAGCCGCGCGCCGGAAGGCCAGTCGATCCTCTGGCTGCAGCTGCCCGACACGCCGCGCTTCATCAAGGGCGATGCGGCAGGCGAGCTTGACTGCCCCGCTGACGGCCGCTGGACCGAGGCGCTGCGCGAGGCCTTTGCCGATCGCGTGGAGGCGATGCTGCGCCACCATATCGAGAATTTCGACGAGGCGGTCATCATGCGCCGCGTCTATTCGCCGGCCGATCTGGAGGCCATGAACATGAACCTTGTCGGCGGCGATCCTTACGGTGGTTTCTGCGGGCTCGACCAGTTTTTCCTCTGGCGTCCCTTCAAGAGACCGAATAACCACATGACACATGTCCCGGGGCTCTATCATATCGGAGCGTCCACCCATCCGGGGCCGGGCCTTGGCGGCGGATCGGGCTTCCTGCTCGCATCCTCCCTGAAATGAAGCATAGCGATGAAACCGATCGGGCCGCCGCATCGTTGACGGTGTGACGGCCAGGGCATGAATGGGAGAGAGTGGATGGAAAACGGCCTTTCGGGCGATGTTCTCGGGCATCCGGGTACGCAAGACGGCCGCATGCCGAGCCTCGGCGAGATGGGATTGAACCATTTTGCACCCTATATCATGAACCGCGTGATGGCGCGCTGGAACGCCAATCTTTCCGAAGAGCTGCGCGCCCGCGACATCACCACCGCGAAGATGCGGGCGCTTGCTGTGCTGTCGGTCTCATCGTCGCTCACGATCAACGAGCTTTCCGTTCTCGGCGTCACCGAGCAATCGACCATGAGCCGCACGGTGGATTCGCTGGAAGAACAGGGGCTTATCAGCCGTACACCGCGCGCTGACGATTTGCGGGTGCGTGATGTCGCCATCACAGAGGAGGGGCGCGCCGTCTTCAATGAGGTCTGGCCGATCATGTATGACGGGCTACGCCAGATGTTCCGCGATATCGAGGAAGACGAATATCGCGCCTTTCTCAACACGCTGCACAAGATCCTGCGGAACGTCCGCAAGAATGAAATGTGACGTATTTGACTTTTGTTATATATTTAAAACAATTTTAAGTGAGTTTGTTTAGAATTTCTCCAAATTGCGTTTTGGGCAATGGAGGGCGAGCATGTTCAAGAAAATTTTCAGCAAGCCGGAGAATTTCCGACAGGAACTTTCGGACTACATTTTCGAAAATTCGCCGGATTGTGTCTGCGTGCTGCGCGAGGGCAAGGTGGTTGAATTCAACGACGCCTTTGCCCAGATCATGCGCCAGCCGCGCGAAACGCTGATGGGCCTGACCCCGCCGGAGTTTTCGCCCGAGTTCCAGCTGGATGGTAACCGCTCCGATGCGATGGCGATGCAATACATCACCAGGGCGATGCAGGATGGGCATCACCGTTTCGAGTGGCGCATCCGCCGGGCGGACAACAGCCAGTTTTCCGTCAATGTGACGCTGATGCGCTGGCAGCGCGGTGAAGAAACGCTGCTGATCTTCGTCTGGCAGGATATCGAGGAAGTCGTACAGCTCCGCGGCCGCGAGGCCGAGCAAATGGAGCGCATGAACCATCAGGCTGCGCAGGACCAGAAGACCATCGTCGCCCTGGCCGAGGGCCTCAAGGCACTGGCCGCGGGGCGGCTTTTCGCTTCCATCGACCAGATGTTCGATCCGAAGACCGAACCGCTGCGCAAGGACTTCAACGAGGCTGCCGCTTCGCTTTGCCGGGCGATCGAAGAGATCGCCTCGGTTGCCGGCTCCATGTCCAAGAGCTCGCGCGAGATCGGCTCCGCCACCCGGGACCTGGCATCGCGCACCGAGCGGCAGGCGGCAAGCCTCGAGGAGGCCGCAGCCTCCATCAAGCAGATTGTCGCGAGTATCAGCGCCACCGCCGACTTTGCCCGCAAGGCGAAGGGTCTGGTCGACATGGCGCGTGGCGACAGTGCCGCAATCGGCACGATTGTCGAACGTGCGGTCGCCTCGATGGAGCAGATTTCCCGCTCGTCCTCCGAAATCGGCAAGATCATCGGCGTGATCGACGAGATCGCCTTCCAGACCAACCTTCTGGCACTGAATGCCGGCGTCGAGGCCGCGCGTGCCGGCGAGGCGGGCAAGGGCTTTGCCGTCGTGGCGCAGGAGGTGCGCGAGCTTGCGCAGCGTTCCGCCTCCGCTGCCAAGGAAATCCGCCTGCTTGTCACCACGTCGGAACGGCAGGTGAAAGACGGCGTGGAGCTGGTCGGCGAGACGGGCGGCGCACTTTCGCGCATTGCCGGCCATGTCGAGGAAATCGGCTCGGCCGTCGGCCAGATCGAGAAATCCGCGCAGGAAGAAGATGTCGCCATCCGCGAAATCAACAAGATGATCGCCGACATCGACCAGGTGACCCAGCACAACACGGCCATGGTGGAGGAGACGGTGGCTGCCATCCATTCGCTCAACGAGGATGTTGGTGATGTCGAAGCGCGTGTGGCGAAGTTCGAGTTGCGCCGACACGAGGCGCAGTCCATAAGGCGCTACGCCTAGAGGAATTCCAGCGACTTTGGCAACCGGTTTCGCGGGGAACCGATATTGCGGTCCGGCCAGGGTCTTCACGACGCCTGGATGCGAAAGTATCGGACGGAGTGGCATGAAATCTGCCACTCGGCGGCCTCCGGCCAGATTGGCCGCTCCCGAAATGATTGGCCGGAATGATCCCGGCCTCGCCCTCAAGTCTCAGACCGAGGAAATCTTCAGCATGCGCGCCAGTTCTCCGACGAGCCCGCGGCGGAAGAGCAGCACGCTGACGATGAAGATCGCGCCGATCACCACCTGCACCCAGGAGCCGATATCCGCGAGATAGTGCTGGAGCGTCACGATGACGACCGAGCCGACGACGGGGCCGAAGATCGTCCCCATGCCGCCGATCAGCGTCATCAGGATCACCTCGCCCGACATCTGCCAATGCGCATCGGTGAGCGAGGCGAACTGGAAGACGATGGCTTTGGTCGAGCCGGCGACGCCGGCAAGTGACGCCGACAGCACGAAGGCGATGAGCTTGAAGCGATCGACATTGTAGCCGAGCGAGCGGGCGCGCGGCTCGTTCTCCCGGATCGCCTGGAGCACCTGGCCGAAGGGCGAGTGAATGGTGCGATGGATGATCAGGAAGCCGGCAAGAAAGATCGCGGCGACGAAATAATACATCGGCAGCGGGTCATTGAGATCAAGTCCGAAGAGTGTACCGCGCGGGATGCCCTGCAGGCCGTTCTCGCCGCCGGTGAAGGGCAATTGCAGGGCGAGGAAGTAGACGATCTGGGCGAGCGCCAGGGTGATCATGGCGAAATAGATGCCCTGACGGCGGATGGCGAGCGAGCCGACGACATAACCGAGTGCCGCCGCAAAGACCCCGCCGAGCAGGATGCCGAGAAGCGGCGGGAGGCCCCATACCTTCACCACATGGCCGCAGATATACGCAGCCCCCCCGAAGAAGGCCGCGTGGCCGAAGGAGAGCAGGCCGGTAAAGCCGATCAGCAGGTTGAAGGCGCAGGCAAACAGCGCGAAGCACAGGAGCTGCATCACGAAGACGGGATAGAGCACCGCGGGTGCAACCAGCACCGCCGCGATCAGAAGCACCCAGAGCACGGCCTGCGCCGCGCGGCTGCGGGCCAGCTTCTCATGGGGGACGCTTTCGGCGAATTCGCCGGCTTCGTCGAGAGCATGATGGGAAGTGGCAGGTTTTGTCATGTCGCTTATCCCTCGCGCCCGAACAGGCCGGACGGCCGCACCAGCAGCACGATGACCATGAGGAAGAAAATCACCGTATTGGCGGCGGGGGCGTAGAAGACCTTCGTCACGCCCTCGATGAGGCCGAGCGCGATGCCGGAGACGACCGCGCCCATGATCGAGCCCATACCGCCGATGACGACGACCGCGAAGATGATGATGATGAGATCGGCGCCCATCAGCGGGCTGACCGAATAGATCGGTGCGGCGAGCACGCCTGCAAGACCGGCAAGCCCGGTGCCGAAGCCGAAGGTGAGCGTCACCATCAGCGGCACGTTGACGCCGAAGGCCTTCACCAGTTCCGGATTTTCCGTGCCGGCGCGTAGAAGCGCCCCGACCTTCGTCCGCTCGATCACATACCAGACGATCAGGCAGACGATGAGCGAGAAGACGATGGCGAAGAGGCGGAATTTCGGGAACATCATGAAGCCGAGATTGACCACGCCTTTCAGGGCGTCCGGCATTCCGGGATAGGGTGTGCCGGATGCACTGAAGATGTTGACGAACAGGCCCTGCAGGACGAGCGTGACGCCGAAGGTCAGAAGCAGCGAATAGATCGGGTCGAACTTGTAGAGCCAGCGCAGCAGGAAGCGCTCGATCAGGATGCCGAAGCCCCCGACGATGATGGGCGTGAGGATCAGCGCCGGCCAGAAGCCGATGTGAAAGCCGCTCATCCCGAACCACAGGCCGACATAGGAATAGAGGATCAGCGCCACGAAGGCGCCGAGCATGTAGAGCGCGCCATGGGCGAAATTCACCACATTGAGCAGCCCGAAAATGACGGCAAGGCCGAGGCTCATCATGGCGTAGAAGACGCCGTTGTTGAGGCCCAGCATGCCCTGGGCGAGCAGAAGCTTCAGCATGTTTTCGCCTTTCTACACACTCAGGTAATGGTTGAGCCGGTCCATGCTGGCGGCGACCTCGCCACCCTCGATGCGGTCGATCACCCGGCCGTGCTCGATGACATAGTGACGATCGGCCAAGGGGGCGGCGAAGCGGAAATTCTGTTCGACCAGCACGATCGTGTAGCCCTGCGCCTTCAGCCGCATGATCGCCTCGCCGAGAGCCTTGACGATGACGGGGGCAAGCCCCTCGGTGATCTCATCAAGCAGCAGGAGCTTGGCGCCAGTGCGAAGAATTCGGGCAATGGCGAGCATCTGCTGTTCGCCGCCGGACAACCGGGTGCCCATGCGCTTGCGTACCTCTTTCAGGTTTGGGAACATCACATAGATTTCGTCGAGGCTCATGCCGTCCTTGCCAACACTGGGCGGCAGCATCAGATTTTCCTCGACATTGAGGCTGGCGAAAATGCCGCGCTCTTCCGGGCAATAGCCGATGCCGCCGAGCGGCGCGATGCGGTGATCGGCGACGTCGATGAATTCGCGGCCGCGGATGGTCACCGAGCCGGTGCGGCGCGATACCATGCCCATGATGGCGCGCAGCGTCGTTGTGCGGCCGGCGCCATTGCGGCCGAGAAGGGTGATCAACTCGCCCTCGGCGATCTCGATATCGACGCCGTGGAGCACATGGGACTCGCCATACCAGGCATTGAGCCCGCTGGTTTTCAGAAGCGGCGCTGCCATCATGCCACCTCCTCGGCCTTGATGCCCATATAGGCTTCCATGACGGCGGGGTTCTTCGACACCTGTTCGTAGGTGCCCTCCGCCAGAACCTCGCCACGGCTTAAGACCGTGATTGAATCGGCGAGCTTGGAGACGACGCCGAGATTGTGCTCTACCATGATGATGGTGCGTCCCACCGAGACGCGCTTGATGAGATCGGCGACCTGGCCGACATCCTCCGAGCCCATGCCCTGCGTCGGTTCGTCGAGCAGCATGAGTTCGGGTTCGAGCCCGAGCGTTGTGGCGATTTCGAGCGCGCGCTTGCGGCCATAGGGCAATTCGACGGCGGGCACATGGGCGAAGCGCTTCAGCCCGACCTGATCGAGCCGCTCCAGCGCTTCGTCGTCGAGCGTCGAGAGAATCTTGCGCGAGCGCCAGAACTGGTAGCTGACGTCGAGACGCTTCTGCAGCGCGATGCGCACATTTTCCAATGCCGTCAGGTGCGGGAAGACGGCCGAGATCTGGAACGAGCGGACAATGCCCAGATTGGCGATCTCCTCGGGCTTCAGATGCGTGATGTTGCGCCCGTTGAAGGTGATCGTGCCGGAACTCGGCGTGATGAATTTGGTCAGAAGATTGAACATGGTGGTCTTGCCGGCGCCGTTGGGGCCGATCAGCGCATGGATGGAGCCGCGCGCAATCTTCAGATTGACGTTTCTGACCGCCATGAAGCCGCCGAAACTGCGGCTGAGGTCAGTCGCTTCGAGGATGAAATCGCTCATGAATGTCCTTCGGCAAGACGTTTATGAAAAGTCGTTGGCAAGGAAGGGCAGGGCGGGCGGCCGGATAGTCTTCCGGGACTGCCCGCCCTGCGGAGCGTCACTTCACCAGCGGGCAGCCGCCGTCCTTCAGCGAGGCATAGGCGTCCTTTCCTGGAATGGTCTGGACGACCTTCACGACATCCCACGGATCCTTCGTCGCGTCCTGAACCTGCACGAGATACATGTCATGCTCGAGCAGGCCATCGGGGCGGATCTGGCCGCCCTTGGCAAAGAAGTCGTCAATCTTCATCTTGCCAAGCTCGGCGCGCACGGCATCCGGATCGTCGGTGCCGGCGGCCTTCACAGCCTTGAGATAGGCCATGGTCAGCGAATAGTCGGCGGCATGCACGAAGGTGGGGGCCGCGCCGTTGGAGTACTTCATGTACTTTTCTTTCCAGGCGCGCGAGGCGTCGTCCATGTTCCAGTACCAGCCGACCGTGAAGCTGAGGCCCTTGGCGACATCGGTGCCGAGCGCCTTGACGTCGGAGATGAGGACGAGCATGCCGGCTAGCTGCTGGCCTGCGGAGGTCAGGCCGAATTCATGCGCCTGCTTGATCGAATTCACCGTATCCTGACCGGCATTGGCGAGGCCGACGACCTTCGCACCTGAAGACTGCGCCTGCAGGAGATAGGACGAGAAGTCGGTCGAGGCGAGCGGAACGTCCGAACTGCCCAGCACCTTGCCGCCCATCTTTTCGACCACGGCCGTCGTGCTCTTCTGCAGCGCATGGCCGAAGGCATAGTCGGCGGTGATGAAATACCAGCTGTCGCCGCCATTCTTCACGACCGCAGAGGCGGTGCCTGCCGAGAGGGCATTGGTGTCGTAGCCGTAGTGGATGCCGTATTTCGTGCAGGCCTTGCCCGTCAGGTCGGCGCTGGCCGCGCCCGTGTTCATGGTGATGACCTTCTTTTCCGACGCCAGCTGCTGCACGGCAAGGCCGACGGCGGAGTTGGTAAGGTCGGTGATCATGTCGACATGATCCTGGTCGATCCACTGGCGGGCGGTGGCAGAGGCCACGTCGGCCTTGTTTTGGTGGTCGGCGGAGATCACCTCGATCTTCTTGCCGAGAACCGTCCCGCCGAAGTCTTCGACCGCCATCTTGACCGCCGCAACCGCGCCGTCGCCGCTGAAGCCGGTGGAGTAGACGCCCGACATGTCGCCGAGAACGCCGATCTTGACCACGTCGTTTGAAATTCCGCCCGCAAGAGCGGACGTCGCCGCAAGTGCGACCGCCGCTGCGCTCACTGTTCCGTACAGAAATGCTTTCATAACTCTTCCTCCTTGAGTTGCGGGCCTAAGCTCATCCCGCGATTGACAGACAGTCTGTCTTTTAGGCTCGGGACTCCCCTGCAGCGCCGTTCCGGCTGTCTGCGGTTCCTGCCCCCAGCCTCCTCCATGCTCCCGCTTCGCGGAATTTCTGTCCCCGTGGCCAATCGACCATGCGCCCCGCCTCCTCCAGAATGAGGCTAGCGGCTTTCTCGGCGATCATCAATGTCGGGGAATTCGTATTGCCACTTGTAATCGTCGGCATGACCCCGGCATCGACGACGCGCAGGCCCTGCACGCCGTGAACGCGCAGGTGGCTGTCGACGACGGCGAGGGGGTCGTCCTCGCGACCCATCTTCGTCGTGCCGACGGGATGAAAGATGGTGCTGGCGATATCGCCGGCTAGCTTGGCCAAGTCCTCGTCGCTTTGAAACTCGATGCCCGGCTTCCACTCGACGGGGGCGTAGCGGGCTAGCGCCGGCTGGGCCACGATGTGGCGGGCCTGGCGGATGCTGTCGGCGGCGATGCGCCGGTCCTCCGGCGTCGTCAGATAGTTGGGGGCAATGGCCGGCGCATCCTTCGGGTTTTGCGAACGGATGCGCACCGTGCCCCGGCTGGTCGGATTGAGATTGCAGACGCTGACCGTGAAGGCGGGTTCGCGATGCAGCGGCTGGCCGAAGGCGTCAAGGCTGAGCGGCTGGACATGAAATTCGAGATTGGCATGCGGCTGGTTCTCGTCGGAGCGCGTAAACGCGCCGAGCTGCGAAGGCGACATGCTCATCGGGCCGCTGCGTTTGAGCGCATACTCCATGCCGATCGCCATCTTGCCGAAGAGGCTGGCGGTGAGCGCATTCAGTGTCTTGGCGCCCGTCACCTTGAAGACGGTCCGGATCTGGAGATGGTCCTGAAGATTGCCGCCGACGCCCGGAAGGTTGGCCACGGGCTGGATGCCGAGCGCCTGCAGGAAGGACGGCTCGCCGAGCCCGCTCAATTGCAAGATCTGCGGCGAGCCGATCGCGCCGGCCGAAAGGATCACTTCGGCGTTTGCGCGCATCTCGACCGTTTCGCCGACGCGGTTGATCCGCGCGCCCGAGCAGCGCAGCCCGCCGTCATCATCCGTCTCGAACAGCAGGCGCTCGACCTGCGCCTCAGTCCAGACCGTCAGGTTGGGGCGCGTCAGGGCAGGGCGCAAGAACGCCTTCGACGTGTTCCAGCGCCAGCCGTTGCGCTGGTTGACGTCGAAATAGCCGACGCCCTCATTGTCGCCGCTGTTGAAATCGTCGGTCTTCGGCACGCCGGCCTGAACGGCGGCATCCGCGAAGGCGTCGAGCAGGTCCCAGCGCAGGCGTTGCTTTTCCACCCGCCATTCGCCGCCATGGCCGTGGAGATCGGAAAAGCGGCTGTTGCCGCCGGTCTGCGGGTCTTGGCCGCCATCGAGGCGATAGTGATCCTCATGCGCCTTGAAATGCGGCAGCACATTTTGCCACGACCAGGACGCATCGCCGGTCAGCGCCGCCCATTGATCGTAATCGCGGGCCTGGCCACGCATGTAGATCATGCCGTTGATGGAGGAACAGCCCCCGAGCGTCTTTCCGCGCGGATAGATGAGGCTGCGGCCATTGAGCCCGGCCTCGGTTTCCGTCTTGTAGAGCCAATCTGTGCGGGGATTGCCGATGCAATAGAGATAGCCGACGGGGATGTGGATCCAGTGATAATCATCCTTGCGGCCGGCTTCGAGAAGCAGCACGCGGTTGCCCGGGTCACGGCTCAGGCGATTGGCCAGCAAGCAGCCGGCAGACCCTCCTCCGATAATAATGTAATCGAATGCTTTCGTAGTCAAATTCAAGCCTCCGAATGCTGGAAAGGCTTTATCAAGGCCTCGCGCGGTGGCGCAAGAGCCTGAAAAACCTGGACCAGCATGTTAGGCGTCCTCCCGCCCAAGCCGCAAGCTAAACGGGATGTAGACGAGAAATCCAATGACAAATTCGAAATAGAATTATAAATGAAATTAATATGACCGAATTCGATCTGAAAACCTTGCGAGCCTTTGTGGCTGTCGCGCGTGAGGGCAATGTCACCCGCGCGGCCGAACAGCTGCGCTTGACACAGCCCGCTCTCAGCCTCCAGCTCAAGCGACTGACCGCCAAGACCGGCGTCGAGCTTTTCCGCCGCACGGCGCGGGGGCTGGAGTTGACGCATGACGGGGCGCTGCTGGCTGCAAAGGCGGAGCTTATCTTCGCGTCGCTTGTCGATTTCGGCCAGACGGCCTCCAACCTTGCGACCCAGATTCGTGGCTCGCTGCGCATCGGCACGATCATCGATCCGGAATTTACCCGGCTTGGCGCCTTCCTCAAGGCGCTGGTCGAAAGTGCACCCAGCATCGAGACGGAGCTGCGCCACGGCATCAGCGGGCAGGTGCCGGAGGGGCTGAAGCGCAACGAGCTGGATGTCGGCTTCTTCCTCGGCGACATCCGAGACTTCGATCCGCTGGCGGGGCTCGGACCCGGCGCGGAGGAGAGCCTGTTCCACGTGCTCGAGCTGGCTCCGCTGACATATCGCGTCGTCGCTCCGGGCGCGCTGGCACCCTATGTGCGCGACAAGAGTTGGGCGGAGCTGGCCGCGCTGCCGTGGATCGGCACACCGCCTGCCTCCGTTCATAACCGGCTTCTGGGCCGCATCTTCGGGGAACTGGACGTTCGCCAGAACGTGGTAGCGCTGATCGACCAGGAAATGTCCATGCTGGCCATGGTACGCGCCGGAGTGGGTTTGAGCCTCTGTCGCGAATCGATCGCGCTGCACGAGCAGCAATCCAACGGCCTGATCATCGCCAACTCGGTGAAGGTCGAGACCGCCCTGAGCTTCATTTCCCTGAAGGCCCGGATGAACGACCCTGCCGTTGCGCATGTTTTCGAGGTGGCGCGACGCATCTGGGAGCAGAGCAGCTGACCGGCATGCTTTCCGTGAGAGCATCCGGCCCCTTGCATTTGTGTGCTGGAGCTTCATAAGACAGCGGGCGTGCGCATTTATCTTGGAAAGGCATGTCTGATGTCCCGCGACCTTCTCATTCTGATCACGCCCGGCTTTCCGGACACGAAGCTTTCGCCGGACCGGCTGTATTATTGCCCTCAATGCAATGTGGTCGAGGGATTGCTCGCAACCTTCCCCGAGTTGAATGACCATATTGATGTCATGCGCGTTCCCTTCGCACGCCCGCGGCCGGCGGTGATCGAGCGGATCGGCGAGGAAAACCAGGGGCTACCGGTCCTGATCTTCGCGGACCCGGCAACCGCGCCCGCAGATGCGCTACGCTTCGGCGAGACACGTTTCGTGAGCGACATCGACCGTCTCTGCGAGCTGCTGGCCGAGCGTTACGGCATTCCCCATTCGCATTGACTGTGGTGACAGGCTAGCGCGTCACGTCGATGACCACGCGCCCCCGGGTCTGACCGGCGACGATGGCGTCTGCCAGCTCCGGCAGTTTCGACATCGGCTCGACCGTCGTCATGGCGGCAAGGTGCTCGAGGTTCAGCGCTTCGGCCAGGGTTTCCCAGGCTTTGCTCCGCAGCGCCATGGGTGCCATGACGGAATCAACGCCGAGAAGCGCTACGCCGCGCAGGATATGCGGCATCACGGTTGTCGGCAGATCCGCCCCGCCGGCAAGCCCGCAGGCGGCAACGGCGCCGCCGTAATTCGTCTGTGCCAGAACATTTGCGAGTGTCGTCGAGCCCACGGAATCGACAGCACCCGCCCAGCGTTCCTTCTGCAGCGGCCCGCCTTTTTCAGAGAGGCTTGCGCGATCCACGAAGGCGGTGGCGCCAAGGCTTGCGAGATAATCATGCGTTTCCGGCCGTCCGGTCGAGGCGGTAACGTTGTAGCCCTTGGCTGACAAAAGGCTGATCGCGACGGAGCCGACGCCGCCGGCAGCGCCCGTGACCAGAACCTCGCCTTCGCCGGGCTTGATCGCGCCCCAGCGTTCCAGCGCGTTCACGCAGAGCGCTGCGGTGTAGCCCGCGGTGCCGATGGCCATGGCCTGTTCGAAGGAGAAAACCTCCGGGAGCTTCATCAGCCATTCGGGCTTCAGGCGCTGGTAGCGGCTGTAACCGCCCCATTCGGTCTCGGAAAGGCCGAAGCCGTTGACGACGACGCGGTCGCCCGGCTTCCAGTTCGGCGTGCGCGACTCGACCACGACGCCGGCCAGATCGATGCCGGCGACCAGCGGTGTGCGCCGCGCGATGCGGCCCTTGCCGCTCACGGCGAGACCATCCTTGTAGTTCAGCGTGGAGAAATGGATTTCGACGAGGACATCGTGATCCGGCAGATCGGCTTTTGTCAGCGCCCGGAAGCCCGCCTTCGGCTTGCCATCCACCGCATCAATCACCATCGCGTTGAAAGTATCGCTCATGATCGCAATCTCCTCCTGCCATGCGTTCTCGCGGGAGACAAAAAGCGCTGCCCGCGAGCCAATCGGCGCGACCATGCCACGGCCAAGGCGCGAATGCCAGCCTCTGAAACGGGCAGACGCGGATGTCGCCTGAGCTCAGAACTCACGGGGCGCTCAGACGTCCCGCAGGTTGAAATATGCGTTGTAACGCTGCATGATGTGCAATCAAGAGGGGATTTCAGAAAGCCTTTTCTAATATGACAATCGTGGTAATCTTACTCTCGCAGAGCATTCGATTCCGGGGGGACGTTTGAAGACTCTTCATGATGCCGGCAGTGTGCCGACGCCGTTATCGGCTCCCGTCGCCACGAATATTAACCTCATCCTCGACACCATCCGCACCCAGATGAACATGGATGTCGCGTTTCTGGCGGAGTTTTCCAACGCCGTGCGCGTGTTTCACGGCGTCTCCTCCGTGGTGGACAATCCGCCGATCCGCGCCGGCGAGGTTCATCCCATCGGTTCGGGCTATTGCCGCAAGGTCGTCAACGGCGCCCTGCCGCAGCTCATCCCCAACACCGCCGATGTGCCTCTGACGGCGGAGATCCCGGAAACGGCGGCCATCCCGATCGGCGCGCATTTGAGCGTTCCACTCAGGCTGGAAGACGGACAGCTTTACGGCACGCTCTGCTGTTTCGCCTTTACGCCCCGGCCCGATCTCGGCGAAACGCAGCTCGTGCTCCTGCGCCAGCTTTCCGATCTCATGGCGCGGATGCTGGCCGGCGATATCAGCGCGCAGAAGAAGCGCAGCCGCACGCGCAAGCTGGTCGAGACGGCGATTGCCGCCGGCGATCCGGCCATCGTGTTCCAGCCGATCGTCGATCTCAAGACCCGTGCGGTCACCGGCTACGAGGCGCTGTCGCGCTTTGCCAGCGAGCCGCCGCGCAGTCCCGACAAGTGGTTTGCCGATGCGGAACTGGCGGGCATCGGCGGCCGGCTGGAACTTGTCGCCGCGCAGCATGCGCTTGCCGAAAGCCGCACGTTGCCGCTGGATTGCTCGATCAACATCAATCTGTCGCCAAAGACGATCATGACCGGCGATCTCAAGCCGCTTCTGGCGCAGGTGGACCCCAGACGTCTGGTCATCGAGATCACAGAGCACGCGGCGGTGGAGAACTATGGCGATCTTCTCGCCGCTCTGCGACCGGCGCGCGCCGCCGGCGTGCAGGTCGCCATCGACGATGCAGGCGCCGGCTATGCGAGCCTCCAGCATGTGCTGCGGCTGCAGCCGGACATCATCAAGTTCGACATCAGCCTGACCCGTGACATCGACACCGACCCCTTGCGCATCGCCATGATCAGCGCGCTCACCGAGTATGGCCGCCGCACCGGCACGCTCGTCGTGGCGGAAGGGGTCGAGACGGTCGAGGAAGAACGGACACTGCGCGACCTCGGGGTGGACAAGGCGCAGGGCTATCTCTTCAGCAAGCCGAAGCCGGCGGGAGAGTTTGCGGGGGTGGCAAAGGCGGGGTGAGGGCGAAGCCCCTCTTCTCCCCTTGGGGAGAAGATGTCCGAAGGACAGATGAGGGGTCATTTGACGTCGTGAGGGAACCCCTCATCCGGCCCTGTGGGCCACCTTCTCCCCAAGGGGAGAAGGGGAACCGCACCGTCGCTTACAGGCTCGCCACCGTCTTCAACGCCCCGTCCAGCGCAATCCCGCCTTCATCCAGCAGCGCCGCCTGACGCAGCCGGCGCATCCAGGCGGCGCCATCCTCGCGATCCGTCAGCATAGGCAAAGCCGACATGACGCGGTCGAACTTGGAGAGGCCGCGGACATGGGTGTCGGAATAGCCCTTGACCAGACGGCGGTTGCCGAGAACCTCGACGGCGAGATCGTAGTTCTGCGGCAGGACGTTGAGCGCCGTCCTGAGCCACGCATCGCGATGCGCCATTTCGATGGAGTGGCGGAGGCTGCCGCGGCGGAAACGGCGCAGCGACGAGACGACAAAGAGGCCGGCGAACCAGAACAGCGTGCCGGTCTTGACACGGCGGCCCTTGTCGATGCGGCGGTTGAGCCAGTTGAACAGGGAAGGGCGGTTCTCGATGAAGCTGCCCAGACCCTTTGGCAGCGTGCCGCAGACCTCTTCCATGCGCGGATGCATGTATTCGGTCGTGTAGAGGATCTGGTCGGCCTTGACGCCGACTTCCTTCTTCACGCGGTCGAACCGGCTGCCGCGCGTCTTCAGATCCGCCACACGGATCACGTCGTCATAGGCCATGGCGATGGCGACATATTTGGCGGCCTGGGCCGTGAAGGCGAAGTCCTTTTCGGCACCGCCATTCGCCTTGTCGGCGGCATGGAGTTTCGCGACTTCGGTCAGGTATTCGTCGGCATAGGCCGGGTCCTGAAAGTCGGTCAGCTTCTTGACGCCGGCATAGAGCATGGGCTGCACAGCTTCCGGGAATTCCTTGCGGATGCGGACGAGCAGCCTGTCCAGCGCCGGATGGCCCGCGGTCTGCGGGATTTCGGCGAAGGTCTTGCCAGGTGTGGCCGAGACCTTGTCATTGCCGCCGCGCAAGACCCGGTCGTAAGCCGCGTTGAAGGCGCGGAGGCTGGCTTCCACGCCCTTGCCGCCCTTGCGCACGGTCGCCTCGAAGGCTTCCTTGGAAAAGGGCAGGGCACCCGACGCAGCGAGCGAACCGAACATGGAGGCGGAAATGACGCTACCGTTCTTGGTGGCCAGCGTGTCCATATCGAAGGCGATGGTCTTCTTCGCGGCGAAATCGGTGGCATCGACCACGATGGTCGGGTTGCCGATACCGTCGCCGGGCTTCTCCTTCTCGCCGACCGCATAGGAACGGTGGGTGGAGGCGATCAGCATCGTCTTGTCCGGCGTGACGAGGCCGCGCAGCACGGAGCGGCCGGCCTCCATCAGCTCGGCGGCGAGGACGACATCGACATCGCCCGGCGTCGGCATTAGCGCCAGAACTGGATGAGCGCCGTCGCGGGCCTTGATGAGTTCGAGATAATAGATCGTCGCGCCCGTGCGCTGGGCAACACCCGGCACGGAACTGGTCTGCGCGACCCAGCCTTCGGATTCGGCGAGATCGACGATCCAGTCGGCAAGCACACCGCCGCCCTGGCCACCCATGGCGAGGATGGCGAGCGACAGCGGCTTGTCGTGGGAGAGGGCGGCAAAGGCATTATCGACATGGATGTTCATGATATTCACCCCTCTCAATCTGCAAAGACGACGCGGCCGCTCGCGCGGCGCGACTGGAGCCAGCCGATGACGGCCTTGCGCATGCGATGCACGAAGCGGTCCCAGCCGGTCGGGTTATGGATGACATCGGCGCGATAGAAGGAGGGGCAGAGAACCGCCGCTTCCGAGACTTCGCCACAGTTGCCGCAGCCGACGCAGGAATTGTCGATTGCCGCGACCGGATCGTCCTTCAGCGGATCATCCGTATGCTTGACCGAGAGCGAGGGACAGCCGGAGAGGCGAATGCAGGCGTGATCGCCCGTGCAGACATCCTCATCGACGCCGAAACGCTCCTTCACCACCCGCTTGCCGTCCTTCACCGCCTTGGCGAATTGCGGCTTCACGCGGCGCTGCTTGTTGAGCATGCATTCGGACGAGGCGACGATGATCTTCGGGCCGGGTTCCTTGGTCGTCAGCGCTTCCTTCAGCGTATCGCGCATCTTGGCGACATCATAGGTGCGGTCGATCTGACGAACCCATGTCGCGCCGATGCCCTTCACCGCATTGACGATGGAATTGTTGGTCTTGCGGCGCGGGTTGATGGCGCGCGACGACAGGATGTCCTGGCCGCCGGTGGCCGCAGAATAGAAGTTGTCGACGACGAGGATGACGCCATCCTGCTTGTTGAAGACGGCGTTGCCGACCGAGGTGGCGAGCCCGTTATGCCAGAAGCCGCCATCGCCCATGACCGAGATGGAGCGCTTGTCGGCCTCGACATTGAAGGCGGAGGCTGACGCGGGGCCAAGGCCATAGCCCATCGTCGTGCCGCCGATATTGAAGGGCGGCAGGATGGAAAAGAGGTGGCAGCCGATATCGGCCGAGACGTGGTGTTCGCCGAGTTCCTTCTCGACCAGCTTCATGGCCGCGAAGATCGGGCGCTCCGGACAGCCGGTGCAGAAGCCGGCGGGGCGCGGCGGCACGACTTCGGCCAGCGCCTTGACCTTGGGATCGGTGAGGATCGGATCGGGGTTCGGCACCGGCGGGCGGTTGCCGAGCAGGCCCGGGGCATTGGCTTCGATGAAGGCGCCCAGCCCCTTGATGAGCACCGGCGTCGTGTATTCGCCGCCAAGGGGCAGCACGTCCTTGCCCGACACCTTCGTCTGGATGTCCCTGCGGCGGAAGAGCGTGTGCAGCGTGTGTTCGATATATTCCGGCGCGCCTTCCTCGACCATGAGGATGGCCTTCTTGCCGGCGGCAAAGGCGATCAACTCGTCATCGACCATCGGGTAGGAGACGTTCATGACATAGAGCGGCACGCGGGAATTGCCGTAGACATCGGCAAGGCCGAGATGCTGGAGCGCGCGCATCGCGCCATTATAGACGCCGCCCTGCAGCACGATGCCGATCTCGCCCTCAGCTGGCCCGAAATGCTCGTTGAGCTTGTTTTGCTTGATGAATTCGACGGCGGCGGGCCAGCGCTTCTCGAGCTTTTCCTTTTCATGCACGAAGGAGGCCGGCGGCAGAACGATGCGGTTGACGTCGCGGCGCGGGTTCTCCAGCGCTTCCTTGAGTGTGTATTCCGGGCGCTTGTTGTCCTTGGCGACGAAATGGCCGTGCACATGGCAGGAGCGGATACCGACCTGCAGCATGACCGGCGTGTTGGAGGCTTCCGACAGCTCGAAGCCCTTCTCGACGGCGTCCACGATGGAGGGCAGGTTGGGGCGGGGGGTCAGCAGCCACATCTGCGACTTCATCGCAAAGGCGTGGCTGCGCTCCTGCATGATCGAGGAGCCTTCGCCGAAATCCTCGCCGATGATGATCAGCGCGCCGCCGGTGACGCCGCCGGAGGAGAGGTTGGAAAGCGCGTCAGACGCCACATTCGTGCCGGCGGTGGACTTCCAGGTGACGGCGCCGCGCACCGGATACATGACGGAGGCCGACAGCATGGCGGCGGCAGCCGCTTCGGACGCGGACGTTTCGAAATGGACGCCCAGCTCTTCCATGACATCCTTGGCATCGGCCAGAACATCCATGAGATGCGAGATCGGCGAGCCCTGATAGCCGCCGACATAGGAGACGCCCGATTGCAGGAGCGCCTTGGTGATGGCGAGGATGCCTTCGCCTCTGAAAATGTCGCCTTCGCCGAGCTTCAGGTCTTCGACTTCACGCGCAAATGATCGCTCTGCCATGACGTTCCCCATCTTGTTGGCAAGTTATATGCAAATG
Source organism: Ensifer adhaerens (assembly GCA_900215285.1). NCBI lineage: Bacteria > Pseudomonadati > Pseudomonadota > Alphaproteobacteria > Hyphomicrobiales > Rhizobiaceae > Ensifer > Ensifer adhaerens. The sequence goes on from OCMG01000003.1 coordinate 533,952, forward strand.
CATATTTCATCTCTTGGATTGTGTCAATTGCATAAATCTGCGCCTCTCACGCGCGCGATTGCCTTTATATGCGGCGGAGCAGAAATATTCCATTTCATATTATTTTTGAGAAATGCGCCAAACGACCCTTGTCAAAATCCGGATTTTCATTTTAAGTTTCAAACAATCACAAAATCCGGAAAACCGGAAATCCGTTCAAGGGGAACTTAGGAGTCCAAAATGACTGACTTGACGCGTCGTGGCGTACTGGGATTGGGTGCGGCTACCGTTCTGACCGGCATTCTCGCCGGCCGGATTCCGGTCCAGGCTGCCGAAACGAACACTCTGACAATTGCCTTCAACTCGAACCTGCCGTCCTTCGACGGCACGGTGGGACTGTCGGGCGTGAACCCGGCGATCCAGGCAATCTATCGCTCGATCTATGACCAATATATCGGCCAGAAGCCGGACCTGTCGTTTGAACCCGGCCTGTTGACGGCCTGGGGCTGGAACGACGACAAGACCAAGGTCTGGATGGATGTGCGCGAAGGCGTGAAGTGGCATGACGGCTCGGACCTCACGCCCGAAGACGTCGTCTGGTCGCTGACCCGCGCCGGCAAGCCTGAGACCGGCAACCCGGTGGCGAGCGTCTGGGCGAGCATCGGCAACTTCAAGGTGGACGGCAAGCGTATCAACGCCGATGTGCTGAACTTCGATCCGACCATCTTCAAGTGGATGGCCTTCCTCACCGGCTATGTCCTGCCCAAGGCTTATTATGAAAAGGTCGGCGCGGAAGGCTTCGAGAAGAAGCCGATCGGCACGGGCCCCTACATGTTCGACGCTTACGAAGGCAATTCCTTCCTGCGTCTGAAGGCCAACCCGAACTACTGGGGCGCCAAGCCGGCTTTCGAGACGGTCATTTTCAAGTTCGTGACCGACCCGACCAGCCGCGTTGCCGAAATCGAGTCTGGCTCGTCCGACGTGACGCTCGAAATTCCCTATGAAGAGTTCGACCGCCTGAAGGCCAAGAAGGGCTTTGCCGGGGTCTCCTCGCCGATCTCCGATATCGGCATGATTTTCATCACCAATGTCGAGCCGATGCTGGACAAGAATGTGCGCCTGGCCGCCCATCACGCCATCGACAAGGCCGGCATCGTCAAGAAGCTGCTGCGCGGCTATGGCGTGCCGATCGACACGCTGGAAGCCCCGGAATATGCCGCCTTCGATCCCTCGATCAAGGTGCCCTACGACCCGGACAAGGCCGTAGCCCTTCTCAAGGCCTCGGGCTATTCCAAGGACAAGCCGGTCAAGTTCAAGATCCAGACCACGCGCGGCCTGAAGCCCAAGGATTACGAAATGATCCAGGCCATCGTCGGCATGTGGCGCAAGGTCGGCATCGAGGCCGAGATCGAAGTCTACGAAATCGCCAAGCATTTCGAACTGCGCGCCGGCCACAAGCTCGCGCCCGCGGCCTTCTACAACTGGGGCAACGCGATCGGCGATCCGACGACCTCGACCGGCTTTGCCATGTTCTCCAAGTCGCCGCATTCCGGCTGGAAGACCGACGATGTTGACGCCCTGATCGGCCCGCTCTGGGGAGAAAAGGACGAGGCCAAGCGCATCGCCGGCTGGAAGGCCGCCGACAAGTATATTGCCGAGCAGGGCTATGTGATCCCGCTGTTGCAATATGTGCAGCCCATCGTCTTCAAGTCCTCGCTGAAGGTCACGCCGAATATCTCGAGCGCGCTGCAGCCGACGCTGGTGTCGAAGGCCTGAGTTGGGGCTTCCCTCAAGACAACTGAGGGGCTTCGGCGGGTGAGGCTTCCCCTTCTCCCCCCTTTTTGAACGGGGAGGGGAGAAGGCGGCCCGAAGGGTCGGATGTGGGGGTTTTGCGACAGGCTTCTTTGAAGGTTCTGCCGCGTGGCTCCCCCTCACCCCGCCTCCGCTTCGCTCGGCGACCCTCTCCCCAAGGGGAGAGGAGGTCCGAGAGGCTGCGGCCTTTCCCACGATTGCGTCAGTGCATGGGAACGAAGGCGGTGCGACACCCCTCTTCTCCCCACCGGGGAGAAGGTGCCGGCAGGCGGATGAGGGGGCTCCCTCCGTCCCAAAAGCTAAAGGAGACCGCACCATCGCGATCTCCAGATCCCACGACTTCGAAGGCAACAGGAAGGTTCCGATGACCGCTTCCGATCTTCTCAATCGTCTTTTCATGGCGGTGCTGACGCTGATGGGCGTTGCCGTCATCGTCTTCTGTCTCCTGCGCATCGTGCCGGGCGATCCGATCGCCATGATGATTTCGCCGAGCGCCACGCCGGCGGATATCGCGGCGCTCCGCGCCCATTACGGCCTCGATCTCGGGCTGCCGCAGCAATTCGGCATCTGGTTCATGGATGTGCTGAAGGGCAATTTCGGCACCTCGATCTCGCAGCGCCGCGATGTGATGGAACTGATCGGCGAACGCCTGCCGGCGACGCTGGAACTCGCCTTCGCCGCCCTCGTCTTCGGCGTGCTGGCCGGCGGCGTGATCGCGACGCTCGGCACGCTGGCGCGGAGCACGGCGCTCGATCCGGCGCTCGACTTCATCAACGGCCTGTTTCTCGCCGTGCCCGACTTCGTCTGGGCGCTGGCGCTCGTCCTGCTGCTCGGCGTGTTCTGGCCGGTGTTCCCGCTGTCGGGGCGCATCGATCCGACGCTTTCGACCTATTTCCATACGGATTTCTACCTGATCGAAAGCCTGGTGACCTTCAAGTTCGCGGCCTTCGGCGATCTCATCGCCCATATGGTCATGCCCATGCTGGCGCTCGGCCTGCCGCTCGCCGCCATCGTCGTGCGGACGCTGAAGGAAGCGTTCGCGGAAGCCATGGTGCAGGATTACGTGCTTCTCGCCCGCCTCAAGGGCATGTCGCCGCTGCGCCTCGTGCTGCAGGAGGCACTGCGCAATGCCGTCGGACCGACGCTGACGCTGACCGGCGTGCAGTTCACCTTCATGATCGGCGGCACGGTGATCGTGGAGCGCATCTTCTCCTATCCCGGCCTCGGCAACATGGCGATCGACGCCGTGATCAACCGCGACCTGCCGCTGATCCAGGGCATCGTGCTCACCTTCGGCGCGATTTTCATTCTCGTGAACATTCTCGTCGATCTCATCGCCGGCTGGTTGAACCCGCGGGGTGCGGCCCATGGCTGAGATCGTGACCACCACTGCGGACGCGCCCGTCCCCCTTCGGAGCCTGCCGATGAAGACCATAAAACCGCTTTTGCGTGAACCGCGGGTGGTGATCGCCGGTGGCTTCCTGCTTCTCCTCCTGCTGATCGCGATCTTCGCGCCTTACATCGCGCCGAAGGACCCGCTGGAGCAGGACCTGATGCTCGGCAACATGCCGCCCGTCACCTCACCCGGCGCGGAGCCGGGCTATTATCTCGGTACCGACGATCTCGGCCGCGACGTGCTGTCCCGCGTGCTCTACGGCTCGCGCATCGCGCTGACCGTCGCCTTCGTCGCCGCAAGCCTGTCCGCCATCATCGGAACGCTGATGGGTCTGGCCGCCGGCTGGTATGGCGGCTGGGCGGACCGGATCATCTCCCGCCTAGTCGACATCTGGATGGCCTTTCCGCCGGTGCTGCTCTCGGTACTGCTGGTCGCCGTTCTCGGCTCCGGACTTCATTCGGTGATCGCCGCCATCGTCATCATCGACTGGACGCGCTTCTGTCGCGTCGTGCGGGCAGAGACCATGGCGCAGGCGCGGCTCGATTACGTGATGGCCGCCGAGACGATCGGCTTTTCCCGCAGCCATATTCTGTGGCGCGAGATCCTGCCGAACGTCGCGCCTGTCCTCATCGCCCTTGTCAGCCTCGAAATGGGCATTGCCGTCATCGTCGAGGCGATCCTCTCCTTTGTCGGTCTCTCGCTCTCCTCCGATATCCCGACCTGGGGCGGCATGATCGCGCAAGGCCGCCAGATGATCCATCAGGGATGGTGGGTTTTCGTCTTTCCTCTCATTGCGCTCTTCGCCACCGTTCTCGCCTTCAACCAGCTGGGCAACGGTCTGCGCAAGGCGCTCGACCCGGTGATGCGCCGATGACCCAGCCCCTTGTTGCTATCGAAGGCCTGAGCGCCATTTCCACCCGCGACGGCGGTGCGCCGGTTCTCCGCGATGTCTCCCTCACGCTCGAAAAGGGCGAGGTGCGCGGTCTCGTCGGGGAATCCGGGGCAGGCAAATCGACCATCGCCAAGGCGCTCCTCGGCATCCTGCCGTCCACGGTGAAGGTCACCGGCGGCTTCATCCGCTTCGAGGGGCGCGACCTGCTTCAGATGCCGCGCCGCGAACTCACCGACATCATGGGCCGCGACATCACGCTGATCCCGCAGGACCCGCAGACGGCGCTCAACCCGGCGCGGCGCATCGAGGCGCAGCTGACCGACGGCCTGCGGCTCAAGCTCGGCATGGGAAAGGCGGCGGCGCATGAGCGCGCGCTGCAACTGCTTGACGAGGTGCAGATCCGCAATCCGGAACGCGTCCTGCAAGCCTATCCGCATGAGCTTTCTGGCGGGATGCGCCAGCGCATCCTCATCGCCTCCGCCTTCGCGCTGAACCCCAAGCTGGTGGTCGCCGACGAGCCGACGACGGCGCTGGACGTGACCGTGCAGAAGGAAATCCTCCGCCTCATCCGCCGCATGCAGGAAGCCCACGGCACGGCCGTCATCTTCGTCACCCATGATCTCGGCGTGGTCGCCAAGATCTGCGATCGCGTGACGCTTCTCTATGCCGGCAAGGTGATCGAGGACGGCGCGACGGCCGACATGCTGACCGCACCGAAACACATCTATACGAGCGCGTTGATTGCCGCAGGCCCCCGCTACGACAGGCCGAATGCCGGGCTGGAGCCCGTGCCGGAAGCCGTGTTCCGCCAGTTGCGCGCCGAGATCGGCATTGCCGAGAGGAGAGTGTGAAATGAACGATCTTCTCTTTGAGGCACGAGGCGTTGAAGTCACCTATGGCCAGAGCAAGGGCCTCTTCGGCCACGGACGGCCGGGCGTGCGCGTGCTGCACGGCGTCGATCTCGCCATCCGACGCGGCGAGACCGTGGGTATTGTCGGCGAATCCGGGTCGGGCAAGACGACGCTCGGCCGGGCGCTGCTGAAGCTCGTGCCCGTTTCCGGCGGCACGATCCGCTTCGACGGGCAGGACATCACCGCGCTGTCGCCCGAAGCCATGCGGCCCTTGCGCCGCCGCATGCAGATGATCTTCCAGGACCCGATGGCCTCGCTCAACCCGCGCCACTCGATCCGCCGGATCCTGACCGAACCGCTCTTCCTGCACGGGCTTGCCACCGACCGGCGCGATGCCGAGCGGCAGGTGCGGGCCATCCTCGACCGCGTGTCGCTCGCCCCGGTCACACTGGACCGCGCGCCGCACGAGCTGTCTGGCGGCCAGCGCCAACGCGTCGGCATTGCGCGCGCCGTGCTGATGAAGCCGGATTTCGTGCTCGCCGACGAGATCGTCTCCGGCCTCGACGTGTCGACGCAGGCGCAGGTGCTCAACATCCTGAAGGCGCTGTCGCAGGAAATGGGCCTCGCCATGGCCTTCATCAGCCACGACCTCTCCGTGATCCGCGCGGTGTGCGACCGCGTCACCGTCATGCAGTTCGGCAAGGTGGTGGAGGAGGGGCCATGCGAAACCGTCTTCGACGCCCCGCAATCGCCCTACACACGCCTGTTGCTGGATGCCATTCCGCTGCCCGAAATCGATGACGGCTGGCTGACCCGGCCGGCGCCGTCGCTCGAGCAAGTCGCTTAAGTGTATTCAGCGGTTTTACGAGAACCACATGCGCAAAACAATGAACCAGACTGCCGCCTGAGGGAGACATTTCCATGACCGCTCAAAAGGGCCTTCCGGGCCTCGTCGGCCACGACCATACCGGTCTCACCGTCCCCAACCTCGACGAGGCCATCGACTTCTTCGACCGCGTGCTCGGCTGCATCCATGTGCTCACCTTCGGCCCCATCGGCGACCCGGAGGGCAGCTTCATGACGGACGCGCTCGGCGTCCACCCCCGCGCCCGCATCGAGCGCGTCGCCATGATCCGCTGCGGCAACGGCTCGAACCTCGAACTCTTCGAATATTCCGCCCCCGACCAGCGGGACCTCAAGCAGAAGAACAGCGACATCGGCGCCTTCCACATCGCCTTCTACGTCCGCGACATCGCCGCCGCGAAAGCCTATCTGGACGACATGGGCGTCGAGACGCGGCTTGGGCCGTTGCCCATCGACGACGGCCCGATTGCGGGACAGTCGATTTTGTATTTCCAAGCACCCTGGGGGCTGCAGTTCGAGGCGATCAGCTATCCGAAGGGGATGGCGTATGAGAAGGACAGTCCGGTGCTGCTGTGGAACCCGGAGAAGCCGGGGATGTGAGGTAGACCAACCTGCAACGCCGTCATGGTCGGGCCTGTCCCGACCATCTGCTACGCCGAATTCCCTGCTGCAACGTCATTTGCCCGGGCTCGTCAGCAGATCCTCGGGACAAGCCCGAGGATGACGGCGGTTATTGGGTGACTTACCTCCCCCGCACCCGCCGCAACGTCTCCGACGGGCTCTCCCCATAGACCTCGCGATAGGCCGCCGCCGCCCGGCCCAGATGCCCGAAGCCTGACGCGAGCACGGCGTCCGCAACATTCAGCGTCGGCGTCGGCTTGAGCAGCGCGTTGCGCAAGCTCTCCACCCGTGCCTGCTGGACGCCATCCAGCAGCGTGCGGCCCAGCGCCTTGCGGTAGGCGTCCTGGAGGGTGCGGAGCGGTATGCCGGCGGCATTGGCGATGTCGGCCATGGAGATGTTGTCGCTCGCCCGCGCCCGGATGAATTCCTCGGCCTTGCGCACGGCGGCGGAGCCGGCATCGGCTGCGGGGAGATTAAGGGCGGCGGAGACGTTGTTGCCGAGGCCGTTGAGCAGCAGCGAGATCAGCCCGTCGCGCAGCATGGCGCGATAGGCATCGGGCAGGCCCGAGCCGCCCTCGGCCGCCTCGACCATCATGCGCGCATGGGCCATGAGGCTGCGGCCGACGGGGGCGGTGAGGTCGATGGCCGGCGTGAATTCGATCGCCGCGCGCGGGCGATGCGTCATCGTCTCGAAGAAATCCTCCACCATGCGGCGGCGCATCAGGACGATCAGCTTTTCGCAATCCGGCTTCCAGACCATCCGCGAGGCGAGCGTCGGCGAGAGGATCGAGGCGCGTTGGCCAGCCGCCACATCGACGGTCGCATTGCCGCTTCGGACATGCGCGGCACCATGGACGGGCAATTGCAGCAGGAAGAAATCGGAAAGCTCGCCGGGGTCGATCTCCACCTCGGCACCGTAGGCCACGAAGTTCACCGAATAGCCGGGCTGCTCGACGGCATTGTGCACGGCGTGGAAACCCTCGGCGGAGCGGTCGCGGACGTCGAGGAAGTGGGGGCAGAAGATGCGGCCGATGGCGTCGCGCGCCTCATCGACGGCGCGGGTGTCGACCAGGCCGTGATGCTGAAGAGGCTTTTCCTGCGCATCGAACATCGGCGGTTTCCCCGTCACGAGCTCAAATCAAACCACACCTGCCGGATTTGGACAACACCCTGCGCAAATTGGATTGCCGATTGTCAAATCCGGTTCATGATTAGTTTAAACATAAAATGAATGGAAAATCCATTCGGCTAAAAACGGGAACATGACAATGGGTAGCGATCTCTTCCGTGCCGGAATGCGCCGTCTTGCAGGCGGTGTCACCATCATCACCTCGCTGGACGCCGAAGGGCGCCGCTGCGGGATTACGGCAACCGCCGTCTGTTCGCTCTCGACCGAGCCGCCATCGCTGATTGCCTGCGTGAACCGCTCGACCTCCATTGCCGCCGTCGTCGAGCATCGCGGCGTCTTCGCCGTCAACGTTCTGGCCGAAGACCAGCGCCCGGTTGCCGAGACTTTTGCTGGAAGAACGGGCCATGCCCGCGAGGACCGCTTCGCCATCGGAGAATGGATCGATGACGGCACCGGCGCGCCGGTTCTGGCGGATGCTTCCGTCTCCTTCGATTGCAAGCTCGCCGAGATCCACGAATTCGGCACGCATATGATCCTCATCGGCGAGGTCGTCTCGACCCGCTGCGCCGATGGCGAAACGCCGCCGCTGATCTATGGCGACGGAGCGTTCCTGACAGCGCGCCTCGCGGCGGCGTCGGCCTCCGCGGCCGCCTGAGCCACAAAACCAAAAGAAGACATCGTTAGAACGACAAGGGGAAGCCATCATGAATGGACTGAACGGGAAAACTGCGATCATTTCCGGCGGCGCGACGCTGATCGGGCAGGGCATTGCCGAGGTGCTGAAGAACTACGGCGTGACGGTTGTCATCGCCGACATCAACAAGGAAGCTGGCGAGAAGGCCGCAGCCAAGGTCGGCGGCAACACGCATTTCATCGCCACCGACATCACCAGTGACGACGACATCGCAGCCCTGGTGAAGGCCACCGTCGAAAAGACCGGCCGGCTCGACTTCCTTGTCAACGTCGCCTGCACCTATCTCGACAATGGCGCGGAGACGACCCGCACCGACTGGCTGAAGGCGCTGGATGTCAACATTGTCGGCTCGGTCATGCTGATGCAGGCTGCCCGCCCGCATCTCGCCGCCAACAAGGGCGCCATCGTCAATTTCGGCTCGATCTCCGCCCGCGTCGCGCAGACCGGCCGCTGGGTCTATCCCGTCTCCAAGGCCGCGATCCTGCAGCTGACGCGCAACCAGGCGATGGATCTCGCCCCCGATGGCATCCGCGTCAACGCCGTGTCGCCCGGCTGGACCTGGTCGAACATCATGCAGGAACTTACGCATGACACGCGCGCCAAGGCAGACGCGGTGGCCAAGGATTTCCATCTCCTCGGCCGCACCGGCAGCCCGAGCGAAGTGGGCGAGGCGATCGCCTTCCTGCTTTCCGACAATGCCAGCTTCATCACCGGCACGGATATCCGCGTCGACGGCGGCTACACGGCCATGGGCCCGGAGACCAATGTGCCAGCGATCCCGCGGCTGATGGAATAACGAATACCCCCTCATCTGCCTGCCGGCATCTTCTCCCCGAGGGGAGAAGAGGACAAGCCGCAACGCCGCCGGACCTCCTCTCCCCTGGGGAGAGGGTCGCCGAGCGCCAGGGGAGGCGGGGTGAGGGGCCTTTTTCGAGACCAATTGAACAAACCGAAGAAAGGGGAATGACATGACCAAATCCAGACTTTTCACCATCGTGGGCGGCGGCCAGTCCGGCCTGCAGCTCGGCATTGGCCTGCTGAAGGCCGGCCATGAAGTGCGCATCGTTCAGAACCGCACGGGCGAGGACATTGCCAGGGGCAAGGTCATGTCCAGCCAGTGCATGTTCGATCAGGCGCTGCAGAACGAGCGCGATCTCGGCATCAATTTCTGGGAAGCCGAATGCCCGACGGTCGATTCCATCAGCTTCACGGTGCCCTCGCCGGAAGGTAATGGCGCCAAGGCCATCGACTGGAACGGCAAGCTCGACAAGACCGCGCAGAGCGTCGACCAGCGCGTCAAGATCCCGCACTGGATGAAGGAATTTACCCGTCAGGGCGGCGAAATGGTCATTCATGACGCCGGCATCGAAGACCTGGAAACCTACGCCAAGCAGAGCGACCTCGTCATCGTCGCCGCCGGCAAGGGTGATATTGCGAAGATGTTCGAGCGCGACGCCTCCCGCTCGCCCTTCGACAAGCCGCAGCGCGCGCTGGCACTGACCTATGTGAAGGGCATGGAGAAGCGCCCCGACCATTCGGCGGTCAACTTCAACCTCATCCCGACGGTCGGCGAATATTTCACCTTCCCGGCGCTGACGACGACCGGCCCCTGCGACATCATGGTGTTTGAAGGCATTCCGGGCGGCCCGATGGACTGCTGGAAGGATGTGAAATCCCCTGAAGAGCATCTGGCGAAGTCCAAGTGGGTGCTTGAGACCTTCACGCCCTGGGAAGCTCAGCGCTGCAAGGATATCGAACTCACGGACGACAACGGCATTCTCGCCGGCGCGTTTCCGCCCACGGTGCGCAAGCCCGTCGGCCGTCTGCCCTCCGGCGCCATCGTTCTCGGCATGGCGGACGCCGTCTGCCTCAACGACCCGATTACCGGCCAAGGCTCCAACAACGCATCCAAGTGCGCCAAGGCCTATATGGACGCGATCCTCGCCCATGGCGACCGCGCCTATGACGAGGCCTTCATGGTCGCGACCTTCGAAGGCTATTGGGCCTATGCCCAATATGTCGTCGGCTGGACCAACGCGCTCCTGATGCCGCCGCCGCCGCATGTGCTGAACATCATGGGCTCGGCGCAGGCCTATCCGGACCTCGCGAAGCGCATCGCCAACGGCTTCAACGACCCGCGCGACTTTTTCCCCTGGTTCGCTGTTCCCGAAGAGGCAGACGCCTATCTCACACGGCTTGCCGCGTAAGAGTTTCCTCCCAAAGGCGAACCCTTGGCCGCGTTTCGACGCGGCCTTTTTTGTTGTCTCAGTCTGCGGAGTCGCTTGCGAAACCAGAGGACGCGTTGCGGCCGGCGATGCGCCGCGACCGCGAAATGCCGGTCAATGAAATCGCGAACAGGAGACCGGCGGCGACCATGAACAGCCAGCCGGCAATGGCCTGATAGATGACGACGCCGAGAACGCCGCCCACGAGAAAGGCGGCAATTGTATAAAGATGCAGGCGCAGCTTCGAGCGGTTATGGGCCGCATCGGTCTCGCGGTCACGCCCGCGCAGGATGTCGAAGGCGATCCCGAGTTCAATGCCGATATCGGTCGCCATGCCGGAAACATGGGTGGTGCGCACGCGCGCATCCGAAATCCGCGTCACCACCGCATTCTGCAGGCCCATGAGAAAGGCGAGGCCCAGCACGACAACCGGTATGCGCCACGCCCCCAGCAGCCAGAGATCGGCACAGCCGAGCAGCGCCAGCAGAATGGCTTCCGTGAGAACGCTATAGGCATAGATGCCATGCACCTGCCGCCGCCGCCCGGTATTGATGAGCAGCGTCGAGACACCGGCCCCGAAAATGAAGGCGAAGACGATGCTGAAATAGAAGAGCGCGGACTGCCATTGGCCAATGGCGAGATGGTCGGACAGGATCGACACATTGCCGGTCATGTTGGCCGAAAAGAAACCCACCGAATAGAAGGCCGCCGCATTGAGCGCGCCTGCCGTTCCCGCGAGCGTCACCGCGAGATTGAGATCAACGCGTTCATCACGGGCTTGCCCTTGCTGCAACAGCATGCGGTGTTCTTTCTCGGGGGTTTAGAAGGATCATCGGCGCATACACCCGTTGGGGGTGGGCTGCAATGTGGAAGTGGGAGAGAATTGGCTTAGGGAGATATTAGTTCCAGCTTGGAGAATGAGCGCCGCCTTTTTTCTTGTGGCATTCCGCTAGGTTTCCTACGGTGGCAATTACAAGGATAGATAATCAATGATTGCAATCGAGGGCGCCATGTGTGTCGGTTCTGGTTCATATTCCTTATTTGAGTTTCTCAAGGCTGCCCCATCCGTAGTCACGGCAATAACCGCTATCGTAGGTGTTTATGTTGCGAAGCGTGGACTGGATAAGTGGCATATCGAAACGATAGGCAAACGTAAAACGGAGCTAGCGGAGCAGTCACTGGTCGCTTTTTACGAGGCTCGTGACGCTATTAAGTGGGCGCTTTCTAGGGGCTCATTTGGCGGTGAGGGAGAAACCCGAAACGCCCAGCCGGATGAGTCCAGCCGTCAAACGGAGCAACGTAATGTGTATTTCTTACCCATAGAGCGTTTGAACAGAGACAGAGAACTGTTCGCACGTCTGCGGGCGCTAAGATATCCTTTCATAGCATATTTCGGCAAAGACGCAGGCTTGCCGTTCAACTCGATTCACGAAGTCCACGTAGACATTGCAACAACGGCCAGTGTCCTAATTCAGATGACAAATAGTGACGGAACTACCGGCACATTCGGTTCCGGAAAAGTCGGAGCGGAGATGGAGCAGAAGCTGTGGGGAGTGCCGGGCAAGCCAGATTTGATTGGCGAAAAAGTTGATCTAGCAATTCAGATGATGGAGAGCATTTGTAAGCCCGTCCTGGAAAAGGTCCGATAAGCGGTCACCTCGCGCTCGCCGTCATCCTCGGGCCAGTCCCGAGGATCTGCTGAAGAGGCCAAGCAAGCGACGGTGCGGCAGGAATTCGGCGTGGTCAGATCCTCGGGACTGGCCCGAGGATGACGAATGCGAGCGGCGGTGCCGCCTGGTGACGCCACCAACTCGTGAGGCCTAACACCGGCGGCTCTCACCGCGGCAACCGCCGATGCGTCGCTGCCGTCCTTGCGACCTGCTCGTAGATCCCCGTCAGCAGATCCAGCGTTTCCGTCGCGTCCTCCAGCCTTTTCCCGAGGTTGGGCACCGATTGCACCGCCTTGACCAGAAGCGCCGCGCGCACATTGGCATAGCGGTCGGTGACGTCGCGGCCGGCTTCGGTGACGGTGTAGGTGACGCCGGAGCGGCCGCTGCCGGTGCGCTCCACGAGGCCGGCGCCGATGAGCTTGCGCAGGCTGTATTGCATGTTGGGAATGTCCTCGCGGTTGGAGAGCCGCGCGATGTCCTTCAGCGTCTTCGGCCGGTCGTTCATGCGGATGATGTGTAGCATGGCGTTTTCCGGGCCGCTCGCGGTGAGATCGAGAACGGTGGAGAGGCATTCCGTCTGCCAGCGGCCAAAGGCTTCGAAGGCGCGCATCAGCGCATATTCGAGCTCGGCGACATCCATCTCGACGGGCGTGCGTGCGAGATGCCAGTGGCGGTCAAGGCCGCTGTCCTTCTTCGCATCGGCTCCCTTGCCGCCTTCGCTGTTCTTGTCCTGCATGTCCCGCACCTCACTCCGACTCGTCCCAGACATTAACCGCCCTTGCGCCCCCGCTCCAAGCCCGGCGCGGCCCGCACGGAAAAATAGCGATTTGCGAATTTCGCCCGTTGACAAAGTTTAGACTTCAAATAAACTTTCTATCGTAAATTCTAACAAATCTTCTGGGGAACTACCATGACAGAGAACTCGATGTTCGCTGAAGGCCAATTCGTGCTCGGAACCTTCGCGTCCAACTGCTCCGGCGGCATGTCGGTCACCAAAGTGCCGGAACGCTGGGTCAATTCCTGGGACAACAATCTCAAGCTCGCCCGTCTCCTCGACGATGCCGGGATCGACTTCATGCTGCCGATCGCCCGCTGGATCGGCTATGGCGGCGAGACGAATTTCCATGGCGGCGTGCTCGAAACCATGACCTGGGCGGCAGGCCTTCTGGCCAGCACACAGAACATCAACGTGTTTGCCACCATCCACACGGCGGCGAACCATCCGGCGGTCGTCGCCAAGCAGATCGCCACCATCGACCAGATCAGCCGCGGCCGCATCGGCCTCAACATCGTCGCCGGCTGGAACGAGCCGGAATACAAGGCGCTGGGCCTCGATCTGCCCGCCGGCCATGAAGAGCGCTATGCCTATGCGCAGGAGTGGTTCGACATCATCAAGGCGCTGTGGTCGCGCACCGAAACCTTTGACTGGGATGGCGCCTTCTTCAAGCTCAAGGGCATTCTCGGCGACCCGCGCCCCTCGCGCAAGGTGCCGATCCTCAATGCCGCCGGCTCTGGCGAGGGCAGGGCCTTTGCCGTCAAGAACGCCGATTTCCTCTTCACCCCCGCCATCGATCTTTCCCGTTCCGGCGAGGAAATCGCCGCTCTCAAGCAGTAGGCCCGCGATGTCGGCAGCAAGGTCGGCGTACTCACCTTCAGCCATGTCGTCTGCCGCCCGACCGAAAAGGAAGCGAAGGACTATCTGCAGCATTTCGGCCAGGACAATGCGGACTGGGCGGCGGTCGACAATCTCGTGCGGCTGCAGTTTGCCCATGCGCATTCCTTCCCGCACGATCTGCTCGCCCTCATCCGCGACCGCATGGCCGCCGGCCATGGCGGCTTCCCGCTGGTCGGCACGCCGGAACAGGTGGCCGAGGGGTTGATTGCGCTCCACAAGGCCGGCTTCAACGGCACGACGCTGTCGTTCGTCGATTATACGGAAGAGTTCCCGTACTTCCGCGACACCGTGCTGCCGATGCTGGAAAGCGCCGGGATTCGGCGGGCTGTGACGAAAGCGGCGAAGGCGGCTTGAGGCGGGCTGATTTGCCCCACTCTGACGTTTGAGCGTGTGGCAAAGACCCCTCCCCAACCCTCCCCACAAGGGGGAGGGGGAGTGGACGTCGTGCCTCCGGATGCCACGCGTCGAACCTGCGAGTGCCTTGTCCGTCACTGCTGCTGTGGGGCAGGCGAGCGCCACACGTCGTCTCCCCCCTTGTGGGGGAGATGGCCGGCAGGCCAGAGGGGGTCTTTCCGCTGAGTTGCGCGAGACCGAAACCCCTCAATATACAGAGCCACTTCCAATAAGAACCGGGGAACCATCATGACAATCAAAAACCACGACATGAACGACGCTTTCCGCAAAGCCATGCGTAGCTTCGCCGGCAATGTTAGCGTCATCACCGTGGGCGAGGGCGAGGAGCGCTCAGGCCTTGTCGCCACCTCCACCGTCTCGCTTTCCGTCGAGCCGGCGACGATGCTCGTTTGCGTCAACCGCAGCGCATCCTCCTGGCCGCTCTTCGCCCGCTACCGGCATTTCGGCGTCAATGCGCTCCGGCCAAACCAGAAGGCGATTGCCGAGCGGTTCAGCGGCAAGGGCGGGGTGAAAGGTGCGGAACGCTATGCCCTGGGCACATGGCGTGCGGGTGAGACCGGCGCGCCGCTTCTGCAAGGTGCTGCGGTCGCCATCGACTGCGAGATCGAGGACATGATCGAGTGGACGACACATTCGATCCTGATCGGCCGGGTACGCTCGGTCGAGATCGGCGATGCGAGCGCGGCACTGGTCTACTGGCAGGGCGACTATCGGCCTCTTATCGCCGAAAACCATGCTTTATCAATAGCTTGAAGAAATCGGTGCGGCACGATGCCCGAACTTCATTTTTTCCTTGACGCTTAAAGCATCTGCACATATTTTAAACTTAAAATAATTCTGGAATGAAGGGAACGAGAACATGCGCATCGTTTGCATCGGCGGAGGCCCGGCTGGCCTCTATTTCGGACTTCTGATGAAGAAGCTTCATCCCGAACACGACATCACCGTGGTCGAGCGCAACCGGCCCTATGACACGTTCGGCTGGGGCGTTGTCTTCTCCGACCAGACCATGCAGTCCATGCGCGTCTGGGACCCGGAAAGTGCTGCCGAGATCGAGGACTCGTTCAACCATTGGGACGATATCGAGCTGCTCTTCAAGGGTACGCGCCAGCGCACGTCCGGCCACGGCTTCGTCGGCATCGGCCGCAAGAAGCTGCTGAACATCCTGCAGGCCCGCTGCGAAGCGCTGGGCGTCGAACTGAAGTTCGAGACGGATGTCGACAGCGACCTCGACTTTCCCGATGCCGATCTCGTCATTGCCTCGGATGGCCTGAATTCCAGGATCCGCAACAAATACGCGGAGATTTTCCAGCCTGACCTCGTCGTGCGTCCGAACCGCTATATCTGGCTCGGCACCAACAAGCTCTACGATGCCTTCACCTTCGACTTCCGCAAGACGGATCACGGCTGGTTCCAGGCGCATATCTACAAGTTCGACGACAAGACCTCGACCTTCATCGTCGAGACGACCGAAGAGGCCTATCAGGCCCACAAGCTTGGTGAGATGTCGCAGGACGAGTCGATCAAGTTCTGCGAAAGCCTTTTTGCCGAAACGCTGGAAGGTTCGTCGCTGATGACCAATGCGCGCCACATGCGCGGCTCGGCCTGGCTGAATTTCAGCCGCCTGATCTGCGGCAAGTGGAGCCATTTCAACGGCAATTCGCATGTCGTGCTGATGGGCGACGCCGCCCATACCGCCCATTTCGCCATCGGCTCGGGCACCAAGCTCGCCATCGACGACGCGATCGAGCTGGCCAACCAGTTCAACTTGGCCGGCCACGGCAAGGACGCGATCCCCGGCGTTCTTGAGACCTACGAGGAAATCCGGCGCGTCGACGTTGCCCGCATCCAGAATGCGGCGCGCAACGCCATGGAATGGTTCGAGGTTGTCGGCCATCGCTATGCCGACACGCTGGAGCCGGAACAGTTCATGTATTCCATGCTGACGCGCTCGCAGCGCATCAGCCACGAAAACCTGCGCCTGCGCGACAAGACATGGCTGGAAGGCTACGAACGCTGGTTCGCCGCAAGGCAAGGCCTTAATGTCAAGGACGGCGAGCGCTGCCTGCCGCCGATGTTCACGCCCTACAAGGTGCGTGGGCTGACGCTGCCGAACCGCATCGTCGTTTCGCCCATGGCGATGTATTCGGCCAAGGACGGTCTGATCGACGACTTCCATATGGTGCATCTGGGCAGCCGCGCGCTCGGCGGCGCGGGCCTCGTCTTCGCCGAAATGACCTGCGTGTCGCCCGATGCCCGCATCACCCCCGGCTGCTTGGGGCTCTGGAACGATGAGCAGATGGAAGGCTGGAAGCGGCTTGTCGCCTTCGTTCATGGCAATTCGAACGCCAAGGTCGCCATGCAGCTCGGCCATGCCGGACGAAAGGGCGCGACCAAGGTGGCCTGGGAAGGCATCGACCAGCCGCTGGAAAGCGGCGACTGGCCGCTTCTCTCGGCCTCGGCCCTGCCTTACCTCAAGCACAGCAAGGTGCCGAAGGCGATGGACCGGGCCGACATGGACCGCGTCAAGGCCGATTTCGTCGCTGCCACGAAGCGCGCGGTCGAGGCAGGCGTCGACTGGCTCGAATTCCACGCCGCCCACGGCTATCTCTTCTCCAGCTTCCTGTCGCCGCTGACCAACCGGCGCGAGGACGAATATGGCGGCAGCCACGAGAACCGGGCGCGCTATCCGCTGGAAGTCTTCAAGGCCGTGCGCGAAGCCTGGCCGGCGGACAAGCCGATCTCGGTGCGCCTGTCCTGCCACGACTGGTTCGAAGGCGGCAACACGCCGGACGATGCGGCGATCTTCGCCCAGATGTTCAAGGATGCCGGGGCCGACCTCATCGACTGCTCGTCGGGCCAGGTTTGGAAGGAAGAACAGCCGGTCTATGGCCGCCTCTTCCAGACGCCCTTCTCCGACAAGATCCGCAACGAGATCCATGTGCCGACCATTGCGGTGGGCGCGATCTCCGAGGCCGACCATGCCAACTCCGTCATCGCCGCCGGCCGTGCCGATCTCTGCGCTGTCGCCCGTCCGCATCTGGCAGACCCGGCCTGGGCGCTGCACGAGGCGGCCAAGATCGGCCTGAAGAACGTCGCGTGGCCGAAGCAGTACATGTCGGGCAAGTACCAGTACGAGGCGAACCTCGCCCGTGCTGCAACGCCGGCCAAGTGAGGCTGACGTGGCCGGATCGCTCGAAAACAGGCACGTTCTCGTCACCGGCGCCGGCAGCGGCATCGGGGCGGCCATCGCACAACGGCTTGCGGGCGAGGGCGCGCTGCTGACGCTGGCCGGCCGCCGCGCCGAGCCCCTGGAGGCGCTTGCCGCCGAGCTTGGGCTTGACCGCACGATGGCAGTTTCCGGCGTCGATGTCACCGACCCGGCAGCCATTGCGCGCGGGTTCGAGGTTGCGCGGGCGAAGTTCGGCCCGGTCTCGATCCTCGTCAACAATGCCGGCGAGGCTCCAAGCGCGCCGTTTGAAAAGACCGAACTCGATCTCTGGGAAAAGGTCATCGGCGTCGACCTGACGGGCGTGTTCAATGTGACCAAGTCAGCGCTGGCGGACCTGAAAGCCTTCGGCAAGGGCGCGCGCATCGTCAACATTGCCTCCACCGCGGGGCTGACCGGTTATGCCTATGTCTCGGCCTATTGCGCCGCCAAGCATGGCGTTGTGGGGCTGACGCGGGCGCTGGCACTGGAACTGGCGAAGACCGGCGTGACGGTGAATGCCGTCTGCCCCGGCTTTACCGACACGCCGATCATCGCCCGTTCGGTCGAGGCCATCGTCGCCAAGACCGGACGGACGGCGGAGGCAGCACTTTCGGAATTCACCAAACACAATCCGCAAGGGCGGCTCGTACAGCCCGACGAGGTGGCCGACACGGTCGCCTGGCTTTGCGGGCCGGCAGCGCAATCGATCAACGGACAGGCCATTGCGGTCGCCGGCGGCGAAGTGCTGGCGGGCTGACAAGAAGAGATACGAAGGGGAGAGCTTATGCCATTCAAGATATCCAAGCCGATGCGCTTCGGCGATTGCGACCTGACCGGGATCGCCTATCACCCGGCCTATCTGTCCTATCTGGTCGATGTGAACGAGGCGATGTTTGCCTCCTTCGGCATCACCTGGAAGGAGATCATGTTCGAGCGCCGTCTGGGCCTGCCGACCGTGACCATGAACCTGCAGTTCATCAAGCCGGCCGTTTACGGTGACGTGCTCGATTTCTCCGTGCATGTCCGCGCCATCGGCCGCTCGTCGCTCGACCTCGAGACCGATGTCCGCGTCGGCGAGGACATGATCTGGACGGTGCGCCAGCGCATCGTTCTGACCTCCACCGAAGATCACAAATCCCGCGCCTGGCCGGACGATATCCGCGCTGGCCTCACCCGTTACCTGGAGCAAAAAGATGCGGCATGAAATCATTCAACCCGATGGCTGGGCAAAGCCGGTCGGCTATTCCAACGGCATTTCCGCGCGCGGCCGCATCGTGCAGGTCGGCGGCCAGATCGGCTGGGACGAGAACTGCCTGTTCCATTCCGACGATTTCGTCGATCAGGTCCGCCAGACGCTGATCAATATCGTCAGCGTGCTGGAAAAGGCCGACGCCAAGCCGGAACATCTGATCCAGATGACCTGGTATTTCACGGATCGCGAGGCCTACAAGTCGCGCATGAAGGAAATCGGCGCCGCCTATCGCGAGATCATCGGCCGCCACTTCCCGCCGATGGCCGCCGTTCAGGTCGTCGCGCTGATGGAAGATCGCGCCAAGATCGAAATCCAGGCGCTCGCCGTCGTGCCGGATTGAAGAATTGAGGGAGAGGTTCCCCCTCCGGCTGCCGCCACCTCCCCCACAAGGGGGGAGGCGGATGTGGCACCGCGGTCACTCTCCCTCCCCGTTGTGGGGAGGGTTGGGGAGGGGCCTTTCTTGAATGCCAGAAACAAACAATTCCATCCCCGTGGAAGTGCCTGAACCACTCAAATCCCAGGAGGAAACCATGTCCAATAAAGTCATGCCCGTCATCACCCGCAAGGGCCAGGAAGACAAGAATACCGGCCAGTCCGGCGGCTGCATCCGCATTTCGGGCGTCGGCCCGCAGCATACGCCCGCCACCAAGATCTGGTTCGGCAAGGTGTCCAACGATCCGGGCTACCGCTCCTATCCGCATCACCATGGCGAAGCCGAAACCGGCGGCTATGTGCTGAAGGGCAAGGCGCGGATCTATTTTGGCGAGAACTGGCAGGAATATCTCGACATGGAAGAGGGCGACTTCATCTTCGTGCCGCCCTACTGGCCGCATATCGAAGTCAACATGTCGACGACGGAAGAGCTGGTCTGGATGACCACGCGCACGCCGGACAATATCGTCATCAACCTGCCGGACGTGGACGATTCGATCCTCACCGGTTTCCGGCGCGCCTGATGAAACTCCTGCGCCATGGCCCGGCGGGTGCCGAGAAGCCCGCCCTTCTGGATAGCGACGGCAAGATCCGCGACCTGTCGGGCCTTGTCGCCGATATCGGCGGCGATGTGCTTTCAGATAGCGGCCTTGCACGCATCGCAGCCGCCGACCCGAAGACCCTGCCGGAGGTTTCCCCCGGCAGAATCGGTCCCTGTGTCGCCGGCACGCGCAAGTTCATCTGTGTCGGCCTCAACTACAGCGACCACGCGAAGGAAACCGGAAAGGCCCCGCCGGAAGAGCCGATCCTGTTCATGAAGGCGACGAGCGCCATCATCGGCCCGAATGACGACGTGGAAATTCCGCGTGGCTCCGTCAAGGCCGACTGGGAAGTCGAACTCGGCATCGTCATCGGGACGCGGGCCAAGTATGTCAGCGAGGACAAGGCACTCGACCATGTAGCGGGCTATTGCGTCGTCAACGATGTGTCCGAACGCGCCTTCCAGTCGGAGCGCGGCGGCCAGTGGACGAAGGGCAAGAGCCACGACACGTTCGGCCCCATCGGCCCTTATCTGGTGACGCGCGACGAGGTGCCGGACCCGCAGAATCTCAAGCTCTGGCTCGATGTCGACGGCGTCCGCCGCCAGACCGGCACGACCGCCAACATGATCTTCGGCGTTCGCCATGTGGTGAGCTATATCAGTCAGTTCATGACGCTGGAGCCGGGCGACATCATCGCCACCGGCACGCCACCGGGCGTCGGCCTCGGCATCAAGCCGGAGCCGGTCTTCCTGAAGGTCGGTCAGGTCATGACGCTCGGCATCGAAGGTCTTGGCGATCAGACGCAACACACGATCGAAGCGAGGGACTGAGCCATGAGCGATTTTCAAGGAAAGCTTGTCATCGTCACCGGCGGTGCGCGCGGGCAGGGCGAGGCGGAAGTCCGCCTCTTCGCTTCCAAAGGTGCCGCCGTCATCATCGCCGATGTTCTCGTCGATGAGGGCGAGACGCTGGCAGCCGAACTCACGAAGGAAGGCCGCGAGGCCCGCTTCATCCGCCTCGACGTCACCGACCCCGCAAGCTGGGCGGCGGTGATCGATCTGGCGAAATCCTGGAAGGGCCGTCTCGACGTGCTGGTCAACAATGCCGGCATCATCAACCGG
Organism: Ensifer adhaerens; assembly: GCA_900215285.1. Lineage (NCBI taxonomy): Bacteria > Pseudomonadati > Pseudomonadota > Alphaproteobacteria > Hyphomicrobiales > Rhizobiaceae > Ensifer > Ensifer adhaerens. The sequence continues at coordinate 554,732 of OCMG01000003.1, forward strand.
ACGCTGGTCGAAACGACGTCGCTGGAAGCCTGGGAGCGGGTGCTGCGCGTCAACCTCACCGGCTCCTTCCTCGGCATTCAGGCGGCAAGCGCGCTCATGGCGGAAACGGGCGGTGGCGCGATCGTCAACATCTCCTCCAACAGCGGCTATTCCGGCCATTACGACCCGGCCTATACGGCGAGCAAATGGGGCCTTCGCGGCCTGACCAAAAGCGCGGCCATGGAGCTTGCGCCGAAGAACATCCGCGTCAACGCCGTCTGCCCTGGTCTTGTGGTCACGGGGTTGAACGCGTCGAGCCCGCATCTGAAGCCGATGATCGGGATCACGCCGCTGAAGCGCGCCGGCAAGCCGGAAGAGATCGCCGATCTCGTCTTCTTCCTCTCTTCCGATGCGTCGAGCTTCATCACCGGCGAGGACTTCGTCATCGACGGCGGCTTTACCGCCGGCGCCGCCTATCGGCGTGTCGCAACGGAAACCGGGATTTTCCCGGAATAGCGCTGAAAATCTTTCGGTCAGGAGAAGCCGGCGCTGGATCGAACACCGGCTTCCTCATTTCTTGACACCGGAAAATTTCAAACGTGCGATGATTGTAACTTCCGGTTCAGCAGTTGGTAATGAAGTTCGGGCAGAAATGATCGCCATATTCAATTGGGTTGGTGGACGCAAAAATGCTCGCGACCGAATTTTTCAAGGCGGATACCAAAGAGCGATTTCCCCGCAGGCAGCGGAACGAAACAGAACCACGATGGTGGATGTTCATCACGCCGGCGGCAATTTATACGGTCGGAGCGGCCGTGCTTTATCCGGATGTCTTCTGGCATATTGTCGCCGTCACCTTGGCGCAGATGCTGGCCTTTTCGTTGGCCTACATCGTGCTGGGTTTTTGCGCGGAGAGCCTGTTGAAGCGACCGGATCGGCCGCTTGAGGGCATCCTTGAGAAGCTCAGGCACAAGGGTGCGTTCATTGCGTCGGGTCTGGCTATGTTCTTGCTGGGTCTGAGCGCCTATACGACCTACAAGGTCAACATTCCCGACGTCGTGCCCTATTATGCCGATCCGTTTCTGGCCGACCTCGATCGACTTGTCTTTGGACAGAATGCCTGGCGTGTCGCCCATGACGCGCCGGAGGAGATCGGCCTCATCATCAATTTCTTCTACACGCGGGTCTGGCCTGGCGTCCTGCTTTTCGGCGTGTTGAGTGGCCTGCTGTTCATGCAGGGGCGCGCCCTCTACCGCTATGCGTGGGGGCTGCTCTTTGTCTATGCCGTCATCGGAACGCTGCTTGCCACCATCTTCGCCTCGGTCGGCCCGATCTTCTATCCCGAATTCTATCCGCACGCGCCGGAATTCACGCATCTGAAGCCGGCGCTTCTGAGCAATCCCTATATTTCCGACATCTCCGTCTATGCCGATTACCTTCTTGACGCCTATCGCAGCAAGCAGCTTGCCTTCGCGGCCGGCATCTCCGCCTTCCCGAGCGTCCATGTCGCCGTCGCCACCCTGTCGGCCTGGTTTCTGACCGGCTTTGGCCGGAAATGGGCCGTTCTCGGCTGGAGCCAGGCCCTCATTATCCAATATGGTTCGATCTACAGCGGCTGGCATTATGCCGTCGACGGTGACGTGTCCCTGATCCTTGTCAGCCTGTTCTGGATCCTACTCAGTCGCATTCTGGGCCTGCCACTCATGCCGGCTGCCGCCGTCCGAACAGCCGCTCCGCAAGGGCATGTGCCGACGTGAAGCTCCCTTGACGGAGCCAATGAGGGAGACCGCAGCGGGAGCGACCGTCAGGCGGTTTGATCGCGGTCTGCCGCGCGGCGCGAAAGGCGCTGCAGCTTCTCGTTGAACGTTCTCAGCGGAAGCGAAAGGGACCTTGCGGCATCGGCACTGTTCCCGGCTACTGCCAGAGCATCCTTGAGAATGCGCAGTTCAAAAAGGTCCAACTGCTCGGCGAGCGATAGTCCCTGGAACGGGGCGGACTGTTCGCCTTGCCGCGTCAGCCCGATGTCCGGCAGCCAATCCAGATCCAGGGCACGCCGTTCAGCCAGCAGCTTGAGTTCGCGAACATTGCCGGGCCAGGCGTAGGAGAGGATCAGATCCGCTTCCTGCGTCGTCAGCGGTTGGCTCGCCCGGCCAAGGCGCTCAGCCATGGCCGACATGAAGTGGCTGAAAAGAATTAGTGCGTCGTGACCGCGTTCGCGAAGAGGCGGGATGGAGATTTCAGCGCCCATGAGCCTGTAGTAGAGGTCGTTGCGAAAGTTGCCGGATGACGAAAGGCTCTTGAGGCTCTCCTTGGTCGCCGACACGATGCGGATGTCAATCGGGATGTCCTTGTTCGAGCCCAGACGTGTCACTGTCCGTTCCTGGAGCACGCGCAGAAGCTTGGCTTGCGCGGCAAGGGGCATGCTTTCCACCTCGTCGAGGAAAACCGTCCCTCCATTGGCATATTCGAATTTGCCCAGCCGGTTGGCGCTTGCGCCGGTGAATGCGCCGGCCTCATGGCCGAAGAGTTCGCTTTCAATGATATCGGCAGGCAGAGCTGCGCAATTGATGGCCACGAAGGGCTTTTCACGCCGGGGGCTGCCTTGGTGAAGCAGTCTGGCCACGACTTCCTTGCCCGTGCCGGTCTCTCCCACGATCAGCACATCTACCGGCAACGACGCCAATCGTTCGATCGCGTATTTCATGGTCTCGGTCGCCTGGTCCTCGCCGATCAGATGGCGATCGATCAGCGCCCTTGTCTCCGTGGTCCGCTCATACGCGGCGACCTTGCGGCGCAGACTGGAACTTTCTACCGCGTTTCGAAGGGTCGCGATCAACTGTTCGGGCACGTAGGGTTTCGTGAGAAAGGTGAAAGCGCCGCCCTGCATGGCGGCAACCGCCATCGGTACGTCACCATGGCCGCTCAGGATGATGACAGGCAAGGCCGGGTGGCGGGCCTTGACGGCATCGAGGAGTTCGAGCCCCGACATCCCGCGCATTCTGACGTCGGAGAGGACGACGTCCGGCTCGTCCGTCACAAGCGTCTTCAAGGCGTCCCTTGCATTCGAAGCCTGGACGACGCGGAAGTCGTTGAGTTCAAGCCATTGCGCCATCGACTGACGAAGAGTGTCATCGTCTTCAACAAGCAAGACGGTCGGAGCCATCATGCGCGCTTCCTCTCGCAATCACTCCCGGCGCGCGGCAGTTCGATCCGGAAGCCGGCGCCGCCCAGAGGCGCGCGGAAATAGGACAGCCTGCCGTGATGGTCCGTCACGATGCGATTGACGGTGGCAAGCCCGAGGCCAAGCCCTTCTCCCGGCCCTTTGGTCGTGTGGAAGGGCTCGAAGAGCCGGGTTTGTTCGGTTGCATCGATGCCCGCACCATTGTCCGAGACTGTCAGGACGCAGACGGCATCCTCGCTGGTGAGCATCACCTCGATCACCGGCGTGTCGCATGCGCGCACGGCGTCGATGGCATTGTTCAGGAGATTGAGCATCACCTGATCGAGCTGCGTCCCGCTGCCATTGACCAGCACGCCGTCGTCCAGGCGATCCACCGTCGTGATGCCGAGGTCGGCAAAGCGGAATTTCAGCAGCACCAGCGTGCGGCGGACCTGTGCCGCCAGATCGAGTTGCACAAAGTCCTCGTCCTTCCGGCGCGCCAGTCGCTTCAATTGGTTGGTCAGTTCCGAAACGCGCCCGACAATGTCGCTCATGGTGTCGAAATTGCCCTTCGCCACGTCGAGCTTCTGGCGGTCGACCAGCAGTCGGGTAGAGGCGATATAGGTCTGAAGTGCCGCGAGCGGCTGGTTGATTTCATGGGCGAGACCGGCAAAGCTCTGTCCGATGGCGGCGAGCTTCTCTGCCTGGGTGAGATTGGTGCGGGTGACGTCGAGTTGCCGCTCCGCTTCCTGGCGCTCCTCGATTTCCCGTGCAAGTCGCTCGTTGGTCTCCCGCAATTCGCTGGTCCTTTCGTCGACGCGCGCCTCCAGAACCTCCAGAGCCCGGCGCGCGACGGCCTGCGCCTTGCGCCGTTGCAGGAAGATCATCACCCCCGCGAGGGCCAGTAACTGGGCCAGGACGGCAGCCAGCGCCAATGTGTTGGCAAGTCGCTCCACCGAACCGAGATCGGCGAAATAGTTCAGCAACCAGCCATCGGGCCCGAAGGGGGTCGTTGCCCGCAGACGCTGCGGCGCGTTCTCGTCTCCGAATATCGCGCGTTCGTAGCCGCTCTCCTTGGTGAAGGTAATTCCGGCGGCGTCAATCGCCGCATCGCCATAGCGCCGCTCGCTCGTCAGCTGTCTTAGCTGGCCCGGGCTGACGGACCCGATCGCCGTGTAGCGCCATTGTGGCCGCGAAGAGAGGAAGATGATCCCCTGGCTGTCGTTCATGGCGACCGTTTCGCCGGCATCACGCCATTGCTGCTCGACCGGCAGGAGGTCAATCTTGACGATCGCGACGCCGACGACGACCTGATCGATCAGAATGGGTGTCGCCAAGAAATAGCCAGGCTGTCCGGTTGTTGCGCCCACGGCATAGTAGTTGCCGAAACCCTTGCCGAGCGCATCCAGAAAATAGGGCCGGTAGCTGTAGTTCTGCCCGACGAAACTGCCCGGCGTGTCGAAGTTGCTCGCCGCGATCGTCATCCCTGTCCTGTCGGTGACGAAAAGCGCCAGCGCACCGGACGCACTGGAAATACGTTCCAGGAGCTGGTTGGCGGCGAGGCGCTTCTCGGGCGTCATGTCCTGCCGGAAAAGGTCCTCGATCTCCCGCGAACGGGCGACCACCTCCGGCAGGTAGCGGAATCGCGCGATGCTGGTCGACAGCGTGGCTGAAATCAGCCGCAGGCGCTCCTTGGCGGTGCGTGCGACGTCGCGCGCTCCGTAGTCGACGGCGGCCTCCCTGACCAGAAAGGCCGTTGCACCCAGAACGACTGCAAACAGCAGCAAGAGCGGAAGATATCGACCGCGCAACCCCCATCCTCCACAAGCATCACCGCTCATGTCGAGCAGGACCCGTGCACACGCACTCCCCGCATGCCTCCATCTTCAATCAAGCGTGAGGCCACGACGTTCGTCAAGTGCGAACCGATCATGCTCCGCGTGGACAACGCTTGCGAGTTCCTTCTTGATGGCGTTGAACTCCACGGAGTTGCTGTCGCGCGGATAGGGCAGGTCGATGGCGACATCCTGCTTGATCGTCCCGGGGCGATAGGTGAGGATGACGACGCGCGAACCGAGATACACGGCTTCCTCGATGGAGTGCGTGACGAAGACAATCGTCTTTCCGACGCTGCGCCAGATGCGCAGCAGCTCATCCTGAAGCGAGCGCCGCGTCAGCGCATCCAGTGCGCCAAAGGGTTCGTCCATCAGCATGATCGGCGGATCGAGTGCGAGAACGCGCGCAATAGCCACACGCTGGCGCATGCCACCGGAGAGGTCCTTCGGGAAGCGATGGCGAAATTCCTTGAGCCCCAGCATCTCGAGCAGTTCGTTGACGATGCGGGCTTTCTCCTCGTTTCCGGTTCCGCGAATGTCGAGACCGAATGCGATATTCGCCTCGACCGTCATCCAGGGGAACAGGGCATATTCCTGGAAAACCATGCCGCGATCCGGGCCGGGCGCCGTGACAGGTTTGCCGGAGACTTCGAGCGTGCCCGATGTCGGCAGCGAGAAGCCGGCGATGGCGTTGAGCAGGGTTGACTTTCCGCAGCCCGAAGGCCCCAGAAGGCAGACGAATTCGCCCGGCCTGATTTCCAGATCGATATCTTTCAAGGCCACGACCCCGCCGGGTTCCGCGCCGAAAATCTTGTTTACGCCTGCGGCCCGCACCAGCGGCTTCGCCAAGGCTTCCATGTCCTTCACGGTATGATGCGCGTTCATGATGTCTCTCCTCCCGAGTTGATCTTTGCTCGCTTTGCCGATGAGCGGTCGGTGAGGGAGCCCGCTGTGCGCGGGCTCCAAGCCTGTCAGGATTCGATGCCCCGGTGCCAGCGCAGCAGGTGGTTGTTGATGCGGTTCACGCCAACATCGATGGCCAGGCCCAGAAGACCAATCGCAATCATGCCGGCGATGACCTTGTCCGACCACATGTATTCCCGGGCCTCCAGGATGCGGTAGCCGAGGCCGCTGTTGACCGCGATCATCTCCGCCACGATGACGACGATGAAGGCCGTGCCGATGCCGATGCGCATGCCGGTCAGCACATAGGGCGTGGCAGCCGGCAGGATGACGCGGCGGAACATGGTCATGCGGTCGGCACCGAGATTGGTCGCCGCGCGGACATAGATGCTGTCGACGTTGCGAACGCCGGTGATCGTGTTGATCAGCACGGGGAAGAAGGCCCCGATGGAGATCAGGAAGATCGCCGGCGGATCACCCAGCCCGAACCACAGGATCGCCAGCGGAATATAGGCGATCGGCGGGATCGGGCGCAGGAACTGTACCACCGGGTTGAGATAGGCCTCAAACCGGCGGTCGGTGCCCATCAGCAATCCGAGCGGCAGGGCGAGACCGGCGCCCACGGCAAAGCCGAGAATGACGCGGCGCATGCTGGCAACCAGATCGCTCAGCAACTCGCTCGACCAGATCCAGTCCGAAAAACCGGCGCTGTCTGCATAGGTCTGCGCCGGCAGGAGATAGGTCCAGAGCCTTTCGAGAATGGCAACCGGCGAGGGCAGGATTACCGGCTTGATGAACCCGGACTGCGACAGCAACTGCCACAGGACCAGCAGCACAACCGGAACCGCCAGATTTCTGAAGAGCGTGCGGGTCATCGGCTTACTTCGCCTTCAATGCGTCGTTGAGCAGATCGGTCTTCACCCAATCCGTTGCCTTCGGCGGATTGGCAAGCTTCCCGACGCCATACTTGACCATCATGTCGGTCGTGATCTGGACATGCTCGGGCGTGATTTCATACGAATAGGGCGAATTGCCAATCGCATCCTTGAAGTCCTGATCGGTGATCTGGCCCTTGAACATGTCGTTGATGACATATTTCTCGGCTTCCGCCGGATGGTCGATGAAGTATTTCGTTGCCTCGACGAAGAGCTTCATCGTGCGCTCGGCAACGTCCTTATTGTTGTAGAAGCTTTCCGAGAAGACCAGCGAGCGCACTGGCATGCCGAGCGGTGTGTCGTAAGGCTTCAGGATTTCGACGCCGAAGCCCTTGTTGACCGCCTGACTGGCCTGCGGCTCCGACTGGCACATGGCGTCGATATTGCCGGCCATCAGCGCCTGATTGAGATCGGCAAAAGCCATGTAGACGATCTGGACATCCTTGCCGGGCTTTTCCGACCAGGTGAGACCGGCCTTGCTGAGTTCGGCCAGGAGCAGCAGTTCCTGCGCGCCGCCACGGGCCACGCCCACTTTCTTGCCCTTGAAATCGGCGACTGACTTGATGCCGCTCTTTTCGCCCGCAACCATGCGGGCGCCGCCCTTGGCGAAGCCGGCTACGGCATAGATCGGCACGCCCGAGGCGCGACCGGCAATGGCGGCATCGACGGCGCTCGCCGCGACATCGACTTCGCCCGCAACGATGGCCGGCAGAATGTCGATACCCTTGGCGAAGAAGCGTTCCTCGATCTGAAGATTATACTTCGGCGCCAGTTCCTTCATGTAGGAAATGGCCCCGTAATGGGCGAACTTGAGATTGCCGAGCCGGACCTTGTCGGCGGCATGAGCGGATGTTGCAGCAACGAGCGCAGCAGCTACCAGCAGGTAGCGTGTCAAAGACTTCATGATTTCCTCCCAAAACAGGTAGACCCCTCCACGGGTCACTTTGAGAGTATGCAGGCATCGTGCCAGAACGCGCCTTTGCTCATACATTCTTGTCAAGTCATTGGAACATATGTTTTTTACCGAGAATGCGGATTTTCCCGATTTGCCGGATTCCACAAGCCGGGCAAGAAATTGCTTGAGCCGGGCAAGAAATTGCCGACCTTTAAGGGCGAGGGCGATACGGTTCAGGCCCCCTGTCTCCCGCAAACCGGGAATTAAATCTTCAGCAGGGCGGTGCCTCGACATATGGCCGCCGCGGGATATGGAACCATGACGCGACGGCGAGCGAAGGCTGCCGGAACCTTGGTGTTGGCAAGCCAGCCGCCATAGCCGATGCCGGCGTCCTCCAGGGCTTTCAGTGCATCCCCGGGATAGCGCACACCACGCTCCGTCGTCGTCAGCCGAAGTGTTCGGGCCGGCTCGATCAGGAATTGGCGAATTTCGGCCGAACGCTCATCATCGCCCCAGTCGCCGACCCAGATGAGGTCGCTGGTCCTCTCGACCTCCGGCATGATCGCCGTCGAACCACCTTCATCTTCAAAAGCTCCCCGCAGGTTCCGATCGCCCCAACGGATGGAACAAGCCGTCTCTCGCACAGTTCTACCAAGGCGCCACCCCGGCGCTCCGAAGCACAAGAGCGGGAGGGGCGACCAATGCCCGAAGGTTCAGAACGAAAGACGCACCACGCACTCGACAGGCTGGCGCGGAAGGAGAGAGAAGAATTTCTGCGCCGTTCATCGACGCAGTTTCTTGAATGCGCAATTCATCTCTGTGCGACCCACATGTCACTCGGCGACGTCGCCGATCTGCTGGAGGAAGAGGCGCGCCTGCTGCGCATCTACCAGTAGGAAACGTCACCGCCTCGGCAAGTTTTCCGTCCTGGAGAGGAGCAAACAATCATGAAAGCCGCCATTCTTACGACGCTGTTGACGCTTGCGCTTCCACTCGGCGTGGCGGCACAGCAAACGCCGCCTGCAAGCGAACTTCCAGCAACCGCCACGCCGGCCAATCCACAGGAGGGCCAGGCGCCGGGTGCGGATCTTTTCGTCGAACAGATGGCGTCTTCCAATCTCTTCGGCATTGAACTCGCGCGTCTGGCACAGCAACGCTCGAGCGAACCCCGCGTCAGGGCGCTGGCCGAGAAGATCATTCAGAACGATCAGAAATCCCAAGACGAATTACAGGCCGCCGCCAACGAGCAGGGTGTCCGCTTTCAGGCGAACCTGACCGGTGGACAGGCCGAGAAGCTGAACGCGTTGAAAGACGCGCCTACCGACCAGCTCGACAATGTATTTCTGTCTGCCCGCATGGCAACAGCGCAAACGCAAATGTCCTTGCTGTCGCTATACGGTAGCAAGGGCACCGCGGGGGCGCTGAAGCGCTACGCGTTGACCGAATTCCAGCAGGTCCGTATGAACTTCCTTGAAGCCCACGACATGTCAGGGAAATAGTCGGACGACGGCATCCACGCCGTCGTAAGCGAGGATCGGCCTGAACCTCAGAGGGGGCGGTTGAAGCGTGAGATCAGCCGCAAACGGTTGCGCATGACATCGAAGTCATTCACTCCGTTCTGGTACATTTTGATGGCGCGTCCGGCGATGGTGCTCGAATGGGAACCATCATGGTCTTCAACGTCAAGGCACACGTCCTTGACCACCTTTTCGATGTCCGAGAGTTCCGAGGGTGAGAAATAGCCGGAATAGCGTGCTGTATTGGTGGACATTTACGCCTCCTTTCAGTGAGAGGCTCATTGAGTCATTCTTGACTTCCACGAGAGACAGGGTATCGCAACAGGCTCCGTACGACAACCTCTGGACGGAGAAATAACCAGCAGGCGGCCCGATGCGTGTCCGGGTCGGCCTGCGGCGTTGATTGTTCCCATGCGACCTATCGGTCGTTTTCTGGGGGGTCTTCTTTCGTCTTTCCGGCGTCTGCCAAGGTTCTGCGGCGTGGATCCTGCAGGTTTTCTCCCACCGCATCCCGATCTTTTTCGGGATTGTCCTTGGCCTTCATGTAGCCGCGCGGGGTGTTTTCCTGAGGCCCTTCCCAACGCGGAGACTGTTCTGTCGTGCCGGGAGCTCCGTCCTTTGGCTTTTCGAGTGTCATATGTTGCGCTCCTTGAATTCGTTTCCTCAGACCCTGGCCCTAACCGGACAGTCAGCCTTCCGTTCCTTGCGAGCTGTCTCCGACATAGTGTCTGACGAGGCGGGGCAGCGTCAGCGTCTGCACGATCACCGAGAACACGATCACGGCATACGCTCCCGCCAGGATGTAGGGACGGGCGTCGCTCGCCGGCAGCGCGAGCGCCAGGGCTGCGGAAATGGCGCCCCGGATCGCGCTCCAGGTCAAAAGCACGGGAGCGCCAGGGCCGAAATCCAGCCATTTGCCGACCGAGAGCATCGAGAAGCGTACGGCGAGGTAGCGCGCGGCCAGCACGATCGGGATAGCGAGGAGGCCATTCAGGACCACGCTCATGTGAAGGTTCAGGATCAGGACCTCAAGACCCAGAAGTGTGAACAGGATTCCGTTCAGCATGTAGTCGACCAAACGCCAGAAACCGAAGAAATACGAGCGCGTCTGCGAACTCATCGCCAGCGGTGCTCCGCGATTGCCGATAAAGATGCCGGCGATGACAACGGAAATCGGCCCGCTGAAGCCCAGGGTATTCGCAAGCGCGTAGGTCCCCATGACAAGCGCCAGCGAAAACAGTACCTCGTCGGAATAATCGTTGACTGACCGTATCGCGTGAAAGGCGATGTATCCGCCGGCAAGTCCGAGGAGGACGCCGCCCAGCATCTCCTGCAGGAGACTTAACGCAATCTCCCCGGGACCCGGGTTTTCGGGTCCGGTCATCGCGAATTGCAGCGCAACTGTGAAGAGGACGATGGAAACGCCGTCGTTGAAGAGGGATTCGCCAGAAATTTCCGTTTCGAGCGCTTCCGGCAGCGTCACCGTTTTCAGCGCGGCGAGTGCCGCAACCGGGTCCGTCGGCGCAATCAATGCGCCGAAGACCAGGCACCAGGCGAAACTCAATGGCAGGCTGAGCACCTGCACGACCAGCCAGCAGATACCCGCGACCAGAAAGGCGGAGATGACAACGCCCAGCGTCGCCAGAAGGGAGACCATGGGTGCGCGGGAGCGTAGCTTGCCCCAATCGACCGTGACGGCGCCGGCGAAAAGCAGGAACGCCAGCATTCCGTTCATCACGGTTTCATAGAAATCGATTTCGCCCAGCGCCCATTTCAGCCGCCGCGGGATGGTTTCCGATGGAAACAGGAATTCGATACCCAGCAGGGCGAATGCCGCCGTCACCCCCATGATCAGCAGCGCGACGTTGCTGGGCAGCGCCAGAAATCGCCGGTTGAACCAGCTGAAGAATGCCGTTGCCACGACGAGGACAGATATTGTCTGGAAGAGCAAGGATTATCTCCGGGCAGGCGAGACTGTATTCAAGCAACTTCTGAAAATACGTTTGGTTCCACCAGGATGGTTCGACGGCGGGTGCATCTTCATGAATCAGGGAACCAATCTGCCCGGCGGCGGTTCTGCCCGACATGATGGACGGAATTTTTGATCAGGCGGCATCGACGGAATACCTTCCGTGGAGCGCCATCTTCATCCGCCTGCTTCTGGCAATGGTCTGCGGCGCCGTTGTCGGTTTCGAACGGGAGTGGCGGAATCATTCGGCCGGGCTGAGGACACATATCCTCATCAGTCTCTCTGCTGCCGTGTTGGCGACCATTGCCCTGGAACTGGGCCGATCGAAGCTTTTCGAGGGCGATTTCCGCATGGATCCCATGCGTCTGGTCGAAGCCGTGACCAACGGCGTCGCCTTCCTGGCCGCCGGCATGATCGCCTTCACGCGCGGGCGGGTCGTTGGTCTGACGACGGGAGCCGGCATGTGGCTGGCCGGCGCCATAGGTCTCAGTGCCGGTTTCGGGTTCTGGCGCATCGCGCTCGTAGCGACCTGCGCCGCGCTCATGATCCTGTGGCTGATGCGATACGTGGAGAGGACTCTGCCGCGCGAGAACGCGAACCAGAAGGAAAACCATGGCGAACCGAAAGCTTAGCTGCGGGCCAAGAAGCGACACGCCGACACCCGTTCCTGATTGTCGAACCGATCTGCGGAGGATCAACATGAGCACGAACTCCCTGCAAAAATTGCTGGCGCTGTCGGCAACCCTGCCCCTTATTCTCCTCCTGCCGCACCAAGCCTTCTCGGCGGAAAAGCCGGCCCAGCCCTGCAAGGTTCAACCGCACGCGCAGGGCCAGTCGCCGCAGGCCAACAACCAGCCGGAAGAGAGCCGGCTTGGAGATTGCGGTGGAGTCCTGCATCCGCCCGCCGTCGGCGATCCGGAACTCGTCAAGCCGGCGCCCAATGTCGGAAAAATGCCCGTCATTCCGCCTAGCGCGGTACCGCAAGAGGGTGAGAAGGGAAACGACGAGCAGAGGCCGGCGAAATAGCAGCGGCAAACCGCCGCCGTCCGGCCTGAGAGTGTGTCAGAAGGTGATGAACGCCTTGACGAAGCCGTCCGGACGGTCGCGGGTGGCGTTCAACGCCGTTCCTAGCTCCTCAAGCGGGTAGCCATGCGTGATGTAGGGCAGGGGATCCAGCCGCCCGGCGAGCGTGGCCTCTACCGCGTCGCGCATGCCCTGCATATAGGTCGCGGGGTCGCGTTCGTGGGCGTTGATCACATCGATACCCCGCCGGTTCCAGAGTTGCGTATTCATTTGTCGCGGGCCATCCTCGTGATAGCCGGCGATGACCAGCGTCCCGCGTTCGCGCACGAGTTCCGCGGAGAGATCAAGCGGCCACTGCATGCCCACGGCCTCGATGACCACATCGCAGAAGCGCCCGCCGGTGAGGGCTTCGACGCGGCGGATGATCTCGTAACGATCTTCCATCGGAACAAGGTGTGCAGCGCCTGCATCGCGCGCCAGTTCGAGGGCAAAGGATCGGCGGGAGATCGCGATCACCTCCGCACCTGCTGCCGAGCAGAGCTGAACGAGGAGCAGGCCGATGAATCCCGTCCCCACGATGGCAACAATATCCCCCGGCGCAACACCGCTGCGTTTGAAGATATTCATCGCACAACCGAGCGGCTCGCCGGGAAAGGGTTGTGGATCAAGTGTGGAGGGAAGTTTGATTACCTGCGTTTCCGGTGCAACGTCGTATTCCGCATAGGCGTGGCTCGACAGCATCGCCACCCGATCGCCCGGCTTGACCGTGCTGACCTCGTCTCCGACCGCATCGATCCTGCCCCAGCCCTCATGCCCGAGATTGCCCGGCTCTGATGGAAACTGCATCCATTCCGGGCCGGCCCATGGACCGAGGTTTGAGGCGCAGACGCCGCATCCTTCCAGCTTGACCCGGACATCGCGCGGCCCCGGCTGTGGAACAGGGACCTCTCGAACTTCCATCTTTCCGGGCCCAGTCTGCACGGCGGCCTTCATGCGCGCCCCGGCCTTGTTTGCCTCGCTCATTCGGTTTCTCCTGACCAAATTACCTGCCGGCCTAACCGCGCTTGCTCTCCCCTGTTCCGGAAGAAGATGCTCAGCGGTGCGGAACAATAGCGCGCAGTCGTGGTTTGACAGGCTCCGACAGCTCTCCGAGAACGGGACATCAAATGGCACGAACACGAGACTGGAAAGGCCATCTCAAACTTTCGCTTGTGACAGCGCGGGTCTCTTTGGCGGCAGCAACGACACAATCCCGCAAGATCCGTTTCCATCTGATCAATCGCGATACCGGTAATCGTGTCGAAGCCCGCTATTTCGACAGCAAGACGCATCGCCCTGTCTCTGATCGCAATCAGGTCAAGGGCTTCCCCAAGGACGATGACGACAACGATTTCGTGCTTCTGGAAGACGACGAGATCGACGCGGTGGCGCTGGACAGCACGCGCACCATCAATATCGAAGCCTTCGTGCCCGAGGGATCGGTGGCCTGGATCTGGTATGAGAAGGCGCATTTCCTCAGGCCGGAGGACGAACTCAGCGAGGAGGCCTATGGCGTCATCCTGCAGTCGATGCGAGAGCACAAGGTTCTCGGTATCGCGCGGCTGGTGCTCTACGGACGCGAGCGTGCCGTCCTGCTGGAACCGTTGCGCAACGGTATCATCCTCTGGACGCTCCGCTATGGCGAGACCGTCAGGGACCCGGTCGTCGATCTGCACAAGCTTCCGAAGCCGGACGCGGCGGCGATGGAGCGGCTTGAAAAGACCATTGAAAAGAAATGCGGAAAATGGCGGCCTTCCCTGGTCAAGGATCCGATACAGAAGCGGATGGCCGAGCTCATCGAGGAGCGCAAGGCGGATATCAAGAAGGCCGACAAGTCGCCCTCGAAAGCCCCCGCAGGACAGACAGGGCGCATCATCGACATCACGGAGGCGCTCAGGAACAGCCTGCGCAGCCCCTGATGCGGCCGGGTCAGGGAAGCGGCCGCGCGGCCTCGAAGAAGTCCGCCCACGGATCGGATGCCAGATTATCCAGCCGGCCGCGCACGTTGCCGAGGCTGAAATGCGCCGGTCCGATATCCGGCGTCAGTTCCGACCAGTCCAGCGGCATGGAAATGGCAGCGCCCGGGCGCGCTCGTGTCGAATAGGCGGCAACCGCCGTGCTGCCCCGTCCGTTGCGAAGATAGTCGATGAAGATGCGACCGTGCCGCTTGGCCTTGGTGGCGACGGCAATGTAGCGCGCTGGGTCATCCTTGGCCATGTCAGTCGCCAGTCGCTTGGCATAGGCCTTGACCTTTGGCCAACGGGCCTGCGGCTTGAGGGGGATGACGACGTGCAAGCCCTTGCCGCCGGAGGTCTTGACGAACGCCGCAAGGCCGTCCTTTTCAACGCGATCCTTCAATCCCTGCGCCGCGTCAATGACGGCTGACCATTCAACGTCATCTGCGGGGTCCAGGTCCATGGTGATCATGTCCGGCTGTTCCCAATTCCGCGTTGTCGTTCCCCAGGGATGGATTTCCAGGCAGCCCGACTGCGCCAGCGCCACAAGGCCATCGAAATCGAGAATCCTGAGCGCCGGCTTGCCGCCCTTGTCCTTCGGGTCGATGATCTCGTTGATGCTCTTGTTCATCCCGCGCCATCCGTGTTTCTGGAAGAAATGGGGCCCCTGGATGCCGTCCGGGCATCTGACAAGCGCAAGAGGGCGATCGACAACGAAAGGGGCCATGAGCCGCCAGGCTTCAGCGTAATAGTCGACGAGCCCCTGCTTGGTGACGCCGTCGTCAGGCCAGTAGAGGCGGTCCGGGTGGGTCAGCTTCACCTGTGACTGCGGGGCTTTCGGTCTCGCTTCCACTTTACCCTCCTTGACGATTTCGCGCGCCGGCTTGTCCTCCCGAATGCCCCGAAAGGCCGCGTGGCGGAGATTACCATCGGCCGACCACGCGCGGAACTCGACCTCCGCGACCAGTTCGGGCTTCACAAAGACAAGCTGACGGCGAGCCGACGCATCGAGCGCTTCGGCAAAGGGGCTTTTTTCCGTCACAAGCGGCTTCAGGCGATCGAAAAGCATTTCCGCGACGTCGCGGCTAAATCCTGTCCCCACACGACCGACGTGACGTAGCGCTTCACCCTCATATACGCCGAGCGCGAGGGACCCGATCGCTGTCTTGGAGGTCGAGGACGGAGCATAGCCGCCGATGACAAATTCCTGTCGCTCCGAGCATTTTGACTTGATCCATTGCCCGGTGCGGCCGGAGCGATATTTCCCGTCGGCCCGCTTCGAGACGACGCCCTCCAGGCTGAGGCGGCAGGCGTGATCGAGGACCAGCCCGCCGGCCTCGTCGAAATGCGCACTGTAGCGTATTCGGGGTCCGACATTCTTCAGCAACACTTCGAGCTTCGCCTTGCGATCCTTCAGCGCTGCCGCGCGCAGATCGTGGCCGTTGAGATGGAGAATGTCGAACGCATAAAAGACGAAGCGGTCGCTTCGCTCCTCGCTCAGATCCTTCTGCAGGGCGGAGAAGTCGGACACCCCGTTTGCCCGCTCCACGACCATCTCGCCGTCGAGCAGGGCTGCCTCGGCGGGCAAGGCACGAAGGGCCTGAGCAAGATCCACTCCAAACTTCTCTGTCCAGTCGAGCCCGCTGCGGGTTAACAGGGCGATTTCCCCGTGGTCAAGCCGGACCTGAATCCTGTAACCGTCGAACTTGATCTCATGCAGCCATGCCGCGCCCTTGGGCGGTGCGGCCTTCAGGGTGGCAAGCTGCGGTTCGACAAAGCCCGGCAAGCGTCCCCGTTTGGCCCCCTTGGGCCAGTTGGTTTCGGTTGCGGATCCCTTGGGAGCCGGCTCTCCGACCGCCTTGCCGTTGCTCCAGCGCGCGACAGGTGCCTTGGCCATCTCCTCGATCCGCTTCTTCGACTTGACCGAAAGCGGCATCTCTTCGAGCAGTTCATCGCCATGATCGGGGCGGGCTGCCTCGTCTTCCCCCTTGATCAACAGCCAGTTGTTTCGCTTCTCGCCGCTGCGCGGCTTCATGCGGACGAGATGCCAGCGTCCGGAAAGCTTTTCGCCCTCCAGCGAGAATTCGAGATGGCCCTTCTTGAGGCCCTTGTGGGCATCACCGATTGCATGCCAGATCCCGCGATCCCAGAGAATGACGGCACCGGCGCCATACTGCCCCTTCGGGATTTCGCCTTCGAAATCGCCGTAGGCCAGCGGGTGGTCCTCCACCTCCACCGCCAGCCGCTTGTCTTCCGGATCGAGGCTCGGGCCCCGCGTTACGGCCCAGCTTTTCAGGACACCGTCCAGTTCCAGCCGAAAATCGTAATGCAGCCGGCGTGCCGCGTGTTTCTGGATCACGAAGCTGGAGCCTCCGGGCTTGGCATCCGTGCCCTCGGGCTCGGGTGTCTTGTCGAAACGGCGGCGGGCATTATAGGTCTGGAGGCTCATGATCAGCTGGCCTTTCTGGTCTTGCCGCGGGAGTGCCGGTTGCGTTCAGCACGATGGTCGCTGTCTTTCGCGCTCAGGCGCAGCGCCTCGCGAAGATCGATCACCTTGTCCTCGGCTCGTGGTTTTGACGCCGGTAGCTCGCGTCCTTCCATCTTGGCGCGGACGAGGTCCATCAGCGCGGCTTTGTAGCGGTCATGATAGTCTGCCGGGTCGAAGCTGCTCATCTTCTTCCTGATCAGATGGCCGGCCAGATCCAGAAGCTCCTCATCGTATTCGGGTTCGGAGAGCCCGCGAAAGGCGTTTCGGGCGGAACGGACCTCGTAGTCGTAGCTGAGTGTCGAGGCGAGGACGGTCCCTTCGTGAGCGCGCACGATCAGCGCCCGGTTGCGCCGGAAGAGCACGGCTTCGGCGAAGGCGACGGTGGAGGTCCGCTCAAACGCCTCGCCCAGGGCGCGAAACGCCTCTTCGTCTGCTCTCTCTGCCGGCGCAAGGAAATAGGGCTTGTCGAAATAGAGCTTGTCGACCGCCGCGCAGGGCAGGAAGTGCTTGATGGCGATGGTCTTGTCGCTGTGCGGTACGAGGCTGGTCAGAACATCGGGTTCCATGAGGACATAGGTGCCGTCATCCAGTTCGTAACCGCGCACCTGCGCATCGCGCTCGACGGGGTCTTCCGTTTCGCTGTCAACGAAGCGGCGCTCGACGCGGTTGCCGGTCTTGCGGTTGACGATGTGGAAGGAAACCTTTTCGGCAGACGACAGCGCGGAATAAAGTCCCACGCCACATTCGATGCCGAGGCCCTTCAAGCGGCCTTTCCACAAAGCCCGGGGCATTACCTCACACGCCTCCTGCCTGCCTGCTCATCGGATGCCAGTGCCGTCTCGATCTCGGCAATATCGTCGCTCGTAACCACCGGCACGGGGTCGGAGACGATGGCCGAGAGGACGTCACGCGAGACAACCCCGCTGCGGATGGCCTCTTCGAGAGCCTCCCGGGTCGACCGCTCGGCCTTGAGTTCGGCATAGAGCGCCATGATGAGCCGATCCCGCGGATCGGGCTCGGAAGGGGGCTGTGACTGGATCGGTTCTCTTGTCATGGAATCCAAATCGTCGGCAGGCGGCATTTGTTCCGGCCCGGCTTCAACGGCTTTCCAGAAATGTCAGCAGGCGCTGTTCGTCGGCCCTCAGGCCATCCTTGCGGGGAAGAGCCTCGGCGGCCCGATGCTTCAGATCCGCACCGAGGAAAGGGTCCGTTACGATCTGCAGAACCTTGGGATGGATATAGCTCTTGCGGCTGATGGCCGGCGTGTTCGAAAGCTCGTCTGCCGCGGCCTGGGCCATCATCTTGATCGTCGGCCGCTCGTCTTTCACGAGGAGCTGGAGAGCCGCGGAAAAGGCCGCGAGCGTTCCGCCCCATGTGCGGAATGTCTTGGCAGAGGCAGGCGCGTCGCTGATCTCGGCGATATAGCGGTTGAGCTGGCTCGAATCGACCGGATGGACTGCACCCGCATCGTCCTGCCACACGAAAAGCTCGCGCCCTGGCAGGTCGGCAATGCTTTCGAGAATGCGCTGCAGGCGCGGCGCGCGCAGGTGCCGTCGGACCTTCTTGCCGCCCTTGGCGAGGAATTGCAGTTCCAGCCCTTCACCGAACCGAACGTGGCGCTTGAGCAGCGTTGTGGCGCCATAGGTGCCGTTCTCGGCCATATACTGCCGATTTCCCACTCGAAGATGGGCGGCATCGAGCAGAAGGACGAGCGCGGCGAGAGTTGCCCGTTCGGGATCGTCCAGCCGCTGGGCGTCCGTCAGGACGCGACGGCGCAGTGAAGGCAGGGCGTGGCCGAACGGGATGAGCTGTTCGAACTTATGCTCGTCACGCAGCGCCTGCCAACGTTCGTGGTAGCGGTATTGCTTGCGCCCACGATCGTCATAACCGGTTGCCTGCAGGTGGCCATCGGGGAGGGTGCAAATCCAGACGCTGCGGTAGGCTGGAGGGATAGCGAGCCGCGCGACCCTTGCCTTCTCGCTCTTGTCCGAGAGCGGCGCGCCGTCCGGCAGGTGATAGCTGAAGCCCCGGCCGCGCTTGCGCCTTTTGATTCCTGGTTCACGATCGCTGACATAGACAAGGCCGGCTTGTCGCAGGAGCTTCGGATCAAAAGGATCATTCATGGGGGCTGTTCGTATCGTCAGGCGAGCGCCGCACTCGTCGCAGCCGCAACTGCGACGACGGGGCAACCCGGGTGGAAGGGGGAGGGATCAGGCCTGCGTCAGAGTGGCATTGCGGTCCTCGTCGGGACGCTGCCGGATCCGCAGATTATTCTGTACGTTGCTGACGCCAGAAACCGTGTCGGCACAGTCTTCCGCGCGGCGCTTGTCGGCGCGGCTGGCGACTTCGCCGCTGAGCGTGACTTCGCTGGCGCTGACTGCCACCTCGATGGCGGATGCGTCCAGATGCGGGTCCTCGGTCAATCGGTCGTTGACGTCTTCCTCGATGCGTTCGTCCGCGCGCTGGTAGCCGCGCGGTCCCTTGCCTCGGTGTTGGCCCTCTTCGCGCCGATCGCCATAATAGCCTTGGCCGCTCCGCTCTTCGCTACCGCGAAACGAGCGCTGGTAAGGATAAGCAGCGCGGGCATAGCCGCCGCGCTCGAGCGGATGGTCGGAGGGATAGAAGCCGCTGGCGGCGTAGCGCGCATAGCCGCTGCCGGTGGGGCCCCCGTCTCCATAGCCCTGATCGAACCGGTCGCCGGCGCCATGCTGCATGCCGTAGCGAGGAACGTTGCCGCCGTAGGTGCTGCCGTCATAGGTTCCCCCATGTCCGCGTTCGTGGGGCTCGCGGCCTGGATGACCCGCGACGATTGGCCCGCGTCGGCGCCCGTATTCGTAATCCCGGTCGTGCATCTCGATCTCCTTTGAATGTTGCGTCCTATGAAATCCAACGTCGCGCCGGATCTATTGTTCCTGTTTTGCTGCAAGGCTTCTGCGGCATCAGCTCCGTCTGTTTCCTACGGGCTTGACTGCGCTTGCGTCCGGTTCGGGGGGACGGTTGTGAATGGTCGCGTCCTCGGAACCATTGATCACGCGCGGCTTGGCATCGGCGACGCCATCGTTCTTGCCGCCCGCCTGCTTGGGGGCAAACTGACCCTCCGCATCGCGTTCGATTTCCTGCGCCTTGCCGGATTTCGGGCTGGGTTCGCGCATTGGACTTCCTTCCCTATGTTCACTTTGGGGCACCCCACATCTCGGGTAGAGGGCGCAAAATCTGTCTAGCCGCGCTCGATGAACTTGTTGAACCGGCTCTTCTCACCGCTGGCGGTTTCTTCCTGGAACAGGAAGGCCAAGTTCGACTCCTCGAAAATCCGGAAAAAGTCCTCCCATTCGACTTCGGTCAGATCCTCGTCCTTCTCACGAAAGTCGATGCGCAGAATGCCGCTCTTGCCATTGCCGGCGACCGTGGAAGGACGTCCCTTGCGGGCTTCAATCCACGTGCGGATCTTGTCGTGGTCCGTCGTTTGCTGTGCTTTTGCCATCGTGATCCTCCTTTTTCAGATTTTGCGACGCCGAGGGGCGCCAAGAGGTCGCAACTCCGCTGTTCCGACCAGATCGAGAAGACTTTGGCTTTCATGGGGACCTCTGCGGCGTATGACCTCGTCTGGCGTTCAAACTCCCCAGATTTGGCAAGGTTCCGCAGACCCATGTCCGGCCGATCCAGGGACATCCGCCTGAATGTGGAGCCCGCGCCGGCATGGGAACAAATGCGAAAGCCACAGGTTCGACGGTGGCGCGGAACATCACTCACGGAAACTCATCAAGGAGCCCCTTCAATGGCTGACAAGACCCTCAACGACCTGTTCTACGAAACGCTTCGCGACATCTATTATGCCGAGCGGAAAATCCTGAAATCGCTTCCGAAAATGGCGCGCAACGCCCAGAGCGAAAAGCTCAAGAACGCCTTTCTGAAGCACCGCGACGAGACCGAAGGCCAGGTTGAACGCCTGCAGCAGGTCTTCGAAATCATCGGCAAGAGCGCCCGCGCCAAGACCTGCCCGGCTATCGACGGCATCGTCGAAGAAGCCGAGGAGATCATGGAGGACTTCAAGGGCATGCCGGCCCTCGACGCCGGCTTGCTGGCTGCGGCCCAGGCGGTCGAACACTATGAGATCAGCCGCTATGGCACGCTGGCCACGTGGGCCCGCGAATTGGGCATGAAAGACGCAGTGACGCTTCTTGAGCAGACCCTTGCCGAGGAATCAAAGACCGACGAGGCGTTGAGCAAGATTGCCGAAACGGCCGTCAACCAGGCTGCGCAGAAAAAGGCTGCCTGATCCGGCAACATAGAACGGTTGACAGGCGTCAACAGGTCAGGAACCCGGCGGAGCGATCCGCCGGGTTTGTTGTTTCGGACCTGCCCGCGCGACACCATTCAGACGTGCAAAGCCAGCCACCCGCTAACCCTTGTCAGGAGTCGGTCATCCAATCTTCATAAGCGTGACAAATCGCTGTCAATGGATTGTCACCCAGTCTGCTTCATATGGCCTGCGAAACGCGGGCCTTCCTGACAAAGAGCAGACCATGAACCACCCCAATGTCCTCCTCATCGTCGTCGACCAGTGGCGCGGCGATATCCTGCCGGCCCTGGGCACGGCACATCTGAAGACGCCCAATATCGATCGGCTCTGCCGCGAGGGCGTGACATTCCGCAATCATGTCACGACGACTGTTCCGTGCGGTCCGGCCCGGGCCAGCCTGCTGACGGGACTGTACCAGATGAACCACCGGGCGGTGCAGAACACCATTCCGCTGGATTCACGGCACACCAATCTGGCGCATGCGCTACGGTCGGTCGGGTACGATGCGGCAATGATCGGTTACGCGACTTCTGTTCCGGATCCGCGCCGCACCTCTCCCAATGATCCGCGTTTTGCCCTTCTCGGCGACATGATGGACGGCTTCCGGCCCGTCGGCGCTTTCGAGCCGGAGAAGGAGGGCTATTTCGGCTGGCTTGCGCATCACGGCTACAAGGTTCCGGAAAATCGCGACGATGTATGGCTCCCCGAAGGCGAGGACGCCGTTCCCGGTGCGACCGACCGTCCCGCCCGCGTGCCTGCCGAGCTCTCGGACACCGCCTATTTTACAGACGCGGCGCTGCGCTATCTCAAAGGGGTCGGCAAGAGGCCGTTCTTTCTGCATCTCGGCTACTGGCGGCCGCATCCGCCCTTCGTCGCTTCCGCGCCTTATCATGCCATGTACCGGCCCGAGGACATGACGGGGCCGGTGCGCGCCGCAACGCCGGAAATCGAGGCGCAACAGCATCCCTTGCTCGACTTCTATCTGCGCAAGACCGCCAACTCGGGATTTTTCCAAGGCGCTGAAGGCTTTGCCGCAGAACTGAGCGAAGACGAAATCAGGCAGATGCGCGCGACCTATTTCGGCATGATGACCGAAATAGACGACTGCCTCGGAAAAGTGTTCGCCGAACTCGACGAGACCGGCAAGTGGGATGAAACGCTGATCATCTTCACGTCCGATCACGGCGAGCAGCTGGGCGACCACCACTTGCTCGGCAAGGTCGGCTATTTCGACGAAAGTTTCCGCGTGCCTCTCATCGTGAAGGATCCGAGACGCAAAGACACCGCCGGACGCATCGAAGACGCGTTTACAGAAAGTATCGACGTCATGCCGACGATTCTCGACTGGCTCGGCGGGGAAATTTCCAGGGCCTGCGATGGCCGGTCACTTCTCCCGTTGATCGGCGGCACCAAGCCTGCCGACTGGCGCACCGAACTGCACTACGAGTTCGATTTCCGCGATGTCTATTATTCCGAGCCCGAGAAGGAACTCGGGGTTGGCATGGACGAAGCGAGCCTTTGCGTCATTCAGGATGAGTCGTACAAATATGTCCACTTCGCGACCCTGCCGCCGCTCCTCTTCGATCTGAAGGCAGATCCCCATCAGTTCACCAATCTGGCCGAGGATCCGGCCTTTGCCGGCGTCGTCAAGGATTATGCGCAGAAGGCCTTGTCCTGGCGTCTGATCCACGCCGACCGGACGCTCACCGCTTATCGCAGCACGCCCCGCGGTCTCGAAAACCGCGCCTCCCAATCTTCCTCCCAAACGTCGAAGGACTGATTCATGTTCACAACGTCAAGACGCGGCTTCATCCTGCTCACCGGCAGCGCACTCGCCATGCCGCATCTGGCTTTCTCGCAGTCTGCTGCTCGGCCGGAAATCACGATTGCTGTCCAAAAGCTCGCAACCTCTAACACGCTCGATCCGTTGACCGAGCAGTCGAATGTCGGCATGCGTGTCATGAATTCCTATATGGAATGCCTGATCGAGACCAATCTTCTCGGCAAGCTGGAGCCCAAGCCGGCGCTGGCGACAAGCTGGAAGCGCATCGACGACAAGACCGTCGAGCTGGAATTGCGCAAGGGCGTGAAATTCCACAACGGCGATGAAATGACCGCCGAGGATGTCGTCTTCACCTTTAGCGCCGCACGGATGATGGGCGACACCACACCCGCCGGCTGGGACAAGACCATGATGGTCGACCAGAAGAACGTCGTTCAGCGCAGCAAGGAGTTGCCGCCGCAAGTGCCTGCCGTTTCGCGTCGTCTCTGGCCCGCGCTGGTCAAGGTCGAAGCCACCGGCACGCATACCGTGCGTTTCGTCAATGCCACGCCCGATGTGACGATGGAAGGCCGCATCATGGCGCTTGGCTCCCAGATCATCAGCCGGCGCGCCTTTGACGAGGCCCCGAGCTGGCTCGATTTCGCCCGCAAGCCGATCGGAACCGGTCCCTACAAGATTGCAAAATTCACGCCCGACACCGAACTTGTCCTCGTCAGCCACGATGACTATTGGGGTGGTTTGCCGCCGCTGAAGCAGATCCGCTTCGTGCAGGTTCCGGAGGCCGCCCAGCGCGTCAATGGCGTTCGCGCCGGTCAGTACGACATGGCCTGCGACCTGACCCCTGATCAGTTTGCCTCGGTAACCAGCGACCCCAAGCTCGAAGTCGTCGGCGGCATCATCAACAATATCCGTGTCACCTGCTTCGACATCTTCAATCCCACCCTGAAGGACGTGCGCGTACGTCAGGCCATGCTGCATTCCATCGACCGACAGATGATCGTCGATCAACTCTGGATGGGCAAGACCATCGTTCCCAAGGGGGACCAGTTCGAATGGTATGGCGACATGTATCTGGGTGACTGGAGCGCGCCCGAATACGACCCGAACAAGGCCAGGCAATTGCTCAAGGACGCCGGCTACAAGGGCGATCCCATTCCGTACCGCCTGCTCAACGACTACTACACGCTGCAGGTCAACAATGCGCAGGTGATGGTCGAGATGTGGAAGCAGGTCGGCCTCAATGTCGAGATCGAGATGAAGGAAAACTGGTCCCAGATCTGGGATCCGGCGGGCAAGCGTGGCGTCCACGACTGGTCGAGCGGCGGCAGTTTCCCGGATCCCGTGGCGACCCAGCCGAACCAGTGGGGTCCGCAGGGTCAGCAGGTTCAGACCGGCGAATACAAGAATGACGAAGTGACGACGCTTTGCGGCGTGCTCCAGACATCGACCGATCGCGCGGCGCGAAAGAAGGCCTTCCAGCGGATGCTCCAGATTCTCGAACGCGAAGATCCCGCCTACGGCGTGATCAACCAGAACGCCACGTTCACCGCCAAGGCGAAGTCCGCAAAATGGAAGGTGTCGCCGTCCTTCGCCATGGACTTCCGTCCAGGCAATTGGGGGTAGTGATGACAACCCGGTCCGAGGCGCATGCAAAGGGGGAAAATCCGCTTTTGCATCTGGAGGATTTCAAGGTTGATTTCCCGCGCGGCGCTGCCGTGCGGGGGATCGATCTGACCATCCGGCGAGGGGAGGCTCTGGGGATCGTCGGAGAGTCAGGCTCCGGAAAATCCGTGACCTGGCTGGCCGCTCTCGGCCTTCTCGGATCGAAAGCGAGGGTCTCGGGCCGCGCGGAATTCGATGGGCAGAACCTGCTTCGGATGGACGAGAAGGCCCTGGCGCGCCTGCGCGGCGGTCGCGTCGCGCTGATCTTCCAGGATCCGATGAGCGCCCTCAATCCGGTGAAGCGAGTTGGCCAGCAGGTGGCCGAGGTGTTGAAGCTTCATCGGGGACTTTCAAACACGGATGCGCGAAGCGAAGCGAGGCGACTTTTCGACCAGGTCGGCATTCCCAACGCGCAAAGCCGCATCGATCTTTTCCCGCATGAGCTTTCGGGCGGCCAGAATCAGCGGGTCATGATCGCCATGGCGCTGGCCGGGCAGCCCGACCTCCTGATCGCCGACGAGCCGACGACGGCGCTCGATGTGACGATCCAGGCGCAGATCCTCGATCTGCTGCAAAGCCTCCGGCGTGACCTCGGCATGGCGCTCGTCCTGATCAGCCACGATCTGAGTGTCGTCGGGGAGACCTGCGAGCGTATTGCCGTGGTTTACAGCGGCCGGATCGTCGAGAGCGCGACGGTAGCCTCCATCCTGCGCGAACCGGCACACCCCTATACCCGTGGCCTCATCAACGCTGCGCCATCGCTGGAGCGATTGGGGCAGAGCCTTGAACCGATACCGGGGCATGTGCCTGAGCCCTGGAACATGCCGCCAGGCTGCGCCTTCGCACCGCGCTGCAAATTTGCGGTCGCAGAATGCACCGAGGCTACGCCACAACTTATTCATGTCGGGGCAAACGATCATCTGTCTGCCTGCAAGTTCGCGCCCGAGATGAAGCGGCACCGCCAATTCAACGGAGTGGAGATCGCAGATGGCGTTGCTTGAGTTGCGCGGTATCGGACGAGACTATGCCGGTCGCAGCCGATTGTTCGGCAGGCATGCGCCCGTCAGCGCCGTTCTCGACGTTTCTCTGGAGCTGGAGCGGGGTCGGATCCTGGGTCTGGTGGGCGAGAGCGGCTGCGGCAAGTCGACGACGGGTCGTATCGCGCTTGGCCTCGACAAGCCGACGAGAGGGGAAGTCGTTTTCGAAGGAAGGCCGATGCCGCCGGCGGGCTCGCCATCCTGGAAGGCCTCGCGCCGACAGATGCAGTACATTTTCCAGGACCCGCTCGGTGCCCTCGACAAACGGATGAGGATCATCGACCAGATTGCCGAGCCGCTCCATATCCATGGCATAGGCGATCCGGACAGCCGCAGGGAGACGGCCGCGCAATTGCTGCGTGACGTTGGTCTTCAGCCTCACATGGGCGACGTGTATCCGCTGCAATTGTCGGGCGGTCAGCGCCAGCGCGTCGTGATTGCGCGTGCGCTGGCCATGAAGCCGGAGCTTCTCGTTTGCGACGAGCCCGTCTCCGCGCTCGATGTTTCCATCCAGGCGCAGGTCATCGGTATCCTGACCAACCTGCAGAAAAGGCTTGGTCTGGCGATGATCTTCATCAGCCATGACCTGAAGCTTGTCGGTACGATCTCGGATGAGGTCGCCGTCATGTATCTCGGGCAGATCGTCGAGCGAGGCAGCCCCCAGGAGGTCTTCTCGGTGCCCGCCCACCCCTATACGCGCGTGCTGCTCGCCTCCATCCCGCAGCCGTTGCGCAGCAGTGCGCGGCCCGTGCTGCAGGGCGAGCCCCCGGACCCCTCGCAAAGGCCGGCCGGTTGCGCCTTCCATCCCCGCTGTCCGGTTGCGGTCGAGACCTGCCGCAGCAAGGCTCCGGTTCTGCAGGCCGTCCACGGGACGCATCAGGCGGCGTGCCATCTGGCGAGCGTCAGTTCCAATTTTGCAAGGCAGATGGCGTGATGCTGTTCTTTTTTCTCCGTCGCCTCGCGCGGGCATTCCTGACGATCCTGATCGTCGTCGCTTGTGCCTTTGTCGCGCTCAGAACGACAAGCGACCCGTCCGTCGTCATCCTTGGGCCGGATGCGCCGCCGGAGGCCGTGGCGGCGTTTCGTGCCGCTTGGGGGCTCGACAAGCCGTTGATCCAGCAGTTTGCCTATTATCTCTGGGGCGTCGTGCACGGCAATTTCGGCATATCGATGCTCGACGGCCAGAAGGTCCTGCCCATGGTGCTATCGCGCGTTTCGGTCACGCTGGAAATCATGGCGCCTGCGCTTCTACTCGGCGTACTGGCCGGCGTTTCATCGGGTATCTATGCTGCCCTGAACCGGGGCAAGACGCTGGATCAGCTGGTCATGCTGGCTGCGGTTTCCGGTTTTGCCGTGCCAGGCTTCGTTCTCGGTCTCGTGCTGGTTCTGATCTTTGCGGTCCAGCTGCATTGGCTTCCCGCCGGCGGCAATCGCGAATGGACCGGTGCCATTCTTCCGGTCATTACGCTTGCGACGGGGTGGGCGGCCATTCTTGCCCGCTTCACCCGCTCGGCGATGATCGAAGTTCTCGATCAACCTTACATTCTGACCGGGTCGGCGAAAGGCCTTCTGTGGCGCGCCGTGGTGATGCGGCATGCTCTGCCTAACGCGGCCATTCCTGTGGTGACGATGATCGGTTTCATGGTCGGCGGCCTTCTGGCCGGTGCCGTCGTCACGGAAAGCGTCTTCAGCTGGCCGGGTCTCGGGCAACTCATCGTGACCGCAGTCACGTCTCGTGACGTTTCGGTGGTCCAATGCGTCCTGGTTCTGGTCGCGACGACGATGGTGATCTCAAACATGACGGTCGACCTGCTCTATGGCTGGCTCGACCCGCGTATCAGAGGAGCGTCCCGATGACCTTGGACATTCAGGCGGCGGCCGTTGAAGACACGCGCGTCTGGCGATTGCCGAAGGTTTCGTTCATCGTCGGCTGCGCGATCGGTTGGGCGGTGCTGATGATCCTGATCGCCGTTTTCTCCGAGCAGATTCGCCCCTACACGATCACGGCCATGGATCTTGGCGCGCGCGCGAAGCCCCCGGTGTTCCTAGGCGGCGATCTCCACCATATTCTCGGCACGGATCAGCTTGGCCGCGACGTCTTCTCGCGCCTGATCGTTTCGATCCGCGTCAGCCTGACCATCGCCGTGTCCGCCACCATTCTGGGCGTCCTGTTCGGCGCCGCGATGGGGATTGCAGCCGCCCATTTCGGCGGAATCATCGAGCAGATCGTTCTCATTCTCATCGACGTTCAGGCGGCTCTGCCCTTCATCATCCTGGCCCTGTCCGCGCTCGCCTTCTTCGGGAATTCCCAGATCCTGCTGATCTGCCTGCTGGCGCTCTATGGTTGGGAGCGGCACGCGCGGATCATCCGAGGGCTCGCGCTCGCCGCCAAGGAGCAGGGGTACATGCTGGCGGTCAAACAGCTCGGCGCGGGATCAGGCCGTCTTTACCTGCGACACCTTCTTCCCAACATCGCGGCCACGATGGTTGTGTCGGCAACGCTCGCCTTCCCGGAAGTCATTCTTGCGAGCAGCGGGCTGTCATTTCTCGGACTTGGCATCCAGCCACCCAACACCGACCTCGGCAACATGGTCGGCTACGGACGCAGTTATCTGGAGACCGCGCCCTGGATTCCCTTGGCACCCTCGCTGGTCATCGTGCTGACCACCCTTTCGATCAGCACGATCGGGGACTGGCTGCGCGACAAGCTCGGCACCTGATCCCGCAGTTGGACAGCCATCAAGTGCCGAGCCGCGCATAACCGTCGCGGCTTGGGATGGGCGCGCTGTCCATTCGGCGTACGTAATATAATGCGGCCTGACAATTTTGCCACAAAGTTGACTTTTTTAGTCTTATTTGTTGCCGCATCCCATCCACAGCGGTATGACGCTGACATGCTTGCACCATTTCTCATCATGTTCCGCGAGGGCGTCGAAGCGGCGTTGATCGTCGGTATCATCGCCAGCTATCTCAAGCAGACCGGACGCGGCGTCTGGATGCCCGTCGTCTGGATCGGTATACTGCTGGCCATTGCGCTCTCGCTTTTCGTCGGTGCGGGCTTGCAGATCGTCAGCGCCGAGTTTCCGCAGAAAATGCAGGAGCTGTTCGAGGCGGTGATCGGCCTTGTCGCCGTCGTCGTGCTCACCTCGATGGTGTTCTGGATGCGCAAGGCCGCCCGCTCGATCAAGGCGGAGCTGCATCACTCCATCGATGAGGCGCTGGCATCCCATTCGGGCGGTTTCGGGCTGGCGGCGATGGCCTTTCTCGCCGTCGTGCGCGAGGGTTTGGAATCGGTCTTCTTTCTTCTGGCGACCTTCCAGCAATCCGGCAGTGCGCTGGCCCCGCTCGGTGCCCTTCTTGGTGTTCTTCTCGCCGTTCTCGTGGGCTATGGCATTTACAGGGGCGGCTTGAAGCTCAATCTTCGCCGCTTTTTCCGCTGGACCGGCGTCTTCATCCTGATCGTAGCCGCCGGCATTCTGGCCAATGCAGTCAAGGCCCTGCACGAGGCGGGCCTCTGGAACCACTTCCAGACCGTCGTCTTCGATTTCAGCGCCCGGCTTCCGCTCGATAGCCCGCTCGGCTCGGTTCTCGGCGGCATTCTCGGCTATATCGACGCGCCGACGATCAGCGAGATCACGGTGTATGTCGTCTTCCTCGCCGTCTCGCTGTTCCTGTTCCTGGCGCCGCATGCCCCGGGAGAGGACGCCAAGGCCTCTCATTCTGCCCGCAAAACCTGAAAAGATCGAATGCGATGAATGCAACGCCCCCCAAGGATCTTCTCCCGCGCAAGCTCGTGACAGCCGGGATCGTGTTGTCCGGCATCCTCGTGCTGGCTGCGGGCGCCGCGTTCTACTACGCCTCGCGCTATTCCCAGGCAGAACACAAGGCCACGGCAGATGGAGCGGTGACGGTGACCATTGCCGGCAAGAGCTGCGAGCCGAACGCGTTGACCGTCCCGGCCGGACGCACCGTCTTCCGGATCGTCAACAAGTCTGACCGCGCGGTCGAATGGGAAATCCTTGATGGCGTCATGGTGCTGGAGGAGCGGGAGAATATCGCCCCGGGCTTCACGCAAAGCCTGACGGCATCGCTGGAGCCTGGCGATTACCAGATCACCTGCGGCCTCCTGTCGAACCCGCGCGGGTCGCTCCATGTTACGCCCGCGACGGGAGGCGCAAAGTCAGCCGCCCAGCCCTCGATGAAAGCCTTTATCGGCGCGATGGCGGAATACAAGGTCTATCTCGCTCGCGAAACGGACGGCTTCGTCACGGCCGTGAACGATCTGGCCGCTGCCATCAAGGCCGGCGATCCGGCCAGGGCCCGAGCGCTTTATGAGCCGGCGCGCGTCGCCTATGCGCATCTCCTGCCGATCGCCGGTCAGATTTCCGATCTCGACAGCGCCATCGACGCCCGCGCCGACTATTTCGAGAAGAAGGAGCAGGACCCCGCCTTTGGCGGCCTGCACCGCATCGAATACGGGTTGTTTGCCCAGAACAGCCTCGATGGTCTCGCGCCCGTCGCCGAGAAGCTCGCAGCCGATGCCCAGACCCTTGGAAACCGCATCCACGATCTGCGAATCGCTCCCGCGCAGATGATCGGGGGCGCGGCGGCCGCGATGGATCGCTTCGCCACCGCAGGCTCGGGGCTCGACGAAGACCGCTACGCCCACACCGATCTGGCCTCTCTGCAGGCATCGTTGGACGGCGTGCAGAAGATCACCGATCTGATTGCTCCCGTCGCCGCCAAGACGCATTCCGCCCTGATCGAGCAAATCGGCAGGGACATCGTGACGCTGCAGACGTCGCTCGACACATACCGCCATACGGACGGCTATGTCTCCTATTCAACCCTGACCGAAGACGACAAGTCCGACCTGAAGAAGCAGGCCGCAGCGCTTGCCGCCGATCTCGGCAAGCTTCTTGAAACCTTGAGGTTAAGCTGATGACAAACCAGAAAAACACGAAAGATGATGAAAGCCTCGCATCGCCCGCACGCCGACGTCTGCTGATAGGTGCGGGCGTGGGGGCCGCCGGCGTGATCGCCAGCGCAACGGGCGCAGCCGCCGCCGAGACCATGACGCCGAGTGCGGTCACGAATGCGCCGGAAAGCGACCGACTGGGCGAGAGCCAGCCCTTCCACGGCCTGCATCAGACCGGCGTCGTGACACCGCGTCCCGCAGCGGGCCTCGTCGTCGCCTTCGATGTGCTGGCACAGAATCGCGCCGATCTCGAGCGGCTTTTCCGCACGCTGACGGACCGTGCCGCGTTCCTGATGAAGGGCGGCCCCGTTCAGCAGCTTGATCCGAAATTCCCGCCTGCCGATTCCGGGATTCTCGGGCCTGTCGTCACGCCGGACAATCTGACGATCACCGTCTCCGTCGGCGACAGCCTGTTCGACGGCCGCTTCGGCCTGACCAGCGCAAAGCCGAAACGCCTTCAGGTCATGAAGGACTTTCCCAATGATGCGCTTCAGCACGAGCTTTGCCACGGCGATATCCTGATCCAGTTCTGCTCGAACACGCCCGACACGAACATTCACGCACTGCGCGACATCATCAAGAACATGCCGGACTTGATGATGGTGCGCTGGAAACAGGAAGGCACCGTGCCGGTCCAGCCGCCGCATTCGGAAAGGGCGAAGGAAAGCGCGCGCAATTTCCTCGGCTTCCGCGATGGCAGCGCCAATCCGAATTCGGCCGATCCGGCATTGATGGACAAGATCGTGTGGGTGCAACCAGGCGGTGATGAATCCGACTGGGCCTCGCATGGCAGCTACCAAGCCGTGCGCATCATCCGCAATTTCGTCGAGCGATGGGATCGTACGCCCCTCCAGGAGCAGCAGACGATCTTCGGTCGGCAAAAGGCAAGCGGGGCGCCGATGGACGGCAAGGTCGAAACCGATATTCCCAATTACGCCGCCGACCCGGACGGCAAGATCACGCCGCTGACTTCCCATATCCGCCTTGCCAATCCGCGCGACAAGGAGGCCGAAGCCCATCTCATCCTGCGCCGGCCGTTCAACTATTCCAACGGCGTCAACAAGGCGGGCCAGCTGGAGATGGGCCTTCTCTTCATCGCCTATCAGGCCGATCTCGAAAAAGGGTTCATCCATGTTCAGAACAGGCTGAACGGCGAGCCGCTGGAGGAATATCTCAAACCCATTGGCGGCGGTTATTTCTTCGTTCTGCCGGGTGTCAGGGACAGCCAGGATTTCTTCGGGCGCAGCCTGCTTGAAGCCACCGGGCCAGTGAATGTGCGCGGCTGAATGGCGTTTTTCAGGCCCCACTGTCCCAACTTCAAACCGTTCCAAGCAAGGAAAAGCTACATGATACGTCGTACGTCACTTCTGTCCGCCGCCTCCGCCATCGTCATTCTCGCGAGCACGGGCCTGGCTCAGGCCAAGGTCGCTCCCGAAGATCTCGTTCAGCCGATCGCCGACTACAAGATCTATGTCGAGAAGAACCTCGACAAGCTTGTCAAGGATACCAAGGCTTTTACCGATGCGGTCAAGGCAGGTGATCTTGAGAAGGCCAAGAAGCTTTATGCGCCGACCCGTGTGACCTATGAGACGATCGAGCCGGTTGCCGAACTCTTTTCCGACCTCGACGCCGCCATCGACTCGCGCGCCGACGACCACGAGCAAAAGGAAAAGTCGGCCGACTTCATCGGCTTCCATCGCATCGAATACGGGCTGTTCCATGAGAATTCGGCCAAGGACCTCGGGCCCCTTGCCGACAAGCTCTATGCGGATGTCACGGAATTGCAAAAGCGCGTGAACGGGCTGACCTTCCCGCCGGAAAAGGTGGTCGGCGGTGCCGCAGCCCTGATCGAAGAAGTCGCCGCAACCAAGATCACGGGTGAGGAAGATCGCTACAGCCACACCGATCTCTATGACTTCCAGGGTAATGTCGACGGCGCCAAGAAGATTGTCGATCTGCTGACGCCGCAGATCAAGCAGGAGGATCCGGCGCTCTTGAAGAAGATCGACGAGAACTTCGCGACCGTCGACGGCATCCTCGCCAAGTACAGGACGAAGGATGGTTTCGAAACCTATGACAAGCTGACCGACGCGGACCGGAAGGCCCTTGCCGGGCCGGTCACGACACTGGCCGAAGACCTGTCGAAGCTTCGCGGCACGCTCGGACTGAACTAGAGAACTGGGGCGCAATCGGGCCGGGTTTGGTATCCGCATTGCGTCGTATGAAAGAGAGAACGCCTCAAGCCATCGGTTGCTTGGGGCGTTCCTTTTCAATTTTCCCCGTTCGCGGGCCCATTCTGGAGCGCGACCTCTTCCCGTTGCGGTGCGGGCTTCTGATTTGGCTCGCCTGCCTGAAGTTCACGAGACTCGCGCATCGAGCCCGCTTTCCCGCAGCCGAACGACGTCGCTATCGGACATCAGGATCGCGGCGGTCGAATAAGCGTCGGCGATCGCGGCCGACGGATGAATGACGCTGGCGCGACTGTGGAAATGGCGGCTGAGCCCGAGTTGCGGATGCAGGATGTGGCCGGCGCTGCCAGCGCCGTCAAACGTCGTGCCCAGCATCATCGAGGTTGCGACTGCCATGTCATGGATCGTCAGACGCTCGGCCAGCATCTCGCCCGAGGGGTCTTTCTTTATGCCGACATGCCAGCCACGGCCGTCCACGCCTGCGCCTATGGCCTGGATCTCTCCGATATCGAGCAGCATGTTGCCGTAGCCCCGCGACCTGAGCAGGGCGGCGATGCAATCGGTGATGTAGCCTTGCGCTATACCGTTCAGGGTCAGCGCCATGCCGGGTTGAGCGAAAGCGATGCGGGTGTCATCGAGGATAAGCTTGTCCAAGCCGACACGCGCGAGCACCGGAGCAAGCTCTCGCGTCATAGGCAGACGAGCGCGATGCGCCCTGGTGAACCACTCCGCATAAAATCTGAAGAGCGGCTGAACCGTGGGATCGAACAATCCGCCGGTCCGGCGATGCACGGTGCGGGAGAGGGCCAGCACTTCCAGAAGCTCCGGCGGCGGATCGGTGAGCGCACCGTCGCGGTTGAGGCGAGAGAGTGCGCTATCCTCCCGGTAAAGGCTGAAAATGCCTTCGAGCCGGGCAATTTCGGCTTCGACCGCTGCCAGAACAGGCCTGGCTTCGGCATCGCTTGCGCCGACAAGCTCAATTTCGGCATGAGCGCCAAGCGCCTGCCCACTCCACCGGACGGGTGCCGCGGCGAAGGCATGCGGTGCCATCAGGGCAGACGGCAGAGCCGCGCCGGCGACCAGAACGGCGCCTATGAACAGCGCGCGGCGGCGGGTGACGGGTTTCGAGAAGATTGGTGTCATGGCTTCAGCCTCCATGCGCGGCGGGCATCGACGCATCCATGCCGACCTGCGCCTGCTGTTTGATATAGCTGTCCGGAATGTCCTTCAGCGCGACGATTTGGCCGCCCGTCTCAGCAACGAACGCGTCTGCGGCTTTTCGGTCGGAGAAGGGCACGGCGTCGGGCGTCTCCATGCCGCCGCGCTTGCGGCTTTCGATGACATAGATGGCCGCATCCGCCTTCATCCAGTTGTCGACGCCGGGCTCCTGCCAGGATTTCGCCTTGCCCATGTCGCTGACATAGACGGCGGTCACGTCCGCATCGTGTTCGGCACCGCGCAGATAGGCGACGGCATCGACCACTTCGGCAAACCAGAGCGGCGCGTCCATGCCCTTCAAATGCACTTGCGCCTTCGGGCCCGGATGGTCGAGCACGTACATCTGGCAATTGTGGCCAACGGCTTCCGCCGTCATCGTCGTCGGCGCGGGCGGTGCCGAGGCTTCATTGCCGTTGCAGCTGGCGAGAAGCAGCGTGAGCGCTGCGCCGGCGAGAAAAGAGGTCCAGTTGCGGGTCATGGTGTCAGTCTCCTGATCTGGAAATAGCCCGCGGCAAGTGCCGCGACGAGCCAGGCGAAGAGCCCGAGGAGCGCGTACGTCGCGCTGAAGGGCAGCGTATTGGCTATGCCGTCTAGGCCGCTGACCGGGGCCGCGTTTTCAAGCCCTGCGAGGTTGAAGATGCGGAAGGCGTCGCCCGGATTGGCGGTGACGAAATAGGGGAGGAGCGCCTTGGTGAAGACCCCGTCCTTGTCGGCGAGAATGCCGGCGAGCAGCGCCAGATCGTAAAGCACGGTGGCGACGAGCCAGACGCCGATGGCCACCGCTGCGGCCTGGCCGGCGCGCGGCGAGGCGACCGAGATCATCAGGCCGATGGCAACGAAGACCGAACCCAGCAGTAGGCCGGTCAGACCCAGTCGCACGATGGCGGCAAGCCCGCTCATGTCCATGCCGTAGGCAAAGATGGCGGCGACGCTGGAGATCGTGAGACTCGCCGTAATCGCGATTGCCAGCACCGCGATCAGACCGAGCGCCTTCCCGGCCAGCAGCGCGCCGCGCCAGATCGGCGTCGCCAGCACCAGCGCCATCGTGCCGCGCTCCACCTCGCCGGCGATGCTGTCATAGGAGATCAGGAGCGCGATGAGCGGGATGAGATAGACGGAAAGCGTGGCGAGGCTTGCTGCGGCGAGCGTCAGGATGCCGGCCTTCAGGTCCAGCCCGCCGGCACCGGAAAAGGTGAGCGCCAGCGAGAAGAGCGTCATGACGCCGGTCGCCAGAATGAGCCAGCGATTGCGCAGCGCGACGCGGAATTCGATGGAGGCGACGGCCCCGACCTTGGTGAGAGGGCTCATGCGGCGTCTCCGTTCTCGGCACGGTTGGAATAGAAGCGGTAGATATCGTCGAGGCTCGGCAGCGCGATATCGATGTCGTCGATCTCCTCGCGCCGCTCGGTGAGGCGGCTGACGAGGTCGATCTTGGCACCGGGCTCGCAGGAGAGTTCGACCGAGCGTCCGTTGATGCGCGTGCCGCCGAAGCGGTCGCTGAGCGCATCGGCCTGACCCTCGCGGGCCTTGATGCGGATGGTGATCGGCAGGCGCGCGGCTTCGGCCAGCGCCTTGATGTTGCCGTCGGCCACCAGCCGGCCTTTCGACAGGATCGCTATGCGGTCGATATGTCCCTCGACTTCAGTCAGGGCGTGGGAAGAGAGGAGGACGGCAGCGCCTTCGCTCGCCACGCGGTCGATGATCTCGTAGAATTCGCGGCGTGACACGGGATCGAGCCCGCTCGTCGGCTCGTCCAGCAGCAACAGGTCCGGCTTGCCGATCAACGCCTGCGCAAGCCCAAGCCGCTGGCGCATGCCCTTGGAATAATCGCCGACGCGGCGGCGGGCGGCCTGTGAGAGCCCGACGAGATCGAGGAGCGTCAGCGCGGCCTTCGGATCAATGGTTTTCAGCTTGGCGAAATAGGTCATGATCTCGATGCCGGTCAGCATGCGCGGAAAGGCGACCTGTTCGGGCAGGTAGCTGACGGAGCGGCGCGCGTGTTCGGAGCCGGGCGCATCGCCGGCAACCGTGATGCGGCCGGCCACCGGCTTGAGAAAGCCCAGAACGCATTTGAAAAGCGTCGACTTGCCGGCACCGTTATGGCCGAGAAGCGCGAGCTTCTCGCCGGGTGCGACATCGAAGCTGACATCCTGAAGCGCCTTCAGGTCGGCGAAGGTCACGCCGACGCCTTCAATCTTGAGAATGGAGGTCTCTGCGGTCATTGCGTGCCGCCTTTCGTTGCGAGGTCTGGCGTGTCGAGCCCGGCACCGGCCGGGCTCATCAGCGGATGGCTATCGATGACGCCGCCGGGGAGAAGTCCCGGGAAGCGCGATTGCGCCCAGCGGATCATCTGCACGGCGGGCGAACCCAGCAGCAGCCGGCTTGTCGGCTGGCTCCAGGTCATGCGGTCGATGGAATCGTTCGGTCGGTAAGGGCTGTCGGCAATGCCGTCGCGGTTGACGTCGAAGGCGACATGGCCTGCCCAGTAATTGCCGCGACCCTTGAGGCTCCATTCGAGCCAACGGGAGCCGACATATTTGACCTCGGTGCGGTCATGGATGAAGGCGTTGCCGGTCATCGTGACGTTCTCGGAGCCGCCGGTGAAATGAACGCCGATGTCGCAGCCTTCGAAACGGTTGGCGGAAATCGCTGCCTTGTTCACGTTGTAGACGAAGAGGCATTTCTCGCCGCCGTCGCGAATGTCGTTATGGGCGAGCCGGGCGTCGGTGACGTAGTTCAGGAAGATGCCGTGCGTCCGGTCGCCGTCCGACAGGTTGTTCGTCGCCTGCACCTGCCGCGAGTACATGAAGGCATAGCCCATGTCGTTGCCGGTGGAGCTGTTGCCGAAGACCTTGATATCGTTGGCATACATGGAATGGATGGCGAAGCGGACGTCATGCATCCGGTTGTCGCGATATGTCGCATGGTGCGACGTAGTGATGAAGATCCCGTCATTGCCGCCGCTGATTTCGTTGTTCGCAACGGTCAGGCCCGGCGAGTTCCAGACATAGATGCCGGGGCCGCGTTCGGCGCGGTGCAGGTCGGTGCGGTTGGCGATCGTGTTGCCTTCGACAAAAGCGTCCTTGCCACCCTGCATGTCGATGCCGATGAGATTGCCGGTGAGGCGATTGCCGATGAGGCGTGCCTTGTCAGCACCCACCTCGACCTTGATGCCCGCATCGAGCTGCTCGAGCTTTGCCCCCGAGCCTTCGATATCGACGCCTTGGATCGTGACGCCGACGGCCTTGATGGTCACGACCGAGCCCTCACCATTGCCGAGGATGCGGGCCTTGCCGTCGCCCTCGATGGTCAGCGGCTTGTCGATGTCGACCGGCCCGGCATGGTCGCCCATGCCGAGCCGGATCGTGTCGCCGGGCGCTGCCGCCTTCAGCGCGGCGACGAGCGCGCCGGGTTCCGCATCCACTGTCAATTCCGCGCCAGTCACAGGGTGCGACGAGACGGAAGCCAGCAACAGGGCGAGGAAAACGGCGCGCTTGCTCATGGCGTCATGCCTTTTTCGGATGGACGAGCATGCGGCCGCGCATTTCCATGTGCAGCGCATGGCAGAACCACTGGCAATAGTACCAGTGCACGCCCGCCCGGTCGGCGGTGAAGGTGACCGAAGCGGTCGCCTGCGGGCCGATTTCCATGGCGATGCCATGGTTGCCGAGCGTGAAGCCGTGGGTCAGATCGTCCACGTCGTCCATGTTGGTGATGGTGATCGTCACCTCGTCGCCCTGGTTGACCTCGAACTTCTCGAGGCTGAATTGGGGCGCGACCGAGTGCATGTAGACGCGTACCTTGTTACCGTCACGGATCACGTCTGCTGCATAGTCGAGGTCGACGCCGTCGGCCTTGGCGCGCTCCCGTGCTTCCGCCCACATCGGGTCGTCACGCTTGTAGACGCTCACCGGATTGACGATGTCGGCGCGCACGAGAATGCAATCGTGTGGTTCGGCAAAGGTCGGGCCGTCATGGACGATCTTCATGCTGTCGCCGGCAATGTCGATCAGCTGGTCGTTCTCCGGCTTCAGCGGGCCGACATTGATGAACCGGTCCTTGGAGAACTTGTTGAGCGAGATCAGGTATTTGCCATCCGCTTCCAGCGTTTCGCCCATGGTCGTGTGGTTGTGGCCAGGCTGATACTGGACGTCGATCTTCTGGATGATCGGATCGACCTTCTCGCCGGCATAAGCACGAACGGCCTTTTCGATGTTCCACTTCACCATCTGGCTGTCGAGGAAGAGCGTCGTGTAGGCGTTGCCCTTGCCGTCATAGGCGGTGTGAAGCGGCCCCAGACCCAGCTGTGGTTCGGCAACGACGGCGCTGCGGGGCTCGGCACCGTTGAAAACGGCTTCGAGCTTGCGCACATCGACGACGGTGACGGTTGGAGACAGCTTGCCGTTGAGGCACAGGTGGATCTTGTCCGGGGCCATGTTGCAGCCATGCGGCGAGTTCGGCACCGGGATATAGCGGGTGTAGGGCGAACCATGGCGGCCGTCGAGAACCTTGACGCCCTTGTACTCCTTGAAGTCGCCCTTCTTGATACCGGCCTCGATGCGTGCGATGTCGAAGACAATGACCCAGTCCATCGGGCTTGCCGTCATCTCGGCGAGCGTTACGCCTTCTTCGGAATTGTAGCAGGTGGAGAAGGCGTATTTGCCTTCGTAGTCCGTGTCGCAATTGTCAAGGTTGCCATCAACGATGACCTGCCAGGCCACTTCCATCGTATCACCGTCGATGGCCGTGAAGATCGCATGATATTTCTTGGGGTCGTCGAGGATGATGCCGTCGTTCGGCAGCGGAATGCGGTGTTCGCCATTGGCGAAGACATAGCCCGTGCGCGGCCATTTCTGCGGACGCAGGCCGTGAATGTCGCTGGTGTTCGGGATTTCGATGACCTTGTCGACCTTCATGATGTCGCAGCGGACACGGGCAACGCGGGTGTTGGCCTTGTCGTTGGCGAAGAGATAGCGTCCGTCATAGGTGCCCTTGGTGAAGGACATGTGCGGGTGGTGCAGGTCGCCGTTCTGGTAGGTCTTCATGCCGCGCTTGGCGAGGAATTCCTTGGTTTCCGGAAGAAGGTTCTCCGTCAGGATCTTCAGGCTTTCGTTCGTCTCGCCCCAGCCGGTGGCCGAGCAGCGGTTGAAGACCGGAATGCGCATCAGTTCGCGCATCGAGGGAACGCCCATGATGCGGATTTCGCCGGCCTGGCCGCTCGACCAGAAGCCATAATATTCGTCGAGTTCACCGGGATGGATCTCGTGATACGCACCGTTGGCGGCGGCTGCGCGCCGCGGGATGAGGCCTTCGGCCCCGCCGGCCAGCAGGGCCCCGGCAAAAGCCGCGCCGCCTGCTGTCGAGCCGAGAAGGCCTCGACGTGAAATCTTGTTGTCACTCATTGGACTACTCCTTCGTTGGATATCCCGGCGGCGTCCCCCGCCGCTGGTTG
Source organism: Ensifer adhaerens (assembly GCA_900215285.1). Classification (NCBI taxonomy): domain Bacteria; kingdom Pseudomonadati; phylum Pseudomonadota; class Alphaproteobacteria; order Hyphomicrobiales; family Rhizobiaceae; genus Ensifer; species Ensifer adhaerens. Next base: position 594,049 of record OCMG01000003.1, read on the forward strand.
GGATTTGAAATTGACCTTGGGCTGGCCATCGATTTTGGGTGCGATACCCGTCTGGCGTTCGAAGCGTTCACGCTTCTTGATGCGGCCGACGACGACGGGGCACTTGGAAGTGTGCTGGTAGAGAACCTGGCAGTGCAGGCAGGAGATGCATTCGTTGGGGTTGATCTCACCCGTCGGATGGATCGCCTGAACCGGGCATTCCTTGGCGCAGACCTGGCAGGGATTGCCGCATTCCTTGTAGCGCTTGAGCCAGCGGAACATGTGCAGCCGCGCCGGGATGGCGAGCCCGCCGCCGAGCGGGCAGACATAGCGGCAGTAGAAACGCTCGATGAAAAGACCGGGGGCGAGCATGGCCAGCGCGAAGAGCACATAGGGCCATGGCCGGGCGAACTTCAGGATGATCGCGGTCTTGAAAGGCTCGATCTCGGCATAGTGCTCTGCCATGTCGAACGAGTAGAGCGACATCCCGAAGAGCCCGAGGAAGATGATGTACTTGATCGGCCACAGGCGCTCATGCAGGCCCCAGGGAAGGGTGAACTGCGGCACGCGGAACAGGCGGGCGATCTTGTTCGACAGTTCCTGCAGCGCGCCGAAGGGGCAGAGCCAGCCGCAATAGGCCCCGCGCGCCCAGAAGAGCAGTGCCGCGGCCACCGCAAACCACATGATGAAGATCAGCGGATCCATCAGGAAGGTTTCCCAGCGGAAATTGCTGAACAGCGCTGAGATCACGGCGAGCACATTGACCACCGAGAGCTGCGCATTCGCATACCAGCCGATGAAGACCAGCGTGAAGACGAGGAACGAGGTGCGGAGGATCGAGAAGACGCGCTCGTTGCGGGTGGCGAAGGTCTGGAAGAAGAAGATCAGGGTGAGCCCTGCCAGCCCCGCCGCGAGCACGGCGACGTCTCCCTTCTTCGCCTGCCAGATCTTCGTCCAGAGGGCGTTGCGGATCGTCGCGGCGCTGTCGGGGCCCTCCGTGGACACGGTCGGGCTTGCTGCCGGAGCTTGAGGGGTTACGGCAGCCAGATACGGCTTGGGCAGGTCGTAGGACAGTTCATAATTGCGGAAGAGCTTGTCGATCGCGCCGACCGGGCGCTGGACGAGCATCTGCAGGCGGAAGGGTTCTGCCGGATCGAAGCCCGAGGCCTTGCGGATGATGAAGAGATCGGCCTCCTTCATCGCCGGCGCACCATCGGCGGCGATCTGGTTCATGCGGAGATGATCGCGGTCGTGGAAGCGGTTTGAGATCTCGCCCTGGATGACCTGGATGCGGTCGAAAATGCCGCCGCGGACATAGCCTGAACCCTTGAACGACCAGCGTCCATTGCCGGCCACGAGGATCGCTTCGTCGCCTTCCTTGAGTGCTGCCTGCAGATTGCGGAAGCCGTTGTCGCCGAGCAGGCTCTTGCCGATCGAAGGCTGGCTGACGAGCGCGACCCAGAGATCGATATAGGCGTCGTTGCCGGGGCCGGGTTCAACATGCTCTTCCGAGCGCGGATCGCCAATGCCTTTGAAATCGCTGTTGATCTGATCGACATCAAGCGTGAAATGACGGATGGAGCCGTCGCCGGCCAGCGTCTGCCAGTCCTTCACCTGATCCTTCGTGCGGTCCATTTGCCGCTTGGCCGAGGCGAGCTGGCTTTCCGGCGACAGGCCGCCGAGCGACAGGGCCTTTGCCACCTTGATCCCGGCGCGAACGATGGAATCATCGATGATCATGATGGTGACGGTCGCGCCCGAGACAATGTCGGGATCATGCGCCGAGCCCTGCGACACGGCCTCCTTCTTGAGGTCGAGACCGGCATATTTCTCCGTCACGGCCTTGATGCGCGCTTCGGGAATCCCGACGAGCACGATCGGTTCGTGATGCTGCATGAGGCGAACGCCGGTGATGACCGCATCATCCGAAATGCCGGCAAGGATATGAATCGGCTTGCCCGAATAGCCGGCGGTGGGCACGAAATCCGAGGTGAGGAAGACCCAGCCGATGCGCTTGCCATTCTTCATGGCGGCGACGACCGGGGCCTTGTCGCTCAAGGGACCATAGGCGTCTGCACCCGGCACGAGGTCCGAGGGCTTGGCCTTGTCGATGAATTCGCTGACGAGCGGTGCTGCGTCGGCGGTGTCGGTGAGGACGGCAGCAAACAGGATCGCCGCGAGCGCCACTAGGCTTGCCGCGATGAAATCTGTGCACCAGTCCTTGAACCCGAGGGGCATGTCTGTCTTCCCGCTTGATATCAACATTTCGAGCGGAAACTAGCGGGAGAGCCTGAGACGAGTTTGCGATATCGCAATCAAAACCTAGAAGGGGCCGATCGTGCCATCGGATAGCCAGATCTGGCGATAACGGCTTTTTCTTTGCGTTAGCGCAAAATGACGTTTCGCCGGAGGCCTAGCCTTCGGGTCGCGGCGATACGGCCAGTCGCAAACAAAAGCCAATGATTTCAAAGGCCGCAGAGAGAATCGAATCTGATGAGCGAAATGCTGACCGATCTGCCCACCATCGACGTGCGGTTGTTGCCGCCGCAGGAGCGCCACCCGAAAATTTTTGCGATGCTGGAGGCGCTGACGCCGAAGATGGGGATGCTGCTGGTCAGCGATCACGACCCGGTCCCGTTGCGCCGGCACATCGCGCTGCACTTTTCCGGGATGTTCGAGTGGCTGGCGCTGGAGGAGGGGCCGGATGTCTGGCGCGCCGAAATCCGAAGGCTTCCCCATTCCGGCTGCACCTGCGATGGGGACCGACATGGGAATTGAAGACTGAAGACGTGGGGTGGCCCCTCTGCAATTCGTCAGGCTCTTGAGATGCCGGGGAACAACCCTCTGGCATGATCGCGATATCAGGCTTTGAATGCCTGGTAGCTATAAGGCTTGCGTACCAGAGGCAGGAATTTCGCGCCTTCGGTTTTCAGGAATTGTGAGAAGGTCTGCATCGCGGGCGTGAAGCTGCGGTCGGAGCGCCAGACGGAAAACCATTCGCGTCGGATCGGCATGCCGACGACGTCGAGAATGACGAGGCGGCCGAGTTCGACCTCCGTCTCGATCGTGTGGGCGGAAATGAAGGCAACGCCCATCCCCGCCATGACGGCCTGCTTGATCGTCTCGTTCGAGGCCATTTCCCGACCGAGCTGTTCGAGCTTGCCGGGAATATCGGAGAAGAAGATTTCGAGCGAAAGCCGGGTTCCCGAACCCGACTCCCGGATCAGAAATCGTTCCCGACTGATTTCCTCCTTGCTGATCTCCCTCCGACCCGCCAGCGGATGGTCGGCCGGTCCGATGATGACGAGCGGATGATCTCCGAAAACCTGCGACTCCACCGGGATATGACGCGGTGGCCGGCCCATCAGGGCAATATCGAGCCGATGCCCGGTCAAGGCGGCGACAATTTCCTCGCGGTTTCCGATGGTCAAATCGAGGCTTATTTCGGGGAATTTCTTCGAGAAGGAGGCCATGAGGCGCGGGGCGAAATACTTGGCGGTGGATACGACGCCGAGCCGAAGCGTGCCGCGCCGGCCTCCGGCAATGGCCTCGATCTCATCGTCCAGGATGCGCAGGCGCTCATCGATCGTTTCGGCGGCCTCGATCACGGCGCGACCTGCGGCGGTTGGACGCAGGCCGTCCGTCAGGCGCTCGAAAAGAGTCACGCCGAGCTCTTCCTCAAGCTGTTGCAATTGCAGGGTCACAGCCGGGCCTGTCAGGCCCAACATATTGGCGGCCCTGATGATTTTCCCCGTTTCACTGATTGCCTTGACAGCCCGTAGCTGCCGGAGCGTCACGTTTCGCATTCGCCGAAGTTAATAAAACTTATCGGAAATGTAAAATAAATAAAATTCCATTACTTTCCGATTTTGCCGATGCTCCCTTCAGTTTCGAACCTGGGAGGGAAAACATGAGCGGAGCGACCCTTGACGCCTATCTGGGCTCTCATGCCAGTCTTGGCGGCGTCATGCCGCAGGCCGCCGCGCAACTGGTTCGCCATCTGGCGGCTGCGGCCCTGGCTTTGAACAAGACCATTGAGGAAGGACTTGTCGGTGTCGAAAGCCTCAATGGCGCCAGCCACAACGCCAGCGGCGACGCCCAGCACGCACTCGACATTCACGCCGACCGCCTGTTTGCCGAAGCTGCCCGCAAAGCCGACGTCGCCTTCTATGCCTCCGAGGAACAGCCCGAGGTCATGGCGCTGAATTCCGGCGGTCGGCTTGCGCTGGCGGTCGATCCGCTCGACGGCTCGTCCAATGTCGATATCAACATGTCGATCGGGACGATCTTCTCGATCCTCCCCGCGCTGGAGGATATGAATGCCTCCTTCCTGCAGGAGGGCAATCGTCAATTGGCGGCCGGCATCTTCGTCTACGGGCCGCAGCTGGCACTGATCCTGACCCTGGGTCACGGCACGACGATCTTCACCTTCTCGCGGCATCTCGGCACCTTCGTGGAGACCCGACCGGAGATTCTCGTTCCGGAAAGGACGACGAATTTCGCGATCAACATGTCCAACTACCGGCATTGGGACGAGACGGTCCGGGCCTATGTCGATGATTGCATCAAGGGGGCCGAAGGCGCGCGGGGCGCGGATTTCAACATGCGTTGGATCGCCTCCATGGTCGCCGATGTCTATCGCATCCTGGTCAAGGGCGGGATCTATCTCTATCCCGCCGATGCCCGCAGGGGATACGGGCGCGGGCGGTTGCGACTCGTTTACGAGGCCAACCCCGTCGCCATGCTGATGGAACAGGCGGGCGGCTCTGCCACCGACGGCGGCCATCGGATCCTCAATCTAGTTCCCGACGACATACACGAACATGTGCCGCTGGTCTTTGGCTCCTCCTATGAAGTCGCCAAGGCCGCGCGCTATCTCGCCGCCCCGTCCGAAATCGGCCTGCGCCACCCGCTTTTCGGGCAGCGCGGCCTCTTTAGCGCCTGAGCGGGAGAAGACCCATGTCCAAGAAGTTTCCGATCATCGTCATTACGGGCTCGTCCGGTGCCGGCACCACGACCGTGCGCGACACGTTTGACAAGATTTTCAGCCGCGAGAAGATTTCCGCCGCCTTCATCGAGGGCGACGCATTCCACAAATATGACCGCGCCGCCATGAAGGCGAAGATCGCCGAGGAGGACGCGCGCGGCAACAGCCACTATTCGCATTTCGGTCCGGACGCCAACGAGCTGGAAATTCTGGAATCGGTCTTCGAGGAATACGGACGTCGCGGCAAGGGCAAGACGCGTCACTATGTCCACGATGATCGGGAAGCGGCACGCTACGGCGTCCCGGCTGGCACGTTCACCGACTGGGAAGACCTGCCGGCGAGCGACCTGCTCTTTTACGAGGGTCTGCATGGCTGCGCCGTGACCGACAAGGTCAACCTGCCGCGCCATGTCGACCTGAAGATCGGCGTCGTGCCGGTGATCAACCTCGAATGGATCCAGAAGATCCATCGCGACAAGGCGACGCGCGGCTATTCGGCGGAGGATGTCAGTGACACGATCCTGCGCCGCATGCCGGATTACATGCACTATATCTGCCCGCAATTTTCCCAGACCAACATCAATTTCCAGCGTGTGCCGACGGTCGATACGTCCAATCCGTTCATCGCGCGCTGGATCCCGACACCGGCGGAATCGATGCTGGTCATCCGCTTCGCCAATCCGCGTGGGATCGATTTCCCCTACCTCCTGTCCATGCTGCCCGGCAGCTTCATGTCGCGCGCCAATTCCATCGTCGTGTCCGGCGAAAAGCTGGACCTAGCCATGCAGCTCATTTTCACGCCGCTCATCCACAAGCTTCTCGACGAGAAGCGCCGGGCATCATGAGGAGAGACCCGATGAACATTCAAATCACGCCCGCGGCCGACGAGATGACCGCCACGGAACGAGACATGGCGAATGCCCTGCGCTTCCTCTCCATGGATGCGGTGCAAGAGGCCAATTCCGGGCATCCCGGCATGCCGATGG